>NZ_JCALCK010000049.1:0-1665 GCF_059812285.1 Mycobacterium sp. NGS62 | reverse complement strand
GACCCTTGAGGAGCACCCACCCCCGGCGACCAACGACACATTTTCGCCCACCACCGCGGGGCAGCGGCCCCTGGAGAACTAAACCGAAGCATGGTCGGACTCCGAGCGTGCCGGCCGCGCCGTCGGCGAGGTTGCCGTCCGTTCGGTGTCTGCGCCGAACGTCCAACGTCAAGGGCGGGGCGGTGCGTTCCGAGGACGAGATCTGCCGCGTCCGCCGCCTGATCGACCGGACCAACATTGGGCTCGAGAACTCGAACCCAAACAGCGACAACAACTTCAACCAGCTGTCACGGTCGTGCCCCGACACCGCAGCCTCGTGCTCGCCATGGCCCGCACCCGCCAAACCGGCCCAACTTGCGCCCGGAGAGAAGCCCATGACCACCAACACCACCCCTGTCATCGGCGCGATGATCGATGACTTTCCCCGGTTTGTTGCAGGCTCAATTAGCTGGGTACCAGGATCATCGATCCGTTCCTCGTTAAAGAGAAGGCGTGCGTTAGGATTATCTGGCGATAAGTGAATCTGTGTGTTGTTCGCCATTTCCTCGGTTTAAGCTAGAAGCCGTTTCGGAAGTGCTTTGGAGTGATGTCGAAACTGGCAGAGCAGTTGGCCGGGGTGCTTTGGTGGTGAAGTGCAGCCCGTCATCGATCTTGCCGCGGCGTATTTGGTGGACATCGAAGAGATAGTTCTGCTTTGCTTTCCATGGACCGCGGGATCCAGACTTCGGCAGTTGGTTCATCGCGCGTTGGAAGTAGCCGGGCGCGAAATCTGTGAACGGCAGTTCCTCGACATCCCTGCCTGGATGAGGGGCTACGGCGGTGTCGTAGCCATGCGTGTCCATGTAATTGAGTAAGCGACAGACGTATTCAGATACCAGGTCTGCTTTAAGTGTCCAGGACGCGTTGATGTAACCGAGGGTGAACGCCATATTCGGGACATCGGATAGCATCATGGCCTTGTAGGTCATCGACTTGGCGATGTCGACGGCCTGGCCGTTACAGGTAAGTTGGGTACCGCCGAACAGCCGCATGTTCAAACCAGTTGCGGTGACGATGATGTCGGCTGCCAACTCCATCCCGGAGGAAAGCTTGATCCCGGTTTTGGTGAAATGGTCAATAGTATCGGTGGCCACATCGGCATTGCCGTCCCGAATGGCCTTGAAAAGGTCGCCGTTAGGGGCCAGACACACCCGTTCATCCCATGGGTTGTACTTCGGTCCGAAATGCTTGTCTACGTCATACCTCGCGGGCAGCTGATGCTTGGCCCAAGCCATCAGCGCTTTACGCATGGACCGGGGAAAGCGCCGTGCCAGCTGGTACTGCGCCACAGTTAACAGGATGTTCTTCCAGCGGTTGACGAAGTCAGCACCCCTGGGCGGTAACCACTTGATGAGCTGCACGGCGATGGGGTCGATATTAGGCAGCGATCCGATGTAAGTCGGTGAACGCTGCAGCATCGTGACGTGGCCAGCGCCGGAATCCACAAGGGACGGAATGAGAGTTACCGCGGTAGCGCCGCTACCGATCACGATGATGTTCTTACCCGCATAATCAAGGTCTTCGGGCCAGTGCTGCGGATGCACGATAGTTCCCCCGAAGTCCTTCTCGCCGGGGAACTCTGGACAATAACCCTCGTCGTAGTTGTAGTAGCCACTGCATGCAAAC
>NZ_JCALCK010000048.1:0-1691 GCF_059812285.1 Mycobacterium sp. NGS62 | reverse complement strand
CCCAGATTTTTCGTGAAATGTGGTAGGTAGCGGCGTGTAGATATGCGAAAGTGCCTGTCCTGCAACGGATAATTGAACTTCTCTAGGGATCAATCGTTCCAGCGGGAAGGCACTTCGCAGGTGAAGAATATCGCGGTCGGGTCGCGGGTGAAAGTATCGGCCGATGGCCACGGGGTCGTGTCGCACGCCGGGATGGGCATGCTGCGTGAGCTCGCTGACCGGACTGGGTTATCGGCGCAGGTCACCGCCGCGTTAGCCGACACCTACCGCGGCCCGTGGGTGTATGCGCCCGGGGAGGTGTTCGCTGATCTGGCGGCCGCGGTCGCCGACGGCGCTGATTGCATCGACGGCGTCGGACAGCTGTGCGGCGACCGCGAGCACGTGCTCGGGGCGAAAGCGTCGACGACCACGATGTGGCGGCTGGTCGATGAACGCATTGACGCCGCACACCTGCCCGGAATCGCCGCGGCGCGAGCGGCCGCGCGCGCCGCGGCCTGGGCGGCCGGAGCGGCTCCCACCGCGGGGCAGTGGCTGCACATCGACATCGACGCCACGCTGGTGATCGACCACTCCGACAACAAGGAACTGGCGGCGCCGACCTGGAAGAAAAGCTACGGTCACCACCCGCTGCTGGCGTTCCTCGACCGCCCCGAGATCGCCGGGGGTGAAGCGCTGGCCGGGCTGCTACGCACCGGGCGCGCGGGCTCCAACACCGCCGCCGACCACATCGTGGTTTTGGAACAGGCGTTGGCATCCCTGCCGCCGCAGTGGCGGCCCGACCCGGGGCGTGGTGGCGATTCAGATGCGCCGAAGGTGTTGGTGCGTTGCGATACCGCCGGGGCCACCCATGATTTCGCCACCGCCTGCCGCACCGCGGGGGTGGGGTTCTCCTTCGGCTACCCGGTCGATGCCCGCGTGCAGGACGCCGTGGACACCCTCAACATCGGCGATGGCTGGTATCCGGCGATCGACACCGACGGCGGGATCCGCGACGGCGCCTGGGTGGCCGAGGCCACCACCCTGGTCACCTTGAGCAGCTGGCCGGCCGGTACCCGGCTGATCCTGCGCAAAGAACGCCCTCATCCCGGTGCGCAATTGCGGTTCACCGACACCGATGGCATGCGGGTCACCGCGTTCATCACCGACACCGCAGCCGGTGTCGTGACCGGCCAAGTTGCCGGCTTGGAGTTACGGCACCGCCAGCACGCCCGCATCGAGGACCGCATCCGCGAACTCAAAGCCACCGGCCTGACCAACTTGCCCTGTCACTCCTTCGACGCCAACGCCGCCTGGCTGGAAATCGTGCTGGCCGCAGCCGATCTGGTCACCTGGTGCCGGCTCCTCGGCTTCAGCGCCCACCCCGGCCTGGCCCGCGCCGAGATCGCGACGTTCCGCTACCGGGTACTGCACGTTGCGGCCCGCATCACCCGCGGCGCACGACAGGTGCGGCTGCGCATCGACGCCACCTGGCGCTGGGCGGCGATCATCGCGACCGCATGGCACACCATCCGCACCGCCTTCGACTGACCACCACCCAACCGCCCCGACGACACGAAAGGCCAACCGGCACTGGGAAAGCCCGCCCCACCCGGCGCACGGGACGCTCCACTACGCCCCCACCCACGACAACCGCCCGAACGGGCTCACCCACCGCCGAGCGCTACCAGCACCACCCTGGACGAAAAATCGAG
>NZ_JCALCK010000047.1:0-1791 GCF_059812285.1 Mycobacterium sp. NGS62 | reverse complement strand
CATACAGGGGTGCGATGCATGTAGCCCGGAATCGACGCGGGTATGTGACGAAGTCGGGCGAGGAACGCGTCTACGAGACAATCCTGCTGCGGCGTTCGTTTCGCGACGGGACCAAGGTCCGCCACGAAACCCTGGCGAACCTGTCGAAGCTCCCGCCGGAACTGGTCGCGACGGTCGAGGCCGCCACGAAGGGGCAGACGCTGATCGCGGCTGGCAGCGAGTTCAGCAAGGCGCGCTCGCTACCACACGGCGACGTCGCGGCGGTGGCGGCGATGGCGCGCAAGCTCGAGCTGGCGGCGCTGTTGGGTCCGGCGTGCCGAGCCCGCGACATCGTCGTCGCGTTGATCATCTCGCGGGTGGTGCGGCCAAAGTCGAAGCTGTCCACCCTGGGCTGGTGGCCCAACACCACCCTCGGTGTCGACCTCGGGGTGGTCGACGCATCCACCGACGAGATCTACGCCGCGATGGACTGGCTGACCGGCCGGCAGGACAGGATCGAAAAGAAACTGGCCGCAAAGCATCTAGCGGAGTCGGTGAACCCGGGCCGGATGGCGTTGTTCGACCTGACCTCCTCGTGGGTGACCGGGCGGTGTTGCGAGCTGGCCGCCCGCGGCTACTCTCGCGACGGCAAGAAGGGCTGCGAGCAGATCGAATATGGCGTGCTCACCGACCCCGACGGCCGCCCCGTCGCGGTGCGGGGGTTCGCCGGCAACACCGGCGACCCGGCCGCGTTCACCCAGATCGTGCAGGTGATCAAGGACAAGCTCGGTATCGCCCGGCTGGTGCTGGTCGGCGACCGCGACATGATCACCGGCGCCCGCATCGACAAGCTCCGCGAACTGGGCGACAAACCCGGCGCCGCAGCGTTTTTCGATTGGATCACCGCGCTGCGTGCCCCGTCGATCGCGAAACTCGCCCGCGACGACGGGCCGCTGCAGATGAGCCTGTTCGACACCCAGGATCTCGCCGAGATCACCCACCCCGACTACCCCGGCGAACGGCTGATCGCCTGCCGCAACCCGGCGCTGGCCGCCGAACGCGCCCGCAAACGCCAAGACCTGCTGGCGGCGACCGAGAAGGAACTGGCCCACATCGCCGAGCGCGTCGCCAAAGGCACCCTGTCCGGCGCCGACAAGATCGGCATCGCGGTCGACAGGGTCAGCGGAAAGTTCAAGGTGGGCAAGCACTTCCACCTCACAATCACCGACACCGGGTTCACATACCACCGCGACCAAGCCGCCATCGACGCCCAAGCTGCACTGGACGGCATCTACATGCTGCGCACCAGCGTCGACGCCGAGGCCCTCGACGCCGCCGCCGTGGTGGACAGCTACAAAAAGCTCGCCAACGTCGAACGCGACTTTCGCATCATCAAATCCGATGACCTCGACCTGCGGCCCATCCACCACCGCCTCGACGAGCGGGTCAAAGCACACGTGCTCTGCATGCTCGCCTGCTACCTCATCTGGCACCTGCGCAAGGCCTGGGCGCCGCTGACCTTCACCGACGAAACACCACCGCACCGGGACAACCCCGTCGCCCCCGCACGCCGCTCGACCGCCGCCCAAGCCAAGGCCTCCACCAAACACGACGCCGACGGCAACCCGGTCCACACCTTCCGCGACCTGCTCGACCACCTGGCCACCCTCACCCGCGACCGAATCCGCTACCACCACACCGACATCGAAATCGAAAAGCTCACCGACCCCACCCCCCAACAACGCCGCGCCTTCGAACTCATCGACGCCCCCATCCCCCTCACCATCGCCGCGTAGCCACAACAACCACCCA
>NZ_JCALCK010000046.1:0-1814 GCF_059812285.1 Mycobacterium sp. NGS62 | reverse complement strand
CGGTGTCGCACGAATCCCTGGTGTGAGTCGGCGGTGGCTTGCAGGTGGTGGGTCGAGTGTGGGGTTTGTGGTCAGGCGGGGATTGCGCGCTGGAGTTTGAGCAGATTGTGCACCGTGCAGATCAGGCGCCACTCGCTGTGCACTCCAGCGTGTCCGCGGAGGGAGAACTTGCGGAACCCCAGGTTGGCTTTGATGTTGCCGAAGACGGGTTCGATGCTGACGCCGCGCTTGCGGTAAAGCGAGGCGTTCTCAGGCTTAGAGAGTTTGTCGTTCATCATGTTTCGAGCAATCGTAGGGTCGATGCTGTCGCCTCGGACGTGCGCGAGCATCGATTTGACTCGCGTTACCGAGACGTCGAGTTGGTCACGGGCGGCACGCATCGAGATCTCGCCGGCGGCGACGCGTTCGATGACCGGAATCCACTCCCGGGGTTCGGGTTCAGCGCTGCGGGTGATGCGCTGTCCATCGCGCCCGAAGTAACGCTTGGTCATGTCGCGCACCCAGGTATACGAGACGCCAAGAATCGCACCCGCCTGACGTTGAGACAGCTCACCACGATTGACCCTCGCCAGCACCGCCAACTTGTCATCGTCGGGTTTGTCGGCCTTGCGCCACGACGGCTTTCGTGTCGCGATCAGCACCTCGGCCCCGACGTCGGTGGTGCCGTTCGCACTGGTCCAGTAACCCGCGTCGGCCACGAGGGTGCCCGCACCACCACGGTGTCCGGCCGCGGCGAGATTGTCGATCGCCCCGGTGGCCATCGGCACGAAATGGGGTTGATCGTTGGTGGTGTTGCTGATCTCGGCGGCCACCACGATGTGCCCGGTTGTCGCGGCCGCTTGTGCGTTGTAGCCCTGCAGCACGCCTTTGGAGGCGTGCGGGATGATCCGCGAATCCGGATCGGTGGTGTTCGCCCGCCGCGACCGCGCCCGCCGCGCCGTCTCCGCGCTCGGTTTCGGCCCGGTCAGCTTGCGACCCGACTCGGCTTCCTTGCGCACACGCTCGGCCATCCGGGCCTCGAAATCGGACGCCTTCTGTGATTCGAGTTCGTCGAGGGCAGCCCGGATCCGCGAGCGTCGATCCCGACCACCGGCCCACCCCGCCGGCATCCGCCTGAGCTGGTCGTTGTCGTCCCGTTCGTCTTCGGCCGCATCGACCTGCTCGGCTTCGGCCAAGACCTGATCGGCGATACGACGAGCCGCCGCGGCCGCGGGGTCGCGTTCCACGGATCCGGCGAGTTCAGCGCTGAGGTCTGCATGGTCACGATTGGCGAAGAACGAGGCATTCGCTGCGATCTTCGTGCCGTCGATGGCGACCACGCCCGCATCGACGAGACCAGCCTTGACGCACAGACCGAGGACCTGGCCGAACAACTCCGCGATCGCGTCCTGGTGACGGCGGCGGAACCTGGCCAGCGTGGCGTGATCAGGCCGCTGATTGGCCGCGACAACCCGCATGGCCACGTCCTCGACCAGCCGTCGCTCGATCCGACGCGAGGACCGCTCCCCGGTGCAGTACGCATACAGAAGTACCGACAGCATCATCGCCGGGTCATACACCGATCCGCCCTTGCCATCGACCCGATACGCCGCATAAAACGCGTCCAGATCGAGCTCGGCGACGACGTCGAGCACGAAAAACGCCAGATGATCCTCGGGCAACCACTCCCGCACCGACGGCGGCATCATCATCAACTGATCGACATCACCGGTACGCACATTGACAGACACCTCGAATCATCGCAAACAACAGCATCTTTCACGCGAAACGACACGCAAACAGACGATTCACACCAGGGATTCGTGCGACACCCT
>NZ_JCALCK010000045.1:0-1945 GCF_059812285.1 Mycobacterium sp. NGS62 | reverse complement strand
CCCAACACAGATAAGGGCTGTAGCGGTCCTGGGCGGGCACCAGCTTCACCGTGGCTTTCCAGAGCCGCCAGCTGAACGGCCTTTGAGGCCGCCAGATACCGGCCACACTGCCCCACCCGAGATCGCCCAGACCTTCTGCAGCACCTTCAGCGCGTCGTAGGGATACCTGGGGTTGCGCTGCCGGTGAGGTCGTTTGGCGACCTGTCGACCCGCTCCCGGCGGCTGGGCCGCGGCCGTCAACCGGCACGGAGCATTGTCACGCGACCAGCCGGTGACCTCGGCCACCTGATCCAGAATGCTGCCCTTATCCGCCTTCGACGACTTCACATACGCCTTGGCGAACTTCGCGGTGATCTCGGCACGAGACGACATCAACTCACTTCCCATGCCTGACGAGGATCATCGTTTCGAGGGCACCCTTACGTGATGCACCAAACGCGTTTCGCGGGCGCTTTTCATGGTGCTCGCCGCATGCTACCCACACTATCTCGACTATCGCTACAGTTGTATGCCATGCAGTCAGATTCTGTTCGCCGTGCGGGCGTTGTAGTGCTTGTCCTGGGCACGGCCTCAGTAGCAATGGTCGTGGAGGTGCTGGGGTGGCGGCGTTACCTTGTCTTGGGCGTGGCCACACTAGCACTTGTCGTGAAGGCGCTGGGGTGGCGACGTCGCCTCAGCACCTGGCGCAGCCCAGAAAGAAGAGGCCAGACGCACTACGGCCGCCAACCTGTGCAGGTGTCCTAGATAACTTTGCGGCAGGATGATGTCGCACTCTGAGGGTCCTGCGCCGCGGCCGCCGCCCTCACTTAGACACGCGGTGATGGCCGCGGCCATCAGCGGCACGCTGAGAAGGATTCATCGAGGCATAGGCCTTCCTAAAATTTAATTTAATTCAGTTTGCGGGTAGCTTGCAGTTCGTAGGTGACTCCGGTCATATTCTCCGACTGTTCCCAGAGCCGACGCCACAGCGTCTGATTCCGCGACAACCGACTCGATGATGACGGTTTGACCGGACCGCGGGTCTGCATCAAACGTGTTGGCCCCCAATAAACCATCGGGTCGGCATCGGGCATTGTCGCCGCGAACAGCGTCGAGTGCACCGCCTGCTCAGGGGGATGACCGACTACCCGCGCGCCCTCTTTGGCGACCAGATCGAACACCGTCTCGGTGCGGGTGAACAAATCGGTGCCCGAGACGCCCGGATGCACCCCGTACGACCGTTTGGACGATCCGGCCTTGGTCAGCCGTCGCTGTAGCTCACGGGCGAACATCAGGTTCGCCAGCTTGGACTGCGCGTAGGCCAAATTCCTTTGATAGCGCCGGTTGTCGTAGTTCAGGTCGCCGATCCATAGCTTTGGCGTCTGCCGATGGGCGATGCTCGACAGTGTCACGACTCGGTCGTCGATCTTGTCGAGGAGCAAGCCGGTCAACGCGAAGTGCCCGAGGTGATTTACCCCAAACTGGGTTTCGAAGCCGTCCCTGGTCCGGCTGAACGGGATGTTCATGAGTCCCGCGTTGTTGATCAGAACGTCGAATTCGTCCTGCTTCGCGGCGAAGTCACGCACCGAATCGAGGTCGGCGAGATCCAGCGCGGCGACTTGAACGTCGCCACCGATCCGGTCGGCGATCGCTTGCGCCTTCGCCACGCCGCGACAGGCCATCACCACGGTGGCGCCCTTGCCGGCGAGCGCCCGGGTGGTGACCTCACCCAGCCCGCCGTTAGCGCCGGTTACCACGAAGGTGCGACCACTCTGATCCGGGATGTCACCGGGTTGCCACGCCATCGTTGTCACCACCTCTCGTTGCACCTACCGCCCTCACCATGCCTACCTTCCGTACCGGAATCCAGCCTGCCCTCGCCCAGGCTGACTCCCGAACGTCGCGCATTTGGTGATGTGAGCGCCCAATCGACTGAGGCGGCCGACGCCGAAGAACCTCGGGCTGG
>NZ_JCALCK010000044.1:0-2251 GCF_059812285.1 Mycobacterium sp. NGS62 | reverse complement strand
AAGTGTGGCAGTGAGACGGCGGGGGATAAGCTCCGTGCGTCGAAAGGGAAACAGCCCAGATCGCCGGCTAAGGCCCCTAAGCGTGTGCTAAGTGGGAAAGGATGTGCAGTCGCAAAGACAACCAGGAGGTTGGCTTAGAAGCAGCCACCCTTGAAAGAGTGCGTAATAGCTCACTGGTCAAGTGATTGTGCGCCGATAATGTAGCGGGGCTCAAGCACACCGCCGAAGCCGCGGCAACAGCGTGAGTTGTTGGGTAGGGGAGCGTCCCCTCACCGGAGAAGCAGCAGAGTGATCTAGCTGTGGAGGTGTGGGGAGTGAGAATGCAGGCATGAGTAGCGATAAGGCAAGTGAGAACCTTGCCCGCCGAAAGACCAAGGGTTCCTGGGCCAGGCCAGTCCGCCCAGGGTGAGTCGGGACCTAAGGCGAGGCCGACAGGCGTAGTCGATGGACAACGGGTTGATATTCCCGTACCCGTGTGTGGGCGTCCCTGACGAAACAGATCTGCTAACCACCCAAAAGGTGGCCGATCGGATCCCTTCGGGGAAAAGACGGTCGCCGGCTGCGTGGGACCCGGTCTGGTAGTAGTCAAGCGATGGGGTGACGCAGGAAGGTAGCCGTACCAGTCAGTGGTAATACTGGGGCAAGCCGGTAGGACGAACGATAGGCAAATCCGTCGTTCACACAAGTCCGAGAGGTGATGCATAGCCGATTGTGGTGAATTCGGTGATCCTAAGCTGCCAAGAAAAGCCTCTAGCGAGCACACACATGGCCCGTACCCCAAACCGACACAGGTGGTCAGGTAGAGAATACCAAGGCGTACGAGATAACTATGGTTAAGGAACTCGGCAAAATGCCCCCGTAACTTCGGGAGAAGGGGGACCCCCACACCGTCAACACCTTCGCGGTGGGCAGCGGCAGGGGGTGGCACAAACCAGTGAGAAGCGACTGTTTACTAAAAACACAGGTCCGTGCGAAGTCGCAAGACGAGGTATACGGACTGACGCCTGCCCGGTGCTGGAAGGTTAAGAGGACCCGTTAACCCCCTTTGGGGGTGAAGCGGAGAATTTAAGCCCCAGTAAACGGCGGTGGTAACTATAACCATCCTAAGGTAGCGAAATTCCTTGTCGGGTAAGTTCCGACCTGCACGAATGGCGTAACGACTTCTCAACTGTCTCAACCATAGACTCGGCGAAATTGCACTACGAGTAAAGATGCTCGTTACGCGCGGCAGGACGAAAAGACCCCGGGACCTTCACTACAACTTGGTATTGATGTTCGATGCGGTTTGTGTAGGATAGGTGGGAGACTATGAAATACAGACGCCAGTTTGTGTGGAGTCGTTGTTGAAATACCACTCTGATCGTATTGGACCTCTAACGTCGAACCGTGGATCCGGTTCACGGACAGTGCCTGGCGGGTAGTTTAACTGGGGCGGTTGCCTCCTAAAATGTAACGGAGGCGCCCAAAGGTTCCCTCAACCTGGACGGCAATCAGGTGTCGAGTGCAAGTGCACAAGGGAGCTTGACTGCAAGACCTACACGTCAAGCAGGGACGAAAGTCGGGACTAGTGATCCGGCACCCCCGAGTGGAAGGGGTGTCGCTCAACGGATAAAAGGTACCCCGGGGATAACAGGCTGATCTTCCCCAAGAGTCCATATCGACGGGATGGTTTGGCACCTCGATGTCGGCTCGTCGCATCCTGGGGCTGGAGCAGGTCCCAAGGGTTGGGCTGTTCGCCCATTAAAGCGGCACGCGAGCTGGGTTTAGAACGTCGTGAGACAGTTCGGTCTCTATCCGCCGCGCGCGTCAGAAGCTTGAGGAAACCTGTCCCTAGTACGAGAGGACCGGGACGGACGAACCTCTGGTCCACCAGTTGTCCCACCAGGGGCACCGCTGGATAGCCACGTTCGGACAGGATAACCGCTGAAAGCATCTAAGCGGGAAACCTTCTCCAAGACCAGGCTTCTCACCCATCAAGTGGGATAAGGCCCCCCGCAGACCACGGGATCAATAGACCAGACCTAGACACCCCGCAAGGGGCGCAGGGAACTGGCACTAACCGGCCGAAAACTTACACACACGCAACCACACCACACCACCCACACCCCACCACCAAACACATTTAAATAGAGTTACGGCGGAAATAGCGACAGGGAAACGCCCGGACCCATCCCGAACCCGGAAGCTAAGCCTGCCAGCGCCGATGATACTACCCACCCGGGTGGAAAAGTAGGACACCGCCGAACACACA
>NZ_JCALCK010000043.1:0-2637 GCF_059812285.1 Mycobacterium sp. NGS62 | reverse complement strand
GTGTCAGCGGTCACGTATTTCCCCAGGTTTGAGGGGTTGTCCGTCACGGAATTCCCCACCCTGGCTGTCACGTAATTCCCCACCCTGGGCGGTGTGTCTGCCTGGTGTGGGCCTCGTACACCGGTTCGCTCTTGATTCATCTGGCGGTGGATGGAAGGGCGCTGATGGCGAGGAGAAATATTGTGATGCTCGATCTAGTCGAGCTGTTCACCCACTGGCATGCGGGCCGCTCGCAGGTCCAGTTGTCGGACTCATTGAAGATCGACCGCAAGACCATCCGCAAATATTTAGCACCGGCGATCGCGGCGGGTATCACGCCGGGCGGGCCAGCGTTGACCACGCAGGCGTGGGCCGATTTGATCGACGGGTGGTTCCCCGAACTGAACGATCCCGGGATGCGGGCGCAGACGTGGCCGTTGATCGCGCCGTATCGCGATCAGATCAAGACCTGGCTGGATGCTGATGTCACGGTGGCCACGATCGCCCAGCGGTTGCGTGACGACCACGGCGTGGCGGCTTCGGAGTCGTCGGTGCGACGTTGGATCGCAACGCATTTCGCCGAGGAGGTGGCCCGCGAGCGAGTGAGCGTGCCGCGCGGGGAGGTCGATCCCGGCAGTGAGGCGCAGATCGATTACGGTCGGCTGGGCATGTGGTTGGACCCGGCGACGGGCAAGCGGGTGGCGGTGTGGGCGTTCGTGATGGTGCTTTCGTGCTCGCGTCACCTGTTCGTGCGCCCGGTGATCCGGATGGATCAAACCACCTGGTGCGCATGTCATGTCGCTGCGTTCGAGTTCTTCGGCGGGGTGCCGGCGCGGCTGGTGTGCGACAATCTCAAGACCGGGGTCGACAAGCCCGACCTGTATGACCCGAAGATCAACCGCACCTACGCTGAGCTGGGCGTGCATTACGGCGCGCTGATCGACCCGGCGCGGGCATTCAAACCCAAAGACAAGCCCCGAGTGGAACGACCCATGCCCTATGTGCGGGACTCGTTCTGGAAAGGCCGCGAGTTCACCTCGCTGACCGGGATGCAGACCGACGCGCTGCGTTGGAGTACCGAAGTGGCCGGAGCCCGGCACAGCCGCGCTCTGGAAGGCGCCGCGCCGTTGCGGGTGTTCGAGGCGGTCGAAGCCGATGCGTTGATGACGTTGCCGTCCAGAGCATTCGAACTCACTACGTGGTCGATCGGCACCGTCGGTGTCGACGCGCATCTCAAGGTCGGCAAGGCCCTGTACTCGGTGCCGTGGCGGTTGATCGGGCAGCGACTACACGCCCGCACCGCCGGCGATATGGTGCAGATCTTCACCGGATCCGACGTAGTGGCCACCCATGTGCGCCGCCCCAGCGGACGGTCCACCGACTTCACCCACTACCCACCGGAGAAGATCGCCTTCCACATGCGCACCCCGGCCTGGTGCCGACGCACCGCCGCCGAGGTCGGACCGGCCTGTGAAGCGGTGATCGCCGAGTTCATGACCGACAACGCCATCCATCACCTGCGCTCGGCTCAAGGGGTGCTCGGGCTGCGCGACAAGCACGGCGTGGCTCGCCTGGAGACGGCCTGCGCCCGCGCCATCGAGGTCGGCGACCCGAGCTATCGCACCATCAAGGGCATCTTGACCGCCGGCACCGAACACGGCACCGACGACGCGGTCACCGGCGCGGCCGGGGCGGCCGGGGCGTTCCTACGCGGACCCCAGCAGTTCGGCGCCGACACCGGCATCATCGCCTAACACTCCGGCGAAACCTGAATCATCCCAACATAATCCACACCACAGGAGTAACTCATGGCTATTTGCGACCCAGCGCTGCGCAACGCGCTGCGCACCCTCAAACTGTCCGGCATGCTCGACACCCTCGACGCCCGGCTGACCCAAACCCGCGACGGCGGGCTCGGCCAGCTCGAATTCCTCCAAGCCCTGTGCGAGGACGAGATCGCCCGCCGCGAATCCGCTGCCCTCACCAGACGGCTGCGCCGCGCCAAATTCGAAGAACAGGCCACCTTCGAGGACTTCGACTTCACCGCCAACCCGAAACTGCCCGCCGCTATGCTGCGCGACCTGGCCGCGCTGCGCTGGCTCGACGCCGGCGAATCAGTCATCCTCTACGGCCCGGTCGGCGTCGGCAAAACCCATGTGGCACAAGCACTCGGGCATCACGTAGCCCGCCGAGGCGGCGACGTGCGCTTCGTCAAATGCTCCCGGATGCTCGCCGATCTGGCCGGTGGCCACGCCGACCGCACCATCGGCCAACGCATGCGCGAATACACCCGACCCCTGGTACTGGTCATCGACGACTTCGCGATGCGCGAGCACACCACCACCCAATCCGACGACCTCTACGACCTCGTCTCCGATCGGGCCATCGCCAGCAAACCCCTGATCCTGACCAGCAACCGCGCCCCCAAGGACTGGTACCCGCTGTTCCCCAACCCCGTCGTGGCCGAATCCCTGCTCGACCGGCTCATCAACACCAGCCACCAAGTACTCATGGACGGCCCGTCCTACCGGCCCCGGAAACGACCCGGCCGCCCCACCAACTAGACACCCTCAGCGCAAGCCGGTAAACCTACACCGAGGCTCCACACCTGAGGAATTACGTGACAGCCACCCCTGGGGAATTACGCGACGGACGACA
>NZ_JCALCK010000042.1:0-2675 GCF_059812285.1 Mycobacterium sp. NGS62 | reverse complement strand
CACCAACGGAACGCAAAGCTGCAGTTGACGGTGTTGCTGGCTCCCCGAGAGGCAGTTCCGGGGCTGTATCTGCATCCTGATCACCGTCGGCGGCGCCGGCGCCCGCCTGTTCGGAGCGAGTTTAATGTCTAGTATTTATCGCCGCATATCTAAAGATAAATGTCGCATCATGCACTGCATATGGTTATTGATCGGATGTTTGGTGGCAAATTTGACTGGCAGATGTAGACACGCGGCGGTAAATGATAGACGTTCGTCGGGGCTCGGCTTAGGCTCGGGTGCGGGAGGTGAGGCTAGTGAGCGACGCAACACGGCTTCGGGCGTTGACCGAGTCGGGGTTGGTGCACCCTCATCCCGAGGGGGTGGACGCACCCTTGTTCACCGGCGGATCGGGTTTCTTTTTGGCCTCCGACAAGGTGCAGGTGAAATACGAGATGCTGCGGGCACATCTGCTCGACCGGCTGCCTGTATCGGAAGTTGCTGCCGCACATGGATATTCGCGAGCTGCATTCTATCTGGTGGTTGCAGCGTTCGACCAGTCGGGGATGGCGGGGCTGCTCGACGAGCGGCGCGGCCGCCGCGGACCGGTCAAGCTGCGACCCGAGATCGTGGAGTTTATCCGCGCCGATACCGGGTCGGGAGCCCAGATCGCCGAGCAGGTGGCCGAGCGGTTCGGAGTGCGGTTGCACCGGCGCACCATCGAGCGGGTGCGCCAGCGGTGAGCGCCCGGTCGTTCTGGCCGCCGATCGAGGCGGCACAGGTCGACTACGAAACCCTGCGCGCGCACGCCCTTGAGCCCAGCGGACAGCCGCAGGGACTGGCCGCCGCCAGATTCGCCCGGCGCGGCCTGGCAGGGCTGATCGCGTGGCCGGCCGCCGAGCCGGTGTTCGTCGCCGAACTGCTCGCTGCTGCCCGCCCGGCCTGGACACCTCACGACGATCCGCGCGTGGCGGCGCTCGCCGCCGGTTATGAGTTCCTGCTCGATGCTGCCGCGCGCGTGGATCCGGTTGCCGGACTTGCACTACCGGGCGGAGGCCTGCGGTGAGGGCGGCGTTGTATGCGCGGGTGTCCACCGAGGCACAGGCCGACCGCGGCACCATCGGCTCGCAGCTGGCGCTGCTGCGCGAACACATCGCCGCCGCCGGTGACGAGCTGGTCGGCGAATACGTCGATGACGGGCATTCCGGAGCCCGACTGGACCGGCCCGGCCTGGACACCTTGCGTGACGCCGCCGAGGCGGGACTGGTCGAACGGGTGTGGTGCCTGTCGCCGGACCGGCTCGCCCGCGCCTACCCCTACCAGGTGCTGGTGCTCGACGAGCTAGCCCGCTTCGGGGTCACCGTCACCTTCACCGATTCCCCGGGTCTGGCCGCCGACGACCCGCAGTCGGTGCTGCTCACCCAGGTGCAGGGTGTAATCGCCGAATACGAGAAGGCCAAGATCGCCGAACGCTACCGCCGCGGCAAGCTGTTTCGGGCCCGCGCCGGCGAGGTCGTCACCTGGAAAGCCCCGTACGGCTACCGGCGCATTCCCCGCAGCGCCGCCACCGGCCAAGCCCACCACGAGATCTACGAGCCCGAAGCCGCGGTGGTGCGGCGGATCTTCACCGACCGCGCCGCCGGCATCACGGTGCGCCAGATCTGCCGCCGGCTCAACGCCGACGGAGTGCCAACACCGACCGGCAAGCCCACCTGGGGCACCTCCACGCTCTGCCGGCTGCTGCGCAACGAGGCTTATATCGGCCGGGTCTACTACAACCGCACCGAATCGGTGCCTGATCGCCGCCCCACCCGCCGCAACCGGCAGATCCCGCGCGAGCGGCAAGACTGGATCCCGATCGATTGTCCCCGCATCGTCTCCGATGAGCTGTTCGAAGCCGCCGGCCGCGTCGCCACCGATAACGCCAAGTGGAGCCCTCGCCGCGCCGAGCCCGGCGCCTGGCTGCTCAAAGGCCTTGTCAAATGCGGCGTTTGCGGTGTCGGCACCAACTGCCAAAAGATGCGCGGCCGCAACGGCACCTGGCACCGCTATTACCGCTGCCGCAACCACGACCCCATCCGCGCTGGCGGGGAATCCCGCCGCTGCCCCGAACGCCACATCCGCGCCGACGCGCTCGACGCCTTCGTGTTCGATCACATCCGCGCCGCCATTACCCGCCCCGACCTCCTGCTGGCCGGCGAACAAGCAGTCACCCTACGCACCCCGATTCCCGACGACGAACTCCTCGCCGCCGAACTGGCCCGGCTGGACCGCAAGCTCGACGCCGCTGACGCCGAACGGCGCCGCCTCATCGACCTCTACCAGGGTGGGTTCATCGAACTGCCCGAAATGCAGCGCCGCGCCACCGAGATCGCCGCCCGTCGAAACGAGCTGCAGCACAAGCGAACCAGCCTCGCCGACGAAAGAACAGCGCTCGCCCGCGACAACCAGCTCCGCCGCCGCGTGCACGATTTCGCCGCCCGCATTCACGCCGTCATCGATGCCCTTGACGACACCCAGAAACAGCAGCTGCTACGCCTACTCATCGAAGACGTCAGAGTCACCGGCTGGCACGTCCAGATCCGGCTGCGCATCGCGCTCGACCCGCCGCCACCCCATCCGACCGGCCCAACAGGCACCCCATCACCACACACGTCGCCCGTGTCAACTCAAGACGGTTTGCGTTCCGTTGGTGG
>NZ_JCALCK010000041.1:0-2767 GCF_059812285.1 Mycobacterium sp. NGS62 | reverse complement strand
GCACCTATTGACTGAACTAACTCCAGTGTTCCGGCATGTCAGCGCGGTGGTCGGCGAATGGCGGTCCTACCGTCGGTGTCGTGTTGGACGACCTGGAGGAAGTGCGGGATCTGTCGGTGTTGGCGGTTCCGGCGGTGGGGTCGCTGGTGGCGACGGGCTCGAAGTGGGAGCCATATCAGCTGCTTGATCCGGTGGGCAGACCGGTGCTCGCGACTACGTCGTTCTTCGCTGATCTGCTGGCTGCCGGCCGCAGCGAATCGACGGTCCGCTCGTATGGGATGGACTTGTTGCGCTGGTTCCGGTTCCTGTGGGCGATCGACGTGGCGTGGGATCGCGCGACGAGGCCGGAGGCGCGGGATTTCTGCCGGTGGCTGGCGGTCACGAACGGCCCGACGGGTTCTGGTTCGAGACCACGGGCCGCAGCGCGGTATTCGGTGGCGGTGCGGACTCACAGCGAGACGGTGCTGCGCTGCTTTTACGACTTTCACCGCGACGTCGGCACTGGACCGATGGTAAATCCATTCCCGCTGGATCGGTCTCGGCGCGGTGGTCGCGCGCACGCGCATCACAACCCGATGGAGCCCTACCACCGCGAGCGGTCCGGGCTGTATCGCCCGCGCGTGGTCACGCGGGTGCCGCGCAGCATCCCGGACGAGGAGTTCAACGAGATCTTCGCGCGGCTGCCCTCGCATCGGGACCGCGCGCTGGTGGCGTTTTACGTGTCTACCGGGGCACGCGCCTCGGAGCTGTTGAGCGTGACACAGGGCGGCGTGGATCCCGGGCGGCAGTTGATCACCGTGGTGCGCAAGGGCACTCGGCACATCCAAGAGCTACCGGCATCCTCGGACGCGTTCGTGTGGCTGCGGTTGTATCAGGTGGAGATGGAGGGCTTGATCCCACGCGGACAGGCCAAGCCGTTATGGTGGACGCGACGAAAGCCGTTTCGGCCGTTGACCTATCACGCGGCGCATCGCATGTTCGAGCGGGTAAACGCCGATGCCGGAACCACGGCGACGCTGCACGCGCTGCGGCACACGGCCGCTTATCGGATGGCCCAGGACCCAGCGATGCCGCTCACCGACGTGCAGTATGTGCTCGGGCATGCACAGCTGACCACCACACAGATCTACCTCACGCCGCGCAAGGAGGACGTGATCGAGCGGGTGTTAGCCCACCATGCCGACCAGGTCCGCAAGGCCGCGCAAGGCACGCCGCCGCCCGCGCCAGGCTACCGATCCGAGACCCTTGAAGTGCTGTTCGGTAGGAGGATTCCATGATCACCGCCGTCGAGACCGTGCATGGTGCAGGGCACGCGCCCGCGGTAGATGATCCTACGGAATCGCAAAGGGCGCAGTCCGATTGGCGAGCACGCTATCCGTTTCGCCCGGTCGTGACCGACTGGCTGGCCACGCGCGCCGATCGCGACGAAGTGGATCGCATCGTCATAGCCGCGCCCGCGGTGCTGCCGTCGGATCGGGTGCGAGAAGCGCGTCGATGGGGCTTGCCGCTGCTGTTGGATTGGCTCGCCGACCAACCGGGCGGCACCTGGCAGCAGCGCTGGCTGGCCAGCGGCGCTGATGCAGCCCGTGAGGACTGGGCGCGGGAACCGGAGCAGTGGCTTCGCCGTCAAGGGAAGTACTCCGAGAACCGGTTGCGCTTGATGACCAGCTCGCTGCTGGTGCTCGTTGGCGCGGACCTGGTGCGGCCGTCACTCGAGTGGCTGTTGACCGGCGGGAAGAAACGCAAGCTGGTTCGCAACATGGTCCATGGCCGCGACGACGCGGGCTTCGACCGGTTGCGCCAGTTATGTGAGGAAGACCCAGCGATCAAGCTAGCTGCATTGCAGGACATCATGTTTCGATCCGCGGTGATCGCCGCAGCCAAGGGCGGCACGCTGGCCGACATCACCGTCGGTGATGTGCTGGAGATCCTTGAGGTCGAGTATGCGGTGCGGGGCCGCGCGGATTCGGCGTCGGCGACCTTCCGGGTACTGCGTGAGGCGGGCGTGTTCGGCGCCGATACGCCCACGCTGCAGGAGATCCGCAGCCTCGGCCAACGCTCGGCTGCCCAGCTCGTCGACCGTTACCCGATCACCTGCCGCCCGATGCGCGACCTGCTCGTCGCTTATCTGGCCGAGCGGCAGCCGGCGATCGACTACACCACCCTGGTCAGTTTGGCGTATCACCTGGTGCGGTGCTTCTGGTTCGACCTCGAGCAACACCATCCCGGCATCGATTCACTGCGGTTGCCACGTGAGGTCGCCGGCGCATGGAAACGACGGTTGCGCACCAAGACCACCACCGTCATCCGCGACGGCGAACGCGTCAAGGTGGAGTCCGAACGCCTCGACTACCTGAGCGCACTGGCCACCGTGCGGGCGTTCTACCTCGACCTGGCCCAATGGGGACTCGACGACCCAGTGCGATGGGGCGTATGGGTGGCACCGTGCCCGATCAGCCAAGAAGACCTGGTTCGGAAAAAGTTCTTCCGGCGGCGCAAAGCTCGCATGGACAGCCGTACCCGCGAACGGCTGCCGGTGCTGCCCGTTCTCGTTGAAGTCGTCGACCGATGGCGCCGAGAGTCGCTGGAACTTCTAGAAGCCGGCCTTCCGATCCGTCCCGGGACCCAGTTCACCGCCGCAGGCAAGACGCTGACCAGGATCGAACGTCCGCACTCGGCCACAGACAACGTTTGGGTGCGTCATCCCGAAACCAGTAAGCCGTGGCTGCTCAACCGCGACGAGGAGCACGCCTTCTGGGCCTGGGCG
>NZ_JCALCK010000040.1:0-3157 GCF_059812285.1 Mycobacterium sp. NGS62 | reverse complement strand
GGGTGGCCGGCAACGACTACTCGGTGGATCCGAGTGCGATCGGCCAACTCGTCGAGGTGTCCACCACCCTGACTCAGGTGACGGTGACTAGGGCGGGCCGCCTGCTGGCGGTTCACGACCGCTGCTGGGCGGCGCGACAAACCCTGACCGACCCCGCCCACGTCGCGACCGCGGCGGCGTTGCGCCAGCAGTTCCAAGCCGGTCGGCCACCGGCGACGGAAGGTGATCATCTGGTACGCGACCTGAGCGACTACGACCGCGCCTTCGGTGTCGATTTCACCACCGCCACAGTCACTTCCGACGGTGAGGTGGCATGAGCATGGCCGAAGACCCCATCAAGACCGTCCTGCACTACGCCCAAGCACTCAAGGCGCCACGCATCCGCGAGTCCGCCGCTCGGCTGGCCGAGCAAGCCCGCGACGGCGGCTGGAGCCACGAAGAGTATCTGGCAGCCGTGCTCTCCCGTGAGGTCGCCGCCCGCGAGGCCTCTGGCGCGGCGACACGGATCCGCTCGGCCGGGTTTCCAACGCGTAAGTCGTTGGAGGATTTCAACTTCGATCACCAGCCCGCGCTGAACCGCGACATGGTCGCCCATCTGGGAACCGGCGCGTTCCTGGCCAAGTCCCGCAACGTGGTGCTGCTCGGCCCACCCGGCACCGGCAAGACCCACCTCGCCATCGGGCTGGCCATCAAGGCCGCCCAGGCCGGGCACCGTATCGCGTTCGCCACCGCTGTGGACTGGGTCGGCCGCCTCAAGGCCGCCCACAACGCCGGGCGACTGCCGGCCGAGCTGGCCAAGCTGCGTCGTATCGGTCTGCTCGTCGTCGACGAAGTCGGTTACATCCCCTTCGAACAGGACGCCGCCAACCTGTTCTTCCAACTGGTCTCCAGCCGCTACGAACACGCCTCACTGATCCTCACGTCCAACCTGCCCTTCGCCCGATGGGGCGACGTGTTCGGGGATCAAGTGGTGGCCGCGGCCATGATCGACCGCATCGTGCATCATGCCGACGTCCTAACCCTCAAAGGCTCCAGCTACCGGCTCAAGGACACCGGAATCGACACCCTGTGTCGGCGACGCCTGAAAACTGACCCCGTGTCGACGCCCGAATTTTGACCCCCTTCGACGGACTCTCGGCTTCTAGCCGAGAGGAGAAGGGAGTTGTTGTCAGTGGAGGATTGGGCTGAGATCCGCCGGCTGTATCGAGCGGAGGGGTTGCCGAAGAAGTTGATCGCCAGGACGTTGGGGATCTCGCGGAACACGGTGCGAACGGCGCTGGCTTCAGAGGGTCCGCCGAAGTATGAGCGCAAGCCGGCGGGCTCGGCGGTTGATGCGTTCGAAGACGCGATCCGCGCCCAGCTCAAAGACGTGCCGACGATGCCGGCGACGGTGATCGCTGAGCGGGTCGGTTGGACGCGTGGGATGACGGTGTTCAAGGAACGCGCCCGGGAGCTGCGGCCTGCCTATCTGCCGCCGGATCCCGCGAGCCGCACGACCTATGAGGTTGGTGATATTGGGCAGTGCGACTTTTGGTTTCCGCCGACCACGGTCCCGGTCGGGTATGGGCAAAGGCGCACTTCCACGCAGCTGCCGGTGCTGACAATGGCGCTGGGTTATTCGCGGTGGCTGTCGGCGATCCTGCTGCCCACCCGCTGTGCCGAGGACCTCTTCGCCGGGTGGTGGCAGCTGATCCAGGCACTCGGGGCGGTGCCGCGCACCCTGGTCTGGGATGGCGAAGGCGCGATCGGGCGGTGGCGTTCGGGCAAGGTTGAGCTCAGCGGGGATTGCCAGGCGTTCCGCGGTGTCCTGGGTGCCAAGGTGGTGGTGCTCAAACCCAGAGAACCCGAACACAAGGGCATCATCGAACGGGCCCATGACTATCTGGAGCGCTCGTTTCTGCCGGGCCGAACCTTCAGCGGTCCCGGCGATTTCAACCACCAACTTCAGCAATGGCTGGCGCTGGTCAACGGCCGGACCCGCCGGGTGCTGGGCTGTGCCCCGACCGACCGGATCGGAGCGGACCGCCAGGCGATGCTTACTCTGCCCCCGGTGCCACCGGCGGTGGGATGGCGCAGCGCGACCCGGTTGGCGCGCGATCACTATGTGCGGTTGGACTCCAACGACTACTCCGTGCACCCGGGCGTGATCGGGCGGCGCATTGAAGTCGTCGCCGACCTCGACCGTGTCCAAGTGTTCTGTGAGGGCAAGGTGGTGGCCGATCACGAGCGGGTGTGGGCCTGGCATCAAACCATCACCGATCCCGAGCACCGCGAGGCAGCGAACATGCTGCGCCGCAACCGTATCGGCGCCCTGCGCCCGGTGTGTGATCCCGAGGCTCAGGTCAACGTCGAACAGCGAGCACTCAGCGATTACGACACCGCCCTCGGTGTCGACCTCGGCGAAGGCGGGCTGGTGTCGTGACCACCAAGACCACGAGAACGACTGCGGTGTCATCGAGCAACCGGGACCTCACCGCAGAGATCAGCTTCCTTACCCGCGCCCTGAAAGCACCCACCTTGCGCGAAGCAGTAGGGCGCCTGGCCGAGCGGGCCCGTACCGAATCCTGGACGCATGAGGAGTTCCTGGTGGCCTGTCTGCAGCGTGAGGTCTCCGCCCGGGAATCCCACGGCGGGGAGGGCCGTATTCGCGCGGCCCGTTTCCCGTCCCGGAAATCGTTGGAGGAGTTCGACTTCGATCACGCCCGCGGACTCAAACGTGACCTGATCGCCCACCTGGGCACCCTGGACTTCGTCGCCGCCAAAGACAACGTCGTCTTCCTCGGCCCACCAGGCACCGGAAAAACCCACCTGGCCATCGGTATCGCGATTAGGGCCTGCCAGGCCGGCCACCGCGTCATGTTCGCCACCGCCGCCGAATGGGTCGCCCGGCTGGCCGACGCTCACCATGCCGGCAGGCTGCAACAAGAACTCATCCGGCTGGGCCGCTACCCCCTCCTCGTCGTCGACGAAGTCGGCTACATTCCGTTCGAGCCCGAAGCGGCCAACCTGTTCTTCCAGCTGGTCTCCTCACGCTACGAACGGGCCAGCCTCATCGTCACTTCCAACAAGCCGTTCGGCCGCTGGGGCGAAGTGTTCGGCGACGACGTCGTGGCTGCGGCCATGATCGACCGCCTCGTCCACCACGCCGAAGTCATCG
>NZ_JCALCK010000004.1:0-471406 GCF_059812285.1 Mycobacterium sp. NGS62 | reverse complement strand
CGCTACAACTAACCGTGGCCGCAGTCTCGATACCGTGACGGCAGTCTGGACGATGGCTACCGCGGTGACGGCAGCTCCGCGGTGACGTCGGCGCGCTCGGCGTCGAAACTGAGAAAACCCTTGATCGGCAAGGTTTCCGGCGGCGGGTCCGGGTAGCTCCAGGCGATGTCGTTTACCACAGTGCCGTCGATGACTGCGGCCCAATAGGTCGCATACCCCTTGTAGTTGCAGTAGGTCGCGGTGTCGGTGCGCCGCAGCAGATCGGTGCGGACCAACGACGGGTCCACGTAGAGCCGAGGTTCCAGCGCGGTCTCGAACACGATCATCGTGTCGTCGGTGTCCACGATCGTTGTGGCGCAGACGTCGACGCGCAGCCGGCGCCGCGTCGGGCGGCAGTCGACACGGTGATACGGATTCGGCGGATATTGCACGAGCATGCGACCTTCCTCCAGCCAAGCGTCGACCGCGTCCCAGGGCACCGTGACGTACCCGGGCGCCTCAGGCTCAGCCTCGCTGGGCAACTCGCCGACCTCGTCGGCGGGAAAGGCGTAGGACAGCGGCCGACCCCGACGGTGTACCAGCAGCGCGTGTTCGGTATCGATAATCGAGCGGCCGTCGACCACCGCTTGCACGCGGCGCGGATGCGGCTCGACGTACACCAGGCCGTCCGGCAACGGCGCGGAGAACCGGCCGGCCGGATCGGCGCTCAGCGGCCCGCTGCCCGCGACCAGGCTCATGACCCCACCCCGTTCACCGGCGACCTGAGCCCGACCGCATGGCGAAGCTGCGCCAGAAATTGGTCGCCGTCATCGCTGCGCACGATGTAGTGCGCCACGGCGACCCGGATGGCGGTGGCCGCTTTGACGGCTCCGCTCGGACCGGGAAGCAACCGCTGCAGCCGCGCCCGCATTGCCGGAATCACCTCGGCCAGTTGAGAAATAGCGACTGCGGGCTCGACATCCACCACGCGGACACCCGAGTAGGACTGTTGGAATTCGACGATGAAGCGCAACGCGGCGTCAAGCTTGTCCGATCCGTGCAGGCCGGCGGTGGCGCGGCTGATACCGCTGTCGAACATCTGCCGTTCGTGATCACCGAACGCGTCGAGCAGTTCCTCCTTGGAGGCGAACCATCGGTAGAGGGTCGGCCGGGAGACCCCGGCCTGCAGCGCGACATCGGAGAGATTCAGCTTGGTCACGCCGTTGCGACTGAGCACCTCGGCGGTGGCCAGCAATATCCGGTCCCGGGTGCTCACGACGACAGTGATTTCTCGAGCAACGGCACCGTCTCCAGATCCGTCAGCGCGGCCACGCCTCGTCGAACGCCTTCCAACGCAATGCTTTCGGCTTGCATGCCGCCCATGCCCGCGGTAATCAACGGCGCCACATAGGCATACAGGGCTGCGGTTCGGTAGCGCTCCCACAACTCTTCGCGATCGAGTAGCGGGCCGCCGGCCGCAGCCAACGCTCGGCGGTATTCGTCGAGCAGCTCCCGCTCGCTGGCCTGCCGGTCGGCGGTGGTCATGCTGGTAATCAGCGTGTAGGCGAGTTCGCGGCTGGGATGCCCACGGCGCACAGCCTGCCAATCGAGCAGACCCGCCGCGCCGTTGCGGAAGTAGACGTTTCCCGGGTGGGCGTCACCATGCATCACCGTGTGCGGCGGCGTATCGATCAATTGCGCCACAGCGCGGTAGTTGTCGTCGATGAAGCGGCCGGCTTCCACCGGTATCGACGTGCGTTCGGCCAGCCGGCGCGCGGATGTTTTGAGCAGAAAGCCCGTCAGCAGCGAAGTGTGGTCACCCGACGCGCTATAGACCCAGCCGAGCGGCCCGCTGCTCTTCTCGTCGGGCAGGCGCCCCCAAAACCGTGCGTGCAGCCGAGCCAAAATCTCCACGACCCGACCGGCTTGGTCCTTGTCCAGCGGATGCAACGTGTCGGGGAACCGGCACTCGTCGACCGCCAGATCCTCCAGCAGCAGCACATAGCGACCGGTCAGTGGGTCGAAGGCAGACCCATACGATTTGGGAACCCCGGCCAGCCCTGCCGACAGCTCGCGGTAGAACCGGACCTCGGTGTGCGCTAGCCGGCCCAGCTCGCCCATCAGCCGTGTCGCCGCGGTCTGTGCCGTCATCTTGACGAAAACCGATTCCGGAACGCCGTCGCCGCGCAGCGCCAGCCGCGCCCGCGAGGACGTTCCCGAGTCGCCGGCGATGATCGACACCGAGGACACCGATCGCCCGATGAGCCGCGACAGGACCGTCGGGCTGAGGTCGGCGATCCGACGCGGAAACGAGCGCAGTCCACCGGCAAGCGCATCGGTGGCAACACGCTGTACACCCCGGCCCAGGTGGGCGGCCAAACCCGCGACGGGCACCGCGCGGCGGACAGTTCGGGCCGCCCCCGATGAAATCCCGAAATCGCCTGCCACCGGCCGCTAGCCTCCTAGGTCCGCGAGCCTATCCGCGTAGTTTACGAACTAGTGCAGAAGTGTAAAGAGTTTCGTCGAAATCATCGGAGGATCCGGGTGGCTGGACCGCTGGAAGGCACGAAGGTCGTCGAACTCGGCGTCTGGGTGGCAGGCCCGGCCGCGGGCGGCATACTCGCCGACTGGGGCGCCGACGTCGTCAAGATCGAGCCGCCGACCGGTGACCCGGGGCGCACCTTCGCCCGGATCCTCGGCGGGCTGGACACCAACCCACCCTTCGAAATGGACAATCGATCCAAGCGCAGCGTCGTGCTCGACCTCACCGGCGAGGACGGCCGTGCCACGGCACTCGAGCTACTCAGCGACGCCGACGTTTTCCTGTCCAACGTGCGTCCCGGTGCGCTGCGTCGGTTGGGGCTGGACTACGAGACGGTGGCGGCGGACAATCCCCGTCTGGTCTACGGCTTGATCACGGGTTATGGACTGAGCGGACCCGACGCCGACCGCGCGGCCTATGACGTCGCGGCCTACTGGGCCCGAGCGGGACTGGCTCATCTGCTGACGCGCCCGGGAGCCACGCCGCCGTTCCAACGGGGCGGCATGGGCGATCACACCGCGGGCATGACACTGGCCGCCGGGGTCTGCGCCGCACTGATCGCCCGCACGCGCACCGGCACCGGTCAACTGGTGACGACCTCGCTGTACCGGCAGGGCGCCTACACGGTCAGTTTCGACCTCAACACGTTCCTGTTGACCGGCCAGTCGATCGCCATCGGACAACGCGAGTCGATGGGGAACCCGTGCATGAACAACTACGTGGCCGGTGACGGACGGCGATTCTGGATCGTCGGCCTGCAGGGGGAACGGCATTGGCCACCGTTGTGCCGGGCAGTGAACCGGCCGGAGTGGCTGTCCGATCCGCGCTTCGCCCAGCCGCGGGCCCGCGCGGCCAATGCCGCCGAGTTGATCGCCGAGTTGGACGAGATCTTCTCCACCAAATCGCTGTCGGAATGGGCGGAAGCCTTTGCCCGCGAACCGGATTTCTTCTGGTCGCCGATCAACACGATCGAGGATGTCGTGGCGGACGACCAGTTTCACGCCGCGGGCGGACTGGTAAATGTACCGGACGGCGCCGCAGGCGTTTCCATGGTCGCCACACCGGTCGACTTTCACGGCACGCCGTGGGCGCCGCGCCACATCGCGCCGGGCCTCGGCGAGCACACCGACGAAGTTCTTGCCGAGTTGAAATCAAGTCGAGACACCTAGAGGCTTTACAGATTCGCTTAAAAATGTCACGCTGGTGCTCGATTGCGGTGCGGCCCGACTGCAGCCGCTCAGCCCCGTTACGCACTGAGGATGATGCGATGACGACGTCGACCGTGGTTAGCGTTGCGTCAAAACCCCGTTCACGCCGAAGCGAGCAGACCCGGCAAAGTTCGAAGTATCGGCTGGATGTGGTCGCGCCCGATGTGGCCGACGTGGTGGGCTCGGCCGGCGGTTGGTTGTTCGACCGGGTGATGGCCGGCTGGGAGGTCAATGTCCTGTTGCCGCAAACCCAGGACGTCCGGGCGCTGCGGATCTTGGGTCTGGGGCGGCTGGATCTGGAAGCGGAGCTCAGCACGCCGTTGGCCGGCGCGGGATTGGCAGTCAGCGCCCAAGCACTGGCCGTCGACTCCCGAATCCGTGACGCGGTGCTCGAGGCACTGGACCACAGTCTGACCGAGGTGACGTTGTGGGGTGACGATTGGCCGCTGGCGGTCGATCGCCGGACGGCCGCCGTAGAGCATGTGCTCAGCGGGGCTGCACAGTCTTTCAAACGCCACGCGCTCGCCGCGGCCGGCGCGGACCTGCCGGTCGGCCCTACCGAGAGCTTGCGCAGCCACATCAACGCCTGTTCGCCGGTCAGTTCGGAACTGATCCGGGTCGACTGATGCGGAAGCACCACAGCCACACGTTGCTGTATCTGCACGAGACCATCGCGTTGGGCTCCGGGCGCAGCGACCGTTTCACCGAAGTGTTCACCGACCTCTATCAGCCGATGATGACCGATCTCGGCGCTCGGCTGTTCGGGCTGTGGGAAACCACCGCCTACAACGGTCACTGGCCGCAGGTCACCGTCATCTGGGAAATCGACGCGTTCGCCGACTATGCGCGCATCGGCGCTGCCCAGGCGCGCGGCGGAAGCCACCAGGCGCAGGCGGCCAAGTGGTCGGAATTCTTGTCGGAGATCGCGGCATCGGGGGAGGGTCGGATCATGTATCCCGGGCCCAGCAACAAGACGCTGCGCCAACTCCGCGAAGCGAACTTCGATGCCGCCGTCGTGATCCAGGAGATCATGCAAACCAAGCCCGGACGCCAGGACGACTACATCCGGGAACTGGAACGGCTGTACGTGCCCTGGTCGGAGCGGACAGGTAAGCGCTGGCTCGGCTCGTTCACCACCACTTTTCGCTACAACGAGGTCATTCACTACTGGGCGCTGGACGGCGGCTGGGAATGCTTCGCCGAGCACTACCCGTCCTGGAAGGAGAACCCGCCCGCCGAAATCGTCACCTGGATGAGCGTGGCCCCCGCACTGCGCGACGGCTGGGAAGACTCGATCCTGCAGGCTCTAGCGCCGTCTCCGCTGCAATGACTGTGGCCCAGAGCTTTACCTACGATCCGTTCGATCCGGCGGTGATGGCAGACCCGCTGCCGTACTACCGTGAGCTGCGGGACAACCATCCGCTCTACTACATCCCGAAGTGGGACACCTACGCTGTTTCTCGGTTCGACGACATCTGGCGGGTGTTGGAAGTCAACGACGGGACATTTGTCGCCTCCGAGGGAACCCTGCCCGCTGCAACGGTTTTGGCGAACCACAACGACGGTCCGGTGCCAGACCCGCCGCTGCATCCGCTGCCGTTTCACGCCATGTTCGACGCGCCGATCTACGACGGCATTCGTCGAGCCCATGGCCGGCCGCTGCGCCCGAGATCGGTGACCCGGTTGGAGGCGCGGATTCGTGACCTGGCCAACCAGCGGCTGGATGAGCTGCTACCACGTCGGCGCCTCGATTTGACCCAGGAATACGGCGGCATCGTGGCGGCCGCGATGGTGTGTGACTTGCTGGGCCTGCCAACAGATCTGGCGGGCGAGGTACTCGCCGCGGTCAACGCCGGCAGCCTGCCTCAGCCCGAAGCCGGGGTCGACACCGCCAAGGCTCGCCCCGGTTACCTGGAATACCTCACCCCCGTTGTCGAGCGCCGGCGGGCCCGCCCGTCCGACGGCGAACTGCCGGTTGTCGACGGGTTGCTTGACTACCGACTACCCGACGGCAGCGCACTCGACGACGTCGAGACGGCAACGCAGTTGCTGTGCGTGCTGATCGGCGGGACGGAGACGGTACCCAAGATCGTGGCCCACGGGCTGTGGGAACTCGGCCGGCATCCGGATCAACTCGCGGCCGTACGGGCAGATCCGGACACCAACGTACCCGTTGCGCGCGATGAAATGGTCCGCTATTGCGCGCCGGCGCAATGGTTTGCGCGGACGGCCCGAAAGCCGTTCACGATGCACGACACCACCATCCAGCCGGGCCAGCGCATCATCACATTGCTGGCGTCGGCCAACCGCGACGAACGCGAGTATCGGCAGCCCGACGAGTTCATCTGGAATCGGCCCATCAAACGGTCGTTGGCCTTCGGCCGCGGTCAGCACTTCTGCCTGGGCTATCACCTCGCGCGTCTCGAGATCGCAATCCTGGTGCAGGAGTGGTTGCGGCGGGTGCCCGACTTTCGGATCATCGACGAGGCCGCGTTCCGGCCGGCGTCCAGCTTTCAGTGGGGCTTCAGCAGCGTCCCGGTGGAGGTCTGACGTGTGGTCCTATCGGATCGTCGCCCCTTACCAGTTCGAGCGGACCGCCATCGCTGAAAAGATCCCCGAATGCCTCGCCGATCGCCAGGTGTTGCTGCGGTTTTCGGCAGCCGGCATCTGTGGCAGCGATCTGCCGGCGTTTCGTGGTGTGCGGGGCCGGCTTCCGGGAGATGACGGCCGCAGCGGTGCCGAAAAGGACGGCTACCCGATTCACGAAGTGGTCGGCGAGGTGATCGCCAGCCGCCACCCCGACCACCGGCCCGGCGACCAGCTGGTGGGTTGGGCGTCCGGGTTTGACGGATTGATGGAGCGGGTGGTCAGCGACGGCGACGGCCTCGCGCCGTACGACCCGGCGCTGACACCGCAGCAGGCGATCGGCCTGCAGCCGTTGGCGTGCGTGCTCTACGCCGTCGAGCAGTTGCCCGTACTGGAGGGGCGCACCGTCGCGATTCTCGGTCAAGGATCGATTGGGCTGTTGTTCGCCTATGTCGCCAAAGCGGCGGGGGCGCGCCACGTCACGGGCGTGGATCCCGTCGACCGCACCGCCGTCGCAGCGGCATTCGGCGTCGACACCATGGTGCGCGCCACCAGCGACCGGTGGGTCAGCCAGCTGGGCCCCCACGACCGGGCAGACATCGTCATCGAAGCGGTCGGCCATCAAGTCGCCACCCTCGGCCACGCCATCGAAGCCGCTGCGCCCGGCGGCACCGTCTGCTATTTCGGCGTCGCCGACGACGAGAGCTATCCGATCAGCATGCGCACCATGTTGCGCAACAACCTGACCCTGAAATCCGGTGTGACGTTGGATCGCAGAAGGGTTTTGGACCTTGCCGGCAAGTTCGCCGCCGAGCATCCCGAGCTGCTCGAGACTTACCTCACCCACACCTTCGACATCGCCGACGTGCAGGATGCATTCGAATTGGCGTGCCGCCCAGTCCCGGAGCGCGTCAAGATCGCGATCGCAGGTTCGAGATGACGGGGAGCCGGCTGCAGCAGGCGCTGCACGGCAAAGCCCCGCTGTGGGGCGGCTGGGTGACCGGCCCGACCCTGATCGGGCCCGAGGAGTTCGCCCGCGCCGGCTACGACTACGTGGGCATCGACGCGCAGCACAGCTACCTCGACGACGCTGCGATCGCTGCCATGCTGCGCCGCCTCGAGCATGTGCCGATCGCCACGGTGGTGCGGTTGCCGTCAGCCGACCCGGCACCGATCGGGCGGGTGATCGACGCCGGCGCCGACGCGGTCGTCATCGCGATGATCGAATCGGCCGACCAAGCCGCGGCCGCCGTTTCCGCGACCCGCTATCCGCCGTCGGGGGTGCGCAGCTTCGGGCCGCTGCGGGCGAGCCTGGGCTACGACACCACCGAACTGGAGTCGCGGGTGAGCGTATTCGCGATGATCGAAACCGCCGCAGCGCTGGCAGATTTGGAGCAGATCTGCGCTGTCCCCGGGCTTTCCGGTATCTACGTCGGACCCGCCGACCTCGCATTGTCAATGGGTGTGCAAGTCGCCGAGGCGCGCAGCCACCCCGACGTGCGCGCGGCGATGGCCACCGTTCACCACGCCGCCTCGGCAGCAGGCCTGGTCACCGGTGTCCACGCCGGTAACGGGGCGACGGGTCGGGTTATGGCCACACTGGGGTATCAGATGATCACCTTGATGTCGGAATCCCAGGCATTGCGGTGCGGCGCACTGCAGCATCTGCGCGAGGCCACCTCGTCATGACAACCGACCAGCGCGTCGCCCTGGTCACCGGCGCCGCCCGCGGTCAGGGTCGGGCCATCGTGGAACGGTTGCGCGCCGACGGGTTTCGCGTTGCAGCTTGCGATATCAGCGCACCGGAGTTGATCGCTGCCGTCGACGCGATGAACGACCAAGCGGTGATCGCCGTACCGCTCGACGTGACGTCGCCGTCGGAGTGGAGCGAGGCCGTCGCCACGGTTGTCGACCGGTTCGGTTGGTTGAGCACCCTGGTCAACAACGCCGGCGTGCTGCACCGCGCGACCATCGACAAGGAGTCCGTTGAGGGCCTCGAAACCGCCTGGCGGGTCAACTGTCTGGGCGCATTCCTGGGCATCCGCGCAGCCCTGGATCAGTTGCGGGCCGCGCCAGGTGCGGCCATCGTCAACACCTGCAGCACCGGCGCGATCCGGGCCTTCCCGCGACACACCGCATACGGCTCCTCGAAGTGGGCGCTGCGCGGGCTGACCCAGAGCGCGGCCGCCGAACTGGCCGCATCAGGCATCCGCGTCAATGCGGTGTTCCCCGGACCGATCGCGACGCCGATGCTCGACGACGCCACTCAAGAACGGCTAGCGGCCACCTCGATCTCCGGCCGCATCGGGCAGCCGCCCGAAGTCGCCGACGCGGTGGCCTTTCTGGTGTCGGAGAAGGCGTCGTTCATCACCGGCGCCGAACTAGTCGTCGACGGTGGACAATGCCTCCAGATTCAGTGACTGTCGGCATCATCGGGGCCGGGCCCGGCGGATTGGCGCTGGGAATACTACTGGCGCGCGCCGGGTTTCACGACTTCACCATCTTCGACCGCGAGGACGGCGTCGGCGGGACGTGGCGGATCAACACCTATCCCGGTCTGGCCTGTGACGTGAAGTCACATCTGTACTCCTACTCGTTCGCGTTGAACCCACACTGGTCTCGGCTGTGGTCCGGGCAGCCGGAGATTCTGGCGTACTTCGAGCACTGCGCCAACCGCTATGACCTGAACCGGCATTTGCAGTTGGGTACCGAGATACGTTCGGCACAGTGGAATCCCAGTACGCAGCGGTGGCGATTGACCACCACGACCGGTGAGCAGCATCATTTCGACATCGTGGTCTCGGCTGTCGGGCTGTTCACCCGCGCCGTCGTGCCCGACCTAGTCGAAGAGCAACCGTTCACCGGAACGGTGATGCACTCGTCACGGTGGGATCATTCCGTCGACCTCGATGGTGCACGTATCGCCGTCCTGGGAACCGGATCGACCGCCGCGCAACTGGTGCCGGAGCTGGCCAAGGTCGCCGCCAAGGTCTATTCGGTGCAACGGTCTGCGACCTGGATACTGCCCAAGCCCGATCGGTCGTACAGCACCAGGGAGCGTTGGGTATTCGCCCACGTCCCGATGGCCAAGAAGCTCTACCGCACCCGATTGTGGTTACGCAGCGAGGCGAACATCTCGGTGATCGAGCACGGTAGCGACAAGACCCGAGAATTCACCGACATCGCGTTGGGGCTACTGGAAACCGCGGTCGACGACGAAGCATTGCGGCACAAGCTGACTCCTGATCACCCGATGGGCTGCAAGCGGCTGGTCTTCTCGTCGGACTACCTGGGGGCGTTGGCGCGGCCCAACGTGGAGGTGCTCAGCAGCCCGGCGCGGTACCTGCGCGCCAGCTCTTTGGTTACCGAGGACGGCACCGAACGCGACGTCGATGTCGTGGTCTGTGCCACCGGTTACGCCGCCGCCGACTATCTCGGTGAGATCGACGTGGTCGGCGAAGACGGGTTAGCGTTGCGCGATGTCTGGTGCGACGGAGCCCACGCCTATCTAGGCATGGCCGTACCGGGATTTCCCAACTTCTTCATGCTCTACGGCCCCAACACCAACGTCGGCTCCAACAGCGTGATTTTCGTACTGGAAGCCCAAGCGCGCTACATCGTGCGAGTGCTGAAATACATGCGGCGCAAGCGCGCGTCGTATGTAGCGGTGCGGCCCGCCGCGATGGCCCAGTTTCTTGCCCGGGTCGACCAGTGGATGCGGGGCACCGTCTGGACCACCCGGTGCAGCAACTACTTCCGCGCAGCCAACGGACGCGTCGTCACCCAGTGGCCGCGCAGCGCGCGCGCCTTCTGGGCTATGACGCGCCGATTCAAGTCCGACGATTTCACCTTTGCCCCAGTGGCCGCCGTCGAGCCGGCGGACCACGCCGTCGGAAGCGGCTAGCGGTGCAGCGACTCGACCCGGCTTTGCAGGCGGTAGCGACGGACCTGTCCCTGGAAATGATTGGCCCGACTCGCGATTCGCTCAACCAGCGCCGCGCCGTGGCGGTGACCGACACCGACATCAGCGGCGTTGCGGTCAGCACCGAGGTCGCCGGATCGGTGTCGGTGCGGATCTACCGCGGCGGGCCGTCGCCGGCGCCTGCTGTCGTCTACTGTCACGCCGGCGCGTTCGTACTGGGCAACCTTGACGTCGACCACCGCCAGTGCGTGGAACTGGCCCGTCGCGGATATTGCACGGTGATATCCGCTGACTACCGGCTCGCGCCCGAAAACCCTTATCCGGCCGCACTCGACGACGCCCTCGGGGTCCTGAGCTGGGTGAGCGCCAATACGGCGAAACTGGATATCGACCCGACCCGGCTGGCCGTCGCGGGCAGCAGCGCCGGCGCCGCGTTGGCGGCGTGCCTCGCCCAACGTGGCGCTCCCGGTGTGGTGTTCCAACTGCTGCATCAGCCGGTGCTCGACGACCGGCCCACCGCGTCGAAGATCGAGTTCGCGGCCACCCCGGCGTTCGACGGTCCCGCCGCCGAGCTGATGTGGCGGCATTACCTGGGCAAGACACCGCCATCCGCAGAGGCCGTGCCCGCCCGGCGCGGGTCGTTGGCCGGACTTCCACCGGCGTTCATCAGCTGTACGGAGATCGATCCGCTCCGTGACGAAGCACTCGACTACGCGGCACGGCTGTTGCGCGCGGGCGTCGCCACCGAACTGCACCTGTTTCCCGGCACCTGCCATGGGTTCGATTCGCTGCTGCCCGACTGGGAAACCTCGCAGCAGCTGTTCAGCCTCCAGGGCCGGGCGCTGCAGCGGATCTTCTATGGGGCGGCGTCGAAAGTGATGAGCTGACGCACGGCCGTGCCGTCCGCGAGCCGGTCCATCGCGCCATTGATGTCGTCGAGCGAGATCGTCGAAGACACCAACGACTCCACCGGCAGCCGGCCCGCGCGCCACAGCTCGACGAACCGCGGAATGTCACGCGCAGGTACCGCCGAACCCAGATAGCTGCCGATCAACGAGCGGCCCTCGGCGACAAAACCCAACGGCGACACACTGATCCGGGTATCCGGCGGGGGCAGCCCCACGGTGATCGTCCGGCCCCCCGGAGCGGTCAAGTCGATCGCCGTGTGCAGCGCGGCGGGGTGGCCTGCGGCCTCGATGATGATGGGCGCCTTGACCCCGGCATCGGTGGCCGCCTGCGGGCTATACGTCTCGTGAGCGCCCAGACCACGTGCGGCCGTCAACTTCTCGGTCAGCTGGTCGACAGCGATGACGCGAACGTCGTCGTAGGCCAGCGCGGTCATTACTGCTGCCATGCCAACGCCGCCCAGACCGACGACCACCACGGTCTGGCCTGGCCGCGGCTTGCCGACGTTGAGTACCGCGCCTCCGCCGGTCAGCACCGCGCACCCGAGCAGCGCCGCGACAGCAGGCGGTACGTCGGCTGGGACGGGAACGGCGCTGGCGCGGTGCACGACGGCATGCGTGGCAAAACCCGACACACCCAGGTGGTGATACACCGGCCGGCCATCGCGGGTCAGCCGCATCCCGCCGCCCAGCAACGTGCCCGCGGCGTTGGCAGCGCTGCCGGGCTCACACGGCGTCAATCCCTCGGTGGCGCAGGCCGCGCAGTGGCCGCAGCGCGGCAGAAATGCCATCACCACCCGCTGACCGATGCTCAGGTCGCCGACGTCCGCACCGATTCGTTCGACGATTCCGGCTGCCTCGTGTCCCAGCAGCATCGGAACCGGACGTACCCGGTTGCCGTCGACCACCGACAGGTCGGAGTGGCATACGCCGGCGGCTTCGATCCGGATCTGCAGCTCCCCGGCTTGTGGTTCCGCCAGGTCGAGCTCGTCGACGCTGACCGGTCGCGATTGCGCGTAGGGCCGGGGCGATCCGATGCGCTCCAGCACCGCACCCCGAATATGGAGCATGTTCGAATACAACCATGACGGTGTTTTCTGGGGGGCCGCCCGCCTCCGACGGGCTCACCAGCCGCGACTTTCCGGTGCATTGGTCCGTGCATACCCGATGGGCCGACAACGACATGTTCGGCCATCTCAACAACGCGGTGTACTACCAACTCTTCGACACCGCGATCAACGGCTGGATCAACACCAACGTCGACGTCGACCCGGTCACCATGCCGTCGCAAGGTGTCGTCGCCGAATCGGGTTGCCGCTACTTCTCCGAACTGCATTTTCCCGAGCGACTGATCGTCGGCCTGGCGGTGACCCGGCTGGGACGCAGCAGCGTCACCTATCGGCTGGCCGTGTTCCGCGCCGCCGACGACGAACCGCAACCCGCCACGGCGCTCGGACATTGGGTCCACGTCTACGTCGACCGAACCAGCCGCAAAGCGCAACCGATTCCCGAGGCTATCCGCTCGCTGCTGGCGACGGCCTGCGTGAGTTAGCGGGTTGGCCGCGCTTGCGGCCGCCACCGATATGCTCGCCCAATGCCGATCGTGAGCAAGACCGTCGAGGTCGCGGCCGACGCGGCTTCGATCATGGCCATCGTCGCCGACTTCGAGTCGTATCCGCAATGGAACGAAGAGATCAAAGGTCTTTGGGTGCTGGCCCGCTACGACGACGGCCGGCCGAGCCAGCTGCGGCTCGACACCGCCGTGCAGGGCATCGAGGGCACCTATATCCAGGCGGTGTACTACCCGAGCCCGACCCAGATCCAGACCGTGATGCAGCAGGGCGACCTGTTCAAAAAGCAGGAGCAGTTGTTCAGCGTGGTGGAGATGGGTGCGACGTCGCTGCTGACCGTGGACATGGATGTCGAGCCCGCGATGCCGGTACCCGCGCCGATGGTCAAGAAGATGATCAACAACGCACTGGACTACCTGGCGGACAACCTCAAGCAGCGCGCCGAGCAACCAACCAACTCATAACCGTTGGCTGTTCGCCGTGACGGCCGATGCGGATGGGGTGTTTAGCCCCAGATTCCGCTGCGGTCCAGCTTTTCGGTCAGGCGACGTGCGCCGTCGGCGAACTGCCAAGCGGTGTGTTCGACGACGGCGTCGACGTCGCGGCCGCGCAGTGCGGCGATCAGCTGCCGGTGGTTATCGACGGCGGCCCTGCCCCAGTCCCCGTCCGCGGCGTAGACCAGCAACGGCATATACCTTGCGACGTGCAGCAGAAACCAGGCCAGCTTGATCCGTCCGGTGGCGTGGTTGAAGGTCCGGTGAAACGCGAACTCCAGCGCCGCAACCGCCTCGGTGTCGGTGGTCGCCACCGCTGCCGAGAGCGCTTCGTTGACGCGCTCGAGTTCATCGATGTCGGCATCGGTGATGTTTTCGGTGGCTGTCGTGGCCAACTCCCGGGCGATGGTGGCTTGCAGCCAGAAAATGTCGTCGACGTCCTGCCGGGTGAGCGGCAGCACGACGTGACCACGGTGCGGCTCGAGTTGCACCATGCCCTCGCCGCGCAGTTTCAGTAGCGCCTCGCGCACCGGCGTAACGCTGACTCCGAGTTTGGCCGCGGTCTCATCGAGTCGAATGAACGTCCCCGGCGGCAGTGCACCGGACATGATCGCCGCCCGCAAGTGGCCCGCCACCTCGTCGGATAGCTGCGCGCGGCGCAGCGGAAGCCGGCTGCGACGCTGCATAGGAGTCGGTGCGTTCACGGGCCCTTTCGTATTGTCATCGGGACTTGTCTTCGCGGCGCGAAGACCATAGTGTGACCCAGACAACACTATGTTTTATCAAATATCAACTTCATGGCGTACGTGCGACGAAGGGATTCACTAGTTGACCGCGCAGCTCTCCGGCGAGCAGACCACCGCCACCGACCAGCCGTATCGCGCCCGACGGCAGAACTGGGTGAACCAACTCGAACGGCATGCATTGATGCAGCCCGGTGCGACGGCATTGAGGTTCCTGGGCAACACCATCACGTGGGCCGAACTCCTGCACCGGGTCACCGCGTTGGCCGATGCGTTGAGCCGCCGCGGGGTGGGCTTCGGGGACCGGGTGATGATCTTGATGCTGAACCGGACCGAGTTTGTCGAGTCGGTGCTGGCCGCCAACATGCTCGGCGCGATCGCGGTTCCGGTGAACTTCCGGCTCACGCCGCCCGAGATTGCATTTCTTGTCGAGGACTGCGAGGCGCGGGTGATCATCACCGAACCCGTGCTGGCCGCGGTGGCGACCGGCGTCGCAAACCTCACCCCGGTGCTCGGCAAGATCATCGTCGCCGGCGGTGCGAGCGAAGAAGGCGTGCAGGGGTACGAAGAACTGATCGCCGAGTCCGGCGATAGCAACCAACCGGTGGACATCCCCAATGACTCGCCGGCGCTGATCATGTACACCTCGGGCACCACCGGGCGGCCGAAGGGCGCGGTACTTACGCACACCAATCTCACCGGTCAAACAATGACCGGGTTGTACACCCACGGCGTAGACGCCGACGACGTCGGCTTCATCGGCGTCCCGTTCTTTCACATCGCCGGGGTAGGCAACATGCTGACCGGGATGCTGCTGGGGATTCCGACGGTGATCCACCCGTTAGGCGCATTCGATCCCGGTCAGTTGCTCGACGTACTGGCCGCCGAACGAGTCACCGGCATCTTTTTGGTGCCGGCCCAATGGCAGGCGGTATGTGCTGCGCAACAAGCCAATCCCCGTGACGTTCGGTTGCGGGTCATTTCGTGGGGCGCGGCGCCGGCATCCGACACGCTGCTGCGGCAGATGTCGGAAACCTTTCCGGGAGCGCAGATATTGGCTGCGTTCGGACAGACCGAGATGTCGCCGGTCACCTGCATGTTGCTCGGCGAAGACGCGATCCGTAAGCGTGGATCGGTCGGCAAGGTGATCCCCACCGTCGCTGCCCGGGTGGTCGACGACGACATGAACGACGTGCCCGTCGGCCAGGTCGGCGAAATCGTCTACCGCGCACCGACCTTGATGAGCGGCTACTGGAACAACCCCGAAGCTACCGCCGAAGCGTTTGCCGGAGGCTGGTTCCATTCGGGTGACCTGGTTCGGATGGACGAAGACGGCTACGTGTGGGTCGTCGACCGCAAGAAGGACATGATCATCTCCGGCGGGGAGAACATCTACTGCGCCGAAGTGGAAAACGTGCTCGCTGCCCACCCGGGCATCGTCGAGGTCGCCATCATCGGCCGCACGCACGAAAAGTGGGGCGAAGTACCGATTGCCGTGGCGGCGGTGTCCCAGACCGACCTGCGCCTAGCAGATCTCGACGAATTCCTCACCGAACGACTCGCGCGCTATAAGCACCCCAAAGGGCTCGAGATCGTCGACGCGCTGCCCCGCAACCCGGCCGGAAAGGTTCTCAAAACCGAACTGCGCACTCGCTACGGCGCGCCGAACCCTCCCGAAAGCGCGTCTGTGTCAAGCGATCCTGGGGCCGAGGCAGCAGGCTGACATAACGAAAACACTCCAGGTGAGACTGACAAAGGGTCAATAGTGCAGATGCGGTGCCAGCAGAGCGAGCCATCGGGTATGGTCCTGTGGTCTCTCTTACTACCTGCCAGTAGGGAGACGGCGGTCACACCCGCGAATACAGGGCGAGGAGGACGCGTGCGACACGATCCGCTGTTGCGCCGCGAGGCACGAGGCTCCATCGCAAGGGGGCTCCGGTGACGTCGACGCAGCCACGGCTAACCGATTACGTCCGCGACCAACTAGGTCCGCCGCTGGTCCTCGTCGGCGGCTTCTTCCGGATGTGCGTGCTGACCGGTAAGGCGTTGTTCCGCTGGCCGTTCGAATGGCGCGAGTTCATCCAGCAGTGCTGGTTCATCATCAGGGTCGCATTTCTGCCGACCATGGCGGTCTCGATACCGGTGACGGTGCTGTTCGTCTTCACGTTCAACATCCTGCTGATCCAGGTGGGCGCCGCCGACATCTCGGGTGCGGGCGCGGGGGTCGCTGTGGTCACCCAGATCGGGCCGATCGTGACGGTACTGGTGGTCGCCGGAGCGGCGGCCACAGCCATCTGTGCCGACCTGGGTGCACGCACCATCCGCGAGGAAATCGACGCGATGGAGGTGCTCGGCATCGACCCCATTCACCGGTTGGTGCTGCCCCGGGTTGTCGCCTGCGCCTTGGTCGCGATGTTGCTCAACGCCTTGGTGAGCATGGTGGGATTGGTGGGCGGCTTCATTTTCGGCGTCTACCTCCAGAACGTGTCCGGCGGCGCCTACCTCGCCACGTTGACCCTGATCACCGGGCTGCCCGAAGTGGTCATCGCGACAATCAAAGCCTTGACATTCGGACTGATCGCCGGCCTGGTTGGCTGCTACCGAGGGCTGACCACCAGCGGCGGTTCCAAGGGTCTGGGCACCGCCGTCAACGAGACCGTGGTGCTGTGTGTGGTCGCGCTGTACGCGGTCAACGTGATTCTGACTGCCATCGGTGTGAAGTTCGGAACGGCGGCCCGGATATGACGATGGCCCAAGTACTACGTGCCCGCTTCCCGCGGGCAGCCGGCAGTCTTCGTCGTTACGGCGGCGCTGCGGGCCGACCGCTCGAAGAAGCCGGGAAGATGGGCTGGTTCGCGCTGATCGGCGGCCGCGACATGCTGTGGGCGGTGACCCGTTACCGCACGGAAATCGTACGGCTGGTCGCCCAACTCGGCATGGGCACCGGTGCCATGGCCGTCGTCGGCGGCACCGCCGTGATCATCGCCTTTGTGACACTGTCCTCTGGCTCCCTGGTCGCCCTTCAGGGTTTTTCGGCGCTAAGCCAGATCGGTATCCAGACGCTGCTCGGGTTCGTCGCGGCGCTGATCAACGTTCGCCTCGTTGCCCCGGTCGTCTCCGGCGTCGTGCTTGCGGCCACCGTCGGCGCCGGTGCTACCGCGGAATTGGGCGCCATGCGGATCAGCGAAGAGATCGACGCACTGGAAGTGATGGGCATCAAGTCGATGGCGTATCTGGTGTCCACCCGGGCGCTGGCCGGACTGGTGGTGATCATCCCGCTCTACGCACTGGGGCTGATCACGTCGTTCCTGGCGCCGCAAGTTGTCACCACGGTGTTCTTCGGTCAGCCTTCCGGCACCTACGAGCATTATTTCCGGACGTTCCTGCGCCCCGACGACGTGTTTTGGTCATTCGCGGAGGTCATCATCATGGCCGGCATCGTGATGCTGACCCATTGTTACTACGGGTACACCGCAAGCGGCGGCCCGGTCGGTGTCGGTGAAGCTGTCGGCCGATCGATGCGTTTCTCGCTGGTGTCGGTGAACGTCATTGTCCTGCTGGCCGAGATGATGCTCTACGGCGTCGATCCCAACTTCGCTTTCACGGTGTAGCGGCCATGACATATCCACAGTCGAAAGAAAACAAGCCACCGTTCCAGCCGTACCGGACGGCCGGGGTGGTGGTCGCATTGGTCGGTGCGCTGGTGCTGTGGGTGGTGTACCTGCAGTACAAGGGCGATTTCACGCCGAAGACCCAGCTGACGATGCTGGCTTCACGGGCGGGTTTGGTGATGGACCCCGGCTCGAAGGTCACCTACAACGGCGTGCAGATCGGCCGGGTGGCGAGCATTTCCGAGGTGCAGAAGGACGGCAAGCCGGCGGCCAAGTTCGCTTTGGACGTGTATCCCCGCTATCTCAAGCTGATCCCGGCCAATGTGGACGCCAAAATCGTGGCGACCACACTGTTCGGGGGCAAGTACGTATCGTTCACCTCGCCGAAAGACCCGTCGAAGAAACGGATCTCGCCGCACACCACGATCGACGCGACACATGTCACGACAGAGATCAACACGGTGTTCCAGACGATCACTTCGATCACCGAAAAGGTGGATCCGGTCAAATTGAATCTGACGCTGAGCGCGGCCGCGGATGCGTTGAGCGGGTTGGGCGACAAGTTCGGACAGTCGATCGTCAACGGCAACGCCATCCTCGATGACGTCAATCCGCGAATGCCGACTATCCGTCACGACATTCAGGCACTGGCCGCTCTGGGCGATACCTACGCCAACGCAGCGCCAGACCTGCTGGAGTTCCTCAACAACGGGGCCACCACGGCACGCACACTGCACAGCCATGAAAAGGAACTGGATCAAGCGTTGTTGGCGGCGACCGGATTCGGCAACACCGGCGCCGACATCTTCGAGCGCGGCGGGCCGTATTTGGCCCGCGGCGCCGCCGATCTGGTGCCCACTGCCCAGCTGCTGCACACCTACGCGCCGGCGCTGTACTGCACCGCCCGCAACGTCGACGAGGCCGAACCGAAGATCGCCGCGGGTACGGGCGGCTTTGGCGGCTACGAACTGCGAACCCAACTCACGTTCCTGGGCGGGGCGGGACTGCTCGCGTCTCTCCCGGGGATCGGCATCACAGCGGGCACGATGGGACTCGCGGGGTTAGCCGGACTCGTCGGCGGCGCGCCGAATCCTTATATCTACCCGGAGAATCTGCCGCGGACCAACGCTCGCGGCGGGCCCGGCGGGGCGCCGGGGTGCTGGCAGCAGATCACCCGCGAGCTGTGGCCGACCCCGTATCTGGTGACGGACACCGGCGCCAGCCTGGCGCCGTACAACCACGTAGACGTCGGCTCACCGTACGCCATCGAGTACGTCTGGGGCCGCCAAGTAGGGGACAACACGATCAACCCATGAGTATCAGAGGCACTGTCATCAAGCTCGGCGCCGTCGGGGTGGTGCTGCTGCTCTTCACGGCACTGCTCGTCGTGGTGTTCGGTCAGATGCGGTTCGACCGGACCAATGGCTACTCCGCGGAGTTCAGCAATGCCAGCGGGTTGCGGAACGGCCAGTTCGTCCGCGCCGCCGGGGTGGAGATCGGCAAGGTCAAAAAGATCAAGCTGGTCGACAACGGCCGGCGGGTGCGGGTGGACTTCGACATCGACCGCTCGGTGCCGCTGTATCAGTCGACGACCGCCCAGATTCGCTACCTCAACCTGATCGGTGACCGCTACCTGGAACTCAAACGCGGTGAGGGCGAGGGCGCGGACCGGGTTCTCCCGCCCGGTGGTTTCATCCCCCTGTCGCGCACGCATCCGGCCCTGGATCTCGACGCGTTGATCGGCGGTTTCAAGCCGCTGTTTCGGGCGCTGGACCCGGAAAAGGTCAATAACATCGCGTCGGCCATCATCACCGTCTTCCAGGGCCAAGGCGGCACCATCAACGACATCCTCGACCAGACCGCGCAGCTGACCTCCCACATCGCCGAGCGTGACCAGGCGATCGGCGAGGTGGTCAAGAACCTGAACATCGTGCTGGACACCACAGTCAGGCACCGCAAGGAGTTCGACCAGACCGTCGACAACTTCGAGAAACTGATTACCGGGCTGAACAACCACGCCGATCCGCTGGCCGCAAACACCGCGAGCATCAGCAATGCCGCCGGAACGGTGGCCGACTTGCTGGCCGACAACCGGGCCCTGCTGCACGACACCCTGAACTACCTGGACCCGATCCAGCAAGCCATCATCGATCGGCGCGACCAGTACGACGACCTACTCCACCGGGCACCGACCGGAATAAACATCGTGGACCGCGCGATCGCCAGCTACGGAGACTGGATTAACTTCTACCTCTGCGACTTCACGCTGAAGACCAACGGACTGCAGCCCAACGGGCCGGTCCGCACGGTCAGGATTTTCCAGCAGCCGACAGGTAGGTGCACGCCGCAATGAGAACGCTGGAACCTCCCAACCGCCTCCGGATTGGACTCATGGGCATCATCGTGGTGGTGCTCGCCACCGCCGTCGGTCAAAGCCTCACCAGCGTGCCGATGCTGTTCGCCAAGCCGAGTTACTACGCACAGTTCCCGGACAGCGGTCAACTGCACAAGGGCGACAGGGTGCGCATCGCCGGCATGAACGTCGGCGACGTACAAGGGATCGAGATCGACGGCGACCGCGTCGTGATCAAGTTCACGACCGGGGCCAACACCATCGGCACCGAGAGCCGGCTGGCGATCAAGACCGACACCATCCTGGGTCGGAAGGTGCTCGAGATCGAGCCGCGCGGCACCCAGACACTGCGGGCGAACGCCACGCTGCCGCTGGGGCAAAGCACCACCCCGTATCAGGTTTACGACGCGTTCTTCGACGTCACCAGGGCCGCCGAGGGCTGGGACGTCGACACCGTCAAACAATCGCTGCATGTGTTGACGGAGACCGTCGATGAGACCTACCCGCACCTGAGCGACGCGCTCAAAGGGGTGGAGAAATTCTCCGACACCATCGGCAAGCGCGACGAGCAGATCACGCACTTACTCGCGCAGGCCAACCAGATCGCCAGCGTGCTGGGTGATCGCAGCGAACAGGTCGACCGGCTGTTCGTCAACGCCAACACGCTGCTGGCCGCGTTCAACGAGCGCAGCCGGGCAATCAGCGCGCTGCTGGGTAATGTGTCTGCGTTCTCGACCCAGGTGCAGGGGCTCATCAACGACAACCCCAACCTGAACCACGTGCTGGAGCAATTGCGTAGCGTCAGCGACCTGCTGATGGCCCGCAAGGAGGACTTGGTTCAAACGGTCTCCATGCTCTCCACTCACGTCACCGCCCTCAACGAAACTGTCGCGTCGGGACCGTACTTCAAGGTATCGCTGGAACAGTTTTTGCTGACGCCGTACCAGGTCCTGCAGCCGTGGGTGGATGCGGCGTTCAAGAAGCGCGGCATCGATCCCGAGGAATTCTGGCGCAACGCGGGCCTGCCGGCGTTCCGGTTCCCCGACCCCAACGGCACCCGATTCCCCAACGGTGCGCCACCCCCGGCGCCACCGGTGCTGGAGGGCATCCCGGATCATCCGGGACCGGCGGTTGCGCCGGGATCGCCGTGCTCGTACACGCCGACGCCGGACCTGCTGCCGCGGCCGTGGAACCCGATGCCGTGTGCGGGCCTCGACCAAGCGCTGGGGCCGTACGGGCCTAATGGGCCGTATCCGGTGTTGCCCGATGTCCTCTCGTCACCGCCGAACTCCAACGGCCTGCCGCCGACACCGGGAATCCCGATCGGCGGGCGACCGGGCGATGCGCCTCCGGACGTTCCCGGCACCCCGGTGCCGATCGCGCCGGGACCGCCCGGGTCGCGCAGTGAGCCGCTGGGGCCGGCCGGTCCGCCCCCACCGCCGTCGACATTCGCGCCCGGGCTGCCACCCGGACCCGCAGCGCCACCCGGACCAGGACAACAGCTGCCAGCTCCGTTCATCCCGCCCGGCGTGGGGGGAAGCCAGCCCGGCGGAGGCGGAGGCAGCCTAGGGGGGAGTAGCCCGCCACCATGAGCACCATTTTTGATATCCGCAACCTGCGGCTGCCCAAGCTGTCACGGGCGTCGGTGATCATCGGCTCGCTCGTGATTGTGCTTGCCCTGGTCGTCGGCTTCGTTGGGATTCAGCTCTACAAGAAGTTGGTCAACAACACCGTGGTGGCCTACTTCCCGGAAGCCAACGCGCTCTATTCCGGGGACGAAGTCCGGATCATGGGCGTGAAGGTGGGTGCGATCGACAAGGTCGAGCCGGCCGGCGACAAGATGAAGGTGACCTTCCACTACTCCAATAAGTACAAGGTGCCGGCCAACGCGCAGGCGTCGATCCTCAACCCCACCCTGGTGGCGGCCCGGAACATCCAATTGGATCCACCGTATCGGGGTGGTCCGGTGATGGGCGATAACGCGGTGATCCCGATCGAGCGCACCCAGGTGCCGACCGAGTGGGACGCGCTGCGCAATAGCGTCACCAACATCATCGACAAATTCGGGCCCACCAAGGAGCAGCCCAAGGGACCGTTCGGTGAGGTCATCGAGTCGTTCGCCGACGGGCTGTCCCGCAAGGGCAAGCAACTCAACGCCACGCTGGACAGCCTCTCGCGGTCGTTGACCGCGCTCAACGAGGGCCGCGGCGACTTTTTCGCCGTGGTGCGCAGTCTGGCGCTGTTCGTCAACGCGCTGCACGAGGACGACCAGAAGTTCGTTGCGCTCAACACCAACCTGGCCAAATTCACCAACAGCCTGACCGGCTCCGACCGGGACCTGGCCAACGCAATACAGCAGTTCGACGGTTTGCTCACGACTCTTCGCCCGTTCCTCGCCAAGAACCGTGAGGTGCTGACGCACGACGTCAACAACCTCGCCGACGTGACCAACGCGCTGCTCCAACCCGAACCATTGGACGCTTTGGAAACCTTGTTGCACGTATTGCCGACGGCACTGGCGAATGGGGTTAACATTTACCACCCGGCACAGGGCGCCGTCGTGGCCCAGCCGGTGTCACTCCTCGGTGCCATCGGCTTCGCGAACCCAATGCAGTTGATCTGCAGTACGATCCAGGCGGGCAGCCGGCTGGGCTACCAGGAATCTGCCGAAATCTGTGCCCAGTACCTGGCGCCGATTCTCGATGCGATCAAGTTCAACTACATACCGTTCGGGTTGAACCCGTTCACCACCGCCGCGACGCTACCCAAGCAGGTCGCCTACTCCGAGCCGCGGCTGCAACCACCGCCCGGCTACAAGGACACCACCGTCCCCGGGATCTGGGTGCCCGACACAGCACTCTCGCACCGCAACACCCAGCACGGGTGGATCACGGCGCCCGGGATGCAGGGCGTACAGGTAGGCCCGATCACGGAGGGCCTGCTGACCCCGGAATCGCTGGCCGAACTGATGGGTGGCCCGGACATCGAACCCGTTGAATCGCAGTATCAAACCCCGCCTGGGCCGCCGAACGCGTACAACGAGGAGCCCGGCCCACTGCCGTATATCGGGCAGCCCGGCAATCCGCAACCGATCTCGCCGCCGCCGCCCGGACCGGACGTGGTGCCCGGTCCCGTCGCCCCGACGCCGGCGCCGGTGTCGGGGCCGGGACCCGCAGGACCGCCGCTGCCCGCTGAGGCGGCCGCATCGACAGGAGGCGGTCAGTGAATCGGGTAATGCGCTGGGCACGCTGCCGGGTCTGGGAGGGGCTGGCTCTGTTGGTGGCCGCGCTGATGCTGAGCTCGTGCGGGTGGCGTGGTCTCTCCAACGTGACGATCCCCGGCGGCCCGGGTAGCGGATCCGGTTCCTACACCATTTATGTACAGGTGCCGGACACGCTCGCGATCAACGGCAACAGCAAGGTGCTGGTGGCCGACGTGTTAGTCGGCTCGATCCGCGACATCAAGCTCAAGAATTGGGTTGCCACTTTGACGCTGGGCTTGGACAAAGGTGTGAAGCTGCCGAGGAACGCCACCGCGAAGATCGGCCAGACCAGCCTGCTGGGCTCTCAGCACATTGAGTTGTCCGCGCCGCCCAATGCGTCGACGCAACCGCTGAAAGACGGCGACACCATCTCGCTGAAGAACTCGTCGGCGTATCCGACCATCGAGCGCACGTTGGCCGGCCTCGCGATGATATTGCGCGGCGGAGGCATCCCGAACCTCGAGGTGCTTCAAAACGAGGTCAACAACATGCTGCGCGGTCGCGCGCCACAGATCCGCGCGTTCCTCGGCAAACTGGACACCTTTACCGCCGAGCTCAACCAGCAACGCGACGACATCACCCACGCCATCGATTCCACCAACCGGCTGCTGGCCTACGTGGGCGATAGGTCGGAGGTCGTGGATCGGGTGCTGACCGAATTCCCGCCACTGATCAAGCATTTCGCCGACAAGCAACAACTGCTGATCAACGCCACCGATGCGGTGGGCCGGCTCAGCCAGGCCGCCGACCAGTACCTGTCCGAAACCCGGGGCCCACTGCATCAGAACCTGCAGTCGCTGCAGTGCCCGCTGCGGGAACTGGGCCGCGCCGCGCCTCATCTGCTCGGTGTGCTGAAGATCCTCGCCACCGTGCCGTTCGACCTCGACACCGCTCCGAAGCTGATTCGGGGTGACTTCATGAATTCGTCGATCAATCTCGACGCGACGTTGTCGACCGTTGACAATGCGTTCCTCACCGGCACCGGGCTGTCCGGTGCGTTGCGGGCGCTCGAGCAGTCGTATGGTCGCGATCCCGAAACGATGATTCCCGATGTCCGCTACACGCCGAACCCCAACGATGCCCCCGGCGGACCACTGGTGGAGAGGGCGATATGCTGACCCGTTTCATCAAACGCCAGCTGGTCCTGTTCAGCGCCATCACGGTGATCGCCCTGGTGGTGCTGGGCTGGTACTACCTGCGGATTCCGAGCCTGGTGGGTATCGGCCAGTACGAGCTGACGGCCGACCTGCCGGCGTCGGGAGGCCTGTACTCCACGGCCAACGTGACCTATCGCGGTGTCACCATCGGCAAGGTCACCGCCGTCGAGCCGACCGAACGGGGCGCACAGGCGACGATGAGCATCGATAGCCGCTACAAGATCCCGGTCGATGCGTCGGCGAACGTGCATTCGGTGTCCGCGGTCGGTGAGCAGTACCTGGACCTGGTGTCGACAGGCGATCCGGGCAAGTTCCTTTCGCCCGGACAGACCATCACCAAAGGTACGGTGCCCAGCCAGATCGGGCCGGCGCTGGACGCCGCCAACCGCGGGTTGGAAGTGCTGCCCAAAGACAAAATCGCCTCGCTGCTCGACGAGACCGCGCAAGCGGTCGGCGGGCTGGGGCCCGCGCTGCAACGGTTGGTCGACGCCACCCAGGCAATCGCCGGTGACTTCAAAACCAATATCCGCGACGTCGATGACATCATCCAAAACTCCACGCCGATCCTGGACAGCCAGGCTAATTCCAGCAGCGCGATCGAACGCTGGGCGCGCAACCTGAACGTCTTGGGCGCCCAGGCCGCGGAAAAGGACCAGGATTTGGAAAGCGTGCTGTCGAAGGCGGCGCCGACCGCCGATGACCTCGACGCGGCATTGGGCGACTTGCGGGAGTCGCTGCCGCAGACCCTGGCCAATCTCGCGGTGGTGATCGAGATGCTCAAGCGCTACCACCCCGGCGTCGAGCAGGCGCTGACGATCTTGCCGCAGATTGGTTCGTTCATCCAGACGATCTCCGTGCCGTTCGAGAAAGACCACACGCTTGTGCTGGACCTCGGGTTTGCGATCAATCAACCGCCGCCATGTTTGACCGGGTGGCCTTCGGCAGCGGAGTGGCGATCACCAGCGGACACCAGCTTGATTCCCCACCCCAAAGGCGCGTACTGCAAAATCCCGCAGGACGCCCCCTCCAATTCGGTGCGCGGAGTGCGCAACATCGAGTGCGTCGACGTTCCCGGTAAACGCGCGGCGACGCCGAAGGAGTGCCGCAGTGGCAAACCCTACGAGCCGATGGGCACCAACCCGTGGTACGGCGACCCGAACCAGATCCTCAACTGCCCGGCCCCCGGTGCCCGCTGCGATCAGCCGGTCAACCCCGGCCAGGTGATACCGGCGCCGTCGATCAACAACGGTCTGAACCCACTGCCCGCCAACAAGCTGCCGCCAGAAGGGCTGACGCCGCCGCCGAAAAACGATCCGCTGCAGCGGCCGGGCTCGGGTACCGTCCAGTGCAACGGCCAGCAGCCCAACCCGTGTGTCTACACTCCGAGCGGGGGCCCCACCGCGGTCTATAGTCCGCAGAGCGGTGAGCTGACCGGCCCCGACGGCGTTAAGTACTCGGTCAATAACTCGAGCAGCACAGGAGACGACGGATGGAAGGAGATGCTGGCGCCAGCCGGCTGAACCCAACCGATGCCGACGATTCGTCGTCTTCGGAGGTAAAGAGCGAGGATTCGTCCGAATCCGAGGTAGGAGCCGACCAGGCCAGTACCGAGGCAACCGCCGACGATGACTCCGAGGGAGGGGACTCTCTTGTTGCCGAGCGGAATTCCTCGCGTCTGGGACGACGGTGGTTGATCGGCATCACCGCGGCGCTTCTCGTGTTGGCCGGCGCTGTCGGTACCGGTGGCTATTTCGCGCTGCGCGCCAACCAGGAGAGCCAGGCCATCGCGCGCAACGACGCGGAAGCCGTACAGGCCGCAAAGGATTGCGTCGCGGCAACCCAGGCCCCCGACATCGGTGCGTTGGTTGCCAGCGAACAGAAGATCATCGACTGCGCCACCGGCGATTTCCGCAGCCAAGCGATTCTCTACAGCAATCTGTTCGTCCAGGCGTATCAGGCTGCGGACGTGCATGTCCAGGTGTCCGATCTGCGTGCGGCGGCGGAACGGAGCAGTGGTGAGGGGCCGGTCGACGTGCTGGTGGCACTCCGAGTAAAAGTGTCCAACAGTGAAGCGCAGGACCGAGAAGTGGGCTACCGATTGCGGGTGACGATGGTACCCGCTGAAGGCGAATACCGGATTGCCAAGCTTGAGCAGGTGGCGAAGTGACGGTGGTGCTCGAAGAGACCGAGACCACGCCGGAATTCGAAGCGGCAGCGCCGAATAACCTGGCGCGCTGGCAGATCCGCGCGGCTGCGTTCGTCACCGATGTGTTGCCTGGCGTTGCCGTAGTGGCGACGATGGCGTTGGTCTCGTTGGCGGTGCCGGTGCGCAGCACGTGGTGGTGGCTATGCATTTCGGTCTCAGCGACCGTGATACTGCTGACTTTGATCAACCGGACGGTGTGGCCGGCGAACCGCGGCTGGAGCCTGGGCCGTGCCCTCATGGGAATCTCCGTTGTGTGCCCAGACGGGGGTTCCCCCGGACTGGGGCGGTTGCTGTTGCGAGACCTCGCCCACCTACTGGACACCATCTCGGTATTCGTGGGCTGGCTATGGCCGCTGTGGGACGCGCGCCGACGGACCTTCGCCGACTTGCTGCTGCGCACCGAGGTGCGTCGCGTCCGACCGGATCAGCGGCCCGGCAGCATCCGGCGACTCGCCGCAATCGTGGTCTCGGGCGCGGTGCTGCTGTGCGTAGGCGGTGCCGCGTTGAGCTTCACGGTGGTCTTCCTGCATGATCGTGGGTCCGACCAGACCCGCGCCGCGATCCAGGCGCAGGGACCGAAGATTGTCACCGAGATGCTGACCTACGAGCCGAAATCGTTGCAGGAGGATTTCGCTCGGGCGCTGTCGCTGACGACCGACAAATACCGGACGCAGTTGGCTGCCCAGCAGGAGGAAGTGCAAAAGGGCCACCCCGTCGTCAACGAGTATTGGGTGACCAACAGCGCAGTGCTGTCCGCGACGCCGGATCGGGCGACGATGCTGTTGTTTTTGCAGGGCCACCGCGGCGGGGAGGACCGGGAGCGTTACATCACCGCCACCGTTCGGGTTTCGTTTGTCAAAGGCACAGACGCGCGCTGGCTCGTCGACGACCTGTCGGTGGTCACAAAACCCAAACCACCCAAGAGCGCAAAATGAGCCCCCGCCGCCGAATTCAGCTTGGCGAAGAGCCGCTCCTCATCGAGCGGATACCGAAAACATCGCTGTGGTCGCGCCTAACGGCGCGGCGGTTGAGGTTACCGCGCCAGTGGTGGAAACCGTCGCGGCAGTGGGCCGCGCCCATGGCGATCGCCGTCGCCGGGCTGCTTGCGGCAGGCGCGATCACGTCGTCCTCGCTCATCCTGGTCGACCACAGGTCGCACCACCAGGCAGCGATGAAGGAAGTCGACGTGCTCGGCTTCGCTCGGTCGTTCATGACAAGCTTCACGACGCTGGATCCGTTTCACGCCAACGACTACGTGGAGGGGCTATTGGCCCAGGGCACAGGTGATTTCGCCAAGCAGTACCGTGAAAAGGAGAACCAGGTCCTCCTTCACGTCGCCCAAGCTGAGCCTACCAAGGGCACTGCTCTGGAAGCCGGCGTTGAAAGGTGGAATGACGACGGCAGCGCAAACCTGCTGGTGGCCACCGAAGTCACGTATAAGTCGCCCGACGGAAAGCAAACAATCGAGAACACGAATCGTTGGGTGTTAACCGCTCAGCGGGAAGGCGACCAGTGGAAGATCAGCAGCCTCCAGCAAGTGCTCTGACAAACAACCGCCCGCCACATCGGAAGCGCCGGTGGGCGCGGCTTCGTCGAGGCCGCAATAAGGCCACGGCGGCTCGAACCGAGGAAGTCGGCTCGGCCTCCAGCGTGCCTGAGCCCGACGCCACCGCCGAGACCGAAGCTGCCGAACCAGACGCCCAGCCACCCGAATTGGCGGCGTCCCACGATGAACCCTCGGCCGAAGAGGGGGCCGAAAGCGTCGAAAGTAACGAGGCCGCAACTCGGCCCGCCAACGGCGGTTCTGACCAGATCGGCGTCGACGAAGCGCAAGACACTGACGGCGACACCGAGCGCGAAGGAGATGTCGACGAATTACCGGCCGCGGAAACCGCCGCCAGACGACCGGCCGGCCGGCGGCTTGCCATTGCTGTAGCCGCTGCGGCCGTACTGTTCGTAGGCTCTGCAGCGTTCGCCGGTGCGACCCTACAGCCATACCTGACCGATCGCGCCACCGTGGCTACCAAGCTGCAAGTCGCGCGCACTGCCGCCAACGCGATCACGACATTGTGGACCTACAATCCGGACAACATGGATAAACTGGCTGATCGCTCGGCGCAGTACCTCAGCGGCGATTTCGAAGCCCAGTACCGCAAATACATCGATGCGGTCGTCCCGCCCAACAAGCAAGCGCAGATCACCAACACCACTGAGGTCACCGGTGCAGCGGTGGAATCTCTGAACCCGACAAACGCCACCGCGATCGTGTACACCAATACAACATCTACCAGCCCACTGACGAAAAACGTTCCGACGCTGAGGTACCTGTCCTACCGGCTGATGATGAAACGCGACCACGCGCGCTGGTTGGTGACCAAGATGAACACCATCACCTCCTTGGATTTGACGCCCCACGTGTAAGGCAGCTCACCGAAAGGTACTGGCCCCGATGGCTGCTGGCGCGATCGTCTCGCCGGTATCCGATCGACTGACCGTTGCGGCGCTGCTGCTGCTGACCTTCGCCACCGGCCTGGTCGACGCGATCAGTGTGTTGATCCTCGGTCACGTGTTCGTCGCGAACATGACAGGCAATGTCATCTTCCTGGGTTTCTGGTTCGTGCCGAGCGCCGGCGTCGACCTGACCGCAGCGGTCGTCGCCTTCGCGGGGTTCCTCGTCGGCACTGTGCTCGGCGGCCGCTTGATTCGCATCCTCGGACACCAGACCCGGCGGTGGCTGACAGCGGCACTCGGCTTGGAGGTCACCATCTTGGTGGTGCTGTCAATTTTGGCCGGCACCGGCATCCTGAACTATCACTCCAATACGAAACTCATCCTGATCGCCGGCCTGGCACTGACTTTCGGCGTGCAGAACGCCACCGCACGCCAGTTCCGCATCCAGGAGCTCACCACCACCGTGCTGACGTCGACCGTCGTCGGCCTCGGAGTAGACAGCCGGCTTGCCGGCGGCGGCGGTGAACGTGAAAAGCTGCGCTACAGCGTGATCGCCGCGATGTGCGGTGGTGCCATTCTGGGCGCGACGCTGTCTCGGGTCATGGTGGCGCCGGTGATCGGATTGGCCGCCGCTGTGGTCACGGTGAGCCTGCTGATCTTTCGGTTCGGCCGACCCTGACGCGGCTTAATTGAACGCGAGCCAGCTGGGTAGTGCCCGTTCACGGGAGTCGCACAGTACCTGGCGGGTGTCGCAGGACCCTTTGGGAACCCCGGCGCCGGCCCACATGCCGCCGGTGTCGCGGCGCAGTACGATTGCCGACGATCCACCGCCGTCGAGCAAAACCGCAGTGTCGCTGTTCAATCCGCGGAACAGATCCTGGATGTTATCTGGTGTGTAGCTGCCGCCCTGGAACACATACATCTCGTCTTTGGGCTTGGAGTAGGCGATGGCCGTACGTGCCGCGCTCGGGCCATCGTCGTTGAGCTGGCCGGTGCTGCCGGGCGACAACAGACCCAGCCCGCTCACCGCGACGAACGGCTCGCCCTTGTCCACCAAGCCCTGTACGACCGGGGTGGCGGCGTCGTAGTCCCTGCCGTCCCGACCGCCTCTGGGCCATACCACGAATGGCGCACCGCGCGTCGGCATGATCATCGTTGCCAAGGCGCTCCAGTGCTCGTTGCCGCCCGAGAGGCCCTGTTTGCCGGCATAGGCCACCGTGCCGGTGACCGCTTGGTTGGCCCGGCCTTGGCCGCGGGTGTTGTCGACGTAGGCGCCCAGCGGCGAGCTGCAGCCCGTCGACCGCCACGACCCGCCCTTTTGGCCCCGCACGTCGAAGAAGTTGGCGTTGATGGCAATTGTCGGTTGGCCCAGCAGCTGCCAAGCCTGCAGCGGCGAGTAGATCTCGGAGGCCTGCATCAGCCCGTCGCCGGTACGCGCTCCGGGGGTACGTTCACACCGCGATTGCGCACCGCGGTGGCTGTCCACCAGCAAGTGCGGTGAAAGACGTTGCGAGGCAGCCTTGATGATCATCAAATGGCCGCCACTGGTGCCGTCGTACCAGCTGCCGCCGGCATTGAGCATCGGCGCGGGGTGGCCGGCGCCGAAGTTGTACACCAGGTAGGAACCCCGGGTCCCGGCGATGGCGCTGGCCAGCAAATCCCGCGCCTCGGCGCGGGCCACCGGTTGCCCCACACTGGTGGCCACGGCCACGCACAACATCGCCACGGCGCAGCAAGCTGCCATGCGCCGGAAGGTGACGGCGAGAGTCGACACGGGGGGACCTTTCGGCGCGGACGTCGATACAACAAGCACACCATTAACCACGCCTATAACAGAGTCAACTTGCGTAACGATCGGATGACGCTTTGGCCGCGCCGCAATGACGTTCCGCTGCTTGGACTTTCCGGCGAGTTGACCGCCCGGCCGGACTGAGCGCTACTCGGAAGCGGGCGTCGTTTCGTCGGCGCCGGACGCGGGCTCCTCCGTTGGTGTCGCGTCACCACGGTCCGGCGGTTGCCCGCTGGCCGATGGTTCGGCCGCAGCCGGAATCCGGTGGTAACCCCGACGGTCGTAGATCCGGGTGACGATGCCGCCAAGCAGCAGGCCGATCACCAATCCGATCGTCGTCAAGATCAGCGCATGAGTCAATCCGGCGTCGGCATGACCATCGAGGTATAGCAGTGCCCGCGCGCCGAGAAAGACTTGATGCATGGGCTCGAACTTGGCCAGCCAACCGAAGAACGGCGGCGCGGCCTCCAATGGAACGGTCGCCCCCGCTGACGGCAGTCCGAGGATGACGAACAGCAACATGCTGACCAGGAGGCCAACGGAACCCAGCACGGCGATCAGCGACGTCGACGTCACGCCGACCGCGACGATCGCGAACACCCCGTAAAGCCACAACGCGCGGCCGTGGGGGATGGGCATGCCCAACCCGTTGGCGATCATCATGTAGACGGCAGACGTCAACAGTGCCAACACCACCATCAACGCCCATTTGACCAGTAGCGTGCGGAACCGCGAGATGTTGACCTGCTCGGCGAACCGGTATACCGGCCCGAATTCGGCTGGCGCATAACCGAGCATCGAGTCCACCAGTGTGCTGACCACGATGCTGCCGGTGAATCCAGCCAGTAACAGCAATAGCGCGTAGTAGAACGCCGAGAGGCCGTTGCCCGTCCCGTTGGGAAGAGGTCTGTAAACCTCGCTTTGGATGTCGACCGGGTTGGCCAGCATCGCCGTAACGCCTGCGGCCATCGGCGCGTTGTTGGTCTGCAGCGCGACCTCTTCCGAAAGCCGTTCTCCCACCTTATGGTTGACAGCTATCGCAGCGCGGGAAAGCGTCTGCCCGGCGATGCTGGAGGCCAGCGTACCGGCTCGCGGGTTCGTTGAGACGACGATTCTCGGTCGGTCCGTGCGGCCCGGTACTGTCACGCTTCTCGCGAAGGCTTGCAGCTTCGAAGAGAAATTGGGCGGTATCCCCACTGCGCCGTAGAGCTTTGCGGTATCCAGTTCGTGCAACGCCTCTTTGCGGGTCAGGACTCGCACCTCGAATTTGTTCTTGTCCAGGCCGGCGATCAGACCTTTGACGACCTGTGCGCCCGTCGGACCGGCGTCCTCGTTGACGACGGCCACCGGAAAGTGCCGCAGGCTGGTCATCGGTGTGAGGATGCCGCCCAGGTACAAGGCGGCCAGTGCTGACAATACGGCCAATGTGACGACAATCGGCACCGCCCAGAACCGCACCGTCCGGGTCGCTTTCACGGTGGCCGCTGCGTGGTGCTGAGGTTGAGGCATACCCGCTCCTGTCGTCGGGCCTACCCTATGTCGGCGGAAGACGGCGGGTGGTGATTACGCCGCCACGTTAGGAGATCCGCAAAAGAGGGAACTCCCGGTTGACGATGGCGTCAGAGGACGCTTCGGCGGCAAACAGAGGAGCAGCAATGATTGGAACAATCGTCAGCGCCATTGTCATCGGATTGATCGTCGGCGCACTTGCGCGCCTGGTAATGCCGGGCCCGCAACACATCGGCATCATCATGACAATCCTGCTCGGCTTCGTCGGTTCGTTAGTCGGATCGTGGCTGACCTACAAGCTTGGATACACCAACGCAAACGGAGGGTGGGAAGTCATTCCCTTCTTGGTCGGCGTCGCTGTCGCGGTCCTGCTGATTGCCATCTACGTGGGCATCACCGGGCGCAGTGGCAGCCAGGTCGGCGGGCGCCGGATGGGGCTTCGGCGCTAGCCGCCCAACCCGGTACGCATCTCCCAGACCAGGATTTCTGACGGCTCACCGGCGGTTAGCCGGCGCCCGCCGGAATCGGTGAAGCGGACAGCGTCGCCGTCGACGACCTTGCCGAGGCCTTCGACGTCGACGCTGCCGCGCGCCGCGAACAGGTGCACATAGCGCGCCGACGGCAATTCGACTGCCTCACCGGGACGCAGCCGCGCGCCGTGTAGAGCCGCTGAACGGTTGCCGATGGTGATCGCGGCATCATGGCCAGGGATGCCGGAGGCGATGGTGACCAGCCGGCCGGCCAGCAATTGGTCGCCGACCTCGTCCTGCTGGTAGCCGGGGGCGGCGCCAGATTGGTCGGGCGTCACCCACATCTGAACGAAATGTACTGGCTCGCTATCAGAGTCGTTCTTCTCCGAATGCAGGATGCCGCTGCCGGCCGACATGCGCTGCGCCAGACCCGGGTACACCACTCCGGAATTGCCTGCCGAATCACGGTGGGCCAGTGCGCCGTCCAGCACCCAGGTGACGATCTCCATGTCACGGTGCGGGTGCATGTCAAAGCCCGAACCCGGTTCGACGATGTCGTCGTTGTTGACCAGCAGCACGCCGTGGTGGGTGTTGTCCGGGTCGTAGTGATCACCGAACGAGAACGAGTGCCGTGAGTTCAGCCAGGACGTCTTGGTGACGGCACGGTCCTGCGCACGTCTGATGTCGACGGTGGCAGGCACAGGCTCCACGGTACCCGCCCGTGAACCTTTACCAGTCGGCCTCGGTGTATTGGATGACACCGCGAATGTTCTTGCCGTCGAGCATGTCCTGGTAGCCGTCGTTAATGTCTTCGAGCCGGTAGGTGTTGGTGACCATCTCGTCGACCTTCAGCAGCCCGGACTTGTACAGCCCGACCAGCCGCGGCGTTTCGATGTGCGAATTGCCGCCGCCGAAGATGTTGCCTTTCAACGTTTTCTGCAACATCGTGAACAGGAACAAGTTGAGCTTGACGTCGACGTCGGTCATAGCGCCCATGCCGGTCACCACGCAGGTACCCGTTTTGGCGGTCAGAATCATCGCCTCTTCGATCATCTCCCCGCGCATCTCGCCGACGGCGATGATGGTCTTGTCGGCCATCAGGCCGTAGCTGAGGTCGATCATCGGGGCGATGGCTTCGGCCATGGACGGATAGACATGGGTGGCGCCGAACTTGATGGCCTGCTCACGTTTGAACTCCACCGGGTCGATCGCGATGACATGCTTGGCTCCGGAGAGCACCGCGCCCTGTAGCGCACTCATCCCGATGCCGCCCACACCGACGATCGCCACCGTCTCACCGGGCTGCACCTGCGCGACGTTGGTCGCGGATCCAAATCCGGTCGGCACCGCACAACCCAGGATCGCCGCCGACTCGAACGGCACGTCGGGGTCGATCTTGACCACGGAATCCTTGTGCACCGTCATGTAGGGGGCGAACGTGCCGAGCAGGTTCATCGGCGACACGTCATGAGTCCCGGCGCGCACCCGGGAAGTGCCGTCGGCGATCGCCTTGCCGCCCAACAACACCGCGCCGCGATCGCAGAGTGACCGGAAGCCCTTCAGGCAGGGCGGGCAGGCACCGCAGGCCGGGATGAACGCCAGGATGACGTGGTCGCCCTCTTCCAGTCCGGTGACTCCCTTGCCGACCTTGGTGACGACGCCGGCGCCTTCATGGCCGCCGAGAGCGGGTAGTCCGATCGGGGTGGCCCCGGTGGTCAGGTGGTAGTCGGAGTGGCACATGCCCGCGGCATGCATCCTGATCTGAACCTCGTCGTCGACGGGATCGCCGACCTCGATCTCGTCGACTGCGAATGGCGAGTTCAGCTCCCATAGCAGTGCGCCCTTGGTCTTCATCCGAGCGATCTTAGCCAACGAGCCAGAACACGTTACAGAACAGCCCCTGATTTATCGCCTGAGCTGCTCATATGGTGCCCTACATGGTCTTGTGTGGAACCCCGACCGTCAGGCCTCCGTCGATGGGAAACTCCGCACCGGTGGAGTACGACGACTCGTCTGAGGCCAGGTACACCACGCAGGCGGACACCTCGCCGGGTTCGGCTGCGCGACCCAACGGGATCTGCAGAAAGTCCTCGGGGATGCCCGCTGTCATCGGGGTGCGAATCATGCCCGGATGAATCGAGTTGACCCGGATATTGTGCGGCGCCAACTCCAGCGCCGCGGCCTTGGCCAGCCCGCGTACCCCGAACTTGGAGGCGACGTAGCCGTACAGACCGGGGCTGCCGCGCAGGCCCTCGACGGACGAGATGTTGATGATCGACCCACCGCCGGCCGCGATCATCGGTTCGACGGCGGCCTGCATGCCCAGGAATGTCCCGGTCAGGTTGATGTCGATGATCTTCTGCCAGTCGGCAAGCGGGAAGTTCTGCAGCGTGTTGCCGTTGACGATGCCGGCATTGTTGACAAGCACGTTCAGGATGCCGAACTCGCCCGTCGCCGCCTCCACCGCCGCCTTCCACTGGTCGGGCTGGGTGACGTCGAGGTGGACGAACCGGGCGGCGGCGCCCAGTTCCTCAGCCAGCGCCTTGCCCTCGTCGTCGAGAATGTCGCCGGCGACCACCCGCGCTCCTTCGGCAACCAATGCCCGCGCGTGCGCAGCGCCCATGCCGCGGGCGCCGCCACTGATCAGTGCGACTTTTCCGTCTACGCGTCCCATGGCGGGTCAGGCTACCCCGCCGCCCAGCAGCGTCTGTGCCTGCGTGAGTGCCGCGTCGAGTTCGCGCAGCGTCAACGCCTGCGAGCGGCCGAGGTGGATTTCGATTTGGTATTCCGGCTGTTTGTTGCTGTCGAAGATCGGTAGTACCACGAATTCTGTTGACGGCAAGTTGGTTTCGAGCTCGTTGGTCACCGAGTGCAGTGTCACCATTGTCATCAGCGTGCTGAGCTGGCGGGTTACTTGTGCCGTCGGCTCCAGCGAGGCCAGCACGGCGGTTAGCCGATCGTGCAGCGAGGCGTGGGCGTCGTCGAACCGCCATGCTCCGTAGCCGCGGTCGCGGATGTCGGCGAGGACTTGCCGGTGCGCGGCGATATCGGCGCGGCTGAGCCGGGGAGTGATGCGGCGCAGCCACCCGTCGACCGCATCGTCGTCGCGCCAGGCCATGGCGACCAGGCCAAAGGGCGGATCGATCGGGAACTGTTGGCCGACGGCATGTTCACTGTCGGTGCCGTGGCCCACCGCGTCGACGGTGGTCAGATGGGCCGCGCCGATTTTGGACATCGAGCACCCGGCGCCGAGTTCCTGGTGCAGAAGCGTCAGTGTTTCGCGGCCACGATCGAGCAGCGGAAACTGCGCGCGCAGGCCGTGCACGAGCCCGAATAGGCCACTACCCAACGCGTAGCGCCGGTCGTCACGCCGCGACACCCAGATTCGACGTTCGAGTTCGGCGAGCACCAGGGCGCACGTCGAGGTGCTGATGTCGCACATCTTGGCCAACTCGGCCGAGGTGCGACCTTGCTGTGAATCGGCCAGTGCGGCAAGGACATCCATGACCCGGCGAGTGGGTGGCGACTTGGCCATTGACGATGCCACGATCACCTCCTTACGATCTGGCCATGATCTTGGAATATGCATCCTAATAATAGGAGATTACATTGCTGAAGGTTGGCGTCTGGGGTCCGGGATCGATGGGGTTGATCGCCCTGCGCGGGGTGATTGACCATCCGCAGTTGCAACTGGTCGACTTGGTGGTCCACAGCGACGCGAAGGCCGGGCGCGATGCGGGGGAGTTGTGCGGAATCGACGCCGTCGGCGTGACCGCAACCCAAGACCCCGCTGCACTGCTCGCCGGTGATGCCGACGCAGTGGTCTACGCGGCGGCGGCCAACCTGCGCCCGGCCGACGCGATCGCAGACATGGCGTCGATTCTCCGGGCCGGCAAGAACGTGGTGTCCTGCTCGGTGGTTCCGCTGGTGTTCCCCGGCGCCGTCGACGCCGCGTTCACCGACCCGCTGCGCGAGGCCGCGCTGGCCGGCGGTGCGTCGTTCTTCACCACTGGGATCGACACCGGATTCGCGAACGACATTCTACCGCTGGCGCTTTCGGGCGTTTCACGGGTCATCGAAAGCGTGCGGGTGACCGAAATGTTCAACTACGCTACCTACCCGGACAAGGCGGCGGTCTACGAGATCCTCGGGTTCGGCAAGCCGGCGGAGTTCGCTGCATTCGCGGCGCAACCGGGAATGTTCACCTTCGGTTGGGGTCCGGTGCTGCACCAGCTCGCCGCCGGGCTGGGGGTGGAGATCGATCACATCGACGAGAACGTGGAGCGCGTCGCGGCCAGCGAGTCGTTCGACACTCCGACCGGCCACATCGCCGCCGGCACGATCGCCGCTATGCGCTCCACCCTGACCGGCTACGTCGACGGAAGACCGACGTTCGTGATCGACCACGTCACCCGCATGCGCGACGACATTGCGCCGCAGTGGCCGCAGCCGCACGTTTCGATCGAGCCAAGGGATCTCGGATATGGATTGGCATCCGGTCGGGGGCTGTATCGCGTGGAAATCGACGGATCGCCGAGCATGCGCTGTGAGTTCGAGATGGCTGATGACCATGATCACGACCTGGGGGCGCGGATCGCCGGCGCATCGCGAATGGTAAACGCCATTCCGGCGGTGTGTCAGGCGCAGCCGGGGCTGCTGTCGGCGTTGGATCTACCGCTGATCACCGGAGCCGGCGTGGTTCGCCCCGTCGTCGGCCCGCCAGCCGACAGCCGGCTGTTCTGACGACTAACGCGCCGAGTGGCCAGTTAAAGCACCCCAAAGGCGGGCGAGTTTCCGTGTCATAACTGGCCGATCGGCAACTGACCATCCACAACGAGCATGACTGCCGCACACCTGAGTTGCACATTGCTGACATGGTCGGCACATGGGAGACGACGATTGGCCGTTCATCGGCACCGAAGCGTTAGCCGACGGACGCGTCACTAGACGCGCACTAGCTGGCCGACACGAGGCCGTCTATCGCAATGTCTATATCCCGAACGGCCATGAGCTCACTGCTGTGACCCGCGGCGTCGCGGCGTGGTTGTGGTCAGGACGGACGAGCACGGTTGCCGGCGTAAGCGCCGCGGCACTGCATGGTTCTCGCTGGGTCGATTCTCGGTTACCCGCAGAGCTCTACAGACGCAACGGCAAGCGAGCTGACGGAGTCGTCATCCATCGCGACGAACTGTGCTGTGACGAGGTCAGCACGGTCGGCGGGATACCTACCACCACGCCGGCGCGAACGGCCTTCGATCTTGGCAGGCGGAACGGGTTGACAACTGCGGTCATTCGGCTGGATGCGCTGAGTAACGCCACCACGTTGGGAGCCGTCGAAGTTGAGGACTTAATCCAACGGCATCGGGGTGTACGGGGGCTGGTGCAACTACGTCAAGTTCTTCAGCTGATGGATGGGGGAGCCGAATCACCCCAGGAGACGCGCACTCGGCTACTGCTCGTGCGCGCGGGCTTGCCGAAACCCGAGACCCAGATAGCGGTGGCGGACCGTTTCGGATATCCATTCGCACGCATCGACATGGGGTATCGCGAATGGAAGGTCGGTATCGAGTTTGACGGGGCGCAGCATTGGACAGATCCTGTGCGTCGCACGGCCGACATCGACCGCTATGCCGAACTTGCTGCGCGTGGCTGGGTGATCATCCGCGTCAGCAGCGAGCTCCTGCGCTACCGGCCCGGAGTCGTAGTCGCCCGAGTATGTGCCGCGCTTCATCAAGCAGGCGCCGAGTGGCCGGTTATTGCACGATTTTCAGCCAAACGTGTGTCATAACTGGCCGCTCAGCCGGTCAAAGGCGGGCAGGCAGGCCGAATTTCGCGAACAGTGAGGTGTCGAGGAAAGCGACGACATGGCTGACGCCGCTGTCGGTGACGTCGAGCACCTGCAGTTGGAACGGGAGATGTCTGTCGCCGTCGCGCATGTACATCGCCGCGGCGGGCTGGCCGTTGGCGACCAACGGGAGCAGGCGCATATCACCGGCCGCTTGCGCAGGGCACTGTTGGCGGATGAGGGCGGCGATCGCGGCGGGACCCTGATACCAGCTGACGAACGGGGGCATCTCCCAAACCGCCTCGGCGGTGAACAACTCCACCAGCCGGTCGACGTAGTAGTCCTCGAACGCTGCGATGTAGCGGGCCAACCGATCCTGCGTCTCCGCCGAATCCGGCGCAGCCAGGCGGTCATCGGCGCTGGGCCCGGCCGCGTCCAACTGGGCGCGAGCCCGTTGCAGGAGGCTGTTGACGGCGGCGGTGCTCGCCCCGATCGCGTCGGCCACCTCGGCGGCCTTCCACTGCAGCACGTCGCGCAGCACCAATACCGCCCGCTGCCGCGGCGACAGGTGTTGCAGTGCTGCGACGAACGCCAGCCGCACCGATTCACGCGAGCCGACAATCACCGCGGGGTCAGCCGGATCGTTAGACGTATCAGGCAGCGGCTCCAGCCACGGCACCTCGGTGCGTTCCACCAACTCGGCAGTCGGATCGGAGCTGGGCGTCCCCAGTCCGCTCGGCAACGGTCGGCGCGCCCGACCCTCGAGCGCAGTCAGGCAGGTGTTGGTGGCAATGCGGTGCAGCCACGTCCGTACTGACGACTTGCCCTCGAAACGGTCGAAGGCCTTCCAGGCCCGCAGATAGGTTTCCTGGACCAGGTCTTCGGCGTCGTGCAGCGAACCTGTCATGCGGTAGCAATGCGCAAGCAGTTCACGACGGTAGGGTTCGGCGCGGGTGGAGAAATCGCCGCCTTCGAGGCTTTCTGCGAGGAGGCTCACCCGAGTGAGCCTACGCAGAACGTGTGACATGCTGCCGTTGATGACTACGACCCGTACCGAACGAAACTTCGACGGCGTCGGCGGCGTACGCATCGTCTACGACGTCTGGACCCCCGACACCACGCCACGCGCGGTTGTCGTCCTCTCCCACGGCTTGGGTGAACATGCCCGCCGCTACGACCACGTTGCGCAGCGGTTCGGTGCAGCCGGCCTCGTGACCTATGCGCTCGATCACCGTGGGCACGGCCGTTCGGGCGGCAAGCGGGTGCTGGTCAAGGACATCTCCGAGTACACCGGCGACTTCGACACCCTTGTCGGCATTGCCGCCAAGGAGTACCCGGGATGTCAATGCATCGTGCTGGGCCACAGCATGGGCGGCGGCATCGTGTTCGCCTACGGCGTCGAACGCCCGGACAACTACGACTTGATGGTGCTGTCCGGACCTGCCGTCGCAGCGCAATCCGCCGTGCCGAAGCTGCTGGCGCTGACGGCCAAGACCCTCGGCGCCATCGCTCCGGGTCTGCCGGTGCAAGAGCTCGACGCCAACGCGATATCCCGCGACCCGGCGGTGGTCGACGCTTACAACACCGACCCGTTGGTGCACCACGGCAAGGTGCCCGCCGGCATCGCCCGCGCGCTGCTGCTGGTTGGCGAGACGATGCCGCGTCGGGCGCCGGCGCTGACCGCGCCGCTGCTGGTCGTACACGGTTCGGAAGATCGGCTGATCACCGTCGAGGGCAGCCACCGGCTGGTCCAGGCGGTGGGCAGTCCCGACGTCGAGCTGAAGGTCTATCCCGGGCTGTACCACGAGGTATTCAACGAGCCCGAGCGCGATCAGGTGCTCGACGACGTGGTGTCCTGGATCGACGCGCGGCTGTGAATAGCCGGAAGGCGATGTCGTCCCCGTCTACTAGCTTGGCGGTATGAGCGACGACAAGATGCTGACGCGGATCGCCGCGCTGTTGCGCCAAGCCGAAGGCACCGACAACGTCCATGAGGCCGAGGCGTTCATGGCGGCCGCGCAACGGCTGGCCACTGCGACATCCATCGACTTGGCGGTAGCCCGATCACACGCCGCCAAGCGCACGCCCGCGCAGACGCCGGTCCAGCGCACCATCAGCATCGGCGACGCCGGCACCAAGGGTTTGCGTACCTATGTGCAGCTGTTCGTGGTGATCGCCCACGCCAACGACGTGCGCTGCGATGTGGCGTCCAATTCGACGTTCGTCTATGCCTATGGGTTCGCCGAGGACATCGACACCACCCATGCGCTGTACGCGAGCCTGGTGGTCCAAATGGTGCGCGCCTCGGATGCCTACATCGCTACCGGCGCGCACCGGCCCACCCCGACGATCACCGCGCGGCTCAATTTTCAGCTGGCCTTCGGGTCCCGGATAGGTCAGCGATTGACCGAGACCCGCGAGCAGACTCAGCGTGAAGCCAAGAAGGACCGCGGTCGTGCCCCGGGTACCGCTATTGCGCTGCGCAACAAAGAAATCGAGCTACGTGACTATTACCGCGGTACGTCCAAAGCGCGCGGTACCTGGCAGGCCAGCCGGGCATCGGCGGGCTACTCGTCGGCAGCGCGACGGGCGGGCGATCGGGCCGGTAAGCGGGCGCGGCTGGGCAACAGCGCGGAGCTGTCGGGGGCGCACACCGCGCTGGGTCGGTGAGCAGCGAAGACTCTACTCCCCGCGACGCACAGCGCTCGAAGGTCTATGCCGCTGAGGAATTCGTTCGGACGCTGTTCGAACGCGCCGCTGAACACGGGTCCGGCGACGTCGAATTCTTTGGCGGGCGGGTGACGCTTCCGCCGGAAGCGCGCTTTGCCTCAGTAGCGGCGGTGCAGCGCTACGTCGACGACGTGCTGGCGCTGCCGACGGTGCGGCAGCGGTGGCCGCATATCCTGCCGCTGCGGGTGCGTTCTCGGCGAGCGGCCACCGCGGCGCACTACGAAAGCCATGGTGGGGCAGGCGTTATCGCGGTGCCAGATCGCGACACCGCGGACTGGGCGATGCGTGAACTGGTGGTCCTGCACGAAATCACGCATCATCTGTGCGACGCGCAGCCGCCGCACGGACCTCAGTTCGTCGCGACCATGTGCACACTGGCCGAGCTGGTGATGGGTCCGGAGCTCGGATACCTGTTGCGGGTGGTGTACGCCAAAGAGGGCGTCAGGTAGGGCTACCGTTGAACGGGTGAGCGAAGTAGGCGCGGTGCTCCCCACCGACGCCGACATTCGTGCCCGCGAGGTCGAGGCGCAGATGACCGACGACGAGCGGTTTTCGCTGCTGCGCAGTGTGATGGGCGCCAACGAATTGTTGCCGGTGCGCGATGAGCGCATTCCGCCCGACGTCCCGATGAGTGCCGGTTATGTGCCCGGCGTCCCGCGCCTCGGTGTGCCGGCACTGCTGATGAGTGACGCCAGTCTGGGAATCACCAACCCCGGCTTCCGGCCGGGAGATACTGCCACCGCGCTGCCCGCCGGTCTGGCGCTGGCCGCCGGCTTTGATCCGGGGCTGGCCCGTGGCGCTGGAGAGGCGATCGGATCTGAGGCCCGCAGCCGGGGCTTCAACGTGCTACTGGCCGGTGGTATCAATCTCGCCCGCGACTCGCGTAATGGCCGAAACTTCGAGTACCTCTCCGAGGACCCGCTTTTGAGTGCCACAATCGCGGCCGCATCGATCGAGGGCATCCAGCGGCAAGGCGTCATATCCACGATCAAGCACTACTCGCTGAACTGCAACGAAACCAACCGGCACTGGCTGAATGCCGTTATCGAACCGTCTGCCCACCGCGAATCGGACCTGCTGGCGTTCGAAATCGCCATCGAGCGCGCGCAACCCGGCGCGGTGATGACTGCCTACAACAAAGTCAACGGCGACTACGCAGGCGGCAACGACATCTTGATCAATGATGTGCTGAAAATTGCTTGGGGATACCGCGGTTGGGTGATGTCCGACTGGGGCGCGACACGAAGCTGGGAATTCGCGCTCAACGGCCTCGATCAGGAATCCGGAGCGCAGATCGACACATTGTTCTGGCAGGCAGAGGCGTTCGGTGACCAGCTCAAAGCCGCCTATGCCGCAGGCAAACTATCCAAAGAGCGCCTGTCAGACATGACGCGCCGGATCCTGCGGTCCATTTTCGCTGTCGGTGCCGATCGATGGGACGCCGCGCCCGCGCCGGATATGCATGCCCACCACGGCATCGCGTTACAGGTTGCTCGGCAGGGCATCGTCTTGTTGAAAAACGATGGGGTGCTGCCGCTTTCACCCGATGCCAGCATCGCCGCGGTCGGCGGATGCGCGCAACTGGGTGTAGTGGCCGGTTGCGGGTCGAGCACCGTGGTTCCGCCCGGCGGCTATGCTCAAGTGATCCCGCTCGGCTGGCCTGGGGGTCTACGCAACCTCTATGTATTGCCGTCGTCACCGGTAACCGAGCTGCGGACCCATCTCCCGGGCGCGCGGGTGGAGTTTGATCCCGGTATCAGCCCGGCGGAGGCGGCGTTGGCGGCACGACGCGCAGATGTCGCGATCGTGTTCGCTGTCCGCGTGGAAGGGGAAGGCCTCGACAGCGTCGACATGTCGCTGCCCTGGGGTCAAGACGCGGTGATCGCCGCTGTCGCTGAAGCCAACCCGAATACGGTGGTGGTGCTGCAGACCGGTAATCCGGTCGAGATGCCCTGGCGCGGCGCGGTCAGGGCGATTGTGCAGACCTGGTACCCAGGGCAGGCCGGCGGTCAGGCGATCGCGGAAATCCTTGCCGGGCATGTCAATCCGTCGGGCCGATTGCCGATCACCTTTCCCGTCGACCTGGGCCAGACTCCGCGGCCCGAGTTACCGGGGCTAGGCGAACTGTGGGGGACTCCAACGACGATCGACTACACCGAAGGTGCCGAGGTCGGCTATCGGTGGTTCGCCAAGCAGGGCCGCGCCCCGCTGTTCGCGTTCGGGCACGGCCTGTCCTACACGACCTTCGAGTACCGCGATCTACAGGTACACGGCGGCGCCACCGTCATCGCACGCTTCACCGTGGCGAATACCGGCAACCGCCGCGGCGCCGACGTGCCACAGCTATATCTGACAGCGGCCCCGGCGGGAGCACGCATGCGATTGCTCGGTTTCGAGCGGGTTGAACTCGAGCCGGCCGAAACTCGCCTGGTCACCATCGAGGCGGACCCGCGGCTACTGGCCCGCTATGACGGGGATGCCGGCAGCTGGCGAATCGATGAGGGCTTGTATGCGGTGGCAATCGGCGCGTCGGCAAGCGCATTGAAACTGACCGCGGAAACCGAGCTAGCCGGCCGCCACTTCGGGCGATGACCGGCTAGCCCGGACCGCGAATTCCGTATCTAGCTGACAGCGACCAGTTCGTCGCCGCAGGTGCAACGGTACGGTTCGCCCGCACCGGCGCAATGGCATGCGACCTCGATACGAACACGGCACCCGCAGCCCTCGTGGCCACAGGTGAGAACAGTGCCTGCCTCGTTGCTGCCCATGTGTTTCACCCTTATCTGTGTCGGGGACCCCAGTTGCTCGGCGGGATCCGGGTACTTCCGAGTGCCTGTCCTGCCGCGGACAACCACCCGCTCAACATATACCCCATACGGGTATGCCGTAAAGGCCTGCGACGGAACTTTGTGGCGCCGATCCGCTAGCGTGGACCGCATGACCCCGCAGCCGAATCCCAAGGACGTGGACGCATTTCTGGACACCACCGTCGTCGGCGACGATCCGGAATTGACCGCGGTGCTCGACGCCAGTGCGGCGGCTGGGTTGCCGCAGATCGCTGTTTCGGCTCAACAAGGCAAGTTTCTTTACCTGCTGGCCGGCGCGATCCGGGCGCGGCGAATCCTGGAGATCGGCACGCTGGGTGGTTACAGCACGGTCTGGTTGGCCCGCGCAGCCGGTCCGGACGGGCAGGTGGTGACGCTGGAATATGAACCCAAGCACGCCGAGGTGGCGCGAGCGAACATGTCTCGCGCGGGCGTCGATGACCGAGTAGAGGTAGTGGTCGGCCCCGCGTTGGAGACATTGCCGACGCTGACCGGCGGCCCGTTTGACTTGGTATTCATCGACGCCGACAAAGAAAACAACCTGGGCTACCTGGATTGGGCGGTTCGGCTGGCCAGGCCGGGGTCAGTCATCCTGGTGGACAACGTGATTCGTGAAGGGCACATCTTGGCGCCCGCACCCGATGATCATCTGATGGAGGTGGTGCGCCAGACGCTGCAGGTGATGGGTGAGCATCCGCGCCTGGATACCGCCGTGATCCAAACGGTCGGCGCCAAAGAATGGGACGGCTTCGCGATGGCCTTGGTCAAGTGACCGTCAGGGCGTCAGAGCCTCGACCGCCTGCTGAGCCGACGTGATCGTGCTGATCCGCAACGCGGTCTCGCCGGCGTAGAGGGCGCAAGAGTCCACCGCCGAATCCGGCATGCCCGCCAGCGGCGCCAATGGTGTGAACACCGGCAGCGCAGCAGATTGCAGGCGGGTGAGCTTGCCGGGGTCGAGATTGGCGAGCACGGACAGCCACCGGCTGCTGGCGCTGATGGCACTGGGCAATGCCTTCGCGGACCCGTCGCCGCGGCACCAGCGACGGGTGGCCGCGTTCGGAACAACTCGGTGCCGTAACGGCCAACTCACGCTGAATAGCGTGGTTTCCACCGTCTTCTCGGCGTTGATGACGCGCCGCTGGTATTCGGGATGTGCGCCGGCTTCTTTGGTCAACAGGAACTTCGTGCCGGCGATGACGCCGACGGCTCCGTTGTCGAGCGCCGCGCGGGTGTCGGCGGCGGTGGCGATGCCGCCGGCTGAGAACACCGGACGGCCGCCGGCTGCCGCCAACGCCTGGGGTAGGAACTCGAGCGCCGGTACGGTTCCCACCAGATGGCCGCCGGCTTCGCGGCCCTGTGCGATCAAACCGTCAGTGCCCCAGCTGATTGCCTCGCGGGCCTGGGTGTCGGTGCCGACCATCACGAAGACGAAGATCCCGGCGTCGCGCAGGCGCTCGACAATGTCACCATCACCGCCGAATGCCACCACCGCAACGTCGACCCGGTTGTCGATGCAGACGTCGACGTGACCGCGCCGCACGAAGGGCATGAGCAGGTTGACCGCGACGGCGCGGCCAGGCGCCTCAGCCCGCACTTGGTCGATCGCCGCTCGCAGTTGGGCGGGGGGCGCCAGCCCCAGCGTGCCTAGGCCGCCGGCGCTGGCGACGGCACCGGCCAGGCGTGCCCCGGCCAGTCCGCCGCCCATGCCGGCTTGGCCGATCGGGACGTCGAGTCGCAGTCGATCCGCGATGTCCATGGCTCACCTTTCCTGTTCGGCGCGAGCGTGCGCAGTCCCGGCCCAGTGCCCGGCGTGTCGGCCGGGGACACGCACGCTCGCGCAAGAGGCAGGAGCGCACTTAGCTGCAGACCGCGCCGATCGCAGCTGAGCCGACCAGCTTGACGTACTTGGCCAATACGCCGGTGGTGTACCGCGGCGGCAGCGGAGTGAAACCGGCACGGCGAGCGGCGAACTCGTCGGCATCGACCAAGACGTCGAGGGTCGCGTTGGCCACGTCGAGCCGGACGCGGTCGCCGTCGCGCAGGAAGGCGATCGGTCCGGCGTCGACGGCCTCGGGGGCGACATGCCCGACGCACAAGCCGGTAGTGCCGCCGGAGAACCGGCCGTCGGTCAGCAACAGCACATCCTTGCCCAGTCCGGCGCCCTTGATGGCGCCAGTGATCGCCAGCATCTCGCGCATTCCGGGGCCGCCCTTGGGGCCCTCGTAGCGGATCACCACCGCGTCGCCCGCGGTGATGGTGCCGTCTTCGAGGGCATCCAGCGCCGCCCGCTCCCGGTCGAAAACCCGTGCGGTGCCCTCGAACACGTCGGAGTCGAAGCCGGCCGACTTGACCACCGCGCCCTCCGGCGCCAGCGATCCGTGCAGGATAGTGATGCCGCCGGTCGGATGGATCGGCTTGTCGAGGGCGCGCAGCACCTTGCCGTCGGGATCCGGCGGCGCGATGTGGGCGAGGTTGTCGGCCACGGTCTTACCGGTCACCGTGAGGCAGTCGCCGTGCAGCAGACCGGCATCCAGCAGCGCCTTCATCATCACCGGCACCCCGCCGATGCGGTCGACGTCGAACATCACATGGCGCCCGAATGGCTTGACGTCGGCCAGGTGCGGCACCTTGGACCCGATGCGGCTGAAGTCGGCCAGCGTCAGCTTGACGCCGGCCTCGTAGGCGATGGCCAGCAGATGCAGCACCGCATTGGTCGAGCCGCCGAAGGCCATCACCACCGCGATCGCGTTCTCGAACGCCTCCTTGGTGAGGATGTCGCGGGCGGTGATGCCGCGGCGCAGCAGTTCGACCACGGCCTGGCCGCTGTGCCGCGCGAAGGCATCCCGGCGGCGGTCGGTCGCCGGCGGCGCCGCGCTGCCGGGCAGTGACATCCCCAGCGCCTCAGCGGCACTGGCCATCGTGTTGGCGGTATACATGCCGCCGCACGCGCCCTCGCCGGGGCAGATGGCACGCTCGATCGCGTCGACGTCTTCGCGGGGCATCAGGCCACGCGCACACGCGCCGACCGCTTCGAAGGCGTCGATGATCGTCACGTCGCGTTCGCTGCCGTCGGACAGCTTGGCCCGCCCGGGCAGGATCGAGCCCGCATAAAGGAACACCGACGCCAGATCCAGTCGGGCAGCGGCCATCAGCATCCCCGGCAGCGACTTGTCACAGCCGGCCAGCAGCACCGAGCCGTCGAGGCGCTCGGCCTGCATCACGGTTTCGACGCTGTCGGCGATCACTTCGCGCGACACCAACGAGAAGTGCATGCCCTCGTGGCCCATCGAAATGCCGTCGGACACCGAAATCGTGCCGAACTCAAGCGGATAGCCGCCCGCGGCGAAGACCCCTTCCTTTACCGCCTTGGCCAGCCGGTCCAGTGACAGGTTGCACGGGGTGATCTCGTTCCACGACGAGGCCACCCCGATCTGGGGTTTGGCGAAGTCGTCGTCGTCCATGCCGACCGCGCGCAACATCCCGCGGGCAGCGGCTTTCTCCAGGCCGTCGGTGACGTCGCGGCTGCGGGGTTTGATGTCCGGGGCGACGGTCGACGGGTCAGTGCTGTGGGCCATTGTCCAAGTATGCTCGTGACCTCATACCCACCCAAATCCTTTTAATACCCTACAGGGGTATAGGGTACTGTGGCGGTATGCCTCGCATGCCTAGATCGAGCAGCTGGCCAAGATGCCGGGAGGGTAGATGACATCCGCGCACGGATATTCGGCACAGAAGGACAACTACGCCAAGCGGCTGCGCCGCATCGAGGGTCAGGTGCGTGGCATCGCGAAGATGATCGATGACGACAAGTACTGCATCGACGTCCTCACTCAGATCAGCGCCGTCAACAGTGCGCTGCGCTCGGTGGCGTTGAACCTGCTGAACGAGCATCTGGGCCACTGCGTCACCCGCGCGGTGGCCGACGGCGGCGACGAGGCCGAGGAGAAGCTCGCCGAAGCTTCTGCCGCGATCGCGCGACTTGTCCGGTCTTGATCCGGGGGCCGCGCCGAATCGCGTGATTGGGTAATCGGCGTGGCGGTAGTGCGTACGGTAGGAGCAGCGCGATCGTGTCCCAGTCGGCCGACGCCACCTCCGACGCCATGACTGCCCAGACCGGAACAACCCGCACCAGACCGTGGACGCCGCGGATCGCAACGCAGTTGACGGTACTGGCCGCGGCGGCGTTCATCTATGTCACTGCCGAAGTCGTGCCGGTAGGCGCCCTACCGGCCATTGCCCGCGACCTGCACGTCAGTTTGGCGCTGGTCGGCACTCTGCTGTCGTGGTACGCGCTGGTGGCCGCATTGACAACGATCCCGCTGGTGCGCTGGACTGCGCACTGGCCGCGCCGGCGGACGCTGCTGTTGACGCTGGTTTGTCTGACCGCGTCCCAGCTCATCTCCGCGCTGGCTCCTAATTTCGCGGTGTTGGCCGGCGGACGCGTGCTTTGCGCGATCACCCACGGGTTGATGTGGTCGGTGATCGCGCCGATCGCGACCCGGCTGGTGCCGCCCAGCCACGCCGGTCGGGCGACGACGGCGATCTACGTCGGCACCAGCCTCGCGCTGGTGGTGGGCAGTCCGTTGACGGCGGCAATGAGCTTGATGTGGGGCTGGCGGTGGGCCGTGGTGTGCATCACCGTGGCTGCGGCGATCGTCACCGCCGCCGCGTGGCTGGTGCTGCCGGAAATGGTGCTGTCCGCCGAACAGCTCGAACGCGTCGGTCCGGCAGCCCGTCACCACCGCAACGGCCGGCTATGGACCGTCAGCTTGCTCACCATGGTCGCAGTCGGCGGCCATTTCATCTCCTACACCTTCATCGTGGTGATCATCCGCGATGTGGTCGGCGTTCCGGGACCGAATCTGGCCTGGGTGCTGGCCATCTACGGTATCGCCGGGCTGGTGGCCGTCCCGGTGGTGGCGCGCCCGCTGGACCGCCGACCCAAGCGCGCCGTCATCATCTGCATGACCGGGTTGGCGGCGGCGTTCGTCGTGCTGACCGTACTCGCCTTTGGCGGGCCAACCGTTGCGGCGACGACGCTGGTGGGGACCGGTGCGATCGTGCTGTGGGGTGCGATGGCGACGGCCGTCTCGCCGATGTTGCAGTCAGCGGCGATGCGCAATGCGGCCGACGACCCCGACGGCGCGTCCGCGCTGTATGTCACGGCGTTTCAGGTCGGCATCATGGCTGGTTCCCTGGCCGGCGGGCTGCTGTATGAACACAGCGTCTCGGTGATGCTGGCCGCGTCGGCGGTCCTGATGGGCGTCGCGCTGGCCGGTATCACGGCGAGCCGGCACCTGTTCGATGTCCCGCTGCCGGCCGAGCGCCGGTAACGTTCCGCCACTACACCGCGATTAACACAGCAGGTCAGCGTCGTGAAGGGGCGCGCGGGGCGGCTGCTGAGCCGGGAGCGGGCCGCTGCGCTGTGCCACACTGGTTGAGATTGTGACTGGAGGTATGCATATGTCGCGACGCACGAGGCGTTTTCTCGTCGCCGCTGCCAGCACGGCCGGAATGGCCGCTGCGCTGGCGCTGGGTAGTGGTTCGGCATGGGCCGACCCCGAACCGCCGCCGCCGCCCGATCCGGCTGCGCTCGATGCTGCGCCCGCCGACGCGCCGCCCCCGCCGCCTTGGGCCGATCCGTTCGCACCGCCGCCGCCAGACGCACCGGCGCCGCCAGCTGCGGACCCGCTCGCGGGCCCGGCGCCGGCCGCTGGGCCGGCACCGGCGGCGGCCCCGTCCGGCCCGGCAGCCGGGCAGAACCCGGAGCCGTTCACCGGCCAGCCGCCGTTCCTGCCGCCGACCTTCACGCCGGTCAGCGGCTCGATGGTGGGGGTGGCCCAGCCGATCATCATCAACTTCCAGCGCCCGATCGCCGACAAGCCGATGGCTGAGCAGGCGATTCACATTTCGTCGACCCCGCCGGTGCCCGGCAAGTTCTACTGGATGACACCCAGCCAAGTGCGCTGGCGGCCGATCAACTTCTGGCCGGCCCACACCAATGTGCACATCGACGCCGCCGGAACCACCTCGGACTTCCACACCGGGGACGCACTGGTGGCAACGGCCGACGACGCCACTCACACAATGACCGTCACCCGCAACGGCACCGTGGAGAAAACCATCCCGATGTCGATGGGCATGGCGGCCGGCGGCCACCACACGGCCAACGGCACCTACTACGTGCTCGACAAGAAAGCCAAGATGGTGATGGATTCCACCACCTACGGGGTGCCGGTCAACTCGTCATACGGCTACAAGGTGGATGTCGAGAACGCCGTCATGTTCGACAACAGCGGTGACTTCGTGCACAGCGCGCCGTGGTCGGTGGCCGATCAGGGCAAGCGAAACGTCAGCCACGGCTGCATCAACATCAGCCCGTCGAATGCCAAGTGGTTCTTCGACAATTTCGGCACCGGTGATCCCATCGTGGTGAAGAACTCCGTCGGTACCTACAACAAGAACGACGGCTCCAACGACTGGCAGCTCTAATTCCAGATGCGGACCCGACGGTCCGGGTCCAGGTACAGCGCATCGCTCTTGTCCACATCAAAGGCGTCGTAGAAGGCGTCGAGGTTGCGGATCACGCCGTTGCAGCGAAACTCCGGCGGGGAATGCGGGTCGATTGCCAGGCGCCGGATCGCTTCGGCCGCACGTGATTTGGCCCGCCATACCTGCGCCCAGCCGAAGAACACCCGCTGCACACCGGTCAGCCCGTCGATCACCGGGGCGGGGCGACCGTCCAGCGACAACTGGTAGGCCAGCAGAGCGATCGACAGCCCGCCCAGATCGCCGATGTTCTCCCCGACGGTGAACGCGCCGTTCACGTGGTGGCCATCGTCGAGCCCACGGGGCGTGTAGACCTCGTACTGCTCGATCAGCGCCTTGGTTCGGGCGCCGAACTCGGTGCGGTCATCGTCGGTCCACCAGTCGACCAGGTTGCCGTCGCCGTCGTACTTGGCGCCCTGGTCGTCGAATCCGTGGCCGATCTCATGGCCGATCACCGCGCCGATGCCGCCGTAGTTGGCCGCGTCGTCGGCGTTGGGGTCGAAGAAAGGCGGCTGCAAAATCCCTGCGGGGAAGACGATCTCGTTCATTCCCGGGTTGTAGTAGGCGTTGACGGTCTGCGGTGTCATGAACCACTCGTCACGATCGACCGGACCGCCAAGCTTGGCCAACTCACGGTCATGGTTGACCGCATAACTGCGGCGGTAGTTGCCGTAGAGGTCGTCGCGGTCGATCACCAGCGTCGAGTAATCGCGCCATTTCTCCGGGTAGCCGACTTTGGGGGTGAACTTGTCCAGCTTTTCCAGCGCGCGTTGCCGGGTCTGCGGCGTCATCCAGTCCAAGTTGGTGATGCTGATTCGATACGCCGCCCGCAGGTTATCCACCAACGCGTCGATGCGAGATTTGGCGTCCGGTGGGAAATGCCGTTGCACGTAGAGCTTTCCGACGGCGTCGCCCAGCAGACCCTCCACCAGCGACACGCCGCGCTTCCAGCGCTCCCGGATTTCCTCGGCCCCGGTCAGTCTGCGGCCGTAGAACGCGAAGTCCTCACGCACCAGCGCATCGGTGAGCAACCCGGCGCGGGAATGAATCAGCCGCCAGCGCGCCCACCGCTTCCAGTCGCCGAATTCCGCGCCGCGCCACAGCTCCGCGAACGCAGTCAGGTAATCCGGTTGGCGCACCACAAGTTCGGTAGCTTGCTCGGGCGTGCTGCCCAGCGCGCCCACCCAGCCGGCCCAACCGAAGCCGGGCGCCTGCGTCTCCAAATCAGCCAACGTGCGCAGGTTGTAGGTCAGCTCGGCGTCGCGCCGCTTGACCACGTCCCAGTGCGCGGCGGCGAGCTTGGTCTCCAGGGCCACGATGCGGGCGGCGGTGTGCGCGTGGTCGCCCGGATCACCGCCGTACACCAACGCGAACATCCGCGCGATGTGATCGGGGTAGGCGGCCAGTAGCTCGGCGTGCTGCTCGTCGCGGTAGTACGACTCGTCGGGCAATCCGATACCGGACTGGGTGAGGTGCATCAGGTAGCGGGCCGAGTTTTTCGAATCGGTGTCGATGTACATGCCGGCCCCGCCACCCGCGCCGGTGCGCTGCAACGCGCCGACGACGGCGGCCAGCGCGTCGGGGTCGGCGGCTTCGTCAATCCTGGCCAACTCGTCGAGCAGCGGTTGCACACCGCGGCGTTGTACCGAGTCCTCGTCGAGAAAGCTGGCGTAGAGGTCGCCGATGCGTTGTTCGTCGGAGCCGGCGGCCGCGCCGGATTCGCCGGCCTCGGCAATCAGATCCCGGACCTGGACCTCTGCCCGGTCGAACAGCGATCGAAAGGCACCGTCGGTGGCGCGGTCGGGTGGGATCCGGTACTCGTCCAGCCAGCGGCCGTTGACGTGACCGAACAGGTCGTCTTGGGGGCGGGCATCGGCGTCGACGTGGCTCAGGTCGATACCTGAGCGGAGGGCTTCTACCGTCACCCCACCATCCTTCCATCTCCAACGGCGGTGGCCGGGCGGCTGCGGGCGCCCGGTAGCCTCACGGCCATGCCCGACGGGGAGCAGACCGAGCCGACGTCCGCCGACGAGACACCCGAACCGTCGGGTGGTCCGGTCTTCTCGGCCTACGGCATCGCATCGGCGGTGCTGGGTGCGCTGTCGGTCGCGGCGATCGTGCTGGGCGTGGTCATCTGGTCTGCGCACCGCAGCGACCTCGATGAACGCAACTACCAGACCCGGGTTATGCGGACAGCCGCGGATTGGGCCGGGGTGCTGATCAACATGCACGCCGACAACGTCGACTCCAGCCTGGAGCGGCTGCACGACGGCACCGTCGGCCAGCTCAACGTCGATTTCGACTCTGCGATCCAGCCCTACCGCCAAGTGGTGCAGAAGCTGCAGACGCGCAGTGTGGGCCAGATCGAGGCGATCGCGATCGAAGCGGTGCGCCACGACCCGGACGCCCAGCCCGGCACCCGCCGGCCGGCTGAACCGCTACCGGCCGGTATGGCCCGCCGCACCGACTCCGTCATGGTGGTCGCCACGTCGGTCAGCGAGAACGCCGGCGGCAAGCCGCGGATCGTGCCCTGGAGTTTGCGGCTGGGCGTCTCTGACGTGGACGGCAAGCTGCTGATCTCACGGCTGGAGTCGATTCGATGAGGAACGCGTGGCGGTTATTGGCGTTTGATGTGGCAGCGCCGGTGGCCGCGATCGCCGCGCTGCTGACGATCGGGGTTGTTCTCGGCTGGCCGCTGTGGTGGGTATCGGCGTGCTCGGTGTTGGTGCTGTTGGTCGTCGAGGGTGTGGTGGTCAATTTTGCTCTGCTGCGCCGAGATTCGGTCACTGTCGGCACCGACGACGCCGGGCCCGGGCTGCGACTGGCTGTGGTAGGCGTATGTGCCGCTGCGCTGGTGGCCGCCGTCGTGGTCGGGTACACCCGCTGGACCGTGCCGGACCGCGACCTCAAACACGACGCGACCGAGGTGGTGGCCGTCGCGACCGGGATGGCCGAGGCGGCGGCGTCATTCGCCCCGGGTGCGCCCAACGCCTCGATCGACCGCGCGACAGCCATGATGGTGCCCGACAAGGCCGGTGCGCTCAAGGAGCAGTACCTGAAGGCCACCGAAGACGTGAAACACCGCAATGTCACTGCGCAGGCGCAGACCCTGTCGGCCGGTGTCGAGGCGCTCGGGCCGTCGCGGGCGGTGGTGGCGGTGATCCTACGGGTGACCCAGAGCGAACCGGGGCAGGAGCCCAGCCGTGCCAGCCGTGCCCTGCAGGTTGCCCTCACCAAGGACAGCGGCCGCTGGCTGGTGCTGGATTGGGGCCCGGTCAACCCCCAATAGTGGCGACCGACGCGGCCTCAGCGCAGCCGCGCGTGCTCGACCATCAGGCAACGGTCCATCACCACTTGCAGCCCGGCGGCTTCGGCTTCGCGGCCCACCTGCTCATGCCACAACCCCTGCTGCAGCCACAGCGTCTTCGGGCGCGGTTGCAGGGCGAGCGTGTCGGCCAGCACCGACGGCAACTCTTCGCGCCGCCGGAAGACGTCGACCATATCGGGTATCACCGGCAGGTCGGCAAGGCGCGGGTAAACGCGGGCGCCGTCGATCTCGGTGATGGTCGGGTTGACCGGGAACACCCGATACTGGCCGGTCGAGATCAAATACGAGTAGATGTCATAGCTTGGCCGGCTGCGGTTGGCCGATGCCCCCACCACCGCGATCGTCTGAGTCTCGGCCAGGATGCGCCGCAGCGCCTCGGCGTCGGGCTGACCGACCATCAGTTGTTTCCGGGGGGACGACGCGAGCGCGCGTTGGCAAACCGGTCGGACAGCCGGCGCATCCGGATCATCAGCGAAGCCGACGGGCTGTCCTCGGCGTCGAGGTAGGCGGCGAACTCGTCGACGGGCACGCCGATGCGCGACGCGAACTCGTTTCGTTCCAGCCCGGAGCGCTCGACCAGCACCAGCATGTGGCGAGCGACTTCCTTACGCTCATTGGCTTCCAGATGAGCGCGGGCACGGTCGAGCACCTCGGCGAGCGCTTTGGAGATCCCGTAGGGGCGCGAGCGCTCCAGCACCTCCTCGACCTGGCGGGCGGTGCGGCCGTACGGGTCGCGTTTAATTGCGACGGCAATCTGCTTCCAGGTGGCGATATCGCCGCTTTCCAGCGCCGAACTGATCGCTGAAGTCGGCCAGAACTCGACCGGCTGATCGGTTTGGGAGGAGCCGCCAGGCGGCTGCGTCACCGGCCCGCGGTCAGCGCCGGACCGACGCGGCGCCGGTCCGGGGCGTCGGTCCGCTGCCAACGTCACCTCGCATCCTCCAGCATGGCTACCGCCACCGACAGGCAGCGCTGTCTGACCTTCTCCCAGTCTGCCTTCCCGTCTGGGTCCGGCCAACCGTCGTCGTCGATGTCGGATGGATGTGGATCCGCGAGCCGACGAACCAACTGGGTGGCGATCCATTCTCGCCTGGACGATTGACAACAGTAGTACCTATCCATCCCGGCCAGCACGACCGCGGCGGTTTCGGGCTCCATCGCGTCGACCAGCTCAGCAAATTCGGCGTAGTCGCGGCTGCTGTTGCGGGACATGATCAGGTAGCCCTTGAAGCGCAGTGTTTCGGCGCCGGTCGGGATTTGTAGGCGGTCGCCGGTGGGGAGCTGCACGTGGGTGGTTTCGACCGGGCTGCGCCGCTCGCACACCAACTGTTCGACATCGCTCTCGGAGGCCTCGGTTTGCAGCGCGTCGAGCGCCACCGAGAGCCGGCCGCGCCATAACGTGACCGGGTGCACCGGGCGCACCGTCCGCGGTGCTGCCCGGTTGCCGTTGCGATAAGCCAGACCGCCGACGAATTTGCGGGCCATCGATCCACCGTTGCCGGCGGCCGCGGTGACCAGAGCGGTCCGGTTGGCGGAGGCGTCGTCGCCGCCCTTGACTCGCCCGCGAAACTCGCCGCCGCGTCCGCTGCCGGTGAAAGCCAGCGGGTCGGCCACGCAGATCGCGTCGGGGGCAAGGTTCTTCAGTTTGGCCGCAGACTTGAGCACCACGCGCAGGTCGGCGCCGGGCACCACCGGCGCGGAGATGTCGTCGGGGATCATCACGACATCGCCCAGATCCACTGTCGGCAGCGGCTTTTCGAAGTCGACCGAGGGCAGGATGCGGTGCAGCCAGGCTGGCAGCCACCAGTTCCACTGGTCGAACATCGCCATCAGCGCCGGGACCATCACCAGTCGCACCACTGTGGCGTCCACCGCAATCGCAACCGCGCACGCCACTCCGATTTCGGCGACCAGCGGCATGCCGGCGAACGCGAAACCGATGAACACCGCGATCATGATCAGCGCCGCGCTGGTGATGGTCCGCGCGCTGGTGCTCACTCCGTAGGCCACCGCGTCGTGGGTGTTGCCGGTCTGCAGGAAGCGTTCCCGGATCCGGGTCAGCAGGAAGATCTCGTAGTCCATCGACAAACCGAAGGTCATCGCCAGGACCAGGGGCGGAACGGTGCTGTCGATCGAGGTGATCGGTGTGAAGCCGAGCTTCTCGAGCCACCCCCACTGGAAAACCATCACCAGGCTGCCGTAGGCGGCCGCCACCGACAGCACGGTCATCAGCACGCCTTTGAATGCCAACAGCACCGATTGGATCGAGACCAGCAGCATCACAAACGCGATCAGCGCGACGAACAGCAGTACCAGCGGCTGGGTCTTCGACACCTGGTCGTCGAAGTCTTTGATCAGCGCCGTCGGCCCGCCGACGTCCACCTGTGCCGAGCCGACCTCCGGCAGGCCGGGTAGGTGGGCGCGCATCCAGTCGACGGTGTTGCGGGCGGCCAGATTCTCCGGGTCGACCGACAACACGGCAGCCAACATCGCGCTGCTGTTGTTGTCGGCGAACACCGGTGGCGCCACTGTGACGATCTCGGGGGCCCGGGCGATCTCGTGTCGGATCGCCGCGAGTGCCTGGCTGTGGTCCGGCGAGGACGCGTCGCCGTTGGGGAAGGTCACCAGCACTTGCACCGGACCCAGCGCGCCGGGACCGAGCGCCTCGGCCGCCCCGGCGACGCCGGCGCGGATCTCGTGCGACGAGTCGAACTGTCGCAGCAGGCTGTTACCCAGAACCATCGACAGCGCCGGCACCGCCATCGCGACCATGACTGCCGAGGCGGCCAACGCTGACGCCCACGGCCGGCGCATCACCCACCCGATCCAGTGCGTCCAGAACCGCGACACCGTGGTCTCGGGCCGCCGCGACCAGTGCAGCGCCGCGGATCGCTTGGCGGCCGCCCGCCCGAATGTCGCCAGCACCGCCGGCGTCATCGTGGTCGAGGTCAGCATCGCCACCGCAACCGCAAGGATGGCGCCCGTGGCCATCGACGCCAGGGCCGGGGTGTCGATCAGGTAGATCCCGGTCAAGGAGGCGATGACCGTCATCCCGGACAACACCACCGCCAGCCCCGAGGTGCCCATCGCCGCGTCAACGGCCTCCTGCGGCTGACGTCCGGCCCGCAGTTCCTCGCGGAACCGCATCAAGATGAAAAGGGAGTAGTCGACGGCTAGCGCGATGCCGAACATCGACACCGTCGAGGTGACGAACACCGACATCGTGGTGTAGGCCGACAGCAGGTAGACCAGACCCATCGTGATGGCGACCGTGCAGATGCCCAGTGCCAGCGGGATCGCCGCGGCGGCAAGCGAACCGAACACCGCGAGCAGCACGATCAGGATAATCGGCAAGTTCCATCGCTCGGCGGCGGCGATGTCGTGTTTGGTGTTGGCCGCCGCGGCCGTGCTGAGCGCACCCTGACCGATGACATAGAGCCGCACCCGGCCGTTCTCGATCTGTCCGGGCCGGTCACCGTGCACACCGACTTTCGTGCGCAGCTTCTTGGCGGCGTCGCTTGCGCTCGCGCCGGTGTTGTTGGAGTCCAGCCGCAGCGACACCACATAGGGACGGTCCGGCTGCGGCGCCCGCTGGGTGGGGTTGGGCACGATCACCACGTCGGCCACCTCACCGGCAACCCGCTTGAGCATCGCGGCGGCGTCGTTCATGTCCTGGTAGCCGGCGTCCGCGCGCGGTGCGGCCACCAGCGCCAGCGACGATGCGCCCTGGTCAGGGTAATGCGCCTCGAGTTCGTCATGGACGCTCAACGACTGCGAGCCGGCCACCTCGAAGCCGCCGCCGGTGAGGTGACCCGATTCGGTCACCGTCAGATAGATCGCGGGTATCAGCGCCAGCAGCCAACCCGTGAAGACCAACCAGCGGAATCGGCGCAGGTTACTGCTGAGGCGCATTATGAATTGCTGGATTTCTTGTCTCCCCGCATTCTCCCGCGTTGCGTGCAGGCGAGCCTACCGCAGCATGGGGTAATGTTTTGCGGCTTGGCGGTCTCTGAGCAGCAACAACTCGGCAACGGGGCGCCGATCCACAGCAGCCTCTCAGCGGTGTGAATTGGCCGGGTCGCTGCACCCGATGGCAGGATGTCCGGTGATCGCCGACGTCGAGGAGTTATCGATGAGTTTCCTGTCCGGGAGCACACCGCGCCGCAGCCTGCTGGGCGTGCTGGCCGCCACTGCGCTGGGCGGCACCGCGGCGCTGTCGTTGGCTGCGCCGTGGGCGGTCGGTGCCTCGGATCCCTGCGCTGCCAGCGAGATGGCGCGGACAGTCAGCTCCGTGGCGAAGTCGGCTGGTGACTATCTGGATTCACACCCGGAGACCAACCAGGCGATGACCGCGATCATGCAGCAGCCGGCCGGACCCCAATCGGTCGCGTCGCTGAAGACCTACTTCGAAGCCAACCCCAAGGTGGCCGGCGATTTGACGGCGATCTCGCAGCCGCTTACCGGCTTGTCGACCCGGTGCAAGCTGCCGATTTCGATCCCTCAGGTGCTCGGCGCCATGCAAGCTGCGCAGGGTGGGCTTCCGGGTGGGCTGCCCGGTGGGTTGCCGGGAGGTGCAGCAGCGCAGGCGGTCGCCGGGATGCAGGGCACGGTTCCGGCGGCGACGGGACCGCTTCCGGGTCCGCCCCCGGCGTCGTCAACCCCGGGCAGGTAGGCGCTCAGCCCTCGTTTCGCACCGATTTATTGGCGTGCTGCTCCAGCGGGGGCAGCGGGCCTTGCAGTGCGTTGTCGGACGGATCGGTGGGAGAGGTTCCGTTTTGCGGTGTTGCTGGCCCCGTGTGAGCCTGAGCGTCGGGTGTGGTCTCGGTTTCGGCGTTCGTTTCCAAAGCGTCAGGGTCGGCCTCGTTCTCGGTGCGGAACATGAAGAAGAACGCCACCCAGCCGATTGCGGCCAGCAACAACCAGCTGATCAGCCGGTAGATCAGCATCGCCGAGATCGCGGTGGGCAGCGTCATGCCGCTCGATACCAGCCCGGGCACCAGAACCGCTTCGACCACCAACAGCCCACCGGGCAGCAGCGGTATGGTGCCGACCGCGCGGGCCGCGGCGTAGGCGACGGTTAGCCCGGCCACCGAGGCATTGCCGCCGGCGGCGTAGGCGGCGAAGCCCAGACAGGCCACGTCGGCGATCCAGTTGAACAGCGACCAACCGAACGCCAGGGAAAGGTCGCGGCGGCCCAGACTGACCGATTCCAACTGGTGCAGCGTCTCGCGCCACTTGGCCACGCCGGTGTCGGCCGGCTTGCCGCGCGCCGAGTTGATCCAGGACAACACCCGGACGCCGATGCCGTCGATTAGTTCCGGCCGCGATGCCACCGCCTGGGCGAGCAGCAACAAGGCGACGAAGCCGCCGAGCGTGAACAGCAACGAGAACGGGTTGTTCTTCGCGCCCAGGAAGAAGGCGCCGCCCAGACCGAGCAGCGCCAGCCCCACTGCCTGCAGTACACCCGACATCACCAGCTGCCATGACGCCACTACCGTCGAAGCCCCCCAAAGCCGTTGCTGCCGTAGCAAAAACGTGGCCGACAGCACCGGTCCACCGGGCAGTGTGGTGCTCAGCGAGTTGGCGGCGTAGAACGCGGCTTCCGACCGCCATTGTTTGACGTGCACGCCGGCGGATTTCAGCAGCGTGCGTTGGATCTGGGCGAAGCTGTGCATCGAGGCGCCGGCTGCGATCGCGGCGGCCAGCAGCCACCACCACTTCGCTGTGTAAAGGCTCTTCCACGCCTTGGCCAACTGGTCCCAGACCAGCACCACCTCGACGGCGAGCACGATCGCGACGATGCCCAGGACAACCCAACGAAGCCACCAATACTTGCCGTGGGCTGGTAGTTCCTGCTGACCGTCGACGGTGTTGGACGGTGCGTCGTGCGACACGTGGTTTAGGGTAGCCGCGCAGGTGGCGCCATGTTCGCCGCCGCGGCGCGCCGTGTCGCCTTCGGCACCGGTTTGTTAGCCGGTTGGTGCGGTGGATCGACGGTTACGCTTACCGGCATGCCGTCAATCGACGACTCGGTTGAACCCCTCGTCCGCAAAACAGCGGCCTGGGCCTGGCGATTATTGGTCATCTTGGCCGCTGCTGTTGCGTTCCTCTGGGTCGTCAAAAAGCTGGAAATCATCGTCGTCCCGGTGCTGCTGGCGTTGATGCTCAGCGCTCTGCTGGTGCCGGCGGTGGATTGGATGGACCGTCGGCGCGTGCCACGCGGCCTCGCAGTGACGCTGGTGTTGTTGAGCGGCTTTGCGATTCTGGGCGGCATTCTGTCGTTCGTCATCACCCAGTTCGTCATCGGATTGCCGGACCTGATCAACCGGGTCACGCAAAGCATCGATTCCACCCGCAAATGGCTGATCGAAGGCCCGTTGCATGTGAGCCGTCAGCAGATCGACAACGCGGGTAACACCGCGATCGAGGCGCTGCAGAACAACCAGGCGAAGCTGACCAGCGGTGCCCTGGCCACGGCGGCAACCCTCACCGAGATCGTCACCGCCGGGCTGATGATGCTGTTCACGCTGATCTTCTTCCTCTACGGCGGTCGCAACATCTGGGAGTACGTCACCAAGATCTTTCCCGTCAACGCGCGAGAACGGGTGCGCGAGGCAGGCCGGGCTGGATACGGGTCGCTGATCGGTTACGTACGCGGCACCTCGCTGGTGGCGTTGGTCGACGCGGCGGGCGTGGGCATCGGGCTGGCGATCCTGGGTGTGCCGCTGGCCCTGCCGCTGGCCTCGCTGGTGTTCCTCGGCGCCTTCATCCCGCTGATCGGTGCGGTCATCAGTGGCTTTCTGGCCGTGGTGGTGGCGCTGCTCGCAAAGGGATTCGTCTACGCGCTGATCACTTTGGGCATCATCGTCGGGGTCAACCAGCTCGAGGCGCACATCCTGCAGCCGCTGGTGATGGGGCGGGCGGTAGCGATCCATCCGCTGGCGATCGTGTTGGCGATCTCGACCGGCGGGGTGCTGGCCGGGATCGTCGGCGCGCTGCTGTCCGTCCCGACGGTGGCGTTCCTCAATAACGCGTTCAAAGTGCTGCTCGCCCAGGAACCGTCGGAGGAGGCCGAGGAGCTCGCCGAAAACGGCGAGGCCATCATCGAGGCCGAACCCGACGACGTCGAAGCCGAGCCAGCGTCGGGCTAAAACCTTCCTTCACGGCGCAGCAGATCCTGCGCGCTGAGGCCGCCGCCACGGCGTCGGGGCCGTTCGGTGTTGGAAGAATCCGCACCGCGAGAATTCAGCTTCTCGGTTGCCGCGTCGGAATCGCTGTCATCCGACGGCGCGATTGGGATGGCGGTCGTCGTGTCACCCTCGTCGGAGGATGCCTCCTCGGCGGGTCGGTCCGGCGGCACCGGTGTGGCATTGGCCGTGTCGCGCGAATCGGCTTGCTGTTCACCTTGTTTCGGGCCACGCAGCTCGCTGAGCCAGGACTCGATCTCGCGATCTCCCGCACCGGCGGGCGGTTCGCCCGTTGCAGGTTGACCGCTCGACGCGGGTGGGCGGTCGCCGCCGCGGGTGGGAGCGGGTGCGGCATCTCTGGGCTTGGGGATGCGAGTCGTCGCCGGCTCGTCTGAGTTGTCGGGCTCCGGAACCCGCATCCGGGTGGTACCGGCAGTCGACGGCGCCTCCGGAACCGGCGGCCGATGATCCGGCCGAACGGGCGGACGCCGACGGGCAGGTCCTTCCACCGGGTGGGTGGGATCGTGCGGCGGTCGAGGTTTTGCGGCAGCCGGGACGAGCGCCGCGACGGGAGTCTGCTGGGGTCGACGAGTCGGCCGTTTCCGCTCGGCGGGCAGGTGGATCTCGCCGAGCCCCAGGCGGTTCTGCAGCCGCTTCATCCAGCGCGGCGCCCACCAACAGTCGTCGCCGAGCAACTTCATCACCGCCGGCACCAGGAACATCCGCACCACGGTTGCGTCCAGCAACAGTGCCGCCACCAAGCCGAACGCCAGGTATTTCATCATCACCAGGTCGGAGAACACGAACGAGCCGGCGACCACGGCCATGATCAGCGCCGCCGCGGTGATCAGCCGTCCCGTGGTGGCCGTGCCGATCCGGATCGCCTCCGAAGTGGACATCCCGGATTCCCGCGCCTCCACCATCCGGGAGACCAGGAACACCTCGTAGTCGGTGGCCAAGCCCCAGCCCACCGCGACCACCAGCGCGATGATGATCACCATCAACGGCGTCGGGGTGAAGTTCAGCAACCCCGCACCGTGCCCGTCGACAAAGATCCACGTCAAGATGCCCAGCGTGGACCCGAGCGTCAACGCGCTCATCACCGTGGCCTTGAGCGGCAGCACCACCGACCCGAACGCCAGGAACATCAACAGGGTGGTGGTGGTCAGCAGGATCACCAGCATCAGCGGACCCTTGGCGGACAAGGCGTGGATGCTGTCCTGCTCGAGCGCGGGGGTGCCGCCGACCAGGAGCTTGAGCCCCTTGGGGGCAGGGATCGCCCGCAGGTCCTTGATCTTCTGCGCGGCGTCGTTGCGGGTGATCAGGCCGTTTTCGATCACCCGCACCGACTTGTCCTTCGACGCGCCCGGCAGCTCGGGGCGTTCCTTCCACATGTCGGCCGGATTGTTGTCGGGCTTGACGAACCCGCTGATCGCCATCGCCTTGTTGCGGACGTCGGCGACCTGCTGGTTGGTGACGTCCTTGTGGTTCTCGGATTCGATCACCAGCGTCAGCTTCTCGGTCCGGAAGCCGGGGAAGATCTTGTCGAACTGCTCTTGGGCCACGCGGGCGGAGTTGTCCGGTGGCAGGTACTTCTCGCTCATACCGCCGAAGGACAGCTTGCCCAACGGGATGATCAACAGGATCATCGCGACCACGATCGGGACGGCGAACGCCAGCGGCCGCTTCATCACGATGTTGACCAGCTTGCCCCAGAACTCGCCCTCGACTTCCTCGCGCGTCTTGGTCTTCTGGGTCTTGTCCGCCAAGAAGTTCAGCCACCAGTTCATCGGCTTCCAGTTACGGAAGAACGGCACCCGCAACAGGGTTCGCACCCCGAGCGCGTCGACATGGGGGCCCAGCACGCCCAGGCAGGCCGGCAGCAACGTGATCGACAGCAGCGCCGCCAGCCCCACCGCCGCGAAGATGGCGTAGGTCAGCCCCTTCACGAAGGCCTGCGGCATCACCAGCAGGGCGGCGCCCGAGACGATGATCACCACCGCGGAGAACACCACGGTACGACCGGCCGTCATCACACTGCGCCGCACCGCGGCCTCGGTGTCGTAGCCTTCGGCGATCTCCTCGCGGAAGCGGCTCACCATGAACAGCCCGTAGTCGATGGCGAGAGCCAAACCGACCATGCTGATGACCGGCTGGGCGAAGAAGTTCACCGGCCCGAACAGGGTGACCAACCGTAGGATGCCCGTCGCCCCCGCGATGCTCAAACCGCCGACCATCACCGGCAGGCCGGCGGCGACCACCCCGCCGAACACGAAGAACAGCACCACCGCCACCAGTGGCAGCGCCAGGACCTCCATCCGCGTCTGGTCGGTGGCGATGGTGCCGGTCAATGCGTCGGCGATCGGTTGCAAACCGGCCAGTTTGACCGTGCCGCCGTCGAGCTTTTGCAGGCTCGGCTCGACGGCCTGGTAGTTCTTCAGGATGGTGTCGTCGTCGTCGCCCTTGAGCTGAATGGACGCGAAGGCATGCTGTTTGTCGGGGTCGGCCATGTTATGCAGCGCCTCGGGGTTGGTGAAGTACCCCACCCAACTGAGCACCTGGTCCGGGTGGTCGCTTTTGACCTTGTTGAGCCCGTTTTTGATGCTGTCGAACCACTGCTTGTCGTCGACGGTCTTACCCTTGGGCGCGGTGAAGACGGCAACAACGTGGCTGGTGCGGTCGCGCCCGTACGCTTCGTCGCCGTGGATTGACGCCTGCACCGACTGGCTGCCCTCGTCGTAGAACCCGCTCTGGGTGACGTGCTTACCGAGGCTCATCCCGAAGATGCCGCCGCCGAGGCACAACGCCACCATGACCCCGATTACGATGAATCGGTAGCGGTAGACAGTTCGTCCCCACCAGGCGAACACGTAAGCTCCTTACTGGATCTGTGGCGACCCGCGCATTGCTTTTGAGTTGTCACACACGCGAGGTCAATAGCGACGACAGCGGCCGGAACGGCTGCAGCCACGCTCCCTGTTCAGGCAGCGAATCCAGTCCGATTCGCGGTAGCGACTCCCGGAAAACACCAGGTATGTCCTCCAGGTCGACGAACTCCAAGGTATCCGACGCTAACGCCCAACTCGCATGTTCGCGAAATCCGAGCACTTGAACCGGAACCCCGTCGCGGGCGATCTCTTCCAGCGGCTGGCGGAAGGCTTGGCCGTCCGCGGAGGCCACCATCAGTGCCGCCAGCCCCTCGCCGCGGCGCTGCGCAATGTGGTGGAGCATGTCGCTGTCGACGTCGCTGTCCTCGTCGATCTTCGGCTTGGCGAAGACGGCGAACCCCACGTTGCGCAGCGCATCGACCCATGGCCGGACCACTTCGGCGCTGCCCGGCGCGATATTGGTGAAGACGGTGGCTTCGGGTTCAGCCGAGCCGTCCTGACCGCCGGCGGTCACATCGGCGGTGCGGGAGAGTAACCAACGGCCGAGCGCGTCGAAACGGGGCCGTTCCAGTGCAGTGGGCCGGCGGCCCAAGATGGACCCCAGGCCCATGTCCAGGTTGGGTGCATCCCACACCAGCAGCACCCGCGATGCGGCCGGTGCCACGCCGCCGATGTCACCGCCCGGTGTGGCCGGATCAGGTGTCTGGGTGCCGGCTTGTTCCGTCACGCTCATGGTTGGCGTCTTTCCCAGAGCAACTCGGTCACGGCGCTGCCGACGTCGCGGGCCTTGGTCTCGTATTTGGTGATCGGCCGAACAACCGAGATCGGCAGTCCCGGGGCGTCGGGACTCAGCCGGTGCAGCCGTGGTTCGGCGTCGCCGACCTCGGCGATCTGCTCGGCGTAGCCGGCGTGGTCGGTCGCGGCGTGCAACACGCCGCCCGAACGCAGTCGATCGGTGATCAGGGCCACAGTGGCCGGTTGCAGCAGCCGGCGCTTGTGGTGGCGGGCCTTAGGCCACGGATCCGGGAAGAACACCCGCACCCCGGTGAGCGCGGCAGGGGCAATGAGATGGTCGAGCACGTCGACGGCGTCTCCGCGGATCAATCGGATGTTGGTGACGTTCTCGCGTTCGATGGCACTCAACAGCTGCGCCAAGCCACGGCGGTACACCTCGACTGCGATCACATCGACGTCCGGCTCGGCCTGTGCCATCGCCAGCGTGGAAGTCCCAGTGCCGCAACCGATCTCCAGAACCACCGGGGCTTCACGTCCGAACCAGGCGCCGACGTCCAGTTGTGCGGCCGGGCCGTCTGGGCCGCGGGCGGCCATGCCGAGTTCCGGCCAGAGCCGCTCCCAGGTCCGCTGCTGGGCGTTGCTGAGGGCCGAACGCCGGGTGCGAAAACTGGTCGTGCGGGGATAGTTGCCGGTCGTGCGCTGCGCTGACACCGCCGTATCGGGGCGTGCCTCTACCCCGGGCTGTGCATGCATTTGTCCATGGTTACCCATAAACCCATCAGGTAGCCGCCCGTGGTGCAGATTGATACCCAACAGTTGCCTTTTACGCTGGCGGGTGGCTCGCGGGCCGGCGAGGCAGATGCCACCATTCGATAGGTCCTGCTCGCCGGTTCCTCACCCCCGCGCGGCCAGAATGGCAGGCCGGGTAACCGGCGAGCAACCAGACAATCTGATGTAGCAGGCGGACATGATCGGACAGCGGTACCGGGATTTCGTCGACGAGCTGGCGCGATACACCGCCCAGACCGACGACGAACGCTGCGCGGGAATCGCCGAGCGGCTCAACGCGCCGGTGCGAGTAGTTGTCTGCGGGCGCCGCGGTGTGGGTCGCCGGACTGTCGCGCGGGCCCTCACCCGCGCCGGTATCGCGGTGACACAGTCGCAGGATGATGCGGACCTACAGGTCTACGTCATCGCCGAAGTGGTCAAACCCGAGGATCGCGCCGCCGTCGCGGCCACGCGCCGGCCGCTGCTGGCGGTGTTGAACAAGGCCGACATCGCAGCCGGACCCACCGCTGCGCTGGGAGTACCTGTCGAGCCCATGGTGGCAGTGCTGGCCGTCGCCGTACTCGACGGCCTGCTGGACGACACGATGTGGGCCGCGCTGCGGCTGTTGGCCAGCGAGCCGGCCGACGTGGGTTCTGCGGACAGTTTCCTGGCCGCCGCCCACCCGCTGCCGATGCAGGTTCGGCGGCGGCTGCTGGACACGCTCGACCTCTTCGGCGTCATCCGGGCGACCGCCGCCCTCAACTCCGGAGCACCCACGGCGTCGGTCCAGGCCAGCCTGCGCCGGCTGAGCCGCATCGACACCGTCGTCGGCGCCATCACGGCCGCCGGCGCCGAGGTGCGGTATCAGCGGCTGCTCGACGCCATCGCCGGCCTGGCAGCGATGGCCGTCACCGACTCGTCGGTTGCTGCGTTTTTGGCCCGCGATGAGACGGTGATCGCCCGGATGGCCGCCGCAGCCGATGTCATCGAGGCGGCCGGACTGCACGTCGACCGGTGCGACAGCCCCGCAGCGCATCTGCAGCGCGCGGTGCGCTGGCAACGGTACGGCCGGGGGCCGGTGACGAGCCTGCACCGCGCCTGTGGCGCGGACATCGCCAAGGGGTCGTTGCGGCTGTGGTCGCAGGCTGGGCGCTTATGACCCGCGACCCGGTTGTCGAGGTGGATGCATTGGTGAATGCCATCGGTCCACGGCTGACCGCACCTGTCGTTCAGCGCCGTGATGCCGTGCTGGTCACCGGTCCGTGGCTCGCCGGCGTCAGCGGCGTGCTCGCCGCGCTGCGCCAACGGTTGCCTCGGCACACATTTGTCGAGTCCGCGGACCTGACGGCGGGGGAGGCGCCCACGGCCGTGGTGTTCGTGGTGTCCGCGGCCGCCGCGTTGACCGGATCCGACTGTGCACTGCTTGATGCCGCGGCGGCCGACGCCGACGTCGTGATCGCCGTGGTGTCCAAGATCGACCGGCACCGCAACTGGCGCGAGACGCTGGCCGGCAACCGCGACGCGTTGGCGAAGCACGCGCCGCGCTACCGCCGGGTGCCTTGGGTGGGAGCGGCCGCCGCGCCGGAATGCGGTGCTGCACGCGTTGACGAGCTGGTTGCCGCGGTCGACGAGCAACTTGCCGCGTCGGATATCGCGCGACGAAACCGGTTGCGGGCCTGGGAATCCCGGTTACAGACGGTCGCCCGCCGGTATGACCGGGAGGTCGACGGCGCGGGTCGGCGCGCGCGCGTCGACAACCTGCGCGAGCAGCGCAACACGCTGCTGCGGGAACGGCGGCTGACCAAATCCGAGCGCAGCATCGCGCTGCGCAGCCAGACTCAACAGGCCCGCGTCCAGCTGGCCTATTTCGCCCGCAACCGCTGCGCGTCGGTGCGTTCCGAACTGCAGGAGGATGCGGCCGGGCTGACCCGGCGCAAACTGCCCGAGTTCGAGGCCTATGCCCGCGGCCGCATCGAAGAGGTGGTTACCGAAGTTGACGAGGGCATCACGACGCATCTGGCCGATGTGGCGCACGTGCTGAAGCTGGCCGTGGAACCGCCGCCCGGTGCGCTGCCCGAGATCGACATACCGGCGCCGCCGTTGAAGTCGCGGCGGCTGGAAACCCGGCTGATGCTGCTGTTGGGCGCCGGCTTCGGGTTGGGGGTGGCGCTGACGCTGAGCCGGCTGCTGGTCGACTTGGCTCCGGGCCTGACCGCCGCCAGCGCCGTCGGCTGTGTGGTGGTCGGACTGGCGGTAACGGTTCTGGTGGTGGGCACTCGTGGCCTGCTGGCCGATCGCGCGGTGCTCGACCGCTGGATCGGCGAGGCGACGGGTTCGCTGCGGTCCGGGGTCGAGCAGTTGGTCGCTACCCGGGTCGTGGCTGCCGAATCCGCGCTGAGCGCCGCGCTCAGTAAGCACGACGAGGCGGAAGGTGCGCGGCTGGCCGATCAGATCGGCGGCATCGACGCCGAACTGCGCGAGCATGCCGTCGTCGCGGCGAGGGCCGCCGCCCTGCGGGACCGGGAAATGCCGACGCTGCGGGCCGCGCTTGAAGCCATCCGCGACGAACTGGGTGACCCGCATCAGATGCCGGCGGAGACGGTGTCCGTGCCCACAGCTGTGGCAGATGAGGCGATCTGAATCGTTCCCGTGAGCTAGCTGATACACGCCCGCGCCATTTTGGGTATACGGCCCGCGATAACCTGTATTAAGGACTACCGCAAACCAGCTGCGCAACATCAACGCAGAAGAGTGCAGGAGATTTCGATGACCTCAGCGACCATTCCCGGTCTGGATACCGCGCCGACAAACCACCAGGGTCTGCTGTCCTGGGTGGCCGAGGTCGCCGAGCTCACCGAGCCCGAGCGGGTGGTGTTCGCCGACGGCTCCGACGAGGAGTGGCTGCGGCTGGCCGAGCAACTGGTCGAGGCGGGCACCTTCAAGCGGCTCAACCCGGAGAAGCGGCCCAACTCCTACCTGGCGCTGTCCGATCCGGCCGATGTGGCGCGCGTCGAATCCCGGACCTTCATCTGCACCGAGCAGGAAAGCGGTGCGGGGCCGACCAACAACTGGATGGACCCGGCCGAGATGCGCTCGATCATGACCGACCTCTACCGCGGTTGTATGCGCGGTCGCACCATGTGGGTGGTGCCGTTCTGCATGGGCCCGCTCGGCGCCGACGACCCCAAGCTCGGGGTGGAGATCACCGACTCCGAGTACGTCGTCGTCTCGATGAAGGTGATGACCCGCATGGGCACCGCCGCGCTGGAAAAACTCGGCGACGACGGGTTTTTCGTCAAGGCGCTGCACTCGGTCGGAGCGCCGCTGGAGCCGGGGCAAAAAGATGTGCCGTGGCCGTGCAATGACACCAAATACATCACCCACTTCCCGGAGACCCGCGAAATTTGGAGCTACGGCTCCGGGTATGGCGGCAATGCGCTGCTGGGCAAGAAGTGCTACTCGCTGCGGATTGCCTCGGCGATGGCCCACGACGAGGGCTGGCTGGCCGAGCACATGCTGATCCTCAAGCTGATCTCGCCGGAGAACAAGGCGTACTACTTCGCCGCCGCGTTCCCGTCGGCGTGCGGTAAGACCAACCTGGCGATGCTGCAGCCCACGATTCCCGGCTGGCGCGCCGAAACGCTCGGGGACGACATCGCCTGGATGCGGTTCGGCAAGGACGGCCGGCTGTATGCGGTCAATCCGGAGTACGGCTTCTTCGGGGTTGCCCCCGGCACCAACTGGAAGTCCAATCCCAACGCGATGCGCACGCTCGAGGCGGGCAACACCGTGTACACCAACGTCGCGCTCACCGACGACGGTGACGTGTGGTGGGAGGGCCTGGAGGGCGAGCCGGATCACCTGATCGACTGGAAGGGCCAGGACTGGATCATCCGCGAGACGGAAACCAAAGCCGCCCACCCGAACTCGCGGTACTGCACCCCGATGTCGCAGTGCCCGATCCTGGCGCCGGAATGGGACGACCCGCAGGGCGTGCCGATCTCGGGCATCTTGTTCGGGGCACGCCGCAAGACCACGGTGCCGCTGGTCACCCAGGCGCGGGACTGGCAGCACGGGGTGTTCATGGGTGCGACCATGGGCAGCGAGCAGACCGCGGCCGCCGAGGGCAAGGTGGGCACCGTGCGCCGCGACCCGATGGCGATGCTGCCGTTTTGCGGCTACCACGTCGGCGACTACTTCCAGCACTGGATCGACATCGGCAAGAACTCCGACGAGTCCAAGATGCCGAAGGTGTTCTTCGTGAACTGGTTCCGCCGCGGCGATGACGGCAAGTTCCTGTGGCCGGGCTTCGGCGAGAACAGCCGGGTGCTGAAGTGGATCGTGGACCGCATCGAGCACAAGGCCGGCGGTCAGGACACCCCGATCGGCATCGTGCCCAGTGCTGAGGATCTGGACCTCGACGGTCTCGACGTCGACGCCGCCGATGTGGACCGGGCGTTGGCGGTCGACGCGGATGAATGGCGCGAAGAACTACCGATGATCGAAGAGTGGTTCGAGTTCGTCGGCGAAAAGTTGCCGACCGGCGTCAAAGACGAGTTCGAGGCGCTCAAGCAGCGGCTGGGCTAGTCACCTTCCTGCGCGAGCGTGCGCGTCCCCGGGCGACACGCCGAGCGTGTCGCCGGGTTTGCGCACGCTCGCGGGGTTTGTGGCGCATCGCCGTCAACCGACCACTTGACACCCGTCAAGTTTGACGGCGGTACAGTCTGCGCATGCAGATCCGCGAGCATGTCGGCGCCCATAAACCCGCTGTCATCCTGCATCCGTCCGGCACGGTCATCACGTTCGACGAGCTGGAGGCCCGCGCCAATCGACTGGCGCACTACTTCCGTCGGGCCGGTCTGGCCGAAGGCGACGTCGTCGCGATCCTCATGGAGAACAACGAGCACCTCCACGCGATCATGTGGGCGGCTCGGCGCAGCGGCCTGTACTACGTGCCGATCAACACCCACCTGACTGCGCCGGAGGCCGCGTACATCATCGACAACAGCGCCGCCAAGGCGATCATCGGCTCGGCCGCGCTGCGCAAGACGTGTGAGAACCTGGCCGAGCACTTACCGGACGGTCTGCCCGACCTGCTGCTGATCGCCGACGATGATCTCGAGGGTTGGCAGCGCTACCCGGAATGCGTTGCCGATCAACCGGATACACCGATCGCCGATGAGATCGAAGGTGATCTGCTGCAGTACTCGTCGGGCACCACGGGTCGGCCCAAGGGCATCAAACGCGTACTGCCGCACGTCCCGCCGTCGGAGGCCCCCGGCATGATGTCGATGCTGGTGTCGGTCTGGATGACGCCCGAATCCGTCTACCTGAGTCCAGCGCCGCTATATCACACCGCCCCGTCAGTGTGGTCGATGAGCGCGCAAGCCGCCGGCATCACCACAGTGGTGCTGGAGAAATTCGATCCCGAAGGCTGCCTCGATGCCATCCAGCGCCACCGGGTCACCCACGCTCAGTTCGTACCCGCGCACTTCACTCGCATGATGAAACTGCCTGTGGCTGTGCGGAGTTCGTACGACATGTCGTCACTGCAGCGCGTGATGCACGCGGCGGCGCCCTGTCCAGTGGAGATCAAGCAGCAGATGATCGACTGGTGGGGGCCGATCATCGACGAGTACTACGCCTCCTCCGAGGCGCACGGTTCGACACTGATCAGCGCCGACGAATGGCTGGCTCGCCCCGGGTCGGTCGGCAAGCCGATGATGTGTGTGGTGCACATCCTCGACGAGAATGGCAACGAGTTGCCGCCGAATCAGCCCGGAGAAATCTACTTCGAGGGCGGCAACTCCTTCGAGTACCTCAACGACCCGGACAAGACGGCCAAGTCACGCGACAAGCACGGTTGGGCGACCGTCGGTGACGTCGGTTACCTCGACGACGACGGCTACCTATACCTGACCGACCGACGTCACCACATGATCATCTCCGGCGGCGTCAACATCTACCCGCAGGAAGCCGAGAACCTGCTCGTCACCCATCCGAAAGTCCTTGACGCAGCGGTCTTCGGCATTCCCGACGACGAGATGGGTCAAAGCGTCAAGGCGGTGGTGCAGACCGTCGACCCAGCCGATGCCACCGACCAGTTCGGCGACGAGCTGCTGGCCTGGCTCCGAGATCGCCTGTCGCACTACAAGTGCCCGCGCTCGCTGTCGTTCGAGGCGCAGCTGCCGCGCACCGAAACCGGCAAAATGTTCAAAGGCGACCTGGTCAAGAAGTATTCGGTGTGACGCTCGTCGAGTTGCCAGCCGGCATCGTCATCGGTACCAACAGCGAAAGCCCTAGTGACGAAGCGGCTTTCACGCTGGCAGAGGAGTCCTGCGGCGACCGGCGAGTGATCACCGTGCCGTCAATCGAAGCTGCAGTCAACGAACTCGCGGCGCGGCTGGAACGCTGGCCGCTGGCCGCCGCGGTATGCGACGACGTACTGCGAACCGTCGACGCGGACGGTCCGACGTTGGCCGGTGTAGTCACCGAGTCGCTGGCCTATTCCACGTTGCAGTCCGGTCCGGAGTTCACCCGCTGGCTTGCCGAACGGGGGCCTGCCCGGATGCCTGACCTTGCCGACCCGGTCCGGGCCGGTCGCGACGGCAATGCGTTGCGCATCGCCTTCAACCGGCCGTCGCGCCACAACGCGTTTTCCACCGACGCCCGCGCCGCGCTGCTCGAGGCGCTCGACGTCGCCCGCTACGACACGTCGGTCGACGAGGTAGTGCTCACCGGAAATGGGCCGTCGTTTTGCAGCGGCGGTGACCTCGCGGAATTCGGCACCTTCGCTGATCCGGCCAGCGCACATCTGGCCCGCACCCGCCACAGTCCCGCCCTAGTGCTCGATGCGCTGACCAGCCGGCTCGGTCGGCGCTGCCGCGCCGAGGTGCACGGTCAGGTACTGGGCAGTGGATTGGAGATGGCGGCATTCTGCGGTCGGGTTGAAGCGCAACCGGATTCGGTATTCGGGCTGCCCGAGCTGGCCCTCGGCCTGATTCCCGGCGCGGGCGGCACCGTCAGCATCACGCGCCGGATCGGACGTTGGCGCACAGCGTATTTGGTGCTGTCCGGGCAGACAATCGATGCTGTGACAGCACTGGCATGGGGGCTGGTGGACGCCGTCGGCTAGCCCGGCGAAAAGCAGCCCGAGTGGCCAGTTGACGCACGTAATCTGCGAAAAACCGTGTCATAACTGGCCGCTCGGCGCGAAAATTAGATCCCGCCGCGGGCAACCAACTGTCCGGCAATGACATTGCGCTGGATTTCGTTGGTGCCCTCGCCGACAATCATCAGCGGCGCGTCGCGAAAGTACCGCTCGACGTCGTATTCGGTGGAGTAGCCGTAACCGCCATGAATGCGGACAGCGTTCAAGGCGATTTCCATCGCCACCTCCGAGGCGAACAGCTTGGCCATTCCGGCCTCCATGTCACAGCGCTCGCCGCTGTCGTAGCGCTCGGCGGCGTAGCGCGTGAGCTGTCGCGCGGCGGTGAGCTTGGTAGCCATGTCGGCCAGATAGTTGCCGACGGCCTGATGTCTCCAGATCGGCTTGCCGAAGCTTTCCCGCTGCCGGGCATAAGCCAGCGCATCATCGAGCGCAGCGGACGCCACCCCCAGTGCTCGTGATGCCACTTGAATGCGGCCGGTTTCAAGGCCTTTCATCATCTGCGCAAAGCCCTGCCCCGGCGCGCTGCCGAGTACGGCTGCCGCCGGCACGCGGTAGCCGTCAAACGACAGCTCGCAGCTTTCGACACCTTTGTAGCCAAGTTTGGGCAAATCCCGCGAAATCGTCAGGCCCGGCCCCGGTTCGACAAGGACCACCGAGATACCTGCGTGGCGCGGTGTCGCTTGTGGATCGGTCTTACACAGCAACGCGATGAGACCCGAACGGCGGGCGTTGCTGATCCAGGTCTTGGACCCGTTGATCACCAGCTCGTCCCCGTCGCGCAGGGCGGCCGTCGACATGTTCTGCAGATCCGAGCCGCCACCCGGCTCAGTGAGCGCCATCGTGGCCCGAAGCTCGCCGGTCGCCATCGCCGGCAGATAGCGGCGCTTCTGTTCCTCGGTGCCGAATTGGGTGAGCAGCTTGGCGACGACGGTGTGCCCACCCATCGCGCCGGCCAGGCTCATCCAGCCGCGCGCCAGCTCCTGGGTGACCAGCACGTAGCACGGCATCGACACCGGGGACCCGCCGTACTCCTCGGGGATGGCCAGACCGTAGATGCCGATGCGCTTCATCTGCTCGATCCACGCTTCGGGATACTCATTGGCATGCTCGACTTCGCGCACCGTCGGCTTGACCTCTTTGTCGACGAATTCCCGCACCGTGTCGACCAGCATCGCCTCTTCGTCGTTGAGCCCGCTGTTCATACGGCCATGCTGACATGGCTGGAAACCCGATGACCGGCGGCCCGTACTTCGACGACCTGCACGCCGGCCAGGTGTTTCCCGCCGCCCCCGCGATGACGCTGACCCCCGGAGCGGCCGCCGTCCATCAGAGCATCCTGGGCGATCGGCTGCGGTTGCCGCTGGATGCCGAATTGTCGCTGGCCGTCACCGGGTCGACGACACCGCTGGCCCACCCCGGTCTGGTCTGCGACGTCGCCATCGGGCAGTCGACATTGGTGACCCAGCACGTCAAGGCCAATTTGTTCTATCGCGGGCTGGTGTTCTACCGCTTTCCGGCCATCGGCGACAGCTTGTTCACCCGCACCGAGGTCGTGGGTCTGAAGAAGAACTCGGCCAAACCCGGACGGGCGCCCACCGGGCTGGTGGCCTTGCGGATGACCACCATCGACCAGGCCGACCGCTTGGTCCTCGACTTTTATCGCTGCGCCATGCTGCCGTTGAGTCCGGAGGCCGAACCGAACGCCGCGGAGCACACCGACGACCTGTCCACAATTGGCGCCGATCTGGCGCCGCCGCCGCCCGCCACCGACGAATGGAACGGCGATGTGTTCCGCCGGCGCATCCCGGGCCCGCATTTCGAACCCGCCATGGCCGGGACGACGCTGCGCAGCAGCGGCGACGTCGTCAGCAGCGCGCCCGAACTGGCCCGGCTGACCCTGAATATTGCTGCGGTACACCATGATTCGCGTGTCGGCGGGCGCCGTCTGGTATACGGCGGGCACACGATTGGGCTGGCTTTGGCGCAGGCCACCCGGTTGCTGCCGAACCTGGTCACCGTGTTGAGCTGGCAGTCCTGTGACCACAGCGGTCCGGTGTACGAGGGCGACACCCTGTACAGCGAGCTGCATGTGGAATCCGCCGAAGCTACCGATCATGGTGGCATGCTGGGACTGCGGTCGGTGGTCTACGCCGCGGGCGAAGCGGATGCCGACCGCCAGGTGCTGGATTGGCGGTTTACCGCGCTGCAGTTCTGACCCGCAGGGGCACCTTTGCGTCAGCTGGTGGCGGAAAAGGACAATGGGGAAGTGGATTCGGCCTCGACGGACTGGGCCGGCAGCGGGCTGGCCCAGCTGACCGGTCAGCCTGACGGTCGAGCTGACTTCTCCCGTTCGGCGGTGCTGGCCGAGGCCCGTCGGGTAACCGCGGACATCGCTGAACTCACTGCTGTCGAGGTTGACGCCGCCGCCGTATTGGCCGGCCGCGCGGCGCTGCTCGGGCTGACCCGGCGGGGCCGCATCTCGGCGGGCGGTGCGACTCGGCTGCTGTGCGCCGCCGACGGCTGGTGTGCGATCGCACTGCCTCGCGCCGACGACATCGAGGCGTTGCCCGCGCTGCTGGAAACTGACGCGGTTCCCGCCGACCCGTGGCCGGCGTTAACAGATTGGGCCGCAGTACGTTCCGCGCAGGCTATTGTCGCGCGCGCCCAGCTGCTGGATATCGCCGCAGCGGCACTGAGCGAGTCCGCGCCGACGGGACCGGCGGTGCAGCCGATCGGTAGCGGCACCGCGCCACGCGCGCCGGACGGATTGCTGGTCGCCGACCTGTCGTCGCTGTGGGCGGGACCGCTGTGCGCCCAGTTGCTCGCTCGCGCCGGCGCCGTCGTTATCAAAGTGGAAACGTTGGCCCGCCCCGATGGCACCCGCCGTGGAGAACCGGCGTTCTTCGATTGGATGAACTTCGGAAAACTGTGCTATGGCCTCGATTTCGATAATGACGTGCCGGCGCTGCGTGATCTGCTGTCAGCGGCCGACGTCGTGATCGAGGGTTCACGCCCGGCTGCGCTACGACGGCGCCGGCTCAGCGTCGACGACATACCCGCCCGGCCCGGCCGGGTCTGGCTACGCATCGGTGGTTATGCCGGACAGCCGGACCGGCCGGCGTTCGGCGACGACGCCGCGGTCGCCGGTGGGCTCGTCGGCGTGGGCACCGACGGGCCGGTGTTTTGCGGCGACGCCATCGCCGACCCGCTCAGCGGCCTAGAGGCGGCGCGGGCGGTGGCGCAGTCACTGCGCCGGGGCGGCGGGGAACTGATCGAGGTGTCGATGGCCGGCGTGGCCGCGCGGTATGCCGCACTGCCGCAAGCACCCTCGGCCTGCGAGGCGCCCGTCGCTCCTCCGCGGCCACCGCCACCGGTGCCGTCGGCATCGCCGTTGGGCGCAGACAACGCCGCCGTGCAGCGCATCCTCAGAGAAAAGAGCGGTGCGCCATGCTAATTCGAGGAGCTACCCGGCTGGACGGCGCCATGCTCGACATCCGGGTCGGCGCTGCGATCAACGAGGTGGATGAACAACTCACACCGCTGCCCGGCGAAGACGTCTTCGACGCACGCGGCGGAACCGTGCTACCCGGCCTACACGATCACCACGTCCACCTGCACTCCGCCGCTGCAGCCGAGACATCGGTGCACGTTGGGCCGCCGCGAGTGCGGGACCGCCAAGCCCTCGCCGACGCGCTGGCCACCGCCGAAGTCGGTGACGACGGTTGGATCCGTGCCGTGGGCTACCACGACTCGGTTGCCGGACCGCTGGACCGGACGACGCTCGATGCTCTGGCGCCGAGCGTGCCGCTGCGGATACAGCACCGCAGCGGCCTGCTGTGGATCCTCAACTCGGCAGGTCTGGCCCGCATCGGGCTGTCCGAGCATCCCGACGGTCGGGTGCGCAGCGCCGACCCGGTCTGGTCGAACGCGCTGAGCCGGCGGCAGACCGATCTCGCTGACCTCAGCCGTCGGTTGAGCCGCTACGGCGTTACCGGAATCACTGACGCCACACCGGATCTCGAGATCGCGGATGTCGTGCAACTGAAAGAGTTGCATCGCCGGGGCATCCTGGGTCAACGTGTGCATTGCCTGTCACCGGGCAAACGCATCCTGCGCGACGACAACCTCGACCTCGACGAGCTGGCCCGCTGGATTGCCGAACGGCACCGCACCGGCGCCCCGGTCGCCGTTCACTGCGTGACGGCCGCCCAATTGATCGTGACGATCGCGGCGCTGCGTCAGGCCGGCGCGCATCCACGTGACCGCATCGAACACGCCGCGGTGGTGCCGTCCGATGCCCTCGACGATCTCGCTGAGCTCGGCGCGACGGTGGTGACCCAACCCAACTTCGTCGCCGAGCGCGGCGACCAGTACCTCGCCGAGGTGCCCGCCGACGAGCATCACCAACTGTGGCGGGTGGCGTCGCTGCTGCTAGCCGGTGTCCCCGTCGCGCTGTCGACAGACATGCCCTTCGGCGATGGTGACCCGTGGGCGGCCATGCGTGCCGCGGTACACCGCACCACCGAAAGCGGCGCTGTGCTCAACGCCGGCGAATGCATCCCGGAGCGACGGGCGGTGATGATGTTTTTGGGCTGGCCCGAACATCCCACCCGCGTGCGCACCGTCGAACCGGGACAGCCGGGCGACTTGTGCCTGCTGACTGCCCCACCCGAAGCCGCGCTGGCCGAGCTGGACGCCGATCTCGTCGCCGCCACCATCATCGGTGGCGAGATCGTCTACTCGCGTTCCTGAGCCGCGAGCGTGCGCAAAAACGGTTCTCGGCCCGGCGTGTCGGCCGGGGACACGCACGCTCGCGCCAAGGGCCTGCCTCAAAAGAGGGATGCTCGCATGACGTCGCGCTGACTGGCGAAAAAGGCCTTAGACACTTGTGCGTTCGGAGCTATCAGGTCGAAGCCGTGGAACGCCCCGGCGATTTCCTCGACCTCGCATGGCACCCCGGCGGCGCGGAGGCGCTCCGCGTAGGCCAGATCCTCGTCGTAGAACAGGTCGTGCGTGCCGACGCCGATCCAGGCCGGAGCCAGCCCGCTCAGGTCGTCGCGGCGTGCCGGAACGGCGACCTGCGGGTCGGCGCCGCCGAGATAGGCGGCCCAGCCGAACCGATTGCTGTCGGGACTCCACAGCCGATAGTTGCAGTTCTTCGGGCTGTTGACGCTGCGATCATCGAGCATCGGATAGGCCAGCACCTGCATGCTGGGCGTGACGTCGCCGCGGTCCCGCGCCAGCAGTGCCAGCGCCGCCGCCAACCCGCCGCCGGCGCTGGCGCCGCCGATCGCCACCCGCGCCGGATCTACCGTCGGCAGCCGGGCCAGCCAGGTCAACGCCGAATAGCAGTCCTCCAGCGGCACCGGGTAGGGATGTTCGGGTGCCAACCGGTAGTCCACCGAAGCGACCGTGATCCCCAGCTCATCGCTGAACCGCCGGCACAGCCGGTCGTCTTGCCGCGCGGTGCCCATCACGTAGCCGCCGCCGTGAATCCACAGCAGCGCGGGCGCCTGCTGGGTGAGCCCGACCGGTCGGTACAGCCGCACACCCGCACCCGACTCGAGGGTGAGTGCTTCGACGCCGTCGACGCGGCCTCGCCGGATCAGTCCCGACAACGCACGGACCAGGCGCAACGTCTGAGGTGTGACCAGTGTTCGCGGCGCAACGCGGGCGATTCTGCGGAGGTCAGGGTGGAAATCGGTGCTCGGCATCGAACCAGTATGACGACGACACCAAGACGACGGCTCGGCGGTGATCACCGTTTGGACTGACCCCTTGCGAGGTACGCTCCCGGGATGGTGCGCCCTGCGACCCGATATCCCGGTCCGACGATGGCTAGCCGCGCGAGATGGTTGCTGCGTGCCCGCCCTGCCGACTACATGCTGGCCCTGAGCGTCGCAACGACGTCGTTACCCGTGGTGGGCAGGCATCTGGAGCCGCTGGGCGGTGTGACTGCGATGGGCGTCTGGGGCTGCCGGGTGCTGCCGGAATTCCTCTCCACGACCGCCAAGGCGTGGCTTACTCCGGGCGTGGTGGAAATCCGCAAACGTGACCGCGACCAAACGCAGGCGGTCTCCACCGCCGCGCTGCGCGGCATCGTGTCCGCGAAAGACCTGGACATCGAATGGCCCCAACCCGAACGAACTCCGCCGGTGTGGCAAGCGCTACGGCACCGACGTCACCTCTACCGCGCCGGTGTCCGGTACGGGGAACACCCGGCCCAACTGCTCGACGTGTGGCGTCGTAAAGACTTGCCGGCCCGACCCGCGCCGGTGCTGATCTTTGTGCCCGGCGGGGCTTGGGTGCACGGGAGCCGCACCCTGCAGGGCTACGCGCTGATGTCGCACCTGGCCGAATTGGGCTGGGTATGCCTGTCGATCGACTATCGGGTCGCGCCGCACCACCGCTGGCCGAGCCACATCACCGATGTCAAATCCGCGATCGCATGGGCACGCGCCAATGTCGACAAATTCGGCGGCGACCGCAATTTCGTTGCGGTAGCGGGTTCTTCGGCCGGTGGCCATCTGTCTGCGTTGGCCGGGCTGACCGGCAACGACCCTGAGCTGCAGGCTGAATTGGCGCCGGGCTCCGACACCGCGGTCGACGCGGTGGTCGGGGTTTATGGCCGCTACGACTGGGAGGACCGCTCGACCGCCGAGCGGGTCCGGTTCGTCGATTTTCTGGAGCGGGTGGTGGTCAACCGGCGCATCGACCGTCATCCCGACGTGTTCCGCAAGGCCTCGCCGATCGCCCGGGTGCATCCGGATGCCCCGCCGTTCCTGGTGATTCACGGCAGCAACGACACGGTGATCCCGGTGGCGCAGGCGCGCAGCTTCGTCGAGCGGCTTCGAGCGGTGTCCCGCTCGGTGGTCAGCTACGTGGAGCTGCCCGGCGCCGGCCATGGCTTCGACCTGACCGACGGCGCCCGCACCGGCGCGATGGCCACCACCATCGGACTGTTCCTCAACCAAGTCCACCGCAACCATGCGCTGATCGGAGCCAAAGAGGTCATCTGAACACCGGCCGACTGTAAGGTCGCCTGCACAGGGAGGTGGGGCGGTGAAGAGGCTCAGCGGCTGGGACGCGGTGCTGCTGTACAGCGAGACGCCGAATGTGCACATGCACACCCTCAAGGTCGCGGTGATCGAACTGGACGCCGAGCGTCGGGACTTCGATATCGACACGTTCCGCCGGGTCATCCACAGCCGGCTCTACAAGCTGGAACCGTTCTGCTACCAGCTCGTCGACATTCCGATGAAATTCCACCACCCGATGTGGCGGGAAAGCTGCGAAGTAGACCTGACCTACCACATCCGTCCGTGGCGGCTGCCCGCGCCGGGTGGTCGCCGTGAGCTCGACGAGGCGATCGGCGAGATCGCCAGCACGCCGCTGGACCGCAGCCGCCCGTTGTGGGAGATGTATTTCGTCGAGGGCCTGGCCGACGACCGCATCGCGGTGGTCGGCAAGATTCACCACGCGCTCGCCGATGGGGTCGCCGCGGCGAACCTGCTGGCGCGCGGCATGGATTTGGCGTCCGGTCCGCAGACCGGACGCAGCCGGTTTACGCCCGACCCTGCGCCGTCGGCGGGCGAGCTGGTGCGATCGGCGTTCGGTGATCACCTGCGTCACCTCGGGCGGATCCCGGCGACCGTCCGCTACACCGCCGAGGGGGTCAGTCGGGTGCGCCGCAGTTCACGCAAACTGTCACCAGAGTTGACCCGGCCGTTTACCCCGCCGCCGAGCTTCATGAACCACATGCTCACGCCGCAGCGCACATTCGCCACCGCCACCCTGGCATTGTCCGACATCAAGGAGACTGGCAAGGCGCTCGGCGTCACGATCAACGACCTGGTGCTGGCCCTGTCCAGCGGTGCGTTGCGCAAACTGTCGCTGCACTATGACGGCAAGGCCGACCATCCGCTATTGGCCTCGGTGCCGATGAGTTTCGATTTCTCACCGGACCGGATCTCGGGAAACCGTTTCAGCGGTGTACTGGTGGCGCTACCCGTCGACGTCGACGATCCGCTGGAGCGGGTACGGCTCTCGCACGATTTCGCGGTGTCCGCCAAGGAAAGCCACCAACTCATCGGTCCGGAACTGATCAGCCGGTGGGCGGCGTACTTTCCGCCGGCCCCCGCAGAGTCGCTCTTCCGATGGCTGGCCGGCCGCGACGGACAGAACAAGGTGCTCAACCTCAACATCTCCAACGTTCCCGGACCGCGCGAGCGTGGCCGCGTCGGCGGCGCGCTGGTCACCGAGATCTATTCGGTGGGCCCGTTGACCGCCGGCAGCGGACTGAACATCACCGTGTGGAGCTACGTCGACCAGCTCAACATTTCGGTGCTGGCCGACGGCACGACCGTCGAGGACCCGCACGAGGTGACCGATGCCATGATCGAGGAGCTCATCGAAATACGGCGGGCCGCAGGGCTTTCCGAGAAGCTCACCGTGGTCGAGATCGCGATGGCGCAAGCCTGAGCTCTTTGCGCCGAGCGTGAAACTGTTGCGAGTTTTCCGTGATTTTTTCGCAATGGCTTCACGTTCGGCGCGTAGGCCACCGTCAGTCAACTAATCGAGCCGAGCCAGCAGATCGCGCCGGGCGATCTTGCCGGTACTGCTGCGCGGCAACTCCGAAAGCACGACGATCTCGCGCGGCACTTTGTAATTGGCCAGATTGTCGCGGACATGCTGCTTGAGGGCCTCAGGGGTTGCCGACCCCGCAAGCACGACGAACGCCGCCAAGCGCTGGCCGTACTGCTCGTCGTCGACTCCGAGCACCGCGGCCTCAGCGACGTCGGGATGGGTCATCAGCGTCTTCTCCACCTCGATGGGGTAGACGTTCTCGCCGCCGGAGACGATCATCTCGTCGTCGCGCCCGACCACGTAGAGTCGGCCGGCCTCGTCGAGCCGGCCGACATCGCCGGATGCCATGAAGCCCTCGTGAAAGTCCTTGGTCGTACCGGAGGTATAGCCGTCGAAGCGGTTGGTGTTACGCACGAAAATCTGGCCGACCTCGCCGGTGGGCACCTCGCGGAATTCGCTGTCGAGGATGCGGATCTCGGTTCCGACGGCGGGCTTGCCGGCGGTGTCGGGGGCGGCCCGTAGGTCCTCGGGGGTGGCGGTGGCGATCATGCCCGCCTCGGTGGCGTTGTAGTTGTTGTAGATCACGTCGCCGAATTCGTCCATGAATCGGGTGACCACGTCGGGGCGCATCCGTGAGCCCGACGCGGTGGCGAATCGCAGCGAGCGTCCGCTGTACTTCCGCCGCACGTCGTCGGGCAAGTCCATGATCCGGTCGAACATCACCGGCACCACGGACAAGCCGGCGGCCTGGTGACGGTCGATGAGTTCGAGAGTGGCTTCGGGGTCGAATTTGCGCCGCGTCACCACCGTGCAGCCCAGTGAGGCGGCGAACACCAACTGGGAAAAGCCCCAGGCGTGAAACATCGGCGCGACCACCACGATCGTCTCCTCGGTGTGCCACGGCACCCGATCCAGGATCGCCTTCAGTTCGTTGGCACCGCCGCCGGAATGCTTGGCGCCCTTGGGGTTTCCGGTGGTCCCGGAGGTCAGCAGAATCAGCTTGCCCTTGCGTCCCGGCTTGGTGGGGCGGCGGCCGGCGTGGGTGGCGATGAGCTTCTCAACGGTGAGGTCGTGTGGTTGCTCGGTCCAGGCGACGATGCGGACGGTGTTGGGTCGGTCGAGCAGTGCGCGGTCCACCGAATCGGTGAACTCCTCGTCGTAGATCACCGCGTCCACGCCCTCGCGGTCGACCACCTCGGCCAGCGCCGGCCCGGCGAACGAGGTGTTGAGCAGCAACACGTCGGCGCCGATCCGGTTGGCCGCCACCAACGTCTCGACAAAGCCGCGGTGGTTGCGGCACATGATCCCGACTACCGCCGGCGGCCCGGCGGGCAGCGCCTGCAAGGCCGCCGCCAACGCGTCGCCGCGCCGGTCGAGCTCGCGGTAGGTCAGCGTCCCCAACTCGTCGATCAAGGCGGCGCGGTTGGGACAGCGCTGCGCCGACATCGCGAATCCGCTTGTGACGGTGAGGCCTTCGCGGGCGACAGCTGCGGTGATTCGCAGGTACTTGTCAGGTCGCAGGGGTGCGATGATTCCTGCGCGGACCATGCTGGCCAACAGGCCGAACGGTGCCACCGGTACTAGCCGATGATCGGGAGGCGGCGCGCTTTGGCCAACTTGTCGAGCGCCTTTTGCATGACATGGCGGACGTGGGCGTCGACCTCGTCGACGTCGGGCTCCTCACCGAACTGGGCGGTTATGTGGATCGGCTCGAGCACCTGCATGACGATCTTGGTCGGCAGCGGCAGGTTGGGTGGCACCACTGCGGAAAGCCCGAACGGAAAGCCGACCGAGATCGGCAGGATCTTCACTCGCATCAGCTTGTCCAACCGCAGCGCCTTGGCCAGCCACGTGCCACGCGACAGGTAAAGCTGGCTTTCCTGTCCGCCGACGGCCACCGCGGGAACGATCGGCACCCCGGCGTTGATCGCCGCGCGCACATACCCGGTGCGCCCGTCGAAATCGATGGTGTTCTCCGACAGGGTGGGCCGGTAGACGTCGTAGTCACCGCCGGGGAACACCACCACCACGCCACCGGACCGCAGCGCCTCGTCGGCGTTCTCGTGGTTGGCGCGGATGAAGCCGGCCCGGATGAAGAAGTCGGCGGTGGGACCGGTGTGTAAGACGTCGTGGCTCAGCGTGTAGACCGGCCGGTCATAGCCGAACTTTTCGTAGAACCCGGTGGCGAAAACCGGAACATCCATCGGGAACAGCCCACCCGAGTGGTTGGACACCACCAGGGCGCCGCCCGACGGGAAGGTCTCCAGCCCGCGGACCTCCGCGCGGTGGTAGCCCTTGATCAGTGGACGGAGCCATCCGATCACGCGTTCGGTGAGGCCGGGATCCCACTTCGATATTTCGGTTGGTTCGATATCGGTGGCGGTCAACGGTCCCCCTGGGATTTTGTGCCGATTTGGCTGTGATGCTAGCCCAGCGCCTTCCGGCCGAAGCCACTCGGACAAGGTCGTTACGATCTCCTCGACAGATGTCACTGACATTCGAAGGAGCACACAGCGTCGTGAGCGAAGATGCCGGCAACACCGAACCCGAAGTTCTGGTCGAACAGCGCGACCGGATCCTGATCATCACGATCAACCGGCCCAAGGCCAAGAACGCGGTGAACGCCGCGGTCAGCAAGGGCCTGGCCGATGCGATGGACCGGCTCGACAGCGACGCGGGCTTGTCGGTGGCAATTCTGACCGGTGCCGGCGGATCCTTTTGCGCGGGCATGGATCTCAAGGCATTCGCGCGGGGCGAGAACGTCGTCGTCGAAGGTCGCGGGATGGGCTTCACCGAACGCCCACCGACCAAGCCGCTGATCGCCGCCGTCGAGGGCTACGCGTTGGCCGGCGGCACCGAACTGGCGCTGGCCACCGACCTGATCGTGGCGTCCAAGGAGTCGGCCTTCGGTATCCCCGAAGTCAAACGCGGGTTGGTTGCCGGCGGTGGGGGGTTGCTGCGGCTGCCGCACCGCATCCCCTACGCCATCGCGATGGAACTCGCTCTGACCGGCGACAACCTGTCCGCCGAGCGAGCGCACGCGCTGGGGCTGGTCAATGTGCTGGCGGAACCCGGGACGGCGCTGGACGCGGCCATCGCGCTGGCCGAGAAGATCACCGCCAACGGTCCGCTGGCGGTGGCCGCCACCAAGCGGATCATCGTCGAATCCCGCGGTTGGAGCCCGGAGGCCATGTTCGGCGAGCAGCTGAAGATTCTGATGCCGGTCTTTGCCTCCAACGACGCCAAGGAAGGCGCGATCGCGTTCGCCGAGAAGCGACCCCCGCGCTGGACGGGCAGCTGAGTCGCAGCGGGTCACCGCTAATGGATCTCCCGGCGTATTTCGCCCGCATCGGCTACACCGGATCGACAGCGCCGACGCTGGAGACGTTGGCCGGTGTGGTGGCCGCCCATACCCGCCACATTCCGTTCGAGAACCTCGACCCGCTGCTGGGTGTGCCGGTGGCGGACCTGAGCCCAGCTGCGCTGACCGACAAGCTGGTGGATCGCCACCGGGGCGGCTACTGCTACGAGCACAACAACCTGATGCGATACGTGCTCGCCGATCTAGGGTTCGAGAGCGACCGGCTGGCCGGCCGGGTGGTGTGGATGAATCCGGCCGGGCTGGATGGGCCACCGCACGCCGAGACACATCAAGCGCTCGCGGTACGCATTCCCGGCGTCGACGAACCGTATCTGGTCGACGTCGGGTTCGGTGGGCAGACGCTGTCGTCGCCGATTCGGCTCACCGTCGGGCCGGTCCAGCAGACCCGTCACGAGCCGTACCGGTTGCGCACCCACGGTCGCGACTACGTCTTGGAGGCGCTGGTCCGGGGTGAATGGCAGCCGCTGTACACCTTCGGCGCAGATCCGCGTCCGCTGATCGATATGGAAGTCGGAAGTTGGTACGTGTCGACGCATCCGGCGTCGACCTTCGTCGTCGGGCTCAGCGCTGCGCTGGTCACCGACGAGGCGCGATGGAACCTGCGCGGCCGCAACCTCGCCATCCACTCCGACGGGGGCACCGAGCGGATTCGGTTCGACGACGCCGGACAGGTGCTCGACGCGCTGGCCAATCGGTTCGGCATCGACGTGTCGGGTCTCGGCGATGTGGAGGCTCGGGTCGCCGAGGTTCTCGACAACTAGTTGATCTAAACTACAGCCAGGCATGACACTTTTGACGGTCTTTGTAACGCGCTGGCACCACAGAAAGTTCGACGATTGAGCATTTCGTTACTGCTCGAGATGGCTGTGTCGAGCAACCCTGACCGAACCGCCGTTGTCTCCGGCGACACCCGATTGACAACCCAGCAGCTCAGCGACCTCGCCGACGGTGGCGCGGGCGTCATCGCGGGCTCGAACGCGCAGCATGTCGCCTACGTCGGCACCGGCGGGGCGATGTTGCCGCTGCTGATCTTCGCGTCGGCGCGCGCGGGAGTGACATTCACCCCGATCAACTACCGGCTTTCGACCGAAGGCATCCAGACCCTGATCCGCCGGTTGCCCGATCCGCTGGTGATCGTCGACAGCCGTTACCGGGAGATGGTCGGGGACACCGGTAAGCAGGTGATCGGCTCCGAGGAGTTTCTGGCCAGCGCCGGCACCGCGGAACCCGCCGCGGAGTTCGCCGACCCGGAGTCGACCGCGATCGTCCTGTTCACCTCGGGCACCACGTCGCAGCCCAAGGCCGTCGAGTTGTCACACAACAACCTGACTAGCTACATCACCGGAACCGTGGAGTTCGGGTTGGCCGAGCCGACCGATGCGGCGCTGATCTGTGTGCCGCCCTACCACATTGCCGGTGTCAGCGCGGCGCTGTCGAATCTGTATGCGGGCCGAACGATGGTGTACCTGCCGGTCTTCGACGCCGAGGAGTGGGTGCGCCTGATCAACGCCGAGCACGTCACCACGGCGACGGTGGTCCCGACCATGCTCGACCGGATCGTCACCGTACTGGAGAGCGGCCGCCACGAGCTGGCGTCGCTGCGCAGCCTGGCCTACGGCGGCTCGAAGGTGGGGTTACCGCTGGTGCGCCGGGCGCTGGAGTTGTTGCCCGACGTGGGGTTTGTCAACGCCTATGGACTGACCGAGACGAGTTCGACCATCGCTGTGCTGACTCCGGAAGACCACCGCGCCGCCCAGTCGGCGTCGGACCCCGCCGTCATCAAACGCCTGGCTTCGGTGGGTCAACCGGTGCCCAGCATCGAGGTGCAGATCCGCGACGAGAACGGCGTGCTGCTGCCGGCGGGACAAACCGGTGAGCTGTTCGTCCGCGGTGAGCAGGTTTCTGGCCGCTACACCGGGATCGGGTCGGTGCTCGACGACCAAGGGTGGTTCCCGACCCGCGACATCGCCACGCTCGACGAAGGCGGCTACCTGTTCATCGGCGGGCGCAGCGACGACACCATCATCCGCGGCGGGGAGAATATCGCACCCGCCGAGTTGGAAGATGTGCTGATCGAACATGCCCACGTGCGTGATGTCGCGGTGGTCGGCGTCGACGACCCGCAGTGGGGCCAGGCCATCGTCGCGGTGGTGGTGCCCGCTCCCGGCGCCGAGCCGGACCCCGATGAGCTCCGCGAGCATGTCCGCAAGAGCTTGCGCGGCTCGCGTACCCCCGACCGCGTCGTGTTCCGCGACGAGCTGCCCACCAACGCGACCGGCAAGGTGCTTCGTCGCGAGATCGTCGAATCCCTTGCAACCCTAGGAACATTAGGATCGAAATCATGATCAAGAACGGAACCCGTCTGGCCAGCCAGGTGTGCGACACCCAGGTCATCGTCGTGCGCAGCGCCGACAGTCTCGACGATCTGCGCTGCGGCGGCGCGCCGATGGTGGCGTTGGACGCCGAGCGTTCCGGAGACCTGGACCCGGCGTTCGCCGACGGCAACGTGATGGGCAAGCGCTACGTCGACGAGACCGGCGCCGAGGTGCTGGTGACCAAAGCCGGCGCAGGGACACTGGCGATCGGCCAGACCGCGCTGAGCCTCAAGGAAGCCAAGCCGCTGCCGGCCAGCGACTAACGCTCGGGAAGACCGTTACGGCGAACGAATTCCCTTGCCTTGATCAAGAATTCGAGTTGATTGTGGACCTCGCGCAGCGGCTCGGCGCTGCGCGTCGAGCGGCATAGCACCACCGCGCCCTCCAGTGTGGCGATCGACATCACCGCCAGCGAGGCCGCGTCCGACTCGGGAAAGCCGTCGGCAACGAACGCCCGCGACAGGGCGGTACACCAACGGCCGAAGATCTGTCCGGCCTCGGCGGTCAACTGCGGTTCCTCGTCGGCCGAGCCGATCGCTGCCGCCACCACCGGGCAGCCGGCGTTGAAGTCGCTGCCGTCCAACAGGCGTTCCCAGAACTCGACGAAGTCGCGCAACAGCGCCATCGCGCCCAGCTCGATGGAATCATCGATAGTGGCCGTGATCGCATCGCCGGCGTAGCGCAGCGCTTCGGTCAGGATCTGGTTACGGCCGTCGGGAAAGTGGTAGTAGACCGATCCCCGCGGCGCACCGCTGCGGGTGAGCACCTCGTCGATGGTCACCCCGGCGGCGCCGCGTTCACGCATCACCTCGGCGGCGCTGATCAGCATCTTGGTGCGGGTTTTACCGCGCTTGGCACTGGTGGCCATTGGGGTCATCGCGATACCTAGGCAGCGTGCGGGGAAGGCGGCTGCGGGACCCGCCGGTGCAGGCTAGGCGGTTGCAGCCGTACCGAGCGCAACGATGCGCTACGCAAGTCGGGAATCTGGCGGGTGAACCGATAGCCGGCGATGTTGAGCTCGACGATCCACATGATCTTCTCCTGCCTCATGCGCCGGCTCACCGGCTCATGATTATGCCGGTCAGCATATAACAAGCGGTTTCTTTGACACAAGAACGATAGGCGCTTCACGGCAAAACCCCATTTCAGCGGCCCACATTGGTGTCCAGGCTCCCGCTAATGCCTGCGAAATATTATGCTGTATTGCATATTACCTAGCGTTGGGGTGTACTTGGCCAATGTCTGACACCTCGCTCCCAACCCTGGAGACCGTGTCGCTCGAACGCGACGGCCACGTCCTGCTGATCGGCCTGAACCGGCCGGACAAGCGCAACGCCTTCAACCGGACGATGCTGGCCGATCTGTCCCGCGCCTACGGTGTGCTGGAGTCCGACCCCGGCGTCCGCGCCGGCGTGCTGTTCGCACACGGCGACCACTTCACCGGCGGCCTGGACCTCGTCGACGTGGGCCCGGGCATCGCAACCGGACAGAGCCCGTTTCCCGATGACGGCGCAGACCCTTTCCGCCTCGACGGTACCTGGACCACACCGCTGGTCGCGGTCGCGCAGGGCTGGTGCATGACATTAGGCATCGAATTGCTACTGGCCGCCGACATCCGAATCGCCGCTGCCGGAACGAGATTCACGCAGCTTGAGGTGCAGCGGGGGATCTATCCATTCGGCGGCGCGACGATCCGGCTACCGCGCGAGGCGGGCTGGGGCAATGCCATGCGCTGGCTGCTTACCGGTGACGAGTTCGACGCCGCCGAGGCGCACCGCATCGGGCTGGTTCAAGAGGTGGCCGGCGACGCGACGACGGCACTGGCTCGGGCTCGCGAGATCGCGCACACGATCGCGGATCGTGCTGCGCCGCTGGGTGTGCGGGCCACGCTCGCGTCAGCGCACCTGGCTCGCACGGAAGGCGAAGCCGCCGCCATCGAGCGACTGCGGCCCACGGTGGTCGAGTTGTTCGCCACCGCGGATGCCGCCGAGGGCGTGCAGTCGTTCGTCGAGCGCCGGCAGGCGCGCTTCGAAGGCCGCTGAGCCAGCTTCATGCTCGAGGGCGGCTGCTAACTGTCGGAGGTATAACCCATCGGCATCAGCACACTCTTCTGCTGGGTGAAGTGCTCCACACCCTCCGGCCCGTTTTCGCGCCCGATGCCCGAGTTCTTGTAGCCGCCGAACGGACAGCAGGGATCGAACGCATACCAGTTGATGGCGTACGTCCCGGTGCGGATCTTCTCCGAGATCTCGATGCCGCGCGGCACATTGGCGGTCCACACGCTGCCGGCCAGGCCATACACCGAGTCGTTGGCGATCTTGATCGCGTCTTCCTCGGTGTCGTAGGGAATGATGCTCAGCACCGGCCCGAAGATCTCCTCCTGGGCGATCGTCATCTCGTTGTTGACGTCGGCGAACACCGTGGGTTGCACGAAGAAGCCGGTGTCCAGATCGTGCGGGCGGCCGCCGCCACACACCAGCCGGGCGCCCTCCTCGATGCCCTTGGCGATGTAGCCCTCCACCCGGGCACGCTGCTTTTCTGAGATCAGCGAACCGATCTGGGCCGAGGGGTCCGACGGCAGCCCCACGGGCAGTGCTTGTACGAAAGCGCTTACAGCATCCACGATTTCGTCGTATCGCGAGCGCGGAGCCAGGATGCGGGTCTGGGCTACGCAGGCCTGCCCGGTGTTCATGATCCCGGAGAACACCAACATCGGGATGGCCGAGGCGAGGTCGACATCATCGAGGACGATCGCCGCTGACTTCCCGCCGAGCTCCAATGTGCACGGCTTGAGCAGGTCCGCCGCACGTCGACCGATCTCCTTGCCGACTCCCGAGCTGCCGGTGAAGGTGAAGATGTCGACGTCGCGGTTGGACGTCAGCGCCTGCCCGGTCTCGATTCCGCCCGGCACTATCGACAGCACACCCTCAGGCAAACCGGCTTCGGCGAACACTTCCGCCAAAGCGTTTGCGCTCAACGGGGTTTCGGCGGCCGGCTTGAGCACCACGGTGCAGCCGGCCAGCAGCGCCGGACCCAGCTTGTTGACGGCCAGGAACAGCGGGACGTTCCAGGCGATGATCGCGCCAACGACGCCGACCGGCTCGCGATGGACGATGCTCTGCCCGTATCCGCCGTTGCGGGTCTCTTTCCACTTGACCTGGTCGACAGCGGGGCCGGCGAAGAAGTTCAGCGCACCCATCGAGCTCATCCAGTGCATCGTTTCAATGGTCATTTGCGGCTGACCGGTCTCGTTCGCGAGGAGCTGGGTGAACAGGTCCTTGCGCTCCTCCATCAACGTGAGCGCGTTGGCGATCACTGCCGCGCGCTCCTTCGGCGGTGTGGTCGGCCAGGGGCCGCTGTCGAACGCCGCGCGGGCAGCGCCGACCGCGGCGTCGACGTCGGCTGCTGCCGCCAGCGGCACCTTGCCGACATATTCGCCGGTGGCCGGGCAGTGCACTTCGATGACGTCGGAGGTCGACGGTTCGGTCCATTTTCCGCCGATGAACAGCTTGTCGTATTCGGTCGTCTGGCTGTCGGTCATGGTCATGGCGTCACCCTACCCAGCGACAGGCAAAACGAGAACACGTTTCAGTCAAGTGCCACCGTTGCGGAGCGGCGGTCGTAGCACCAGCACCAAGTTGCTCACCAGGAACTCGCGCAGCACCGGGACCGACGTCAGCCGCCACGCCCATCGGGGGTGGTAGCGCGGGAATGCGGCCGCCAGGGCGCCGGTACTGACCGCCCAGTCCAGTCCGTCGGCCGCTGACACCGCAAACAACGACGACCCGTAGTCGTTCTTCGCCCGATGGCCGTGTTTGCGGGCGTAGCGCGCCGCGGCGCGGGCACCGCCCAGATAGTGGGAGAGGCCCATCTCATGTCCGCCGAACGGGCCCAGCCACACCGTGTACGACAGGACTACCAGCCCACCCGGGCGGGTCACCCGCAGCATCTCGCCGCCCAGCTGCCATGGACGCCGAACATGCTCGGCGACATTGGATGACAGGCAGATGTCCACCGAGTCATCGGCGAACGGCAGCGCCATACCCGATGCGCGGACAAATGGGCCCGCCACACGTGCATTCGTCGGCGTCGCCGCGTGCATCTCGCTCGGATCCGGTTCAACTCCGATGTAGCGGATTCCGGCGTCGGCAAAAGCCGTCGCGAAATAGCCGGGGCCACCGCCGACGTCGAGCAGCGTGCACCCGGCCGGGCCGGTGCCATGAATGCCGCGCCACAAATCGCCGACCAGCTGCGTGGTGTCGTTGGCCAGTGCTCCGTAGAACCGGTCGGGATCGGACTGCTCGTAGCGGAACTCCGACAACAGCCGCAGCGAGCGAGACAGCGTCGCCCGACGCGCGAACGCATCGGTGACCGCCATCGACCTCACCCTACGGTGAGCCATTAGGCTGGACCGCAATGTCTGCCGCGCATACTCAGCCCACGGATCAGCACTCTGGGGGTCTCGGCGCGGTATTGCTGCTGTGCTGGCGCGACACCGGCCACCCCCAGGGCGGCGGCAGCGAAACCTATTTGCAGCGCCTCGGGGCACAGCTTGCGCAGTCCGGGATTGCCGTCACCCTGCGCACCGCCCGCTATCCCGGCGCGCCGCGGCACGAGGTGGTCGACGGCGTGCGGATCAACCGCGCCGGTGGCCGGTATTCGGTGTACGTGTGGGCGCTATTGGCGATGGCCGCGGCCCGGCTGGGGCTGGGCCCGCTGCGACGGGTGCGACCCGACGTGGTCGTCGACACCCAGAACGGCCTGCCGTTTCTGGCCCGATTGCTGTACGGCCGGCGAGTCGCGGTGTTGGTGCACCACTGCCACCGCGAGCAGTGGCCGGTGGCCGGCCCGGTACTCGGTCGGTTCGGTTGGTTCGTCGAGTCGCGTTTGTCGCCGCGGCTGCACCGGCGCAACCAATATGTGACGGTGTCGCTGCCGTCGGCTCGCGATCTGGTGGCTCTGGGTGTGGGTAATGAACGAATTGCCGTGGTGCGCAACGGCTTGGATGAGGCACCCGCCCCATCGCTGCACGGCCCCCGGGCGGCTGCGCCGCGGGTGGTGGTGTTGTCGCGTCTGGTGCCGCACAAGCAGATTGAGGACGCGCTGGACGCTGTCGCGCTGCTGCGGACGCGGGTACCGGGCTTACACCTCGACATCGTCGGCGGCGGCTGGTGGCAGCAGCGGTTGGTCGAGCACGCGGCGCAACTCGGCATCAGCGACGCGGTGACGTTTCACGGCCACGTCGATGACGTCACCAAACACCATGTGATGCAACAGTCTTGGGTTCATTTGTTGCCGTCCCGCAAGGAGGGCTGGGGTTTGGCTGTGGTCGAGGCGGCGCAACACGCGGTGCCCACCATTGGCTACCGGTCCTCGGGTGGCCTGGCCGATTCGATCATCGACGGGGTTACCGGCGTTCTGGTTGACGACCGGCCCCAACTGGTGAGCCGGCTCCAGCAGCTTCTCGACGATCCGGTACTGCGCGAGCAGCTCGGCGCCAAGGCGCAGGCGCGCAGCACTGAATTCTCTTGGCGGCAAAGCGCTGACGCGATGCGCACCGTACTCGAGTCCGTGCTGGCCGGGGAGCTGGTCAGCGGCGTGGTCTAACTATGGATGCCGTCGAGTCCTCGCTAGCCTGGTTGCTTCAACCGCTTACGGTGCAGACCTTTCTTGACGAAATTTGGGGCGCGACGCACCACCACGTCAAGCGGTGCGACGTGGGCTATTTCGATCGTCTCCTGCCCGGACCGTCGGCGGTCGACCAGCTGTTGGAGCATGTTGCGCCAGAGCCGTCGGCGGTGCGTCTGGTACGGGGCGGTGAGAGCAAGGATGCTGACAGTTTTCGGCTCGCTGACGGCAGTCTCGATCCCGCCAGCGTCCGCGAGGCCTTTGCTGACGGCTACACCATCGTCCTGAATGGGCTCGAGCGGTACGTGCGCGAGATCGCTGCGTTGTCCCACTCCATCGAAGTCGAGTTGAACTTCCCGACCCGAGTCAACGGCTACGTCACGCCGCCCGAATCGACCGGCTTCGTCCCGCATTACGACCCTCATGACGTCTTGATCGTGCAGATGCAGGGATCCAAGACCTGGCATTTGGCCGATGCCGCCGCTATACCGCCGCACGAGATGCAGCGCCAGCAAGGGGCTGCCGACGGGTTCTCGTTGCCGACCGAGCTGCGCTTGGACGTCGGCGACGTGCTTTACCTGCCGCGCGGCCACGTTCACGCGGCCCGAACACACTCGGAGCCATCGATCCACTTGACCGTCGGGATCCACGCGCCCACCGTGCTCACCCTGATCACCCACGCCCTCCGATCGTTGAGTTTGCGAGATGACCGCGCCCATACTCGGCTGCCACCGCGGCATCTCGACGACGCCTCCACACACGCGAGCGTGAGCGCCCTGCTGCGCGACATCGTCAGAACCATCGACGACCCGAGCGTCATCGCCGACGGCTTGGACACCATGGCGGAGGTGTTGGTCCGGCGCGGCCGATGCCCGCCCGTCGGACCGGTCACAAACACCGTCGGCGTCGACGAACAAACGTTGGTGGTCAAGCATCACCCGCTCTATTCGAGAGTGACGCACGTCGGCGCTGACGTTGTGTTGGAGTTCGCGCAACTGTCGATAAACGCAGAGCCCGACCATGAAGCCGCGATGCGGTTCCTGTCGGGGTGTACCGAGCCGTTTCGCGTAGGCGACTTACCTGGACTCAGCGCAGCGCAGCAGACGAAGCTAGTGCGAACGCTGATCGCGACGGGGTTCCTTAACCGGCTCGCCGACCACTCGTAAGCGCCGCCGGAAATCCTGCCAGGCACCGACCCCCGCCGACAGCGGGGCTGTTTCCTCATACCAGGACATTCACAGGGGAAGTTTGTTGACATTGCGGACGCACGCGCGAAAAATCACCGCACAAGAGGAGTTTCACAATGGCGGTGTACGTCGTGTTCGATGGTTCTGCCCCGGCCAGTACAGCGGTGTATCCGCTCACGGGCGGTTGACGGTGACGGCGCCAATCTGGTTTGCCTCTCCGCCGGAAGTGCACTCGGCGCTGTTGAGCAGTGGACCCGGGCCGGGTTCGTTGCTGGCTGCGGCGGCGGCGTGGAACTCACTCAGCGCCGAATACGTCTCCGTGGCAGAAGAACTCAGCGCACTACTGGCGGCGGTGCAGACAGGTGTCTGGCAAGGCCCCAGCGCGGAATCGTATGTGGCCGCGCATGTTCCGTACCTCGCATGGCTGATGCAGGCCAGCGCGGACAGCGCGGCGGCGGCCGCCAGCCATGAGGTGGTGGCCACCGCCTATACCGCGGCGCTGGCGGCCATGCCGACCCTGGCCGAACTGGCGGCCAACCATGCCACTCACGCGGTATTGGTGGCAACGAATTTCTTTGGGATCAACGCTATTCCGATCGCGCTCAACGAAGCCGACTATGCGCGGATGTGGCTGCAGGCGGCCACCACAATGACGACTTATCAAGTCGCGGCCAGCGCCGCGGTGGCGTCGACACCGCAAACCACCCCGGCGCCGCAGATCCAGAAAGCCAACGAGTCCGGCGGCGGAAACCAAGACGAGGGCAACCCACACCAGCTGAGCTGGTGGACAACTCGAATACACGAAGTGATGACCAACCCGCAGGCCTGGTCCGAGGTCCCGCACTGGTTGGGCGAGGCTTACAACGCATTCTTTCCCCAAGCGCCGCAATTGACGCAGAGCTCATTCAGCCTGATCGCCCCCGCCATCTCCCCCGCAGGAGCGCTGACCGGCTTCCTCGGCCTGGCCGGGCTGGCCGGCCTGCCCCAACCCGAGTCGATTCCCACCGTGGAGCCGGCACCCGTCCCAACCGCGCCCAGCACGCCACCGGTCGCCGCGATGGCACCGGCGCTGGCCGCGCCCGCTGCCGCCCCTGCGCCCGCACCCGCGCCCGTGCCCGCCCCAACCGCACCGGCGGTAGCCGGCACCGCAGCGCCGCTGGCGCACGCCACTGGCGGCGAAGGTTTTGCCTACCCCTACGTGGTCGGTCCGCCCGGGATTGGATTCGGCGCGGCGATGAGCGTCAGCGCCAGCGCCAAGCAGACGGCGACGGCCCCCGACACCGCCGCGGCGGCAGCCGCTGCGACCACGGGCGAACTGGTCCGGCGCCGACGGCAACGGGCGGGAGTGATCGACCGCGGGCATCGCTACGAATTCCTGGACGCGGACTCCGACGGATCACCGGGCCCCGCGGAGCGGGTTGCCGCGATAGCGCCCTCGGATCAGGGCGCGGGCCCGCTGGGGTTCGCCGGAACCGCCGACAAGGCCGGTGCCCGGCCGGCGGCGGGACTGACCACGATGGCCGGTGACCCATCCGGTAGCAGACCGACCATGCCGATGATGCCGAGCAGTTGGGGTGCTGAGACCGATGAACCCAACGCAGACGGCGCCGACTCTAACCGGTAAGGACCTGACCGTTAGCCGAGCCGAAGTGTGACGAATTCGACCTGGGTCTGGGCGAAATCTGTAGATGGAGAATGCATGTTAGGCGCATGCGAGCTATGTTTGTAGCATGTCAACAATGGTTCAGATTCGGAACGTACCTGATGGACTTGTCCACGAGTTGAAGGCCCGGGCCGCAGCGCACCGGATGAGCCTCAGCGATTTCCTGCTTGCCCGACTGGGCGAAATCGCTGAAGAACCGACCCTCGACGAAGTTCTCGATCGCCTCGCCGCGTTGCCGCGCCGGGAACTCGGCGTGACCGCGGCTGAACTACTTGACGAAGCTCGGTCCGAGTGATCGTGTTGGACGCCTCGGCGGCTGTCGAACTCGTCCTCGCGACGCCGCCGGGGGCGGCGGTGGCTCGGCGCTTGCGGGGCGAAACAGTGCATGCCCCTGCTCACTTCGACGTCGAGGTGATTGGTGCCATCCGTCGAGCGGTCGTGCGCCAGTTAATCAGCGATCATGAGGGGCTCGTGGCTGTTGCCGACTTCCAGAGCCTACCGCTCCGGCGTTGGCCTACAAAGCCTTTCGTCCAGCGCGCCTACCACCTGCGCAGTACCCACACCGTAGCCGACGGCGTGTACGTTGCGCTCGCTGAGGGCCTTGCTGCGCCGCTCATCACCTGCGACGGGCGACTCGCACAATCCCACGGGCATGACGCAGAGATACAACTTATCGACTCGTCAATCGGCACGCCTTAAGGTTCTGTCCGTGCACGATCGCGCGGCAGGATTGACCGCCGCCGTGCCAACCCCTACGAGTCAACGTCGAGGTAGGCGGGATCACTGACGGCGGCGGTAAACGCCGTCAGAGCACGCACCAGACCTTGGCGTTCTAGCGGCGGCGCATCGTTGGCCCGGCCAGGGTGATCGGTCCGTGCCGGCGCCATCCCGCAGCCGCCATACCGACGGCTCCGACACCCAGCATCGCCAGCCAAGCCAGATGCGCGATCAGCACGGCCGACCGGCGGCCCGTAGAGGCGCCGGGAGCGTCGCCGCCGACGCTGTATAACGCCAGGTCGCCATCCCGGTAGACGGTAGGCAGTTGTTCGAAAACCCTTGCGGCCGCGCCTAGTTCGCCGGGAGTTCGGCCTTCGACAACCAGCCACCGCACGCCCGCTCGGGCCAGCGCATCGCGGTCGGCTCCCGACAGCAGTAGCTGCTCGACGGCCCGGGCCCGGCGGCCTTCGCCTGGAACGGTAACCCCGGAAACGGTCAGGTCACCGGTGGTCAGCACGTCGGCGCGCAACCATCGCGGCAGTGGATCCAGCACCGGTTGCGGACCCGACCAGGCGAAGCGGCGCATGGTGCCGGCCGGCAACACCGCCACCGGCCCGGCGTCGGCGTTGATCGCTGCGGCCACCGCACGCCACTCTGACGGGTAATGCACCGGTTCGACTTTGTCCCAGCCGCCCCACGCCAGGTCGGGTAGCACCAATATCAGTGCCGTGCAGCAGATCAGCGCTGTCACCGCCGGATGCACCCACCGCCGTAATGTCTGCACCGCAGCCGCGCCGGCCAGCGCGTACCCGGGCATCGCCAGCGCCACCCATTTCTGCGCGTCGCGCACGACACCAAGCCCGGGCGCGGCATCGACCACGGCGCGCAGCACGGCCAGCCCCGGACCGGTGGCCAGGCCCGCGGGCACCAGCACCGCCACCGCTGCCACGACGATCAGCGGCAGCGCCGCCCGGTGTTGCCGCAAGACCGGCAGCCCGGTGACAACCACGCCGAGCAACACCGCGGTGCCCAGCGCCGCGAAAAGCGTTGTGCGGGAATCCGGCACCGCCTCGGCATTCCAGATTCCACCCAGGCCGGCCAGGCTGCCGAGCGTCCCCAGCCCGGGTTCGGCACGCGCCGCGAACGCGCTGACCGCCGAATCCTGTTGTGCAGGCAGCGTGGAGCTCAGCGCCGAGGCCGTCAACCACGGCAGCGCCGCCACCACGGCAGCGGCCAGCGCGACGGCGGCACACAGCCAACGCGGGCGCCCCGCACCCGGCGCTGCCACACAGACCAGCGCCACCGTCGCCGCCAGCATCAGCCCGGTCGGCGTCAGCCCGGCCAACGCGATCCACCACGCCAGCGCGAAATACCGCGACCGGGCCGGCGTTGTCTCCGACCGCAGCATCAGCATCGTCGTCGCCACCCAGGGCAGGCAGCCGTAGCCGACCAGCAGGCTCCAATGGCCCTGCAATAACCGTTCCGCGACATAGGGATTCCAGATCGCCAGCGTGATCGCGACGAACTGGCCGCTTGCCCCCGCCTGCGGAAGCACCGTCGCGACCAGTCGGGCAGCACCCCAACCTGCCAGCCACAGCGCGGCGATAAGCAGCGCCTTCACCACGACGCCTCCATCGATGCCGCGTGCGGCCAATGCCACCGCGAAATCTTGCGGCACCGCCCGCGGCGCGGACATCAGTCCGAGCGCACTGTCGGTCAGATAGGACCGCGGAGTGGAGACCGCATCACGCAGCAGCAGATAACCGGGGGCCAGCAGCGGCGCGGTCACCAGCAGCGCCAACGCCAGTGCGTACCCGGGGCGGCACCATTGCAGGACCCAGCGGCCTGTCCCGGCCACTCGAGCGATCAGGGGCGGTCGGGCGGACCTGCGGGCGGCGGGCCCGAGCCGGGCGGATTAGGCGGGCCAGTGCCGCCCTGTAAGTCAGGGGGCGGCGTGGGCAGCTTCTCGGTCTCGGCCTCGGCGCCGGGCACCGGTTCGCGTGGCGGTCCGCCACGGCCGAAGAAACCGTGGTCGGCGGTGTCCAGACCGGGGTCGAGCAACGCCGCCTCGGTCCGCAGGCTGAACATGCCCAGCAGCACCCCGCCGATCAGTGCGACCAAGCCGGTCGCGGTGAACGTGATCGGCAGCACCCGCGACCACAACGCGAGCCGATCGCGCTCGTTGCGAGCGGCGTTGACCTGCGCCTCGATCGTCTCTTCGGTGAAGGTGACCGTGTAGTCGGCCACCGCCTTTTCCGGCTTCAGCGCGTCGCGGGCGAAGTAGTGATTGGCGCGCTCTTTTTCCTTGACGATGATGCCCGATTCGGGGTCCACCCAGAAGGTCCGCTGCGCCGCGTAATAGCGGGTCATGCTGACCTTCTCCTCCGGGTCGCCTTCAATTCCCCACCTGCCGGCGGTTTCGGCAGCTTTGCTGTCCTCGTCGTGGGCGTAGAGCGAGGGGTACTTGACCGGGTCGACCAACTTGCCGTCCGCGTCGTAGCCGACGTTCTGGGTGAACCGGTAGGTGGTCAGCCCGTTGACGTCTTCCTCACCGGAGTAGTTGGCGTCGAACGCCTTCTGCGCGATCGGATCGAAGAAGGGGTAGGTCTGCTTTTCGGTGTTAAACGGGAACCGGTAGGACAGCCCCTCGTGCGGCAACGCGATGTTGGTGGGCGGGCTTTCGTCATTGACGCTGCGGGGCTTCTGCACCGCGCCACCCGGATGGGTCTCGTCGGAGACGGCCTCCGCGGTTTTGCGGTTCATGGTGACGGTGTCGACGATCGCCAGCAGCAGTCCGCTGTCCTTTTGCCTGTCGGTGCGCCGAACCGAGGTGCCCACCTGCAGGGTGACCACATCGGCGTTGGCCGGCGATTCGACGCTGATCTGCTGCTGAGACACCAGCGGAACATTCTGGTCGACGACGACGCGCTCGCTGGACAATGATCCCGAGTCGAGGGCAGCTCCGCTGCCGTCGCTGACCAGGGTGGTGTCGAGATCGAGGGGGATTTTGCTGACCCTGCTGGCCGTATAGGTCCACAACAGCAGCGCGGCGATCAGCAGGGCGGCGCCGAGACCCATGATTCCGCACGCGGCGATCCGCAACATCACTGCTCGGTTCACTCGCCGTGACCTCCTTCTGGAACGATCGGGCCCCGGCCTGGTGGCGACGCAAAACCCAGTTGACCCTAACAGCACGATTCAAGGCTCAGGTTTATGCGCTCTGGCGGCGCCCTTCTGGATGTACCCACTTCGCTGCGCAATGCCTCACGGCAGACTGTCCTGATGGACCAGAGCGACGCGGTGGGCGGCACGCGCCGGTTCCTGCCCGCCGTCGAGGGCATGCGGGCATGCGCGGCCATCGGTGTCCTTGTCACCCATGTCGCGTTCCAGACCGGGCACTCCAGCGGTGTCGACGGCCGGCTGTTCGGACGCTTCGACCTGGCGGTGGCGGTGTTCTTTGCGTTGTCCGGATTCTTGCTGTGGCGCGGGCACGCCGCGGCGGCCCGCGGCCTGGGATCCAGCCCGTCGACCGGTCACTATCTGCGATCACGCGTGGTCCGCATCATGCCCGCCTATGTGGTGGCGGTCGTCGTCATCCTGACCTTGCTGCCCGACGCCGACCATCCCAGCCTTACCGTGTGGCTGGCCAATCTCTCACTCACTCAGGTTTACGTGCCGCTGACGCTGACCGCCGGGCTGACCCAAATGTGGAGTCTGTCCGTGGAAGTCACCTTCTACCTGGCATTGCCGATCCTTGCGCTGCTGGCCGGCCGGATACCGGTCCGGGCGCGGGTGCCGGTGATCGCGGGTCTGGGGATCGCCAGCTGGTTCTGGGGATGGATTCCGTTCCACGCCCCCGCCGGGCTCAACCCGTTGAACTGGCCGCCGGCCTTCTTCTCCTGGTTCGCCGCCGGCATGCTGCTGGCCGAGTGGGTCTACAGCCCGACCGCACTGCCGCATCGGTTGGCGCGGCGTCGGGTCCTGATGGCCCTCGTCGCGGTGACGGCTTATCTGGTGGCCGCCTCTCCGCTGGCCGGCCCCGCGGGGCTGACACCGAGCACCGCCGGCCAATTCGCGGTGAAGACCGCGATGGGCGCGCTGCTGGCGGCCGCGCTGGTCGCGCCGTTGGTGCTCGATCGGCCCGATGCCAGCCACCGGATCCTGGCAACCGCGCCCATGGTGACGTTGGGACGCTGGTCCTACGGGATATTTATCTGGCATTTGGCCGCGCTGACCATGGTGTTCCCGGTGATCGGCGAGTTCTCGTTCCGGGGCCACATGCCGCTGGTGCTGGCGCTGACGCTGATCTTTGCGATCGCGATCGCGGCGGTGAGCTACGCGCTGGTCGAATCACCATGCCGGGAAGCCTTGCGGCAGTGGGAAATCCGGCGACGCGATGCGGTCAGCTCGCGCCAAGAGGACGCAATCGCGCCATGACCGCGCAGCCGACGATGCAGAGCGAAGCGATGAGGAGGCGCGCCATGACGGCGTCGCGCACCGCCGTGCGACGAGCCTTGCCCGCGTCGTCGCGCAGTGGGGTGTCGACCAGTTCCACGCTGCGCGGCACTTTGTAGGACGCGATGCGTTCGGCCAGAAACGCGCGCACGCCGTCCTCGTCGAGCGCCGAGCCGGCGGTCGTCTGCACCAGGGCGTGCGGCACCTGACCCAGATCTTCATGAGGTATGCCGACCACCAAGCAGGACAACACATCTGGATGTGCCGACAGCGCCCCCTCGATTTCGGCCGGATAGACGTTGCGCCCGCCGACGGTGAACATGTCGACGCGACGGTCGGACAGATAGAGGAACCCGTCCTCATCGAAGTAACCCAGATCGCCCAGCGAGTCCCAGCCGTCGCGCGATTTCGCGGTGACGCCGACGTAGCGGTAGGTCGGCGGGGTGCCCGGGCTGGGACGCATGTAGATCTCGCCTTCCACGCCGGGCGGGCACGGCTGGCCGGTGTCGTCGAGCACCTTCATCTCGCCGGCCACGACGACGCCGACGGATCCCGGATGGGTCAGCCACTGATCGCCGGAGATGAAAGTCAGCGCTTGAAGTTCGGTGCCGCCGTACAGTTCCCAGATCACCTCGGGGCCGAGGATGTCGATCCAGGCCTGTTTGATCGCCGGCGGGCACGGCGCGCCTAAATGCCAGAACCGCCGGATCGAGGTCAGGTCGTAGGCGTCCGGGTCGGCGCGGTAGATCGGCAGCAGCCGCTGCATGATGGTGGGCACGGTGGTCAGGAAGCTCACCCGGTGATCGGTCAGCAACCGCAGATATTCATGCGGCTCGAATCGGCTCATCAGCACCAGGTGATGGCGCATCAGCAAAGCGATTGTCGCGGTGGTGAAGCCGGTGTTGTGGCTCAGCGGTATGGCCACCAGCGTGGTATCGCCTTCTTGCGCACCGAGTGGATAGCCGATGATGGCCGGTATCCGGCTGTCGCCGCCGGCTTCGATGAGCTTGGGTCGACCGGTGCTGCCGCCCGAACCCATTGCTTTCCACACCGGCGAGACCGCCTCGGGCAATGCGGCGTCAGACAATGCCGGGTCCGGAATGAAATCTGCTGGCACACTAGGCAAATCGGGATGGTCGCGACCCACCAGCAAGGCGGGCGGTCGCAAGTCCAGCAGGCCCTGCAACTCCGCGGCCGGCAACCGGGCGGACAGCGGTTGCGGCACGGCGCCCAGCTTCCAGCACGCCACCGTGGCCTGGATCCATTCGATCGAGTTGGGTAGCACGATCGTCACGTAGTCGCCGAGGCCGACGCCGCGCTCGGCATACGCGCGGGCCAGCCGGTTGGTCGATGTGTCGAGTTCGGCGCGGGTAATCGTGCGCCCGTCGCAGGTAACGGCCGGCGCGTCAGGGGCCAACTGGGCCAGCTGTGAGATCTGGGTGCCGATCGGCGGGACCAACTCTGGGGTCATCCCAGCCTCACTCATAGCCGCCCTGCCGTTCGAAGATGCGGCGCGGATTGTCGACGAGCATGGTGTGCAACTGTTCGTCGGTGACGCCGCGCTGCTTGAGCGCAGGGATCACGTCGTTGTGGATATGCAGGTAGTGCCAATTCGGCGCCATCTGTGGCATGAGGGCTTCGGGCAGCGCGTCGAAGTAGCAGTTGGCGTCGTGCGATAGCACCATCTTGTCGGCGTGCCCGCGCTCGCACATCGTCGCCACGATCTTGACGCGCTCCTCGAAGGGCAGGATCACGTCGATGCCGAAGCGGTCCATGCCCAGGTATGAGCCCGCGGAGATGAGCTCCTCGAGGTAGCCGACGTCGGTGCTGTCGCCCGAGTGCCCGATGACCACCCGGCTCAGATCGACGCCTTCCTCTTCGAAGATGCGTTGCTGCTCGAGCCCGCGGCGCAGCCCGGCATGGGTGTGCGTGGAGATCGGCACCCCGGTGCGTTTGTGCGCCTGGGCAACCGCGCGCAGCACCCGCTCCACACCCGGGGTGATGCCGGGTTCGTCGGTGGCGCATTTGAGAATGCCGGCTTTGATACCGGTGTCGGCGATGCCCTGTTCGATGTCGCGGACGAACATCTCGGTCATGATCTCGGGGCCGTCGAGCATGCCGCCCGGGCCCTCGTAGTGAAAACGAAACGGCACATCGTTGTAGGTGTAAAGCCCGGTTGCGACAACGATGTTCAGCTCGGTGGCGGCGGCCACCCGCGCGATCCGCGGAATATAGCGGCCCAGCCCAATCACGGTCAGGTCCACGATGGCGTCCACGCCGCGGGCTTTCAGCTCGTTGAGCCGGCTGATGGCGTCGGCCACCCGCTGTTCTTCGTCACCCCAGGCTTCGGGATAGTTCAGCGCTATCTCGGTGGTCATGATGAACACGTGCTCGTGCATGAGCGTGACACCAAGGTCGGCGGTATCGATCGATCCTCGTGCGGTATTCAGTTGCGACACGCCATCGATGCTAGGGCGGTGGCGCGTTGCCGTCGGGCGAATCGCGCGGTCGGGTCGACCTGTCGGTGGCCCGTGCGAATATGCACGGACCAAGCTGAAGGAATTCAAGTGAAAGCTGTACGAATCGTGACGGGGTTAGCCGCGGCGATCGCCGCCGTATCGGTGGCAGCTCCGCCGGTTGACGCGGCCCCCGGCCAATGCAATTGGGCGCGGGTTGCGGAGCAGTGCGGTGCGGGAGACGTGCATTACTGCCCGGACACCGGCCAGTGGGGCAGCATCTATCAACCATGCCCGTCGATGATCGTCGGACCGTATTCGCCCGGTGGCCTGCAGCCGAATCAATAGACGGCCTGGCACGCGGCCCACTGGTCAGTAGTCACTCTTCCCCTTGAGGAGTGACGCGCCTCACAGTAAAGTGACCAGTGGTCATCGACGTGAGGAGGGCCAATGCCAACGGTGACGTGGGCCCGCGTCGACCCGGCTCGCCGGGCCGCGGTGATAGAAGCCGCCGAGGCCGAGTTCGGCGCGCACGGGTTCTCCCGCGGCAGCCTCAACGTCATCGCCCGGCGCGCCGGGGTCGCCAAAGGCAGCCTGTTCCAGTACTTCGCCGACAAGCGCGACCTCTATGCGTTCATCGCCGACGTCGGCAGCCAGCGAGTGCGTGCCTACATGGAGGACCGCATCCGTGAATTGAACGCCAGCAGACCGTTCTTCGACTTTCTCACTGATCTGCTCGACGACTGGGTCAGGTATTTCGCCGATCATCCCCGGGAGCGTTCGCTGCATGCTGCGGCGAGCTTGGAGGTTGACACCGACGCCCGCATCAGCGTGCGATCCGTGATCCACCGCCACTACTTGGAGGTGCTGAGGCCGCTAGTGCGCGATGCGCAGGCCCGTGGCGATCTGCGTCCCGATTCCGATACCGAGGCGTTGTTGTCGCTGCTGCTGCTGATCTTTCCGCACCTGGCGCTGGCCCCCTATGTGCGCGGGATGGATCCGATCCTCGGGCTCGACGAACCCACGCCCGAACAGCCCGCCCTGGCTGTGCGCCGGCTCGTTGCCGTGTTGGCGGCCGCATTCTCCGGGCTGCCGCAAGCCCACCGGAATGACCTGAAGGAGGTCAACTCATGACACGGACCCGCTACGGCTCGCTCGGTGCGGGCGGGCTCAACTGGAGCAGTCTGCCGCTCAAGCTTTTCGCCGGCGGCAACGCGAAGTTCTGGAACCCCGCCGATATCGACTTCTCCCGCGACCGTGCGGACTGGGAAGCGTTGACCGACCGAGAACGCGATCAAGCCACCCGGCTGTGCGCCCAATTCATTGCGGGCGAGGAAGCGGTCACTCAAGACATCCAGCCGTTCATGGCCGCAATGCGCAGCGAAGGCCGGTTGGGCGACGAGATGTACCTGACCCAGTTCGCGTTCGAAGAAGCCAAACACACCCAGGTGTTCCGCATGTGGCTCGACGCCGTCGGCATCGAAGACGACCTGCACAGTTTCCTCGACGAACTTCCGGCGTATGGGCAGATGTTCAACGACGAACTGCCCGCGTCGCTGGCCACGTTATCGAGCGATGCCTCACCGGCGGCCCAGGTGCGGGCCTCGGTGACGTACAACCACATCGTCGAGGGCATGTTGGCGCTGACCGGCTATCACGCTTGGCACAAGATCTGCGTGGAGCGTGGCATCTTGCCCGGCATGCAGGCGCTGGTCCGGCACATCGGCGACGACGAGCGACGCCACATGGCATGGGGCACCTTCACCTGCCGGCGCCACGTCGCCGCCGACGACGCCAACTGGACGGTGTTCGAAACACGGATGAACGAGCTCATGCCGCTGGCCCTACGGCTCACCGAAGAGGGTTTTGCGATCTACGGCGACGACGTGCCCTTCGGGCTGAATCCCGCCGAGTTCGTGGCCTACGCCAGCGACAAGGGGATGCGACGGTTCGGCACCATCAGCAGCGCCCGCGGCCGGCCCGTCGAAGAAATCGACCTGGACTACTCGCCGGTGGACCTGGAGGACAGCTTCGCCGACGAGGACAGGAAGGCGCTCGCGGCGGTCTAGCGACGCGAGCACCGTCGCCGAGATTGACGCCAGCGCGGAAAAACTCGCCGATTTGCGCTCTAACGTCGATCTCGGCGCGTGTAGGAGCTAACTATCCGACCCACACGGTTTTGGCGTTGCAGAATTCGCGGATGCCCATGCCCGCGAGTTCGCGCCCGTAGCCAGACCGCTTGACACCACCGAACGGCAGCTCGGGATAGGACACCGTCATCCCGTTGATGAAGACCTGGCCGGCTTCGATGTCGTCGATGAAACGCTGTTGCTCGGCCTCGTCGCTGGTCCACGCGTTGGACCCCAGCCCGAAGGTAGTGGCGTTGGCAATCTCGATCGCCTCATCGATATCCGCGGCGCGATACACCGACGCCACCGGCCCGAACACCTCCTCGGAGAAGAGCGGCATATCGCGGCTGATGTCGGTGATCACCGTCGGCGGGTAGAACCAACCGGGCCCGTCGACCCGCTTCCCGCCGCACCGGATCACTGCACCGGCGGCGGCCGCCTCGTCGACCAGCTTTTCGACGTCAGCGCGGCCGGACTCGGTGGCCAGCGGGCCGACGTCGGTGTCCGGGTCGGTCGGGTCACCCACTCGCAGCGCGGCCATCTTTTCGACGAACTTGTCCACGAACTCGTCGTAGATGTCGGCGTGCGCAATGAAGCGTTTCGCAGCGATGCAGGATTGGCCGTTGTTCTGCACCCGCGCGGTGACCGCGGTGCTGACCGCCGCGTCGAGATCGGCCGACGGCATCACGATGAACGGGTCGCTGCCGCCGAGTTCCAGCACCGTGGGCTTGATCTCGTCGCCGGCGATGGCGGCAACCGACTGGCCGGCCGGTTCGCTGCCGGTCAGGGTGGCCGCCGCAACCCGCGGGTCGCGCAGAATGTCTTCCACCGCGCTCGACGGGACCAGCAGCGTCTGGAAACAGCCGTCCGGGAACCCGCCGCGCGCGATCACGTCGGAGAGGTAGAGCGCGGTTTGCGGCACGTTGGACGCGTGCTTGAGGATGCCGACGTTGCCGGCCATCAACGCCGGCGCAGCGAACCGCACGGCCTGCCACAGCGGAAAGTTCCACGGCATCACGGCCAGCACCACCCCGAGCGGCTGATACCGGGTGTAAGCCTTGGCCGCTTTCACCGCCGCCGCATCGGCCGGCTCGTCGGCCAAAAGCCGCTCGGCATGCTCAGCGTAGAACCGAAAGCCCTTGGCGCACTTGAGCACTTCAGCCTTCGCCGACGACAGCGTCTTGCCCATCTCCAGGGTCATCATCGCCGCGACCTCGTCGGCCTCAGCCTCCAGTAAATCGGCAGTCGCATTCGTCCACTCGACGCGCTGTGCGTAGCTGGTGCGGCGGTAGTCGACAAAGCGGTCATGGGCACGGGCGATCGCGGCGTCGATCTCCTCGGCGGTGGCGGGCGTGAAGGTTTTGACTGTCTCTCCGGTGGCCGGGTTGATCGTGGCGATGGACACGCTGACTTCCTCTGCTGGCTGGTCTGGCGGAATGTTCACCATCCAGCCTGCCACTACAGTGGCGGCTGTGAGTACAGCCGCTGAGTTGATGGTGAAGTGCCTGGAAAACGAGGGTGTGTCGGTGGTCTTCGGGCTGCCCGGCGAGGAGAACATCCGGTTCGTCCGAGCTCTCGCCGGATCCGACATCCGCTATGTGCTCACCCGCCACGAGCAGGCGGCGGCATTCATGGCCGAGATGTACGGTCGGGTCACCGGCCGCGCGGCCGTGGTGTCGGCCACACTGGGGCCCGGTGCGATCAACATGCAACTCGGGGTGGCCGACGCCACCACCAACAGCACGCCTATGGTCGCGATTTCAGCCCAGGTCGGCCAAGACCGCCAGTACAAAGAGTCCCACCAGTACGTCGACCTGGTCTCGATGTTCACCCCGATCACCCGCTGGGCCGACAGCGTTCCCACCGCGCGCGCAATACCGGAGATGTTCCGCAAGGCGTTCAAGGTCGCCCAGACCGAGCGCCCGGCCGCCGTTTACCTGGCGGTGCCCGAACACATCGACGTCGACGAGACCGACTACGACTTGACGCCGCTGCCCCGCAACGTGGTGCGCGCCGATGCGCCGGCCGCCGGTCAAATCGAGCGCGCGGTCGAGATCCTGCGCACCGCGCGGCGGCCAGTGGTGCTGGCCGGCCACGGAGCTGCGCGCAATGACGCCACCGCGGCGCTGGTCCGGTTCTCCGACGAGCTGGCCATCCCGGTTGCCAACACTTTCCACGGCAAGGGTGTGATGCCCGATGACCATCCCAACGCCATCGGGACCATGGGTTTCATGGCCCATGACTACGTCAACTTCGGCTTCGACAACGCCGACGTCGTCATCGCGGTCGGCTACGAGCTGCAGGAGTTCGATCCCGTCCAGATCAACCCCAGCGCCGACAAGAAAATCATCCATGTGCATCGCTTCCCCGCCGAGGTCGACGTGCACTATTCGGTTGACGTCGGGATCATCGGGGACATCAGCGCGTCGGTGAACGCGCTGACCGACGCACTGGCGGGGCAGCGCTTCGCCACCGACGGCACCGCGCCGGGGTGCCACCTCCTGACGGAGGAATTCGCTCGCGGACAACAGGATTCGCGGTTTCCGCTGTCGCCGCAGCGGGTGGTCGCCGATACCCGTGCGGCGCTGGGCCGCAGCGACATCGTGCTGGTGGACACCGGCGCCACCAAGATGTGGATGGCCCGCCTGTACCCGACTTACCAACGGAATACCTGTCTGATCTCGAATGGGTTGTCGACCATGTCCTTTGCCTTGCCTGGCGCTCTCGGAGTCAAGCTGGCGCGGCCGGAGTCCAAGGTGCTGGCTGTCGTCGGGGACGGCGCCTTTTTGATGAACTCTCAGGAGATCGAGACCGCCGTGCGGGAGCGGATACCGCTGGTGGTGCTGATCTGGGACGACGGCGGCTACGGGCTCATCGAGTGGAAGATGGACCTCGAACTCGGCGACCACTACTACGTCAAGTTCGGCAATCCCGATGTGGTGAGTTACGCGGAAAGCTTCGGCGCAAAGGGTTATCGCATCAGCAGTGCCGACGAGTTGTTGCCGACGCTGAAAACCGCCCTCGACGACGACGGCGTGTCGCTGATCTCCTGCCCAGTCGATTACTCGGAGAATTTGCGATTGACCGACCGGCTCGGCCAATTGGATACCACGCTGTAACGGCGTGACTTAGCAGGGGACACACCAGATGCGCTTCAACCCGCCACCCAACTGGCCGCCGGTTCCGCCGGGCTGGGCGCCGGACAGCAACTGGGTCCCGGATCCGTCGTTGCCGCCACCGCCGCCCGGCTGGCCATTGTGGGTCGACGATGCGGCGCCGCAGTATCCGCCGCAGTTCGCTGTTGACTATCCAGCCCAATTCCCGCCCATGTACCCGCCGCAATGGCCGCCCCCGCCGGCAGCCAGGCCCAAAGCGCGCATTGTGCTCTGGGCGTCGGTGGCCGCGGTCGCTGTGGTGGCCATCGGGGTTGTTGCGGTAGTCGTTTTTGGCCCGGGCGGCGGAGCAACCTCCGCCGGCGGTGAGAAACCGTCCAAGAAGTCCGATATCACCCAACTGACCCAAGATCTTCTGCTCGGGAAATCGGCGTTTCCCGATCCCGGAGGTCCCGCTACCTGGCGCAGCGGACTCAGCGACACCGGGCCGAAGCGGTCCGGTCCGTCGGATCTGACGATCAACCCCCGGGAATGTGCGAACTTGTACGGCAACCCGCAATCAGCCACCCAAGCCGCGGCCGCGACGCTCGCCGGTGCAGGACCCAGCGGTATGCGCATGGTCGAAGTGCACCTGGCCATCACTGCGGACAAACTGAGTTTGAAGGATTTTCTGCAGAAATGCCGGACGTTTACGGCGTCGTTCGAGGCACCGGGGCACACCATCACTCTGGAGACCCAGGTCGACCCTCTTGACGCGTCGGGCGTGCCGCGCTGGGCGGTTGGCGCGGTGATGAAAAGCTCCACCGCGGCTACTGCCGGCATCCCCGGCACCATGACGATGGCGGCCGCCACCGTTTCAGGCTATTACCGTGGCGTATTCGTCGTCGCTGCCTACAACGCGCTCAATCCCCGGTCGACGGGCGGCGCCTCGATCGACCCCGATGCGGCGAGCAATGTGGTGAAGCTGTTCAACGCTCAGGTCGAAAAGCTGGAAGCCGCACCGTAATCGAGCGGTCACGCCGCGTCGACCGCACCGAGGGCAGGCAAGCTTTGGCCTCGGTTGGCCCAGAAATGCCGGATGTCCTCCAGTTGCCTGCCTTTGGTCTCGGGAGCAAACCGGTAAACGAAGACGAAGCTCAATTGCGCCAGGACGCCAAAGATAGCGAACGTGGCTGCGCCGCCGAGCGAAGTCAACAGTGTGAGGAAGACGGCGACGACTATCGCATTGGCCCCAAGATTCGCGGTGTGCATCGCCGCCGACCCAATCGACCGCAGCCGCGCCGGCAAACTCTCACCGGCATACACACATGCCAACGGGCCAAAGCCGACATTGAAGCCCAGCGTGAAAAGCAGCACGCCGAAAAACCCAACTACCGCAAGAGCGCCGCTAGAGCCGTCGCCCAGTGCGAAAAAGCCGATCAGCAGGAGGTTGGCAGCGATCATCATGCCGATTCCAGATAACAGAAGCGGCCGTCGGCCAACCCGGTCGACGAGCACCATCGAAACGAATACCGCAGCCAAGGCGAAGATTTGGACGAGCGCGGGCAAACCCAGCAGGGCGAAATTGCCGCGCATGCCCATCGCCTCGAAGAGACGCGGGCTGTACGAGACGATCGCGTTGATGCCAGTGATCTGAACCAGGAACCCGAGAGTGATGACGAAGACGGTCGCCCGTAAGTACGGTGCTCGCGACATCTCAATGAGCGCGCCGCTCTGCCTTCTCGTCGCCGAGTGCCCGGCCGATTCTGGCGAGACCAGCGGCGACGTCTGCATAAGGCTCCGCCTGCTGCAGGGCGCGCCGCGCCTCGGCAATGCGGCCCTTGACCAGGTACCACCGAGGGGTGTCGTTCACGTGCCGCAACAGCACCAACACCGACACGGCTGGAACGGCAGCCAACCCGAGCGCCCACCGCCAGCTTTGCGTACCAGCCAGCAGATAGGCGGCGAGATAGCCGACGACCATGCCGGTTACGTTGGCAGCCTGATATGCGACCAGCAAGGAACCCCGCACGCCGGCCGGCGTTGACTCGGCCACAAACACCGGAACCACCACATACGACGCTCCGATGGACAAGCCTGCCAACAGTCGCGCCGCGATGAGGACCGAAAACGAACCCGATACCGCACCGAGCACCGCAAAGCCGGCGTAGGTCGCGACCACTAGCATCAGCGACTTTCGCCGTCCAATCGCGTTGGCGAGGGCGCCGGCACCGATTGCTCCGGCCATGTCACCAACCGCCAGCGCTGTCGTCACCAATTCCTGGTGGCCTGCGGTCAAATGGAACTCATCGGTGATGAACAGCAACGCTCCGCCCACGCTGGAGACGTCATAGCCGGAAATCAGGCCGATACTCACCGCGGTGAGCCCTACCAGCAGGCTCGGCCGGGAAACTCCTAGCCCACTAGTCCCGCTCATTCGTGGGCCCGGGTCAGGTTGCGCCAGTGTGTCTGGTGAATTGCCGACTCCCTCCCAGCCCGCCCCGCGACGTCGCAGGCCACTAACTATTCGGAGTCCTGCCGCGCATGGTTGGGTGTTGGGTGTCGCGGTCCGCTGCCGGCGTCGACGGGCCGCGATGTAAACCTCGCGCGAGCACCAAGGAGCATTGCCAAATGCAGAGCAGAGCCCGTGCGCTGCGGATCGGGTGGGGGCTCTGGGTCGGCGCCGCGGCCGGCGCGGCGGGCACCACTGCGCTGAATATTCTCGGTTACCTCGATATGGCGTTGCGGGGTCGGCCCGCAAGCACGACGCCCGAAGAAACCGTAAAAGCATTGGTGCGGCTGCTGCACTGGACGATGCCCGGCGGCCTCGACACCCAACCGAACCGTATCGCCGGCGTCGGCGCTCTGATGGGTATCGCTGCTGGTATCGGCATCGGCGCGCTGCTCGGACTACTGCGCTCGCTCGGCTGGCGTCCCGGCAAAGTACTCACCACAGTCGTCGCCACCGCCGGTGCTCTGATCGGCACCAACGGACCGATGATCGCCCTCGGAGTGACCAACCCGCTTACCTGGGGTGCCGCCGGCTGGATTGCCGATGTCGTTCCGCACCTCGGTTACGGCCTCGTCACCGCGCTGGTCCTGTGCCAGCTGGACCCTCCGCGCCGCTGAACGCTAGTCGCTACTCCTCGCTCCGGGTGGCTTTGCGCGAAGGGAATGTCATCTCCTCCAACGCGATCGGCGGGACGTACTGTCCTTCCAGCGTGCGATGCCACCAGGCCCGCTCGTGGCGCAGTTCCTGCCATGTGGTGAAGCGGTATCGGTAGAGCTGGACGCGCACATACTGGGGTGGGCGCTCGGGGAAGGGATTGCGCCGCAGCAGCCGCAGCGTCGGTCGATCGTTTTGCAGCAGCCGCAGCAGAAATTCTCGCAGCCACGGATATGCGTAGTTCGGGGATATGGCAGCGAACCACATCAACCAATCCAACCGCAAATGGTAGGGCGCCCATTGCCGTGGCAGGCTGCGAACTGCGCCCGGCTTGCCTTTGAATTCGTACTCTTCCCATACCGTTTCATCGGTGATCGTGGAGTCGCTAGTGCCCTCGATCACCACCTCCCGGCGGGTTCGTCCGACGCTGCCGAACGCGCCGTAGGTATTGATCAAATGAAAGGGGTTGAACGACATGTTCATCCGCTGACGTCGCGAGATCATGTTGCGTATCGGCCAGTAGCTCAAAAGCAATGTGGCTCCCGCGAATATGATCACCAGCGCCGCGAACCAGATCGGTGGTTCGGCCAAGGCGGGCGGCTGCGGAACCGGCAGCACCGCAGCCGCCGATGACGTGTCGATCGCGCTGCAGCCCAACAGGATCGTCAACCAGTTGAGCCAGGCGAAGTTTCCGGAGGCCACCAGCCACAGCTGGGTGATGACGATAATCGCTGCTGCCACACTGGCTATCGGCTGCGGCGCGAACAATCCGAACGGCACGACGAGTTGCGCGAAATGGTTGCCGGCCACCTCAACTCGGTGCAACGGCTTGGGCAGGTGGTGAAAGAACCAGCTGAGCGGGCCGGGCATCGGCTGCGTCTCGTGGTGGTAGTACAGGCAGGTCAGGTCGCGCCAGCACCGGTCGCCGCGCAGTTTGATCAGCCCGGCCCCGAACTCGAGCCGGAACAGCAGCAGGCGCGCCAGCCACATCGTCAGCACTGGCGGCGCAATATCGTCGTTGCCGAGAAAGATCGCCAGAAAGCCGGTTTCGAGCAGCAACGACTCCCAGCCGAACGAGTACCAGGTCTGCCCGACGTTGACGATCGACAGGTAGAGAACCCACAGCAGCAGCCACATCAGCATGGCCGCCCACAGCGGCACCAGGCCGGCTAGTCCGGCGGCGATTGCAGCCGACAGCGCGGCGCCGAACCAGGCAACCGCGGCGAAGAACCGATCGGAATAGTGGATGTGGAAAATGCTTGGCACCCGCCGGAACGACACGGCAGCCAGATACCGGGGCACCGGCAGCATCCCGTCTTCCCCGATCAGCGCCCGGGACTGTTGCGCGGCGGCGACGAACGCCAGCAGGTAGACAATGGCAATCCCGCGCTCCAGCACCAGCCGGCCCAACCAGTATTCAGGTGCGCTGAACCATCCCATCCCCGCTGCCTCTCGGACGGTGGATGCTTATTGTCCCGCTTACCCCGCCAGTCAGCGGCGAAACGGCTCGCGTCGCAGCGCAACCACCGAGGCCGCCAGCACTGCCAGCGAAACCAGCGCCAACAGTTGCACGCCCGCGGAATGTCCGGCATAACCGTCGACCGAACGCCACGGATGCCGGGACAGCATGGCACCGGCCAGAATCAAACCGCCGGCACTCGCGTTGATGGTGACCGCATCCCGCCACCGGTGTCGATCGCGCAGCGCCCACTGCAGTCCCAGCGCGGCGGCGAACACCGCGATCCCCGCCGGACCCGCGACCAGCCCGCCGGCCCCCAGCAGCGCCACCGCCGCCGACGGCCCGGGAGCCCACGGACGGGCAGGCGGATCGCGGCGGCCCGGGTTGCGGCGGGCCGGCCACGCAACCAGCAAAACCAGCAGCGGCAGCAACGCCAATCCGCCACCCAGCCCGGCGCGGTAGGCCGAGTTCGGCGCAAAGGTCAGCGTCAGAGTGCCCGACGTCCCCGCCGGCACTATCCAGCCCTGCTGCCACCCGTTGACGGCCACCGGATCCAGCAGCGCCCCGGCAGCGGTGTGCGCCCGCCAACCGCGATTGATGCTTTCCGGCACAACAAGCACCCGCGAGACCGCCGCCTCAGGCGCCCGTACTTCGCGGTGCGCCGCGCGCCACATTCCAGTGACGGCGGGAATCGTTGTCGCGCTGGCTAATTGGTCAGCGAGGGGACCCGATAGCTGAACGCCGTCGACGCTGAACTGCTCACCGGGACTGATCAGCAGCTCCTGCTGACCGGCCGGTAGCGCGATCGGCTGGCGCTCGCACGGCTGGGCGGCCACCGGCTCGCCGTCCAGCAGCGCACCCACTGTGGTGGTGATCGTGGTGTGCACAAAGCGGCCGGCGATCGCGACGATCGGGCCGCGGCTGCAGTCGACGGTGACCTCGCGCGAGCGGTTGCGGGCGGCGTCAGCGGCCGCCACCGGATTGCCGTCGGCGCCGATCACCGTAATCTCGGCCAGGCCCGGTGGTTTTAGTTGATCAAATCCCAGCGCAGTGCGGTCGATGACGTCGTCCCAGTCGAGCAGGCTGACGATGACGCTGTCGGTCAGCCGCGGTTTCAGCGCGACGAGCTGCGCTCCGCCGTCGGCGTCCGCGTTCAGTTCCCGGATCTGTGGGCCGTCGCCGAGATCCACGGCGACCAGGGTTGGATGCGTGGGCACGGCCGACCGTCCGGCGGTGAGCCGCAATCCGGTCACCTCAGCTGGCCGGGGCAGCGTCAATGTCAGCGTCGGCGGCGTCTTGTGCTGCACAACCCGTTGCGGCGCCGTCCACGCGGTGGCCGGATCACCGTCGGTGACCGCATATGCCGAGCCGGAGACATCGAGGAGATCGGAGTCGCCGCGGGCGCGGGTGGTGTGCGGTTCGGCGATCAGATCGGCCAGTTTGGGGCCCTGCCGGGACCGCACCCACACCGCGGGAGTGACCGACACCTGCTGCGGCACGCTCAACGTGCGGCTCAGGGTGGTTGGCACTTCCGGGGCCAACGCCATCGACGCCGCGCAGCGCATGTCCTGCGGACCTTCGGCGCAGCCGGGCCGGCCCAGCAGCTCCGACCCCAGATCCCAACGGGCCACCGCTGAGCCCGGCGGCGGGCCGGGCACTCGCACGGTATGCCGTAGGTCGATCGGGTGGGCGAAGCCGTTGGCGTCGTACTGGGTGATGGACAGATCGGTGATGCCGAACTGCACACCGCCGGACCCGTCGTCGGTGCCGATCGCGGTGACGCGCACCCACGGGGTTTCGCCGTAGGGCAGCGCCGCGGTGAGCGGCTTACCGGCTTCGTCGAACCGCAACGTGGTCGTGCCGTTGACGGTTTCGATCTGGATCCGGCGGACCTGGGCGCCGACCGCAGTCGGGCTGGGCGTCAAGGTGATCACGCTGTTGGTCACCGGATGGTCGAAATCCACCTGCAGCCATTGGCCGACCGCCGACTGCAGTCCGTTGGACACCCATGCCGTCCCCGGGTCGCCGTCGACTGCGGCGGCCGGAGAGGTCGCCGGCGCGACGTCGGGCAAGGCGGTGGCATCCGACGAGGAGCTCGATGCGGTGAGCCGACCGGCTGTCCAGCCGCCGTAGACAGTTTCCGCGCCCGGCGTGGGGTAGTCCGGCACCCGGTTGTGGGTGTGCCGGGCGTCGCCAACGGCCCGGATCGCCGACGAGTGATCATCGACCCGGCCGTAGTCGGTCTCCCGGGCAGCCGGAGTGTCGGTGACGGTGACCCCTTGCCCAGCGGGTATCGGCAGCCTTGCACGCTGGGCGTCGGCGGTCATCAGCACCGGTCCCAGTGCCGGCCGCCCCAGGAGGCGACGGCGTTCATCGAGGCGCAACAGCACCTCGGGGCCGCCGTCGACCCGGGTCAACTGGTCGGTGTCGGCGAAGTAGGGAGCAGCCGGGTCGCCCTCGCCGGACGCGACCCGGTAGATCTCCACGGCGGGATACCGCGGCCGCAGGCCGCTGTCGCTGATGAACCCCGACACCGGCCCGGGGCCGATCGGCGCGCCGAACTGGGCCACCTTCTGCAGCCGCGGCGAACCCGCGATAGCCCGGTGCACCAGGATCGGCCGGGCCGAGCGTGACGTGTCCGGATCGAGGTCGTTGCGCAGCACCACATAGGAAATACCTTGGCGGGCCAGGGTATCGGCGAGACCGGCCGACGGGCGGCCGGCCGCGATCAGCCGTTGTACCGAGTCCAGCGCGCGGATGGTTTGCGGTGGGGTCAGCGGAATCGAGTCCCGCACCCCCCACGGGCTGTCGCCGAGCACCTGCAGCGGCTCGTCGTGGCTGGTGCCCCACACCTGAGTGGCGAACGGGGCACCTGGGACCACCAACACGCGCCCCGGCGTCGGCGTACCCGTGTTGTGCTCGGTCAGCCAGTCGGCGGCGTCGTGCCAATACTGAGGTATCGCGCGGAATGCGCCGGGCGGAGTCATCCGACCGGTCCAGGCCAGCGAGGTGGCGACCATCAGCGCGGTCAACACCACGATCCCGGTTGCCATGCGTTTGTCGCGTTCGGGGTGGGCTAGCGCGCGAACCCACGCCGGCGCCGGTGTGCTGCCCGGGAGTGGCACCCGACCCAGCAGCTGGGCCAAACCCAGCACCAGCGGGATCCGGATCAGCGACTCCAGCTTGTGCACGTTGCGCAGCGGCGCCCCGCCGGCATCCAAGAAGGCCTGCACTTGGTGCGCCACCGGCGAGCCGAGCCCGCCGGAGTAGCCGACGGCGATCAGGGTCACCCCAACCAGCAGCATCGTCACCAGCCGCCCGCGTACCGGCATGCCGCGCATGGCGAGGCCGGCCAGACCCGCCGCGGCAACCAGGCAGGTGGCCAGGATCATCACCGACCCGGTGACCAGCGGAGCACCCGCGGTGGCGTCGGGCGCCACGAACGGCGTCCAGCTGTCGGTGCCGCGCAGTACCTCCACCAGCGACGACCATCGCGTGGTGACACCGGAGGATTCGATGAAATCCAAGAACGGCGGACTGATCCGGGCCATCAGAATCAATGCCACCATCCACCACGACATCGCCAGGATCAGCGCCAGCAGCCACCACGCGGTGTAGCGCCACCACAACCGGTTGGGCCGATGACATGCCCACCAGATCACCGCCGGCAAGCAGCCAGCCAGCGTCGCGATGGCGTTGACTGCCCCCATCAACGCCACCGCCAGCCCGGCCTGCCCGGCCAGTCTGCGCACGGACCGGCCTGCATCGCCGCGCAGCGCCAGGATGGTGGGCAGTAGCACCCACGGCGCCAACATGATCGGCAGCATTTCCGAGGAGATCGACCCGAGCGTGGTCAGCACCCGCGGCGACAGCGCAAACGCCGCCGCGGCGATCACCCGCGACGCCGGGCTTCCGATGCCCAGCGCCTCGGCCACCCGCAGCAGTCCCCAGAAGCCGACGGTGAGCAGTAGCGCCCACCACAGCCGCTGAGTCACCCAACCGGGCAGCCCCAGCAGGTGGCCGGCCAGGAAAAACGTGCCGTGCGGAAAGAGGTAGCCGTAGGCCTGATTCTGTGCCTGTCCGAACGGCAGTTCGCTGTTCCACAGGTTGGTTGCCCGCACCAGGAACCGCAGCGGGTTGGCGGTGAGGTCGAGCTTGGTGTCGGGGGAGATCTGCCCGGGCGACTGGGCGAAGGTCAATGTCAGCGCCAGCGCCGCGACCAACCACAGCCACCGCCGCGACAGGCCCACCACCGTCAAAGACGCCGCCTCCTGTGAGGCGGCCGGCGTCGACGTACTCGGCTCAGGTGCGGTTGCCGTACTCAACCCGGTTGAGTACCGAGGACTGCGGGTCGCCGCCGGGCAGCGGCGGCTTGGTGTCCTGCTGCACCATCAGGGTGATCCCGAAGATGGCGGCGGCACCCAGCAGCAGACCGACCACGATGCTGGCTGCGGCGGGCGCAACGAACCGGTTCATCGGGGGGCTCCTTGAGAGTGCGGACTGGTGATTGCCGGACCTAGTCGCCCAACCTAGCACTACGACCGGGCGGGGCGGCGCCGTCGCTGATGCGTCCCGTGACAGCATGGGCCGATGGCCCTCTTACGCGTCCTGGCCGTGCTTGCTGCGGTGTCAGCGCTGATCGCGTCATGTGGCACCACTGCCAAGCCGCCGGAATCTCCGAGCGCATCGTCGCCCGCACCCCGTCAGCCGGCTTGCGGTGAAGGGACGGCCATGCTGGCGGCAATGTCGGGCCGCGACAAGCTGGCTCAGTTGCTGATGGTGGGGGTACGCAATGCCGACGACGCGCGAGCGGTCGTGGCCGACCACCACGTCGGTGGCATCTTCATCGGCAGCTGGACCGAGCTATCGATGTTGACTGATGGTTCACTGCGCGGCATCGCCGGTAGCGCGGGACGGCTGCCGCTGGCAGTCAGCGTCGATGAGGAGGGCGGCCGGGTATCGCGGCTTTCGTCGCTGATCGGATCGGCGCCGTCGGCGCGGACGCTGGCGCAGACGCTTAGTGTCGACGACGTTTACGCGACCGCGTTGGACCGTGGCCACAAGATGCGTGGGCTGGGTATCACCGTCGACTTCGCACCGGTCGTCGATGTCACCGACGCCGCCGACGACACGGTCATCGGCGACCGCTCGTTCGGCGCGGATCCCGGGGTGGTCACCGAATACGCCGGAGCCTATGCCCGCGGCCTGCGTGATGCCGGGCTGCTGCCGGTGCTCAAGCATTTCCCCGGCCACGGACACGGTTCGGGCGACTCACACACCGGCGGTGTGGCCACGCCACCGCTGGACCAGTTGCAGCACGACGACTTGGTGCCCTACCGGACGCTGGTGAGTGCGACGCCGGTCGGGGTGATGATCGGTCATTTGCAGGTTCCCGGCCTGACGAACGACCAGCCGGCCAGCCTGAGCCCGGCGGCTGTGCACTTGCTGCGCACCGGCGACGGCTACGGCGGGCCGCCGTTCGACGGCCCGGTGTTCAGCGACGACCTGTCCAGCATGGCCGCGATCAACGAGCGCTACGGGGTGCCCGAGGCGGTGCTACGCGCGCTGCAGGCGGGCAGCGACATCGCGCTGTGGGTCACCACCGACGAGGTGCCCGCGGTGCTCGACCGGCTGGAGAAGGCGCTGGCCGCAGGGGAGTTGGCGCAGCCGGCGGTGGACGCCTCGGTACTGCGAATGGCAGCGGTGAAGGGCCGGCCAGCGGGGTGCGGTCGATAGCGGGTGTGCGCTAAACGCACATTGCCTACTCTGGAGTCAGATATCTGGCTGCAGACGAAGGGCAGACGATGGCAGGTGGTACCAAGCGGCTGCCGCGTGCCGTCCGCGAGCAGCAGATGCTCGACGCCGCCGTCGAGATGTTCTCGATCAACGGCTACCACGAAACCTCGATGGATGCGATCGCAGCCAAAGCAGAGATCTCCAAACCGATGCTGTACCTGTACTACGGCTCCAAGGAAGAACTCTTCGGCGCGTGTCTGAACCGCGAGCTGTCCCGCTTCATCGACGGCGTACGTGAAGACATCGAGCTTCAGCAGAGTCCGAAAGACTTGCTGCGCAACACCATCGTGTCTTTCATGCGCTACATCGATACGAACCGGGCGTCGTGGATCGTGATGTATACGCAGGCCACCAGCTCGCAGGCATTCGCTCACACGCTGCGTGAGGGCCGCGAGCGAATTATCGAGCTGGTGGCGCGCCTGCTTCGGTCCGGCACCCGAAACCCCGAGCCCGGCACCAACTTCGACATGATGGCCGTGGCCCTGGTGGGGGCGGGCGAGGCGGTGGCCACGCGACTCAGCACCGGTGACACCGACGTCGACGAAGCCGCCGAGCTGATGATCAACCTGTTCTGGCGCGGCTTGAAAGGGGCGCCCAGCGACGCGACACCCACCCTCACGACCGTTGAGCGTGAAACCTTGGCTTCGAGTGTGAACACCGGGCGGGATTCCGGCGATTTTCCCGCCCAGGATTCACACTGAAATCCAACGATGCACAGTCGAATCGTCCTACGCCGCCCGCAGCGTGCCCGTGAGATACGGGTAGCCCTTGGCGATATTGCGTAGGCTCAGATCCCAGCCGTCATTAACCTGGTCAACGTAGAGCCCGGCCTTGGCAGGCAGTACCAGTGGCTTGCCGAACCGCACCGAATACTTCACCGCGTCGGGCAGACGGCCCTCGAGGTTGACCAATACCGCTGCTGCGCTGAACATCCCATGCGCGATAACCGTCGGGAACCCGAACAATTTGGCGCCGATGGGATTGGTGTGAATCGGGTTGTGATCGCCGCCGATGGCGGCGTAGCGGCGAATCTGCCCGGCGCTGATCGGCAGGACAGCATTCGGGGGAGGCAGCTTGGGCTGCTTCTGCGGCGGCGACTTGGGCTCGTCCGAGAGGCTGGTGCGCTGCTGATGTAGGAAGGTCGTCACTTGATGCCACGCGGTGTCGTTGCCGACGCTGACATCGGTCACCAGGTCTACCAGCAGACCCTTACGGTGTTCGCGGATGTTTTCTGCGTGCACCGCGATGCCCACGGTATCGGTCACTTTGATCGGCCGGTACTGCGTGATGTGGTTTTCGATGTGAACCGAACCCATTGCGGGAAACGGAAAGTCGAAGGCGGTTACCAACGACATCATGGTCGGGAAGGTCAGCGCGAACGGGTAGGTCAGCGGCACGTTGTCGCCGTAGATCAGTCCGGTGACCCCGGCGTAAGCGGCGACATTCGTACGGTCGATGGGCACGTCCTGCACCGTCACCGTCCGGTTGGACAGATGATCGCTGCGCGGTACGAACGGCAACGCCCCGGCTGCGGCGCGGACCAGGTTCTTCAGGCCACTGGGTTGGGTCACCGGTTACGCCCCTAACATCGCTTGGCCGCAGACGCGAATCACGTTGCCCGTCACGGCGTTCGACGCGGGGCTGGCGAAGTAGGCGATGGTTTCGGCCACATCGACCGGCTGGCCGCCCTGATACAGCGAGTTCAGCCGTCGGCCCACCTCGCGAGTGGCCAGCGGGATCGCGGCGGTCATCTGGGTTTCGATGAATCCCGGCGCGACCGCGTTGATCGTGATGCCCTTCTTAGCCAGTTCCGGCGCCAGCGCCTGAGTCAGCCCGATCATGCCGGCCTTGGTGGCGGCGTAATTGGTCTGCCCGCGGTTGCCGGCGATACCGGCCATCGAGGAGAGGCCAATCACGCGGCCCCCTTCGCCGATGCTGCCGTTACCGACCAATCCTTCGGTAAGTCGTTTCGGCGCAAGCAGATTGACGGCCAGGACCGCGTTCCAGCGGTCGTCGTCCATGTTGGCCAGCAGCTTGTCGCGGGTGATGCCGGCGTTGTTGACCAGCACGTCGGCCCGTCCGTCGTAGTGCTCACGCAGGTGCTCGGTGATCTTGTCGACGGCATCGTCGGCGGTGACGTCGAGGGTCAGCGCAGTGCCGCCGACCTTGGTGGCCGTCTCGCCGAGTGCCTCGCGGGCGCCTTCGACGTCGATCGCCACCACCCGGGCGCCGTCACGGGCGAACACCTCGGCGATGGTCGCGCCGATACCCCGTGCGGCGCCGGTCACGATGGCGACCTTGCCGTCCAGCGGCCGGTCCCAGTCGGCCGGCGGGGTGGAATCCTCGGCCCCGACATAAAACACCTGGCCGTCGACATAGGCGGATTTGGCCGACAGGATGAAGCGCATCGTCGACTCAAGTCCGGTGGCCGCGGGTTTGGCGTCGGGAGCCAGGTAGACCAGCGCGACGGTGGCTCCCCGGCGCAACTCCTTGCCCAGTGAGCGGGTGAAGCCCTCCAGCGCGCGCTGCGCAATCCGCTCGTCGGTGCTGCCGGCTGCCTCGGGAGTAGTCCCTACCACGACGATGCGGCCGGAGGGACCGAGGTTGCGTAGCAGTGGAGTGAAGAATTCATGCAGCGCCGTCAGGCCGGCCGGACTGGTGATTGCCGTGGCGTCGAAGACCAATCCGCCGAACGAGTCGACCCAGCGACCGCCGAGGTTGGCCCCGACCACGTCGTAGTCCTTGTCCAATGCTGCACGTAGCGGTTCCACCACCCGGCCCTCGCCACCGATCAAGAGCGACCCGGCCAGTGGCGGATCGCTGGCGCGGTAGCGGCGCAGCGGCTCGGGCTGGGGGACTCCGAGTTGTTTGGCCAGAAACGACCCGGGGCCGGAGTTGACGACCTGAGAGAATAGATCCGTGGGGGCCACTGAAGTTGCCTTCCATATCGAGCGTGCCATCTATCGACAACCGTAACGAGATCGAACTTACTCCAGAGTAAGAACCGTGGGTACTATGACCTTAACCGCGGATAACCCCTACTGACGGAGACAAACGTGGCCCCTGCAAATTCCTCTGCAAGTTCCAAGATCGGCGAGCAGCCCTCGAAGGAGGCGACGCAGTCCCGACGGCGTGTTGCCGTGTTGGGCGGCAACCGCATCCCCTTCGGGCGTTCCGACCGCGCGTACGCCGAGGCATCCAACCAGGACATGTTCACCGCAGCCCTGGGCGGCCTGGTCGACCGGTTCGGCCTGTCCGGTGAGCGGCTGGGGGCGGTGATCGGCGGCGCCGTGCTCAAGCACAGCCGCGACTTCAACCTGATGCGTGAATGCGTGCTGGGGTCGGCGCTGTCGTCCTACACGCCGGCCTTCGACATGCAGCAAGCCTGTGGCACCGGGCTGCAAGCGGCGATCGCGGCGGCCGACGGCATCGCCGCGGGCCGTTACGCGGTCGCCGCCGCCGGCGGGGTGGACACCACGTCCGATGCGCCGATCGGCCTGGGCGACAACCTGCGCCGCACCTTGCTCGGGCTGCGCCGGTCGAAGTCCAATGTCCAGCGGCTGAAGTTGGTGGGCAAACTGCCGGCCAGCCTCGGGGTGGAGATTCCGGTGAACAGCGAACCGCGCACCGGACTGTCTATGGGCGAACACCAGGCCATCACCGCCAAGCAGATGGGCATCAAGCGAGTCGACCAGGACGAGTTGGCTGTTGCCAGCCACCGCAACATGGCGGCCGCCTACGACCGGGGCTTCTTCGACGACCTGGTCACACCGTTTCTAGGGCTGTACCGGGACGACAACCTGCGGCCGGACGCGTCGGTGGAGAAGCTGGCCAAACTCAAGCCGGTGTTCGGCGTCAAAGCCGGCGACGCCACGATGACGGCGGGCAATTCGACGCCGCTGACCGACGGCGCCTCGGTCGCGCTGCTGTCCAGTGAAGAATGGGCCGCCGAACATTCGCTGACTCCGTTGGCCTACTTCGTCGACGCCGAGACCGCAGCCGTGGACTACGTCAACGGTGCCGACGGCCTCCTGATGGCGCCGACGTATGCGATACCGCGGCTGCTGGCGAGAAACGGACTGGGACTGCAAGATTTTGATTTCTACGAGATCCACGAGGCCTTCGCGTCGGTGGTGCTCGCCCATCTGCAGGCCTTGGAGTCCGAGGAGTACTGCAAGGAACGGCTTGGCCTGGATGCCGCGCTGGGACCGATCGACCGGACCAAGCTCAATGTCAATGGCTCGTCGCTGGCTGCCGGTCATCCGTTCGCCGCCACCGGCGGACGGATCCTCGCACAGACTGCCAAGCAGCTGGCGGAAAAGAAGGCCGAGCAGAAGGGAAGCGGCGGCAAGCCGTTGCGCGCCCTGATCTCGATTTGCGCGGCCGGCGGCCAAGGCGTCGCCGCAATTCTGGAGGCTTGATCGGGCGGCGGAGAATTTCTGCCTCGGATTGTTTTGTAACACTGGGGCGCGGGTATGCGACGTGCCGGATAGCTCCGCGTTGTCGTCCGACCCCCCGACCCGATGGCAATGCGGAGCTTCCCTGAATTAACGAGGCACGCCGTGGGGATGAGGGGACTTAGCGGCGGTCATTTCAGTTCGGGGTGGCTCGCAATCGCAGAGTCCCCCGTTTCGCGGCAGCGAAACGGGGGACTGTTGCGTCTTAACGCCTGATCATCAGAAGGCGGCTTCGTCAAGCTCCATGATGTCGTTGTCGATCGTTTCGACCACCTGGCGAGTGCTGGTCAGCAGCGGCAGGAAGTTCTTCGCGAAGAACGACGCCACCGCGATCTTGCCCTCGTAGAAGGCCCGATCGCTGTCGCTGGCCCCGGCGTCGAGCGCCTCGACGGCCACCGCGGCCTGACGCAGCAACAACCAGCCGATCACCAGGTCGCCGACGCTCATCAGGAAGCGCACCGAACCCAGGCCCACCCGGTAGATGCTGGAGATGTCCTCCTGCGCGGCCATCAGGTAGCCGGTCAGCGCGGCTGCCATGGCCTGCACGTCGGTCAACGCGGTGGCCAGCAGCGCGCGCTCGGCCTTCAGCCTGCCGTTGCCGGACTCGTTCTTGACGAATTGCTCGATCTGGCCTGCCACGTGGGCCAGCGCCACACCTTTGTCCCGGACGATCTTGCGGAAGAAGAAGTCCTGCGCCTGGATGGCGGTGGTGCCTTCGTACAGCGAATCGATCTTGGCGTCGCGGATGTATTGCTCGATCGGGTAATCCTGCAGGAAGCCGGACCCACCGAGGGTCTGCAGGCTCTCGGTGAGCTTGGCGTAAGCCTGCTCAGAGCCCACTCCTTTGACCACCGGCAGCATCAGGTCGTTGACCTTGACTGCCAGATCGGCGTCCACATCGTGCACCGCCTTGGCCACCCCGGCGTCCTGGTAGGTCGCGGTGTAGAGGTAAAGCGCACGCAGACCCTCGGCGTAGGCCTTCTGGGTCATCAGGGAACGACGCACATCGGGGTGGTGAGTGATCGACACCCGCGGTGCGGTCTTGTCAGTCATCTGGGTCAGATCGGCGCCCTGCACCCGCTCCTTGGCGTACGCCAGCGCGTTCAGGTAACCAGTCGACAGCGTCGCAATGGCCTTGGTGCCGACCATCATCCGCGCCTGCTCGATGACGTCGAACATCTGCGCGATGCCGTTGTGCACCTCGCCGACCAACCAGCCCTTGGCCGGCACGTCGTGCTGACCGAAAGACAGCTCACAGGTCGCCGAGACCTTCAGACCCATCTTGTGCTCGACGTTGGTCACGAATACGCCGTTGCGCTCGCCCGGTTCACCCGTCTCAGGGTCGAAGTGGAACTTCGGCACGAAAAACAGCGACAGGCCCTTGGTGCCGGGGCCAGCGCCCTCGGGGCGGGCCAGCACCAGGTGGAAGATGTTCTCGAACAGGTCACCGGAGTCGGCGGAGGTGATGAACCGCTTGACCCCGTCGATGTGCCAGGAGCCGTCGTCCTGCTGCACGGCCTTGGTGCGGGCAGCGCCCACATCTGAGCCGGCGTCCGGCTCGGTCAACACCATGGTCGAGCCCCAGCCGCGCTCGGCGGCCAGCACGGCCCACTTCTTCTGCTCCTCGGTGCCCAGGTGGTAGAGGATGTTGGCGAAACCTGCGCCGCCTGCGTACATCCACACCGCTGGGTTGGCGCCCAGCAGGTGCTCGTGCAGCGCCCACATCATCGCCTTGGGCATCGGCATACCGCCCAGTGCCTCGTCGAGTCCAACTCGGTCCCAACCGGCCTCGGTAACCGCGCGCACCGATTTCTTGAACGACTCGGGCAAGGTCACGGAATGCGTTTCCGGGTCGAAGGTCGGCGGATTACGGTCCCCCTCGACGAACGAGTCGGCGATCGGCCCCGCGGCCAACCGGCTGATCTCGTCCAGCATCTCGCGGGCGGTGTCGACATCCAGATCGCTGAAGTCGCCTTCCCCGAACGCCTTGTCCACGCCTAAGACCTCGAAAAGGTTGAATACCTGGTCGCGGACGTTGCTCTTGTAGTGGCTCACGTGCTCCTCCTCGATGAGAATGCCACTCGTGGTTGGGTACTAGGGCTAAGTTACCCACCAGTAACAGCGCCAAACTTAACGGTTCGGTAACTGCAACGCAAGCGACTGTGAGCTAAATTTCATAACCTAAGCAACCAACCGGTTGGGCCGCGTGTTCTCGGTGCTGTGACCTGCGGCGATAATGAATGGACGCGTTTTGTGTCCAGCGTCACCGACTTCCCCTGCTCGAGCTCTGCGAACATCCGCGGGCCCCTGCGCATACATCCTCGGGCACCGCTGAGGTCACCCGGCCCGCCGAGTAGGGTCAGAGATGCGAAAATCCGTCGATCCGAATGAAGCCCGGTGAACTCACCCGACAAGCTGACGCCGTCGTCTCTGCGCGAAGCCTTCGGTCATTTCCCGTCCGGCGTCATCGCCATTGCCGCTGAAGTCGGCGGTGTCCGGGAGGGGCTGGCGGCCAGCACCTTTGTCCCGGTGTCGCTGGATCCGCCGTTGGTCTCGTTCTGCGTGCAGAACACGTCGGCGACCTGGCCGAAACTCAAAGATGTGCCGTCGCTGGGCATCAGCGTGCTGGGAGAGGCTCACGACGAGGCAGTTCGCACCCTGGCCGCCAAGACCGGAGATAGGTTCGCCGGCCTCGAAACGGTATCCAACGGCAGCGGAGCCGTCTTCATCAAGGGCACCAGCGTGTGGTTGGAAAGCGCCGTCGAGCAACTGGTAGCGGCGGGAGACCACACCATCGTCGTGCTGCGCGTGATCGACGTCCAGGTGGATCCTGAAGTGGCTCCGATCGTGTTTCATCGCAGCGTTTTTCGTCGCCTCGGCGTCTGATTAGCTCGCCGGCTTACGGACGTTCGCCGAGCTCGTCGCGGTACCCCTGGATACGTTGCTCGATCTCGGTGGCCTCGTAGTGCCTGCCCTCCTTGTGGGCGATGTCGGCACGCGTGGACAACTCGCGGATCGCGGTTCGAATGTCGTTGGGGCTGGCAGGTTCTCGGATTGCCATCGCTGCCGCCTTTCCCGTCGGGTTCGGCTCTGCTTGGAGTACCCGCGCCGGACGGGAGCTAAAGCTCGACCCGGCGATCTATCGGCGGAACAGCTTGTTGCCCAGCCAGACCACCGGGTCGTATTTGCGACCCGCGACACGCTCCTTCATCGGGATGATGGCGTTGTCGGTGATCTTGATGCCTTCGGGACAGACTTCGGTGCAGCACTTGGTGATGTTGCACAGCCCGAGGCCGGCTTCCTCTTGGGCGAGGTCGCGCCGGTCAGCGGTGTCGAGTGGATGCATTTCCAGCTCGGCGAGGCGGATGAAAAAGCGCGGACCGGCGAACGCCTCCTTGTTTTCTTCGTGGTCGCGAATCACGTGGCAGACGTTTTGGCACAGGAAGCATTCGATGCACTTGCGGAATTCCTGTGAGCGCGCAACGTCGACCTGTGCCATCCGGTATTCGCCGGGCTGCAGATCCTTGGGCGGGGTGAACGACGGGATCTCACGCGCCTTTTCGTAGTTGAACGACACGTCGGTGACCAGATCGCGGATCACCGGGAACGTCCGCAGCGGTGTCACGGTGACGACCTCGTCCTCGGCGAAGGTCGACATCCGGGTCATGCACATCAGCCGGGGCCGGCCGTTGATTTCCGCCGAACACGATCCGCACTTGCCGGCCTTGCAGTTCCACCGCACCGCGAGGTCGGGCGTCTGGGTCTGCTGCAACCGGTGGATGACGTCGAGCACCACCTCACCCTCGTTGACCTCGACGGTGAAGTCCTCCAGGCCGCCGCCGTCGGTGTCGCCGCGCCACACCCGCATGGTGCCCTTGTACGTCATCTAGCTTCTCCGTCCTGGGTGGTCGGCCAGCTCTCCGTCGGTGTAGTACTTCTCCAGCTCGGAGATCTCGAAGAGCTCCAGCAAGTCGGCCCGCATCGGGACCTGCTCCTGGCGGCTGACACTGATGTGCGGAACGTTGACGTGGCCGGCCCCACTGTCGGCCCGGCAGACCAACAACGTATTCCGCCAATCGGCTTCCATGGCGGGATGGTCGTCGCGGGTATGGCCGCCGCGGCTCTCGGTGCGCTCCAACGCCGCCCGGGCCACGCATTCGCTGACCATCAGCATGTTGCGCAGGTCGATGGCGAGGTTCCACCCCGGGTTGTACTGGCGGTGTCCTTCGACCTGCACCTTGGTGAACCGGGTCCGAAGGTCCTCCAAGCGCGACAGCGCCTCGGAGATCTCGTCGGACTTGCGGATGATCCCGACCAACTCGTTCATCGCGTCCTGCAAGTCGATCTGCAGTTTGTAGGGATTCTCCGCTGCCGAACCGTCTTCGGGCCCGTCGAACGGCGCCAGCGCCATTTTCGCTGCGGCGTCGACGGCCTCCTGGGAAACCGCCGGACGGCTGGGTAGGGCCCGCACGTAATCCGCGGCGCCGAGACCGGCGCGCCGGCCGAACACCAGCAGATCCGACAGCGAGTTGCCGCCCAGCCGGTTGGAACCGTGCATTCCGCCGGAGCACTCGCCGGCGGCGAAGAGCCCCGGTACCGTCGCCGCACCGGTGTCCGGGTCGACCTCGATACCGCCCATCACGTAGTGACAGGTCGGCCCGACTTCCATCGGCTCCTTGGTGATGTCGACTCCGGCCAGCTCCATGAACTGGTGATACATCGACGGCAGCCGCCGCTTGATCTCCGCGGGCGTCAGCCGCGACGCGATATCCAGGTAGACCCCGCCGTGCGGGGTGCCACGGCCGGCCTTGACCTCCGAGTTGATCGCGCGAGCCACCTCGTCACGGGGCAGCAGGTCAGGGGTGCGACGGGCCGAGTCGTTGTCTTTGAGCCACTGGTCGGCCTCTTGCGCGGTCTCGGCGTACTGCCCTTTGAACACCGGTGGGATGTAGTCGAACATGAACCGGGTGTCCTCGGAGTTTTTCAATACACCGCCGTCACCGCGGACACCCTCGGTGACCAGGATCCCCTTCACGCTGGGCGGCCACACCATGCCCGTCGGGTGGAACTGGACGAACTCCATGTTGATCAGCGTCGCCCCGGCGCGCAGCGCCAGCGCGTGGCCGTCGCCGGTGTACTCCCACGAGTTGGAGGTCACCTTGAACGACTTGCCGATGCCGCCGGTGGCCATTACCACCGCGGGGGCTTCGAACAGCACGAACCGGCCGCTCTCCCGCCAGTACCCGAACGCACCGGCGATCGCGTCGCCGTCCTTGAGCAGCTCGGTGATCGTGCACTCGGCGAACACCTTGATCCGCGCTTCGTAGTCGCCGGATTCGGCGTAATCCTCCTGCTGCAGCGAGACGATCTTCTGCTGCATGGTGCGGATCAATTCGAGGCCGGTGCGGTCACCGACGTGCGCCAGCCGCGCGTAGGTATGGCCACCGAAGTTGCGCTGGCTGATCTTGCCGTCTTTGGTGCGGTCGAACAGTGCGCCGTAGGTCTCCAATTCCCAGACCCGGTCGGGCGCCTCTTTGGCGTGCAGTTCAGCCATTCGCCAGTTGTTCAGGAACTTCCCGCCGCGCATGGTGTCGCGGTAATGGACCTGCCAGTTGTCTTTGGGATTGGCGTTGCCCATCGACGCGGCGCAGCCACCTTCGGCCATCACCGTGTGGGCTTTGCCGAACAGGGATTTAGATACCACCGCAACTTTCAAGCCACGCTCGCGTGCCTCGATGACTGCGCGCAGCCCCGCGCCGCCGGCACCGATTACGACGACGTCGTACGCGTGCCGTTCGACCTCAACCATGAAACCTCACTCAACTCTTGCTGATTGTCCCGACTGAATCTGCTTGTCAGCCGATGAATCTCAGGTCCGTAATGGTGCCGCTGGCCACCAGCATGATGTAGAAGTCGGTGAGCGCCAGGCTGGCCAGCGTGACCCACGCGAACTGCATGTGCCTGGTGTTCAGCTTCGTCACCTGGGTCCAGATCCAGTACCGCACCGGGTGCTTGGAGAAGTGCTTGAGCCGTCCGCCGGTGAGGTGCCGGCAGGAGTGGCATCCGCCGGTGTAGGCCCACAGCAAGATCACGTTGACCACCAAAATGACGTTGCCCAAACCGAATCCGAACCCGGACGGGGAATGGAAGGCGACGACGGCGTCGTAGGTGTTGAGCAGCGCCAGCAGCGACGCGGCGTAGAAGAAGTAACGGTGGCTGTTCTGAAAGATCAGCGGCAGCCGCGTCTCACCGGTGTATCCGGCGCGCGGCTCGGGTACAGCGCAGCCCGCCGGAGACAACCACACCGAGCGGTAGTAGGCCTTGCGGTAGTAGTAGCAAGTGATGCGGAATGCGAGCAGGAACGGTAATACCAGCATTCCCAGTGGAATCCAGCGGGGAAATTCCGGCAGCCAGACGCCCAGATGGCTGGCGTGCGGGACACATGACTTGCTGATGCACGGCGAGTAGAACGGCGTCAGGTAGTGGTATTTGTCCACCCAGTAGGCGCTACCCCAGAACGCCCGGATGGTCGCGTAGATGATGAACGCGGCCAAACCGATGTCGGTCATCAGCGGCGGAAACCACCACTTGTCGGTGCGCAGGTTCGACTGCGGCACGTTGGCGCGGGTGGCTGAGAAGACGCCGGTGGCAGGACGGTTCGCCGTGGGTGCGCTCATCTGATGTGATCCTCTTCGCGTGGGGCTCGTTGGAGAGTACTAAGTCACACAGCTGCACCCGGACCGCGGGGGTGGTCAGGACCGACTATGGCCGCCGACACCCTCGTCGTCCACGTCACGCCAGAACTCGGCGTCGTATTGGGTGTCGGGGATGGAGATCTTCTCGCCCGGATGCGGCAGCGGACCGGCCAGCTCCAGCTCGCCGGCGTCGATGTCGAGCAACTCGACATCGTTGAGGATCCGCTCGGCGTCGTTGACAATGCGCCGCATCGCCGGGGTGTCGGCGTATCGCGACCTCAACGACGTCACGCACCGGCGCAGGCCACCGATCAGGTCGTGCAATTCGGCGAGTTCAGTAGTGGTCGACAACGGAGCTCCCTGGGCCGAGGTGTCATGGATCACAGTACGTGCCTCGATACTATCCACCGCACACAGCCGGCGTGAGACAGGTCACGTCCTCGACGAGAGGCTCAGCACAGATGCCAGCAGACAGCACACCGGTCGATCGGGCGAACGTGTTACTGGCACTGCACCAGCCCGGCAACCCAGTGATTCTGCCGACGGTGTGGGATGCCTGGTCGGCGCGGTTGGCCACCGAAGCGGGATTCGCCGCGCTGACCGTCGGCAGCCATCCCGTCGCCGATTCGGTCGGCAAATCGGACAACGAAGGCATGTCGTTCGACAACCTGCTCGGCCGGGTCGCGCAGATCACCGCTGCGGTGGACGTCCCGGTTTCGGTGGATATCGAATCGGGTTACGGGCTGTCGCCGTCGCGGCTCATCGAAGGGCTGCTCGGTGCGGGCGGGGTGGGCCTGAACATCGAGGACTCCGTACACAGCGAGGGCAAGCGGCTGCGGTCCGCCGGTGAACACGCCGAGCTGGTCGGTGCACTGCGCGCGGCTGCCGATGCGGCCGACGTGCATGTGGTGATCAACGCCCGCACCGATCTGTTCCTGCGGCAAGACGGTGACGAATCCGATCGCGTCGAGCGGGCGGTGGCGCGGCTGAAAGAGGCCGCGGCGGCCGGTGCCGATGTGCTCTACCCGGTCGGCCGCCATGATCCGGCGACGCTGCGGCACTTGACTGCTGAGCTGCCGCTTCCGGTCAACGCGATCGCACTGCCTGACCAGGACGATCCGGCATCGTTCGGTCCGCTGGGCGTGGGGCGGATCAGCTTCGGGCCGTTCTTCCAGGCCGCGCTGGGGGCCCGGGCCAAGGAGATCCTGGCCCGCTGGGGCTGAGCCGCTGGCCGATCGCGAAGGCCCCCGACACGCTGGGCGTGCGGGGGCCTTCGCCGGGAGAGGTGTTACTTGGTGATCGCGATGCGCTGCGTGCCGGTTCCCGCGTAAGCACCCACGACCCGGACGGTCAGTACGCCGGCGTCGTACGAGGCCGAAATCGCCTCGCTGGTGATGTGGGCGGGCAGTTGGAACGACCGGCGGAACGATCCGTAGCGAACCTCCCGCAAGGTGCGGCCGTCCTTCTCCTCGGCGTGCTCGTCGCGGCGCTCGCCATGGATGACCAACCGGCCTTCGTCCAGTTCGACGTTGACGTCCTTCTCGACGTCCACACCGGCCAGCTCCAGGCGGACCACCGCGTCGTCGCCCTCTTTGACGATCTCCGCGGCGGGACTGAAGCCGCCGTCGCTGACTACCGGCTTGAACCAGTCGGAAGCCGCTGCGGGGCCGAAGAATTCACGCAGCCAACGGTCGGTGTTCCAGGCCGGACGCGACCACAGTGTGACGTTGCTCATTGTTGTCTCCTCGTCGTGATGCGGCCGACACGGTATCGGCCTGCTATCCGGTAAACATGAGTCGCCCACGCTTAAGTTCCACCTGGGCGTTCGCCCTGAGCGAATTCTTCTCACCAGCCTCACAGCGGCCTGTGAGATCAGCGTCACGGAGATGGCACATCAGACGAAACATGTTGGCAATATCGCGTTCCTAGCCTCGTGGCATGGCTCCACTCGAGACCCCGCGCCAGATCGTGGTCGTCGGCCACGGCATGGTGGGGCACCGGTTTGTCGAGGCACTGTGTGCCCGGGATGCCAACGGGGCCTGTGAAATCACCGTGCTGGCCGAGGAGCCCGATGCGGCTTACGACCGGGTGGGGCTGACTGCCTACACCGAGCGATGGGACCGGGACCTCCTGGCGCTCCCGGGTAACGACTACGCCGGCGACGAGCGGGTCCGACTGCTGCTGAACACTCGGGTCACCGAGATCGACCGGACCGCTAAATCGGTGCTGACCGCGGATGGCCAGCGGTATGGCTACGACACGCTGGTGTTGGCGACGGGCTCCTACCCGTTCGTCCCGCCGGTTCCGGGTCATGACCTGCCCGGGTGCCACGTTTATCGCACGCTCGACGACCTCGACGGCATCCGCGCCGATGTCCAGCGCACGCTGGATGCGGGCAACGTCAGCGCCGGTGTGGTGATCGGTGGCGGGCTGCTGGGCCTCGAAGCCGCCAATGCCCTGCGTCAGTTCGGGCTGCAGACGCATGTCGTCGAAATGGCGCCGCGGTTGATGGCACAGCAGATCGACGAGGCCGGTGGCGCGCTGCTGGCAAGGATGATCACCGAGCTGGGTCTGGCGGTGCACGTCGACGTGTCCACGGATTCAATTGAAGCCGTTGAGCATTCGCAGGGCCCGCCGTCGGTGCGAGTGCACCTGTCGGACGGCGGCGTCATCGACGCCGGATTGGTGGTCTTCGCCGCGGGTATCCGACCGCGTGACGAGTTGGCTGCCGCGGCTGGCTTGGCGATCGCGGACCGGGGCGGTGTGCTCACCGACTTGTCTTGTCGGACAACCGACCCCGACGTGTACGCGGTAGGCGAGGTGGCCGCCATCGAAGGCCGCTGTTATGGGTTGGTCGGCCCGGGTTACGCCAGCGCCGAAGTCGTCGCCGACCGGTTGCTGGACGGCGCGGCCGAGTTCGGTGAGGCCGACATGTCGACCAAGCTGAAACTGCTCGGCGTCGACGTTGCCAGCTTCGGTGACGCGATGGGCACCACCGAGAACTGCCTTCAGGTCGTGGTCAACGACGCGGTCAAGCAGACCTACGCCAAGGTGGTGCTGTCCGACGACGCCAAAACGCTGTTGGGCGGCATCCTGGTCGGCGACGCCTCGTCGTATGGCGTGCTACGGCCGATGGTCGGTTCCGAGCTGCCCGGTGATCCGCTGGCGCTGATTTCACCGCAATCCGGTGATGGGGCAGCGGTGTTGGGGGTCGGCGCGCTGCCCGGCTCGGCCCAGATCTGCTCGTGCAACAACGTCAGCAAGGCCCAGCTGACCGACGCGATCGCCGCCGGCTGCACCGACGTGGCGGGTCTGAAATCATGCACGGGCGCCGGCACCTCGTGCGGCTCCTGCGTGCCGCTACTCAAGCAGCTCCTGGAAGCCGAGGGCGTCGAGCAGTCCAAGGCGCTGTGTGAGCACTTCAGCCAGTCACGTGCCGAGCTGTTCGAGATCGTCAGCGCCACCTCGATCCGCACCTTCTCGGCGCTGTTGGACCGCTTCGGCACCGGAAAGGGCTGCGACATCTGCAAACCCGTCGTCGCATCGATCCTGGCGTCAACCGGTTCAGAGCACATCCTCGACGGAGAGCAGGCGTCCTTGCAGGACTCCAACGACCATTTCCTGGCCAACATTCAGCGCAACGGCAGCTACTCGGTGGTGCCGCGGGTTCCCGGCGGCGACATCAAACCCGAACACCTGATCCTCATCGGCCAGATCGCCCAGGACTTCGGTCTGTACACCAAGATCACCGGCGGTCAGCGCATCGACATGTTCGGCGCCCGGGTCGACCAGCTGCCGGCGATCTGGAAGCGGCTGGTCGATGCAGGAATGGAGTCGGGGCACGCCTACGGCAAGGCGGTGCGCACGGTGAAAAGCTGCGTCGGCAGCGACTGGTGCCGCTACGGTCAACAGGATTCGGTCCAGCTGGCCATCGACCTGGAGATGCGTTACCGCGGACTGCGGGCACCGCACAAGATCAAGCTGGGTGTCTCGGGCTGCGCGCGGGAGTGCGCTGAAGCGCGCGGCAAGGACGTCGGCGTGATCGCGACCGAAAAGGGCTGGAACCTCTACGTCGGCGGCAACGGCGGTATGACGCCCAAGCATGCCCAGCTGCTGGCCAGCGACCTCGACGAAAAGACGCTGGTCCGCTATATCGACCGGTTCCTGATGTTCTACATCCGCACCGCCGACCGGTTGCAGCGCACGGCGCCGTGGATCGAGTCGATCGAAGGCGGATTGGATCACGTGCGCAGCGTGGTGTGCGACGACTCGCTGGGCCTGGCCGACGAGTTGGAGGCCGCGATGGAGCGGCACGTGGCCACCTACCAGTGTGAGTGGAAGGGCGTGCTGGAGGATCCCGACAAACTGTCGCGGTTCGTGTCCTTCGTCAACGCTCCTGGTGCCGTCGACGCCACCGTGACATTCACCGAACACGCCGGCCGCAAGGTACCGGTACCGGTCCGCGCCGACAGCTCAGTTTCCATCGGTATGCCCTCGATGCCGCGGGCGTGAATAACCAAGGCACCAAGGAGTTCTCATGACATTACTGGACGACATCACCACCCTGTCGAACTTCGATGACCAGGCTTGGACGGCGGCCTGCGCCTACGACTACCTCATTCCCGGCCGCGGTGTCGGCGTGCTGCTCGACGATGGATCGCAAGTGGCGCTGTTCCGGCTCGACGACGGCTCGCTGCACGCCATCGGCAACATCGACCCGTTCTCGGGCGCCGCGGTGCTGTCTCGCGGCATCGCCGGGGATCGCGATGGACAACCGGTTGTGCAATCACCGATTGCCAAGCAGGCCTTTGCCTTTGACGGCGGCCGCTGCCTTGACGATCCCGCTGTCGCGGTGCCGGTCTACCCGACGCGAGTGGTGGACGGTGTCGTGCAGGTGGGCCGCGGTAAGTCTGCCGGTCAAGCAGCCACGCACATCGCGGCCGCCTGAAATCGGCCGGCGATCAGCCGCACCAACGCCGGGTTGGTGCCCAGCGGCTCGGTGACCAGATCAGCGCCGCTACGTCGCAACCGTCCCTGGAAAAGGCCATCGGCCAACAGATAGGACGCCACCACAACCCGACGCGAGGTCCGGGCACGCGCCCTGGCCACGGCGCCGGCGATGCTGCGCTCGGTGGCAGCCAACGCCGGTTCCACGGGTGAGTCGATCAGCGCCGACACCATCGCCGCGGTGGTCGCCAGGTCGTTATGAGCCGCGGGATCCGATGCGCCGGCCGCCGCCAGGATCACCGAATCGCCTGAACGCCAACCGATGCGAACCAATTGGCGGGTAACGATCGCTGCCACGTCAGGGCTCGGTCCCAGCGCCGGGGTGACGGTGACGTCGGGGTGTCCGCTGGCAGCGACATGCGCGGGCAGATCGGTGCGAACGTGATATCCGCGAGACAAGAACGCAGGCACCACGATCGCGGGGTCGGTGGCCGCCGCCGCGTCGGACAGCAATTCCCTCGGCGAGGGTCCCAGCACGTCGACGAATCCCACCTGCACGGTTTGGCCCACGACCGCGCTCACCTGCTCGGCAAGGCCGCCGACGATGGCGATCCCTGCCGATCTGCGGGTGCCATGCGCCACCATGATCAGGCTCATGCCACTCCCGACTGTTCGTCGATGGCCAGCCGGTACCCACGTTTGACCACCGTTGCCACGATGCTCTTGTCGCCCAGCGCCGTTCGCAACCGAAGGACCGCCGTATCGACGGCATGGGTGTCGGAGCCGTTGCCCGGCAGAGCCCGCAACAGCGCGGCGCGGGCGACGACGTCTCCCGGCCGTTGAGCTAACACCCGCAAGGTAGCCATTCCCGCCGGGGAGAGTGATTTGATGGTCCCGTCGACCACCACACAGGAGCCGCGGATCTCGATCAGATGACCGGCGGCGCGCACGATGCGGGATCGCCGTGACGGCAACTCGTCTGCGATGTGGCGGGCCAGCGCCGCCAGCCGCATTCGCTTCGGCGCCGAGGTCGGAATACCGGCCGCCAGTAGCGGTTGGGCCGTCACCGGGCCGACGCACATCGCGTGCACGTCGGCGCCCAACGCGGCCAGCAACTGGTCGCCGATGCCCAGCTGGCGAGCCCGCAGTAGTGTCGCCGCCGCGGCCGGCGCCGAGGTGAAGCTGACGGCGTCAACCTGGCGTTGGGCGATCAGGGTCACCAGCTGGTCGAACCCCCCGGCCGGTGCCGGCAGCCAGCGATACACCCGCACCGGTACCACCTCGGCGCCCGCAGCGCGCAGCTCATCAACGAACTCCGGGAACGGATCCCAGTGGTCGCTGGCGCCGTGCAGCTGCAACGCGACCCGCTGCCCGTGTACACCGCCGCCGAGCAGGTACTGCAGCACCTCGCGCGACGACTCGGAGCCAGGGCTCCACTCCTCATACAGGCCGGCGCCGCGCAACGCGCCGGTCGCTTTCGGTCCGCGCGACACGATCCGGGCGTCTCTCAGCACTGCGGTCAACTTGGTCGCCAGCCGCCAACCGTCGGCGGCGGCCAGCCAGCCGCGCAGGCCGATGCCGGTGGTAGCGACCAGGATGTCTGGCGGACGGGCGATCAGAGCTTCGGTGTGACGGCGCAGTTCGTCGTCGTCGAACAGGCCGACTTTGGTGATGGCCGGGGCGCTGTAGACCGTGGCACCGGAGCGGCGCAGCAGCGCACACAGCTCGTCGGCACGGTGCGCGGACGTGACCGCGACCCGGTAGCCGACCAGCGGCGGCGAGTCTGGCTGGTCCATATGAAGTGTGTATGCCTGATAGATTGCCGCCGCATTACCTGGCAATTTCCGCCGAGTTGCCCCGTCGTCACACCGGTGGGGCCATCGGTCACACGCGGGCGCGCGCCGGCTCGCTTTCCGCGTCGGGCACGGCGGTGGCCGAAACAGGAGGGCGCACGTACATGGCCCAGGTCAGCAGCGAAGCGACAAGGTAGAAGATCAGGAAAATCCAGAACGCCGAGGTCTCGGTGCCGGTGCTCTCGTAGGACTGCCGTAGCGCCAGGTTGATCGCCACACCACCGAGTGCTCCGACGGCTCCCGCGAACCCGATCAACGCCCCCGACATCGCGCGGGACCAGTGCCGGCGCTCGGCTTCGCTCACGTCCAGTGCACGACTGCGCGCCTCGAAGATCGACGGGATCATCTTGAATACCGACCCGTTGCCGACCCCCGACAGGATGAACAGCGCAATGAACCCGATGACGTATCCGACCAGCGTTGCCCCCGGTGCAGAGCCGTGACTGTATTCGTCGTAGCTGCTGACGCCGACCAATAGCCCGGTAGCCAGGATCATCCCGCCGAACACCGCCAGCGTGATACGACTTCCTCCGATGCGGTCGGCCAACCGGCCGCCGTAGATTCGCGAGAGTGATCCCAATAGTGGCCCCAGGAAGGCGATTTGGGCGACGTGCAGCGATGCTTGCGCGGCAGTCTGTCCGCTGGTCATGAAGTTGATGTAGAGCACCCGGCCGAACGCGAACGAGAATCCGATGAACGACCCGAACGTACCGATGTAGAGCAGTGAGATCACCCAGGTGTGTCGCACGAACAGGATCGACCGCAAATTGCCGACCTCGATGCTGTGGTCCAAATTGTCCATGAACACCGCCGCCGCGATGCCGACAATCGCCAGCAGCACAAGATAAAACGCGCACACCCAGTAGGGCTGCCGGCTGCCCGCGGTGGCCAGTACCAGCAGTCCCACCAGCTGAACGACCGCCACCCCCAGGTTGCCGCCGCCGGCGTTGACTGCCAACGCCCAGCCCTTGAGCCGCTGGGGATAAAAAGCATTGACGTTGGCCAGCGAGGCGGAGTAATTGCCGCCGCCCAAACCGGTGGCCGCGGCACACAACACGTACGGCCACAACGGCAGTCCGGGATTGGCCAGCAGCAGGATCGTGCCCACGGTGGGCACTAGCAACACCAGCGCCGAGAACGTCGTCCAGTTGCGGCCACCGAATTTCGCGATACCCAATGTGTAGGGGATGCGTACGCACCCCCCGACCAACGTTGCGATTGCGCCCAGCAGCAGTTTGTCGCTCGGCGAAAAGCCGTAGACCGATTCCGGCATGAACAGCACCATCACCGACCACAATGACCAGATCGAAAACGCGACGTGGTCGCCGGCCACCGTGCAAATCAGGTTACGTCGAGCGATGGCTTTGTTGCCGGCCTCCCAGGCGACGGTGTCCTCGGGATTCCAGTCGGAGATGCGATGCGAGCGGGCCATGCAGACATAACCTTTCGGCTTTCAGGTGCGCCAAACACCGTTGCACTGGCAGAGTGGTCGGCGCCCTACGGCCCCGAGTTATCCCGAGCCGGAATATATTTCGCTAGCTGTACGGGTACAGGTGCCTCTATCGAGGCATACAACGCTGTATTCGGCAATCACACATGAGGATTCGAACCGGGTCAAGTCAGATCCGGGCATTCCGGCTTAAGATTGTGTTCCGGTTAGCTGAAAGGACGCTGCAAAGATTGTTAAATCATTGTTTCGCAGTTAGGTTGCGCCACAATGGGCTTCGCCTATAACAGTTAAAACCGCCTCGCGACGCAGGAAATGTGCGGTCGATCACAGCGGCCGCGGCCGGTCACCAAACGTCGCCGTCGCGCCAATCGCAGGTCAACTCCGCGGAGGTGTCCACCGTGGTCGCGACCGGAAGCACGAACACCGAGCCGTCGTCGTCCGGGGTTCGCAGTGTCCCGGCGGGAGCCAGCACCGACGTCGGCCCGGACCACGGCAGCCAGCCGCGCACGACGAAGAGTCGCCGTCCGCGCTCGGAAGCGCTCAGCGCGCCAATGCGGTAGCCGCCGCGGATGACCTGCTCGCAAGCGTCGAGCACCGCGATCGCCAGTCCTTGGCCGCGCCACTCCTCGGCCACCGCCACAGCTTCGATGTAGCCGCAGCGCAGCGCGCTGCCACGGTGAATGAGCCGCCGCTGCACCACTGCAGCGTGGGCGATGATCACGCCACGATGCCAGATCAGGGCATGCATCCCGCCTAGCGCGTGGTCCCAGTCGCAGTCGGTGAAACCCCCGCCGAACGCGTCGATGACCATCTGGCGAGCGCTGTGCCGGGTCTCGCAGTCGAGATCGGCGGTGTGGACCAGGCGAGCGGTGTGGACCTGGGTGTACACACCTACCGGTTTACCAGGCCGACTGGCCCGCGGCAGCAGCAGTCAGCGGCGACCGCGGCCGCGACCAGTGCAACCGCACATACTGGCCGGGCCGCACCTGGGCGACCTTGTCGATGTCGTCCTCGGCGAGCACGCCGATCACCGGGTAGCCGCCGGTGATCGGATGATCCGGCCCCAAGATGACCGGCAAACCGTTGGGCGGCACCTGAATTGCGCCGCGAGCGGCTCCTTCGCTGGGCAACTGTCGATTCGGCCAGCGGTACTGCAGCGGACGGCCTTCCAGCCGCATCCCCACCCTGTCGCTGCGGTCGGAGACCATCCAGATGGTGCGCACGAGCGCGTCGGGATCGGCGAGCCACTCGTCGCGCGGGCCCGGCACCACCAGCAGTTCCACCAGATGCTCGTCGATCGCCGCTACCGGGGCCTGATCGAGTTCGGGATAGTCATCGGTGCGCTCGCCGATCGGCAGCACGTCGCCAGGCTGCAGCGGCAGCGGGCCGATTCCTGACATCACGTCGTAACTCCGCGAGCCGAGCACCGGTGTCACGTCGATACCGCCACGCACTCCCAGATAACTGCGCAAGCCCGCCAACGGTGCACCCAGCGAAATCACGTCCCCGTCGCGAACATGCTGAACACTGTTGGTGCCGAACACGATTCCATTAACGGCTGGGTCCGTGTCGGCACCGGTCACGACAACGTCGACGTCACCGCCGCGGACTCGAGCCGAGAGGCCGCCGAAGGTCACTTCGATGGTGGCGCGGTCGTCGGGGTTGGCCACCAGCCGGTTGGCCAGCGTGTGCGAACCGCGATCCGCCGCTCCCGACCGGGTGACTCCGAGGTGAGCCAGACCGACTCGCCCGAGGTCCTGGACGAGTGCCAGCGGCCCGGTGCGCAGGATTTCCAGCGTGGTCATCGGTGCTCTCCTAGGCAGCTCGGAATTGAACCCACTTGCCCGGCGTAAGCAGCGCCGGGTCGGGCCGGTCGATATCCCACAGGACCGCAGTGGTGTGGCCGATCAGCTGCCAACCGCCGGGGGAGCGCCGCGGATAGATTCCGCTGAACTCTCCGGCCAAGCCCACCGCACCGGCCGGCACCGACTGCCGCGGCTCGGAGCGCCGCGGCGCCGCCAGCCGCGGGTCGCCGCCGACGAGGTAGGCGAAACCCGGAGCGAATCCGCCGAATCCGACCTGCCAGGGCGTGGAGGTGTGGGCGTTGATGACCTGTGCGGTGCTCAGCCCGGTGCGCTCGGCGACCTCGGCAAGATCGGCGCCGTCGTAGACGACGTCGATCACCACGTCGACGTGTCCGTCGGGCGGTGCAGTCTGCGCCGCCTCGGATGTCACCTGCAGGCGGCGCAACCGGTGCCGGGTGACCCCCTGATAGCGCGGCCCGTCGACTTTCACCAGGATCGTGCGGGAGGCGGCGACGATGTCGAGCACACCGGGCAGCGCCGCCTCGCGCAGGGCAGCTGCCCACGCCAAGACGTCGGCGCTGCTGTCGAATTGCAAAAGCAGTGCCTGATCACCGTAATCCAGAACGGTGTCGGTTACCTTCAGGTCCATTGCCACGCTCATTACTCGACGGTAACCTCGGATTTCGGCGGCTGCCAGTAATTTTGGTGCTCTGCCAGAGGTGCCTTAGCGAACGCTCAGAGGGCCGCTGTTTTCGGCGAGCTCAGCCCAGGATTTTGGTGATCAGCGACGGCAGCTGGCCGGCCACCACCGGGTAGCTCAGCGGTGAGGCGAAAGCAAGCGCCCCGGCTAGGTCCTTGGTGGTGAAGACACTGCGCGGCCGAAGGTCCGCCACGCCCGGATCGGCCAGCAGCACCCGCTGGTCGTCTTCGCTGTCCGTTGTCCAGATCAGCAGGTCGGTGGCGTCGAGCGCTGACTTGACCTTGTCGCGGGGAATGAACGCCCGCTGCTGATCGACGGCGAACTGGCTGATGCCCTCGGTGACCACCAGACCCATCCGGGTCAGAAACTCGGTGCGCCAGCCCGCCATCGTCGCCACCACATTGTCCTGGTAGAACGTGCCCTGCAGCAGCAGCGCCTTCTTGTCCTTGAATTGCGGATGCTGCTCACCGATCGTGGTGAACTTCTGGTCGACGCCGTCGACCAGCGACTTCATCTGATCGGACTGGAAAACCGCTTGGCCGATCGCGGTCGCCTGGTCCTTCCACGGCTCGAAGAACGCGTCGCCGCCGGACTGCGGGAGGGTCGGGGCGATCGCGGCCAGCTTCTGGTAGGTGTCGGCGTCTACTCCGGCGTTGGTGGCCACGATCAAATCGGGTTTCAGGCCGGTGATCTGGTCGATCTGAATTCCGTTGTCCAGGCTCAAGACAACGGGTTTGGCGTCGCCGAGTTTCGGCTGCGCCCACGGCCACACCGCGAACGGCTGATCGCCGAACCAGTTGGTCACCGCGATCGGCACGATTCCCACCGCGAGCAGATCGTCTTGCCCGGTGAAGCCGGCGCTGACCACCCGCGTGGGTGGCGCGGGGATTGTCGTCTCGCCGAACGCGTGTGGAATCGTTACCGCGCCGCCGCCCTCGGTAGTGGTCTTGTGCGACGAGCAGCCGGCCGCGGCGAGCAGTCCGGCACCGCCGGTAAGACCCAGGAATGCGCGCCGGTTCCATCGTCGGTCCATCGCGTCAGTCCTCCGCCGCCTGCATCCAGCGATTGTCGCGTATGTACCGCGGTGGTGGGCCGTTAACGGCTCGGCCAAGGGCTGTAGTCGGCGATCAGCTCCTCCTGCGGCGGCCGTTGATCGGCCGGTACGTGCTGCAGGTTGATCCGGATTCGATACCAGATGGAACTCGGTCCGCGCATGCCGTCGACGAGCACGTCGACCGGCTGGAGTCGCTGGGCCACATCGGGATAGCGGTCACGCCAGGTGTCCAGCGCAGCCATCGCCTCGTCCTTGGTCTTGGTGCGGGCGATCTCGATCAGCGGCATCGTCGAGGCCCGCCGGCCGTCCCGGGTCTTGTGCGCCCCTTTCGGAGCCTTCTCGGCGGGGCCGAGCTCCTCGGCCAGCGCGAGCAGTTGGTCCAGCGTTCCGGTGGCGTCGTCCATCCCCGCCCACGGGTCGCCGACGTCGGCGAACCGATCGGGCACGCTGGCCATCGTGAACGCCGCCGGGTCGCAGTCCGCGGCCTCGTCCCAGCGCAGCGGCGTGGACACCCGGGCATCCGATGTGGCCCGCACCGAATACGCCGAGGCGACCGTGCGGTCTTTGGCGTTCTGATTGAAGTCGACGAACACGCCCTGACGTTCTTCCTTCCACCACCGGCTGGTCGCCAGGTCGGGTGCGCGGCGCTCGACCTCGCGTGCCACCGTTTGGGCGGCCAGCCGGACCTGCCGGAACGGCCAGTCCGGCGCGATGCGCGCATAGATGTGGAAGCCGCGCGACCCTGATGTCTTCGGCCACGGGGTCAGGCCGTAGTCCTCGAGTACTTCTCGTGCAACGGCGGCGACATCCACGATCTGCGGCCACCCCACGCCGGGCATCGGGTCCAGGTCGACGCGCAGCTCGTCGGGATGGTCGAGATCGCCAGCGAGCACCGGGTGCGGGTTGAGGTCGACGCAGCCCAGATTGATCGCCCACACCAGCCCGGCGGCGTCATCGATGACGGCCTCCTTGGCCGAAGTTCCGGACGCATAGCGCAGTTCGGCCACCCCGATCCAGTCCGGCCGCTTCGTGGGCGCTCGCTTCTGGAAGATGGCTTCCTGCTCGATGCCCTTGACGAAGCGTTTGAGGATCATCGGACGTCCGGCCACGCCCCGCAGCGCCCCCTCGGCGACGGCGAGGTAGTAGCGGATCAGGTCGAGCTTGGTGTAGCCGTGTTCTGGGAATACCACCTTGTCGGGGTGGGTGATCTCAACGTGGCGGCCGCCCACTTCCAATGACAGCGGACGGACCATGCACTTCATCGTAATTTGCCCGTCGCGGTGCGACCTGGCTCACATATGGTGGGGTTATGCCTAACCTTCCTGACCCGTTCGGGGCCACGGCCAAAGTCCAGCAATACGCCGAGCGTGGCCTGGCCGAACTGCATTATGTCCGCAAAATCTTCGAAGCAGGCGGGTTCCCGATCGAGCGGCCACAGAACGTGGCGGCGATGGCGAACGACATCCGCAAGTGGGGCGAGATCGGCATGCTGCCCGCGCTGCACGCGCGCCGCACCCCGGACAAGGTGGCGATCATCGACGACGAGGGCGAGTTCACCTGGAAGGAACTCGACGACGCCGCCAACGCAGTGGCCCACGGGCTGCTGGACAAAGGTGTCAAGGGCGGCGACGGCGTCGCCATCCTGGCACGCAACAGCCGCTGGTTTGCGATCGCGGAGTTCGGTTGCGCGCGGGTTGGAGCCCGCATCATCCTGCTCAACAGCTCGTTTTCCGGCCCGCAGATCAAGGAGGTGTCCGAGCGCGAAGACGCCAAACTGATCATCTACGACGACGAATACGCCAAGGACGTCAGCAAAGCCGAGCCGCCGCTGGGCAAGCTGCGCGCGCTGGGCACCAACCCCGACTCGGACGAGCCGTCGGGCAGCGAGGACGAGACGCTTGCCGACCTGATCGAACGCAGCAGCGGCGAGCCCGCGCCCAAGGCCGGCAAGCATTCCTCGATCATCATTCTGACCAGCGGCACCACCGGCACCCCGAAGGGCGCGAACCGCAGCACTCCGCCGACGCTCGCGCCGATCGGCGGCATCTTGTCGCACGTGCCGTTCAAGGCCGGCGAGGTGACATCGCTGCCGGCGCCGATGTTCCACGCGCTGGGCTTCCTGCACGCCACGATCGGGACATTCCTGGGATCGACGCTGGTGCTGCACCGCAAGTTCAAGCCGGCGGTGGTGCTGGAAGACGTCGAGAAGCACAAAGTATCGGCGATCGTCGTCGTCCCGGTGATGTTGTCGCGGATGCTCGAGGCCGTGGAGAAGATGGACAAGAAGCCTGATCTGTCCAGCTTGCGGATCGTGTTCATCTCCGGCTCGGCGCTGGGCGCCGACTTGGCCGAGCGTGCGCTCAAGGACCTCGGGCCCGTCGTCTACAACATGTACGGCTCGACTGAGATCGCGTTCGCCACCATCGCGGGACCGGACCATCTGGAATTCAATTCCTCGACGGTGGGACCGGTTGTCAAAGGCGTCAAGGTCAAGATCTACGACGACAACGGCAAGGAGTTGCCGCAGGGCGAGGTCGGGCGGATCTTCGTGGGCAACGCCTTCCCGTTCGAGGGCTATACCGGCGGCGGCAACAAGCAGATCATCGATGGGCTGTTGTCATCCGGGGACGTCGGTTATTTCGACGAGCACAACCTGCTCTTCATCAGCGGTCGCGACGACGAGATGATCGTCTCCGGCGGCGAAAACGTCTTCCCCGCCGAAGTCGAGGATTGCATCACCGGGCATCCCGAGGTGATGGAGGCCACCGCGATCGGCGTCGAGGACAAGGAGTGGGGCCACCGGTTGCGCGCCTTCGTCGTCAAGAAGGAGGGCGCCGATGTCGACGAGGACACCATCAAGAAGTACGTGAAAGACCAGCTGGCCAAGTACAAGGTGCCGCGCGAGGTGGTCTTCCTCGACGAGCTGCCCCGTAACCCAACCGGCAAGATCCTCAAGCGCGAGCTGCGCGAGATGGACGTCTAGCCGGCCCACCATTCGCGCGAGCGTGGGTCCCCTTCTGCGCGAGCGTGCGTGTCCCCGGCCGACACGCCGGGTGCAATACCGTTTCTGCGCACCCTCGCGGTCGGCGGCTACCCGTCGAAACCGGTTGCGCCGTCGAGTTGTTCGCGCAGGATATCCAGTTGCCCGGTGTGACGGGCGGTCTCCTCGATCATGTGCACGTAGATCCAGCGCAGCGACACCTGTCCGAGCCGGACATGTGGCACCACGTGATCCAGCGGATAGCGTGCTGCTATCCGTCGCGACTCGTCGCACTGCGTTCGATATTCCGCGATCAACGTGGCCACTGATTCCTCAGGAAGGAACTCGAATTCCCAAGCACGGTCATGCGTGCGACGGTTGTCGCTGATTCGCTCCTGAAGCAGCTGGTCGAACCAGCCGTATTCCGCCCAGCGCAGGTGCTTGACCAGCCCGCCCACCGTCGTCGGCGAAGAAACCAGGCGGCGACGGGAGTCGGCGTCAGACAGGCCGGAAACCTTGCGCACCACGATGTCTCGGTAGTCGTCAAGGAACGACTCCAGGGTTTCACGCTCGCCGCCATCCGCGCGGTCGCGGCGAGCCGGCGGGGCTTCGGTCATGCCGGCGAACCTAGCACCGGACCGCGCGCATCGACGCCACAGCCTGCGTTCGGCGCGAGCGTGCGCAGAAACGGTAAAAGCTTCGGCGTGTCGACCGGGGACACGCACGCTCGGCCCAGAGGGGAGGTTGCGCCGAAAAGACCTACGGGTCGCGGGGGAGCCCCAGCAGCCGCTCGGCGATGATGTTGAGTTGCACCTCCGACGTGCCGCCGTAGATCGTGGTGGCTCGGCTGGCCAGCAGGTATTCGGCCCACTTGCCGGGCAGCTCCTCCGGGTCGCCGATCGCGGCGTCGGCGCCGAAGGTGGACACCGCGAACTCGGCATAGCCCTGGCCGGTGCGCATCGACAGCAGCTTGGAGATGGCCGCCGAGGGCATCGCGTCGCCCCCGGCCAGCGTCAGCAGTGTCGAGCGCATGTTGAGCAGCTTGGCGGCGTGCCCCTCGGCGATCAACTGGCCCGCCCGGTTCTGCGCGACTTGGTCGAACTGACCGTCGCGAACGAAATCGACCAACTGGTCGAGGTTGGCCAAGAACGGCGCCTCGCTGCCGCCGATCGAAACCCGCTCTGCGGTCAGCGTATTGCGACTCACCTCCCAGCCCCGGTCGACCTCGCCGAGCACCAACTCGTCCGGCACGAACACGTCGTCGATGAACACGGTGTTGAACATCGCGCCGCCGGTGAGCTCGCGAAGCGGTTTGACCTCCACGCCTTCACTGTTCATGTCCAGCAGAAAATAGGTGATCCCATTGTGTTTCGGAGCGTCGGGGTTGGTCCTGGCCAGCAGCGCCCCCCACTGCGAGAACTGCGCAGCGGTCGTCCAGATCTTCTGGCCGGTGATGCGCCAGCCGCCTTCGACCCGGGTTGCCTTGGTGGTCAGCCCGGCCAGGTCAGAACCGGCGCCGGGCTCGGAAAACAGCTGACACCAGATCATTTCGCCGCGGAAGGTCGGCGGCAGGAACCGTAGCTTCTGCTCTTCGGTGCCGAACGCGACGATCGACGGGACGATCCACGACGCGATACCGATCTGTGGCCGCTTGACCCGGCCGGTGCTGAACTCCTGGGCCACGATGATCTGCTCGACCGGGCTGGACGCGCGGCCCCACGGCGTCGGCAGATACGGCAGCACCCATCCGCCTTCGGCGATCGCGGCGTTGCGTTCCTCGCGCGGGATCGCCTTGAGCGCAGCCACCTCGTCCCGGATTTCAGCTCGCAGTTTCTCGGTGTCGGGATCCAGGTCGATGTCGACTTTGCGCATACCGGTGCCGGTGGCGGTGTCGACCACCCGCTGCGGGTAGTCGGAGGTGCGGCCGAAGGATGCAGCCAGCATCAGCGCGCGCCGGTAGTAGACGTTGGTGTCGTGCTCCCAGGTGAAGCCGATGCCGCCGTGCACCTGGATGCAATCCTGCGTACAGCGCTGAGCGGCGGCCGGCGCCAACGTGGCCGCCACCGCGGCGGCGAACTCGACCGCGGACCCCGTCACGTCCCAATTGTTTTGGCGTGCTTCGTCGATCGCGCGGGCGGCGTCCCAGACGGCGGCGGTGGCCCGCTCGGTGTCGGCGATCATCTCGGCGCACTTGTGTTTGATGGCCTGGAATTGACCGATCGGCCTGCCGAACTGCTCGCGGATCTTGGCGTACTCCGACGCCGTGTCGGTGGCCCACCGCGCGACCCCGACGGCTTCGGCCGACAACAAAGTCGACATCAGCGCGTGCGCGAGCGTCATGCTGAGGTTGCTCAGCACTGCGTCGTCACCCACCTCGACGGCATTGGCGCGGACGTGGGCGATCGGGCGCAGCGGGTCCACGCTCTGCACCGGTTCGATCTCGAGTTGATCGCCGCGCAGCACCACCCATTCCTCGCCGCTGTCAATCGCCACCGGTAGCACCAGGACCGACGCCTGAGCCGCGGCCGGCACCGCCCGCACTTCGCCGCGGATCACCAATCCGTCGCCGTGGCGGGTGGCGGTCAGCCCGGAATCCAGCGCGTAGGCGGCGACGGCGGCGCCCGTTGCCAGCTCGCCCAGCACTTTGGCGTCGGGATCGTGTGCCGAGATCAGCGCACTGGCAATCGCCGACGGCACAAACGGGCCGGGCACCGCGCCGTAGCCGAACTCAGCGAGCACGACGGCAAGCTCGAGGATGCCGAAACCCTGGCCGCCGACAGCCTCGGCCAAGTGCACGCCCTGCAAGCCTTGGTCGGCGGCGGACTGCCAGTAGGGCGGCGGGTTGTCGATCGGTGTTTCCAGCGCGGCATGCAGCACCTCCGACGGTGCTACCCGCGCTACCAGGGACCGCACCGAGTCGGCCAGGTCTTGATGCTCAGGAGTTATCGCGATCGGCATTGCTCGCCTTCCTTCGGGACCTTCGTCCCCTTAATTTAATAACCGGTTGGTTGATTGACTACATGCGCGGGTTGTTGCCCGGCCCGCAGCCGCCGGCAATTGGCGACCGCCTCGACCAGATAGCGACGCATGGTGTCGGCGGTGTACCAGCTGACGTGCGGTGTCAGTACGACGTTGGCCAGGCTCAACAATGGGCTGTCGGGTGGGAGCGGTTCGACGGCGAAGACGTCCAGGCCCGCGGCGGCCAGCCCGCCGCCGCACAACGCCTCGACCAGGGCATCTTCGTCGACGATCTCGCCGCGGGAGGTGTTGACCAGCACCGCTTCCGGTTTCAGCCGGGCCAGCCGGCCGCGGTCGAGCAGACCACGGGTGTCGACCGTCAACGGCAGGTGCAGCGAGACGATGTCGCTGGCGGCCAACAGCTCGTCCAGCCGCCGCCAGCCCGGCTGTCCGTCGTCGCGGGTGCTGGTGTGCAGAACGACCGCGCCCATCGCGGCCACGATATTCTCGACCCGTTTGGCGATGTTGCCGTATCCGATGAGGCCGACGGTGCAGCCGCCAATATCGCGCACGGTTTCGCCCAGCCGCGGATCGGCCGGCCAGCCGCGACCGTCGCGGGTGGCGCAGTCCAGCGCCGGCAGCCGGCGCAGGGCGGCCAGCATCAGCAGCACCGCTCCTTCGGCCACCGAGGGTGCGTTGGCGCCCGGCATGTTGGCCACCGCGATGCCGCTCTCGGTAGCGGCCTCGACGTCGATGGTGTTGACTCCGGCCCCCAGCTTGTGCACCAGGCGCAGCTGCGGTCCGCGCCGCAGATCGGGTCCAGACAGGGGCCGCAGCACATGCCAAAGGACCTCGGCTTCGGGCAGCTCACGGTAGAAGGTGTCGTCGTCGTCCTCGGCACACCATCGGATATCGAGCCAGTCCGCCTCCGGCGCAACGAAGTCCAACACCTTGTCACCGGGCACGAAGTGGGCGAGGACTCTCAGCGCCACCGCTTGGCAATCCACTTGGCGATCACGTCGGCCTGCTCGCTGCGCGCCCCGGGAGTGGTGAAGTAGTGATCGGTATCGATGGTGCACAGCATCTTGTCGGTGCCGGCCAGCGCGTCGCAGATGCGTTGAGCGTCCGACGGGAAGACGCCCGTGTCGGCTTCGGCGTTGATGACCAGCCCGGGGCAGGTGATGCGCCTCAGATGCGGCTCGGCCCGGGTCTGCGCGGTTCGCAAGCTCCACATGCCCAGCCAGTTGCGCAGCGTGCATGCCGCCGCGATGCCGTGCGCCGAACGATTCGCCTTGGCCGGGATTCCGGCATAGCACATGTTCGGCTGCCGTTTGGTGGGCTCGATGCTCGGGTCGACCATCCGGGGGTCGGCCCAGGTTCGCATGACCGTGAAGGGGATGTCGGAAAAACCCGCGGCCTGAACACGTTTCAGCTCCTTTTCGGCCCAATCGGTGATCGTGCGGTTGCGTGCGACCTGCGCGGAGCGGTAGCGGGTGAGGAACTCCGGTGAATAAGGTGGGCCGTTGTTTTCGTTGAACAGGTCGAGGTCTGGATCGGTGGCGACGGGGTCGTTCTCGTCGACGACGGCGCCGTCCATCCATGCGGTCAACACGTCGGGGCGGCCGGGATGGGCAGCGCTGGCGATGTATCCGTCGGCGGGCAGCAACTCGGTCAGCCCGGCCGCGGGCCGCATACCCGGCAGCGGAGTCACATTCGGGTCGACCGCTTGGGACTGGTAGGCGGCCATCAACGAGCCACCCCCGGAGTTACCCAGCAACACAACGGTTTCCACAGCCTGCACTTCACGAAGCCAGCGGACGCCGACGCCGATGTCGACGAGAGCATGGTCGAGCAGAAAGCTGCTCTCAAAACCGCGGAACCGGGTGTTCCAGCCCAGAAATCCGATGCCGCGGGTGGCCATGTAGTCGGCGAGATAGTGCTCGGAGAAGTCGATCTGGTAGTGGGTGGCGATCATCGCCACTTTGGGCTTGCGGCCCACACCGCGGTGATACAGGCCTTGGCAGGGGTGCCCGCCGGCGCCGGCGCGCCGGGCGGTCGGTGACGGTAGTCCGACGAATTCGCGGAGAACGCCCGCTGCTCCGGTATTGCGAGTCACGTCAGTCGACCTCCTTGGAGTAGATGGCTCGATAGAAGATGTTGGCCAGCGTGTTGATGCAGGCCTCGTCGTCGGGTTCACCGACCTCATCCGACCGAGCGCCGCTCAGCTGCAAGTAGCAGAACTGGTTGAACATCGCCACGATTGCCACCGCGACCAGCTGGGGATCATCGTCTGGGCAGTAGCCTTCGCTCTGCGCACGTCGCACGGTTTCGGCGATGAAGGCGATGGGGCCCGCGCAGATTTCGGCCCAGTACTGCGCGAAGTCGTCGTTGATGATCGCCAGCTGTGACACCCCGATCATCTCCGCGAGCCGATGGCGGTAGGTGTGCCAGTGCGCGGCCGCGGCCTGCTGGGCGCGTTCGCGGTTCGAAAGACCATGCCGGGTGATGGTTTTCGCGCGGTCATTGGCTTCGTCGCGAAAACGCAACGCCCACTGGCGGACCATTGCCTCTTTGGAGTCGTAGTAGTTGTAGAACGACGCCGTCGATCGGCCCGCTTCGGTAGCGATGTCGGCGATGGTCGCAGCCAGGATGCCCTTGCGGGCGATGACGGACCGGGCGGCGGCGTCAATGGCCGCCTGTGTCCGGCGCCCGCGATGTGTCGGTAATTCGACGCGTTGGCCGGGTTGCTCGGACACGGCTGACACCGGACGGCTCCTTTCCCTGCGACCCTGCGACCCTGCGACCCCTGGAAGAGAACTGAATCTGATGTTAGATTCAGTTTCGGGTATTCGCCACGGATCGGCAATCCACCCGCCGACGAACGGGAGTCGGAAGATGATCAAGCCGCACAACACCAACACTGAATTCGAACTCGGCGGCATCAATCACGTCGCGCTGGTGTGTTCGGACATGGCGCGCACGGTGGACTTCTACAGCAATGTGCTGGGCATGCCGTTGATCAAATCGCTGGATCTACCGGGTGGCCAGGGCCAGCACTTCTTCTTCGACGCCGGCAACGGCGATTGCGTCGCCTTCTTCTGGTTCGCCGAGGCCGCCGACCGGGTGCCCGGCGTCTCGTCGCCGGCCGCGATCCCCGGGATCGGCGAGATCACCAGTGCGGTCAGCACGATGAACCATCTGGCCTTCCACGTGCCGGCCGAGAAGTTCGACGACTACCGGAAGCGACTCAAGGAGAAGGGCGTGCGGGTCGGTCCGGTGCTCAACCACGACGAGAGCGAGATGCAGGTCTCGGCCACCGTGCACCCCGGTGTGTACGTGCGCTCGTTCTACTTTCAGGATCCCGACGGCATCACGCTCGAGTTCGCTTGTTGGACGAGAGAATTCGCTGAGAGCGATGCGCGGGCAGAACCCAAGACGGCCGCTGACCGACGGGTGCCGGTAGGCAACTAGCGGCGCTGCCGCGGCTTAGTCGCGATACAACGCCGGATCGGCCAGCCGGTCGAGGGTCGTGGTGAGCTGCTCGACCAGTTCGTCGGGGGTCAGCGACACCGCACCGGCCAACCAGGCGCTGATGGTTTGCCCGACGCCGCCGACCACGAAGTGCGCGGCGGCGGCAATGCGGTCGTTCTCCGGGATCCGCGAGAGCTGACCGGCGTGCCTGCCCAGCAGGGTGGCGAACAGCGCGGTGGATTCCACGCGTTTGCGCATCAGCACCGGGTCGGTCAAGTGCGCGCTGAACAGCAGGCGCCCGACACGCGGATCGCCGGAGAAGGTCTGCACGATATTGGCCATCCCGGCACGCGATTGCTGGTCCGGTGGCACGGCGTCGACGGAAGCCTGCGTTGCCGCCGCGAGATCGGCCACCACCCAGTCGAAGACCGCACAGACGAACGCATCCTTGTCGGCGAAGCTCTCGTAGAAGTAGCGGGCGGTCACCCCGGCCCGCCGGCAGATAGCGCGCACCGTCAACTCGGACCAATCCCGCTCACTGGCCCCGAGCAAGTCCAAGCCGGCCCGAAGCAGCCGGCCCCGCCGCTCGGCCAGCCGGTCGGCCGGCTCGACCCCGCGGTAAGGGCGCACGCTCGTCGTCTCCGTCGCAGCCATGCGTCCCATCTTGACATCGCAGGGAGCTGGGCGGCAATATCAGGAAACAAGTGTTATCAGAATTAGCGGAGCAGGTAAGGCAATGACAACCCAACACGTCGAACGAGCGGTCAGCGATCCGCCGATACCAGCTCTGGCGCGCCGCCGACCCAAGCGCGCGGCCCGTATTGACGACCAGTTGATGGGCATGGCGCTGCTGCTCGGCCCGGCCAACGTGATCATGCAACTGGCCCGGCCCGGCGTCGGCTACGGAGTCGTGGAAAGCCGGGTGGAAAGCGGCCGGGTCGACTTGCACCCGATCAAGCGGGCTCGCACCACGTTCACCTACCTCGCGGTGGCGATGGCCGGCAGTGACGATCAGAAAGCGGCGTTTCGTCGGGCGGTGAACCGTGCTCACGCCGAGGTCTACTCGACCTCGGAGAGCCCGGTCAAATACAACGCCTTCGACCCGGAGTTGCAGATGTGGGTGGCGGCCTGCCTCTACAAGGGTGGTGTCGATTTCTATCGCACCTTCATCGGCGAGATCGACGAAGACGATGCTGAACAGCACTACCGCGAGGGCATGGTGCTCGGTACCACGCTGCAGGTGCCGCCGGAGATGTGGCCGGCCGACCGCGCCGCGTTCGACAAGTACTGGCAGGAGTCGGTGGACAAGGTGCACATCGACGACACTGTGCGCGACTACCTGTATCCGATCGCCGCATCCAGGGTGCGGGGGATGACGTTGCCCGGTCCGCTGCAACGATGGGCCGAGAAGCCCGCACTGCTGATCACCACCGGCTTCTTGCCACAACGCTTCCGCGACGAGATGCAGCTACCGTGGGACGCCGCCAAGCAGCGGCGGTTCGACCGCTTGATGGCCGTGCTGCGCACTGTCAACAAACTTCTGCCTGGCTTCATCCGGCGATTCCCGTTCAACGTGTTGCTCTGGGACGTGGACCGGCGGATCAAGTCTGGCCGCCCATTGGTCTGACCGATTGGGCTTGAGTCCCAGCGGGACTGACGCCTCGCGCACGAGCGTAAGGTCGGTTGAGTGCGTACTGAAGGCGACAGCTGGGACATCACAACGAGTGTCGGTTCGACCGCGTTATTCGTGGCCACCGCTCGAGCTTTGGAGGCACAAAAGCCCGATCCGCTGGTTGTCGACCCGTTCGCGGAGGTCTTCTGCCGTGCGGCGGGTGGTGACTGGGCCGGTGTGCTCGACAGTCATGTCCCCGACCACCAACTGAAAACACCCGAGTTCGGTGAGCATTTCGTCAACTTCCAGGGCGCGCGAACGAGGTACTTCGACGACTATTTCCGGCGCGCGGCCGATGCCGGTGTCCGCCAGGTGGTCATTTTGGCGGCCGGACTGGATTCCCGCGCCTACCGACTGCCCTGGCCCGACGGAACGACGATCTTCGAGCTGGACCGCCCCGAGGTTCTCGAATTCAAGCGTGACGTGCTCGACGAGCGCGGCGCCAGTCCGCGTGCCGAGCGCCGCGAGGTCGCCGTTGACCTGCGTGAAGACTGGCCGCACGCATTGCAGGACAGCGGGTTTGATCCGGGCAAGCCGTCCGCCTGGATTGCTGAGGGTCTGCTGCTCTACCTTCCGGCCGCCGCCCAGCACCAGTTGTTCACCGGGATCGACGCAATGGCCGCGCCGGGTTCTCATCTTGCCGTCGAGGACGGTGCTCCGCTGCCGGCCGATGATTTCGCCGCCGCCGTCGAAGAAGAGAAGGCCGCGAGGGCCGAAGGTGACCAGCGGCTGTTCTTCCAGCTTGTCTACAACGAGCAGTGCGCACCGGCTGAGCAGTGGTTCGGCGAGCGCGGTTGGACCGCGACGCCGACCCCGTTAGCCGATTACCTGCGCGAGGTGGGCCGTCGGGTGCCCGAGCCCGATTCCGAGGCTGGACCCATGATCGCTCGCAACACGTTGGTCAGCGCCGTCAAGACATAAGCCGTCGATCCCTTGGCGGTTGCTGCGGATCGAGCCCATCTCCGTAGATGCGGCGTGTAGGCGGTATATGATCCGCTAGTTGCAGTTCTAAATGGCGATTCTGGCCGCTCTTGCCGATCAGATTCTCGCCGCGATACCCATCCGGGGTTTCCCCGGCGGCGCTGCCTACCCTCAGGTCGCCGACCACTGCGCCGGCCAGTGCGAAGCCGGAGAAGGAATAGGAACGCGATGGAACCGAGGGGCCCCCGCAGCCGACTACCTGTTCGGCCGGTCCGCGACGGCTTGGAACCGGCCGATGACTGCCCCTGACCTCCTGGTGATTCCCGATGCGCCACCGACTCTGAGGACGCCGACCATTGTGCCCGCTTTGCCGCGCGCCTCGTCGCTAATGACACTCATTTTCATTAACGCTCGTGACGGAGTAACGTGCCGTCCCGAACGAGGGTCGGGACCTTCCCGGACGAGCGTCGACCTGGAACCCCGACGCACCTCGAAAGGAGGCTGCCATGTCTGCTGATGTGCGGCAGGACCGTCCCCGCCTGCGGGTGACCGAGGCCACGTCCTGGCCCCAAGGGGCCATCTCGACACTTAGCTTATCCAATGCTAACTTCAGCGAAGTTAGCTTAGGCAATGCTATTACCGAGGGGAGGCGACGGGGTCGTGGAAAGCGCTGACACCGGCACGCTCGCGACCCGGTCCACAGCGGTCCGCGTCGACGATGACGTCATCAGCCGGTTCGCCACCTGCTGTCGGGCGCTGGGCCTCACCGTGTACGACCGGCGTCGCCCCGCCGACTTGACTGCCGCCAAATCCGGGTTCACCGCGCTGACCCGCATCGCGTACGACCAGTGCGACGCCTGGACCGGGCTGGCCGCCGCCGGGGACGTGTCAGCCCATGTGCTGGAAGCGGTTTCACGGACCGCGGCCACTGCCGGCGTCCTGCAGCGGCAGGTCGAGCTGACGCCGGGCGCCCTGGGCTTCCGCTACGACACCGGACTGTATTTACAGTTCCGCGCCACCGAGCCCGACGGTTTCCACCTCGCCTACGCCGCGGCGCTGGCAGCCGACGGGAAATACGCCGAGGCGCACCAGGTGGTCACCGCAGTCACCGAACGCCGGCCGAGCTGGCTCGACGCCCGGTGGGTTGCCGTCGCCATCCAATACCGCGCCGAGCGGTGGTCGGATGTCGTCAAGTTGCTGACCCCGATCGTCAACGACGCCGGCTTGGATGAGACCTACGCGCACGCCGCCAAGATCACCCTGGGGATCGCGTTGGCCCGGCTGGGCATGTTCGCCCCGGCATTGTCGTACCTCGAAGAGCCCGATGGCCCGGTCCCGGTCGCCTCGGTCGATGGTGCGCTGGCCAAAGCGCTGACGCTGCGCGCCGACGAGGATGAGGACACCGCCCGGGAGGTGCTGCAGGATCTCTACGCGGCCAACCCGGAGAACGACCAGGTCGAGCACGCCCTGTCCGATCCCACGTTCGGCATCGTCACCACCACCGGGGCCCGCATCGACGCCCGCACTGACCCGTGGGATCCCCACACCGAACCCGGTGCCGAAGATTTCATCGACCCCGAAGCCCACGAGCGCAAGGCCGCACTGCTGGCGGAGGCCGAACACGAGCTCAGCGAGTTCATCGGTCTGGACCAGGTCAAAAACCAGGTACAGCGACTCAAGAGTTCGGTGGCCATGGGGCTGCTGCGCGAGCAACGCGGGCTGGAGGTGGCACAACGCACCTACCACCTGGTCTTCACCGGGCCGCCCGGAACCGGCAAGACCACCATCGCTCGCGTGGTGGCCAAAATCTATTGCGGCCTGGGGCTTTTGAAGAAAGAGAACATCAAAGAGGTGCACCGCGCCGACTTGATCGGCCAGCACATCGGTGAGACCGAGGCCAAGACCAACGCGATCATCGACAGCGCTTTGGACGGGGTGCTGTTCCTCGACGAGGCCTACGCGTTGGTGGCCACCGGCGCCAAGAACGATTTCGGCCTGGTCGCGATCGACACACTGCTGGCCAGGATGGAAAACGACCGCGATCGCCTGGTCGTCATCGTCGCCGGTTACCGGGCCGACCTGGATCGGTTCCTCGACACCAACGAAGGTCTGCGATCACGGTTTACCCGCAATATCGACTTCCCGTCCTACTCGGCGTCGGAGCTGGTCGAAATCGCCAACCACATGGCGGGCAAGCGCGACAGTGTCTTCGAACAACCCGCCCTCGACGATCTCGAGGCACTGTTCGACCGGTTGGCGAACTCGACGAGACCCGACGCTGCGGGTGTCCAACGGCGCAGCCTCGACATCGCCGGTAACGGCCGCTTCGTTCGTAACACCGTCGAAAGATCGGAAGAGGAACGCGAATTCCGATTGGACCATTCAGAGAAAGCCGAAAGCGGTGAGTTCACCGACGAGGAATTGATGACCATTACTGCCCCTGACGTCAGGAACTCGGTGGAGCCGCTGCTGCGTGGCCTGAACCTGTGGGAGTCGGCATGACGACTCCATCAGACGACGAGCGGCGCTCGTTCGCGTCGCGCACCCCGGTCAACGACAACCCCGACAAGGTGGATTACCGGCGCGGCTTTGTCACCCGCCACCAGGTGACTGGCTGGCGGTTCGTGATGCGCCGGATCGCCTCCGGTGTTGCCCTGCACGACACCCGGATGCTCGTCGACCCACTGCGCACCCAGACCCGTGCGGTGATGATGGGCGTGCTGATCGTGGTCACCCTGCTGGTGGGCTGTTTCGTGTTCTCGCTGATCCGGCCCAACGGGTCGGCGGCCAACAACGCTGTACTGGCCGACCGGTCCACCGCCGCGCTGTATGTGCGGGTCGGTGACCGGTTGCACCCAGTGCTCAACTTGACTTCGGCCCGACTCATCGCCGGTCGGCCTGTCAACCCCACCACGGTGAAAAGCAGTGAGCTGGACCAGTTTCCGCGTGGCAACCTGATTGGCATCCCGGGCGCCCCCGAGCGGATGGTGCAAAACACCGCCAAGGACGCCGACTGGACGGTGTGCGACGCCGTCGGCGGTCCGGCCACCGGCGTCACGGTGATCGCAGGAACGCTGGAAACCACCGGCGCGCGCGCCGCGCTGCTGCCGGCGGGACGTGCGATCTTGGCTGCCAATCCCACTGGCACCTGGCTGCTTTGGGAGGGCCGACGCAGCCGAATCGATCTGGCCGACCGGGCCGTCACCGGCGCGCTGGGCTTCGGCGCGGAGGTGCCTAAACCACGGCCGATCGCCGCGGGCTTGTTCAATGCGATTCCCGAAGCGCCGGCGCTGACTGCCCCGGCGATCCCGGAGGCAGGCAACCCACCGGCATTCGGTCTGTCCGCCCCGGCGCCGATCGGTGCCGTCGTCGTCGCCTACGCGGCGGACAACTCCGTGTTGTACTACGCGGTATTGCCCGATGGGCTGCAGCCGATTTCGCCGGTGCTGGCCGCGGTGCTGCGCAACGCGAACTCCTACGGCCTGGGTCAGCCGCCGCGACTGGGCGCCGACGAGGTCGCCAGGCTGCCGGTGTCGCGGATGCTCGACACCGACCGCTACCCCAACCAGCGGATCAGCCTGGTCGACGCCGCCCGTGACCCGGTGTCCTGCGTGAATTGGAGCAAGGCGGCCGGGGCCGCCACCAATTCGCTGACGTTGTTGTCGGGTTCGGCACTCCCGATACCCGAGGCGATGCACACCGGGGATCTGGTCGGCGCCGGGACGAACGGCATCGCCACCCGCGTCGCGTTGGCGCCCGGCAGCGGTTATTTCACCCAGACCGTCGGCCAGGATGCGGCGTCACCGGCTGCCGGATCACTATTTTGGATCGCCGACACCGGTGTGCGCTACGGCATCGACAACGAAGCCACCGATGCCACCGGACGCGCGAAAACCGTTGAAGCACTTGGTTTGAACCCGCCGCCAACCCCCATCCCGTGGTCGGTGCTGTCATTGTTTGCGCCCGGCCCGACACTGTCGCGGGCCGATGCGCTGCTGGCCCACGACGGCTTGGCGCCCGACGCCAAGCCTGGTCGGACCACCAAAGCCGAGCTGGAGACACGATGAGCCGACTGATCTTCGAGGCCCGCCGTCGGCTGCCACCGCCGGCAACCCGTAAGGGCGCCATCAACATCGAGGCGCCGCCCGAACTGCAGCGGGCCATTCCGCCGTCGATGCTGCGGAGGGCGTTGCCGGTGGTCATCGTGATCCTGATCGTGGGAATGATCGTCGCGATGGTCGCCACCGGGATGCGGGTGATCTCCCCGCAGACCCTGTTCTTTCCGTTTGTACTGCTGCTGGCCGCAACTGCGCTGTACCGCGGCACCGACAACAAGATGCGCACCGAGGAAGTCGACGCCGAGCGGGCTGACTACCTGCGCTACCTTTCGGTGGTCCGCGACAACATCCGGGCGCAGGCCGCTGAGCAGCGGGCGGCTGCCGAGTGGTCGCACCCCGACCCGGCCGAACTGGCCGCGATCCCCGGCTCACGACGCCAGTGGGAACGCGATCCCCACGACGCCGACTTCCTGGTGGTGCGGGCCGGACTGCACTCGGCACCGCTGGACACGGCACTGCGCGTCAACGACACCGCCGACGAAATCGATCTGGAACCGGTGTCGCACAGCGCGTTACGCAGCCTGCTGGACACCCAGCGGACCGTCTCCGACATTCCAGCCGGTATCGACCTGACCAAGGTCGCGCGGATCACCGTGCTCGGGGACGAGGACGAGGTGCACGCCGCGCTGCGCGCGTGGATTGCTCAGGCGGTGACCTGGCATGACCCGACAGTGCTCGGGATCGCGGTGGCTACACCCGAACTGGAGGCGCCGCACTGGTCGTGGCTGAAGTGGTTGCCACACGCCGACGTTCCCGGCGAGCTCGACGGCGTCGGTCCCGCCCGCTACCTGTCGGCGCGGCCGGAGGAACTGATCGCACTACTGGCTCCAGCACTGGCGGATCGTCCGGCGTTCACCGGCACACCAGCTGATACGTTGCGGCACTTGCTGATTGTCGTCGATGATCCCGATTACGACCTGAACGCCTCGCCGTTGGCCTTCGGCCGCGTCGGCGTCACGGTGGTGCACCGATCGAGCAAGGCACCGCACCGCGAGCAGTATTCCGACCCCGAACGGCCGATCCTGCGGATCGCCAACGGTGTCGTCGAGCGTTGGCAGACCGGTGGTTGGCAGCACTACATCGACACCGCCGACGGTTTCGGTGCCGACGACGCCGGCCATCTGGCTCGCCGGCTGTCCCGGTGGGATTCCAACCCGACCCACAGCGGCCTGCAGTCGGCCGCCACCCGCGGTGCGACGTTCACGACGCTGCTGGGAATTCCGGACGCGTCACGGCTCGACGTGCCGACGTTGTGGGCACCCCGTCGCCGCGACGACGAGTTGCGGGTCCCGGTCGGGGTCACCGCTACCGGTGAACCGCTGATCTTCGACCTCAAGGACGAAGCCGAAGGCGGGATGGGCCCGCACGGCCTGATGATCGGTATGACAGGTGCCGGGAAATCCCAGACCTTGATGTCGATCTTGTTGTCGTTGTTGACGACTCACTCAGCCGATCGGCTGATCGTGATCTACGCCGACTTCAAGGGTGAGGCCGGTGCTGACATCTTCCGGCACTTCCCGCAGGTGGTCGCGGTCATCTCCAACATGGCCGAGAAAAAGGCGCTGGCCGACCGATTCGCCGACACGCTGCGCGGCGAAGTCGCTCGTCGGGAAATGTTGCTGCGCGAGGCGGGGCGAGCGGTCCAGGGCAGCGCCTTCAACTCGGTGACCGAATACGAGAACGCGATCGCGGCCGGACACGACCTGGCTCCGATCCCGACATTGTTCGTGGTCGCCGACGAGTTCACCTTGATGCTGGCCGACCATCCCGAGTACGCCGAACTGTTCGACTACGTGGCGCGTAAAGGTCGCTCCTTCCGAATCCACATTCTGTTCGCCTCGCAGACCCTGGACATCGGCAAGATCAAGGACATCGACAAGAACACCTCCTACCGGATCGGGCTGAAGGTGGCCAGCCCGGCCGTGTCCCGCCAGATCATCGGTGTGGAGGACGCTTATCACATCGAATCCGGCAAGGAGCACAAAGGCGTCGGCTTCTTGGTGCCGGCGCCGGGGGCCGCGCCGATCAAGTTCCGCAGCACCTACGTCGACGGCATCTACGATCCGCCGCGAGCTGCGAAAACCCTTGTGGTGCATGCTGTTCCCGAGCCTAAGCTGTTCCCCGCGGGCCGGGTGGAGCCGGATCAGAACACGGTGATCGCCAGCAGTGACGACGAGGAGCAGACCGGGCCGCCGCGCAAGCTGATCGCCACCATCGGCGACCAGTTGGCGCGCTACGGGCCGCGCGCGCCGGAGTTGTGGTTGCCGCCGCTCGACGACCCGATCCCACTGGGCACCGTGCTGGCACGCGCAGGTGTGCCGCAACGGCAGTGGCGCTGGCCGCTGGGTGAAATCGACAAGCCGTTCGAGATGCGCCGGGACCCGCTGGTGTTCGATGCGCGTTCGGCCGCGGGCAACATGGTGATTCACGGCGGCGCGAAGTCGGGCAAATCGACCGCGCTGCAGACGTTTATCCTGTCGGCCGCGAACCTGCACTCACCCGCCGAGGTGAGTTTCTACTGCCTGGACTACGGCGGTGGGCAGCTGCGGGCCCTCGAGGACCTCGCGCATGTCGGCAGTGTGGCCTCGCCACTGGAACCAGAGCGCATCCGTCGCACCTTCGGTGAGCTCGAGCAGTTGCTGCGGCTGCGGCAACAGCGAGAGGTGTTCCGCAACCGGCACGAGTCCGCCCCCGATGACGGGTTCGGCGAGGTGTTTTTGGTGATCGACAACCTCTATGCCTTCAGCCGGGACAACACCGATCAGTTCAACACCCGAAACCCGTTGCTGACCAAGGTGACCGAGCTGGTCAACGTGGGCCTGGCCTACGGCATCCACGTGATCATCACCACCCCGAGCTGGCTGGAGGTGCCGCTGGCGATGCGGGACGGGCTCGGGTTGCGGTTGGAGCTCAAGCTGCACGACCCGCGCGACAGCAACGTCCGCGTGATCGGCGCGCTGCGCCGCCCGGCCGAGGCGGTGCCGCCCGATCAACCCGGCCGTGGTCTGACGATGGCTGCCGAGCATTTCCTGTTCGCGGCCCCGAATCTGGTCCAAGTGGGCGAGATCAACGCGCGTCATCCCGGCATGTCGGCGCCACCGGTGCGGCTGCTGCCCACCAACCTCGCGCCGGCCGCGATCGGCGCCACCTCTCGAGGTCCTGATCGTGTGGTCATCGGCCAGCGCGAAGAGGACTTGGCCGCAGTCGAACTCGACTTCGCCGACAACCCGTTGCTGCTGGTCCTCGGTGACACGAAGACGGGCAAGACCACGCTGCTGCGTCACATCATCCGCACGGTCCGCGAGCACAGCACGCCCGACCGGGTTGCGTTCACCGTGCTGGACCGACGACTGCACCTGGTCGACGAGCCGCTGTTCCCGGACAACGAGTACACCGCCAACATCGACCGCGTCATCCCGGCGATGCTCGGCTTGTCGGCGCTGATCGAGCAGCGCCGGCCGCCGGCGGGCATGTCGGCAGCCGAACTGAGCGGCTGGTCATATCAGGGGCACACCCACTACCTGATCATCGACGACGTCGACCAGATCCCGGACACCCCGGCGATGGCCGGGCCCTACATCGGGCAGCGGCCCTGGACCAACCTGATCGGACTGCTGGCCCAAGCCGGCGATCTGGGTCTGCGAGTGATCGTCACTGCCCGGGCCACCGGATCGGCGCACGCACTGATGACCAGCCCGCTGATGCGCCGGCTCAACGACCTGCAGGCGACCACACTGATGCTGTCCGGTAATCCGGCTGACGGGGGCAAGATCCGCGGTCAGCGATTCGATCGGTTGCCAGCCGGCCGGGCAATCCTGTTGGGCGACAGCGATACCCCCACATATGTGCAGTTGGTCAATCCTCTGGTTGACGAGAGGGTGGCCGTTGATGGTCGATGAGATTCGTCGAAAGGAGTACCTGCCATGACGCTGCAAGTTGTTCCCGAAGGTCTAGCCGCGGCCAGCGCTGCCGTGGAAGCGATCACCGCCCGGCTGGCAGCGGCGCACGCGGGCGCGGCCCCGCTGATCACCGCGGTGGTGCCTTCAGCGGCTGACCCGGTATCGCTGCAGACTGCAGTGGGATTCAGCGCCCAAGGCAGCGAACATGCCGCAGTGGCCGCCGAGGGTGTCGAAGAGCTGGGCCGGTCCGGTGTCGGTGTCGGTCAGTCCGGGGTCGGCTATGCCGTTGGAGATGCCGCCGCGGCCTCGTCCTACCTGGTTGCCGGCAGCTGACACATGTTCGCGCCGATCTGGATGGCCTCACCGCCGGAAGTGCATTCGGCGTTGCTGAGCAGCGGTCCGGGTCCAGGGTCACTGCTGGCGGCCGCGGCGGCATGGACATCATTGAGCACCGAATACGCGTCGGCGGCAGGAGAACTCACCACAGTGCTGGGTGGGGTACAGGCGGGAAGCTGGCAAGGCCCAAGCGCTGAACAGTATGTCGCCGCCCATGCGCCCTACCTGGCGTGGCTCGCGCTGGCCAGTGCGAACAGCGCAGGCGCGGCTGCACAGCACGAGACCGCGGCGGCCGCCTACACCGCCGCCTTGGCCGTGATGCCGACGCTGCCCGAACTGGCCGCCAACCACATGATCCACGGCGTGTTGGTGGCGACCAACTTCTTCGGCATCAACACGATCCCGATTGCAGTCAACGAGGCCGACTACGTGCGGATGTGGATTCAGGCCGCCACCACGATGACGACCTATCACGCAGTCTCCGGCACGGCATTGGCATCCGCGCCGCGCACCACACCCGCGCCGCACGTGATGAAACCCGGTGTGGGGGAGAGCAGCAACGCTTCGACGCTGCAGAACAACGCACCCGTGCAGGCGCAGTCTTGGCTCTCGGATCTGCTGAAATCTCTCCGGGATATGCTCAACCAGCTCAAGGACATATTCCCGTTCTTACTGGCGAATCCCTTGGTGCTCGCGTTCTTTGTCGGGTATCAGGTGTTCTTCAACCTGATCGGCTGGCCGACCTGGGCAATGATTTTGAGCGCTCCGATCCTGCTGCCGCTGCTCATCGGACTGGGCGTCAATTCACTGATGACGGCAACGCCGCCGGCGCCCATTACGACACCCGCGGTCGTGGGACCTCCCGTCGCCGCCGCTGCCCGGTCCATGCCGGTCGTTGGGCTGGCTCCCGGGGTGGCCACACCCGCGGCGACCCCGGCTTCGGCTCCCGCAGCCGGGGCGGCGGCCGGCGCCGCGCCGGCGGCCGCGCCGGCGGCTGCCGGTTTCGGTTATGCGGTGGCCGGTTTCGGCTCACCGGGTGGACCCGGTCCGACGTTGCATGACCGTGAGGGTGCCAAGTCGCCGGCGTCCCACATTCCGGCCGCCGCTGCCGCGGGAGTGTCGAGTCGACAGAAAACACGGGCCAGGCGGCGGCGACGGGCCGCGCTGTACGACCACGCCGACGAGTTCGCCGATATGAACGTCGAGGTCGACCCGGACTGGGATGCGGAGCCGGTTAAGCAGCCAGTCGCCGCGGCGGTGGCGTCGGAAAACGGAGCGGGACGGTTGGGGTTTGCCGGCACGGTGGGTAAAGACACCATCGGCGATGCGGCAGGGCTGACCACACTGTCCGGCAACGGCTTCGGCGGGGGACCGGCGATGCCGATGGTGCCGGGCAGCTGGCAGCCCGACGGGTCCCCTGGCTCCAACGGCGAAGGGGGAGAGCACAACTGAAGCAGAACGGTGTATCACGATGACTGGAAATCGATGAGCAAAGGATGTGAGTGATGAGTTTGTTGGATGCCCATATTCCGCAGTTGGTGGCGTCGCAGTCGGCGTTTGGGGCTAAGGCGGGGTTGATGCGGTCCACGATTGGTCAGGCTGAGCAGGAGGCGCTCTCGGCGCAGGCGTTTCATGTCGGGGAGTCTTCGGCGGCGTTTCAGGCTTCGCATGCCCGGTTTGTGGAGGTGGCGGCCAAGGTGAATGCGTTGTTGGATATCGCGCAGGCCAATTTGGGTGATGCCGCGGGCACTTATGTGGCGGCTGATGCGGCTGCTGCCAGTGGTTATAGCGGGTTCTGAGGCGAAGGGGTAAGGCGATGTCGCAGATTATGTACAACTACCCGGCGATGTTGGCGCATGCCGGGGATATGGCGTCGTATGCGGCGACCATGCAGGGGTTGGGGGCGGATATCTCCAGTGAGCAGGCCGCGTTGTCGGGTGCTTGGCAAGGTGATACCGGGATGACCTATCAGGCGTGGCAGGCGCAGTGGAATCAGGCGATGGAAGAGTTGGTGCGGGCCTATCACGCGATGGCGGGCACCCATGAGACCAACACCATGGCCATGCTGGCCCGCGACCAAGCCGAAGCCGCCAAATGGGGCGGCTAGGGATAAATGGGCACCGGCCCTAACGCCGTCGAACTGACCGTCGACCAGGCGTGGTTCATCGCCGAGACCAGTGGCGCGGGAAGTTTGCCGTGGGTATTGGCGATCACGACGCCCTACACCGACGCCGGGGAGCGAGGCGCGTTCATCGCTCGGCGGACCGCCGAATTGACTCGGATGGGTCTGATGTCTGCCGACGGCACGATCAACCTGGCGGTGGCCGACTGGGTACGAGTGGTGTGCTTTCCGGACCGATGGCTGGATTTGCGCTACGTGGGACCCGATCAATCCGGCGGAGCAGGCGACCTACTGCGCGGTATCGTCGCGCGGCGCGGCGACAACACCGTTGTCGCGCTGCGCAACGCGCAGCTGGTCACCTTCACATCGATGGACATCGGTGACGCGCGGGCACTGGTGCCGGTCCTCGGCGTCGGGCTTGCGCATCGGCCGCCGGCGCGGTTCGACGAGTTCAGCATGCCCGCCCGGGTCGGCGCCCGAGCCGACGAGCGGCTGCGCGCCGGCGCATCGCTTGCCGAAGTGCTTGACTTCCTGGGGATTCCAGAAACAGCACGACCCGTGGTGGAGTCGGTGTTCACCGGCCCGCGCAGCTACGTCGAGATCGTCGCCGGGTGCCGCCACGACGGACAACACGCCACTACCGAAGTCGGGATGAGCATCGTGGACACCACCGCGGGCCGGGTGCTGGTCAGTCCCTCCCGCGCATTCGACGGTGAATGGATCTCGACATTCAGCCCCGGAACACCGTTTTCGATCGCCGTCGCGATCGACCAACTGACCGCGACGCTGCCGGACGGTCAGTGGTTCCCCGGGCAGCGACTCTCCCGAGACTTCCAGACCCAATCCAGCTGACGAGCCCTACCAGAACCGAACAACCGCTGTTCTACGAAAAGAAAGAGAAGCAATGTCCCCCCAAAGTCTGAGGATCCGCTGATGTCCAGCGCCGTGATGCCGATCGTCCGGGTCGCCATCCTCGCCGACAGCCGGTTGACGGAAATGGCGTTGCCCGCCGAGCTGCCGCTGCGCGAAATCCTGCCCGCGGTCCAACGGCTGGTGGTTCCCAGTGCCGGTAGCGACGGTGCCGAGGCAGCCGACGCCGCCGAAGACACCGGGCCGGTAACCCCCGCCCGGCTCAGCCTTGCGCCGATCGGTGGTGCGCCGTTCAGCCTGGATGCCAGTCTGGACACCGTCGGCGTCGTCGATGGTGACTTATTGGCGCTGCAGCCCGTCCCGGCCGGAGCGGCTGCCCCCGGGATCGTCGAAGACATCGCCGACGCCGCGGTGATCTTCTCGACATCCCGATTGAAGCCGTGGGGAATCAGCCACATCCAGCGCGGCGCGCTGGCCGCAGTGATCGGCTTGGTGGTCGCTGCAACCGGTTTGGCGGTCACGCATCGGTTGGTCACCGGCGCGGCAGCGGGGCTGATCACCGTCGCCGCGCTTGCCGTGCTCACCGCGGTGGCCGGCCTGGCGGTCCGATCACCGCGTGCGGCCACTGCCGTGTCGATTGTCGCGCTGGTGCCGATCGCTGCGGCATTGATGCTGGCGGTACCCGGTGACTTCGGACCGGCGCAGCTGATGCTGGGCGCAGCCGGCGTCGCAGCATGGTCACTGATCAGCATTGTCCTTCCCCGCCGCGACCATGGCCGAGCCACCGGATTCTTCACTGCCACAGCCGTTCTCGGGGCTGGCGTGTTGCTGGCCGCGCTGGCTGAAATTCTTTGGGAGCTACCGATGCTCAGCGTCGGTTGCGGGCTGATCGTGTTGGCGTTGCTGGTGACCATTGAAGCCGCACAGCTGTCCGCGCTGTGGGCACGGTTCCCGCTGCCGGTGATCCCGGCACCCGGGGATCCCACCCCGTCCGCGCCGTCGTTGCGGGTGCTGCAGGACCTGCCGCGGCGGGTGCGGATCAGCGATGCGCATCAAACCGGGTTCATCGCCGCCGCTGTGTTGCTCAGCGTGCTCGGCTCGGTGGCCATCGCGTTGAGACCCGAAACATTGGCCGGGTGGGGCTGGTACGTGGTGGCGGGAACTGCGGCGGCCGCGGCCCTTCGGGCCCGGGTATGGGATTCAGCCGCCTGCAAGGCGTGGCTGCTTGCCCAGCCTTACCTGGTGTCGGTGGTACTGCTGGTGCTCTACACCGCCACCGCGCGGTATCTCGCCGCGCTGTGCGCGATCGTGGTGCTGGCGGTGCTGGTGCTGGCCTGGCTTGTGGTTGCGCTGAACCCCCCGATCGGCTCACCGGACAGCTACTCACTGCCGCTGCGCCGGCTGCTGGGCTTCGTCGCATCCGGCATCGACGCATCACTGATTCCTGTGATGGCCTACCTGGTCGGGATCTTCAGCTGGGTACTCAATCGATGATTCGTGCCGGTTTCTCCTGTCTCGCAGCGGTCTTGGCCGCCGGGGTGTGGGTCTGCCCGTCGGCGGTGGCGATCAGCCCGCCGACGGTCGATCCGGGCGCCGAGCCGCCGAGCGGTGCCCCGGGGCCAGTTCAGCCGATGGAGCAGCGCGGCGAATGCAGCGTCTCGGGCATCATCCCGGGCAGCGATTTCGGTGCGACCAGCCCCAACCAACTCGCCATGAATCTGCCTGATGCATGGCGGATTTCCCGCGGTGATGGCCAGTTGGTGGCGGTCGTGGACACCGGAGTGCAGCCGGGACCGAGGCTGCCCAGCGTCGAACCCGGTGGCGACTACATCGAGGCGACCGACGGCCTCACCGACTGCGACGGGCATGGCACCCTGGTCGCCGGGATCATCGCCGGCCAACCCGGCGACGACGGCTTCGCCGGAGTCGCTCCCGGCGCGCAGTTGCTGTCATTGCGCACCGCCTCTGCGAAGTTCTCGCCCCGAATGCCCGGGGGCGACCCGACATTGGCGCGTGCGACTTTCGACGTGACGGCCCTGGGACGAGCGATCGTGCACGCGGCTGATCTCGGTGCTCGCGTGATCACCATCTCCTCGGTCACCTGCCTACCGGCCGACCGTGGCGTCGACCAGTCCGCGCTCGGGGCGGCGATCCGGTACGCCGCCGTCGACAAGGACGCGGTCATCATCGCCGCCGCCGGCGACAGCGGCTCGACCGGTTCGATGGCCGGTGGATCCGCATGTGAATCCAACGCGCTGACCGATATGAGTCGGCCCGACGACGCCCGAAACTGGGCAGCCGTCACCTCGGTGTCGATCCCGTCGTGGTGGCAGCCATACGTGCTTTCGGTTGGCTCCCTGTCACCCAACGGCCAGCCGTCGAAGTTCACCATGGCCGGACCGTGGGTCGGTATCGCCGCACCCGGGCAGAACATCGTGTCGGTGAGCAACCGCGACGACGGTGGCCTGGCCAACGGACTGCCCAATGATCGCCAGCAACTGCTGGCACTGAGCGGCACCGGCTATGCGGCCGGTTATGTGTCGGGAGTGGCGGCACTGGTGCGCAGTAAGTATCCGGAGTTGACGGCCGACCAGGTGGTGCACCGGATCACCGCGACCGCACACAACGGCGCCCGCGCGCCGTCCAACATTGTCGGCGCCGGCACGCTCGACCCGGTGGCAGCCCTGACCTGGGAGCTGCCCGCCACCGCCGATCACGATGCGGCGCCGGTGAAACAACTCGCGGCGCCGCCCGAACCGGCCCCGAAGGACCGCACCCCGCAGATCGTCGCGTTCGCCGGATCAGCGGCGCTCATCCTGGCCGTCGTGGTTGTCGCCGCGATCGCCGCGCGCCGACGAAAGGAACTCACCTCGTGAGGCAATCAGCTCTCGCATCGCTACCGACCGGACGGATTGTGCTCGTCCTGCTGGCCATCGTGCCTGCTGCCATGGCTTATCCGTGGCAGTCCCCACGCGAGCGTTGGGTGCTCGGCATCGCCGTCGCGGTGGTGATCGCCCTGTTGGCCTGGTGGCGGGGTTTGTTCGCGACGACCATGCTGCGCCGCCGGGTCGCGGTGCTGCGCCGCAACCGGGGTTGGGGCCGAGGCCGCCGATCAGCCACCGACGTGCGGGCTACCGCGCTGCTGCGCATCACGGCATCGGACACCGACCCCGATGTGCTGCCGCTTCCGCTGATCGCCCGGTACCTGGACTGCTACGGGATTCGCGCCGACGCGGTGCGTATCACCAGCCGCGACACCGCATCCGATGCCGCAGCGCCGCAGCGGGACACCTGGATCGGGCTGACCTTGTCGGCCGCCGATAACCTTGGCGCGTTGCAGGCCCGCTCGTCGAAGATCCCGTTGCATGAGACGGTCGAGGTGGCCGTGCGCCGACTCGCCGACCATCTCCGCGAGGCCGGCTGGGCGGCGAGCACCGTGGACCCCGATGACGTTCCCGAGCTGTTCGCGCGGCCCGCTCGGGAGACCTGGCGCGGAATCCGAGTCGGCAGTGCGGAATACGTTGCGGCGTACCGCGTCAAGGCCGACGCGGAGCTGCCCGAGACGCTCGCGGTGATCCGGTCATACCCGGCGCGCGAAACGTGGACGGCGCTGGAGATCGCCGGCGGTCCGGGAGGCCGCACGCTGGCGGTGGCATGCGCATTCCGCACTGACGGCCGGCCGGGCCGGGCGGGACCGCTGGCGGGGCTGACTCCGCAAGCCGGTAACCAGCGGCCCGCGCTTGCGACGCTGCACCCGTCGTCGGTGCAGCGGCTCGACGGGCACAACGAGCTACCCACCGACCTCCTCACCCGGCTGCGCTGGCCGAGCAGCGCCCAACGGCAGTCCAGGGCGCGCCACGCAGCGGTCAGCTGAACATGACCCCCTGCAGGAATTGAGTCATCCGACGCAGGTAGTCGAGTTGGCTGATATGCATGAGGTGGCTGCCGGGGAACCAATGCAGCGCGCAGCGACCCCAATGCTGCCACAGCATTTCGGCCTGACCCGGCGGCGCAAACCGGTCGCCGAGACCGGTGATGATCAGCCGGCGGTCTTTGGCCACCAGCGGTTGGTAGCTCAATGGAGAGTGGTAGGACAGTGCGGCGGCCAACTCGTCGCGGCTGATGTCACTCATCCGCATCCCCAGCGCCACCAGCAGGCTGGCGGGGAACCAGTCGTCGAACGCCGCGATCGGGGTGACCACCGGGCAGTTGGGGATGACGGCTTCGAGCCGGTCGTCGACCGAGGCGACCAACGCCGAGGTATAGCCGCCCAGCGATATCCCGGTGAGCGCGATCCGTTCGACACCGGTAGAGCGCAGATAATCCAGCAGCGAACGAAAGTCGTGGACCGCCTGGGCGGTTGCTTCGGCGAAACCGGTCAGGCCGCGCCCGAAGTAGCCGTAACCGCTGAACGGGGAATACTTTTCGGCCCGTCGTCCGTGAAACGGCAAAGTGTAGAGCACGACGTCATAGCCGGACTTGTAGTACCACGGCAGCGAGAAAAACCGGCCGTTCAGCAGATAGGACGAGCCCAGAAAACCGTGAATGACACACAGCGTCGGGCGCGGACCATCGTTATGCCGCCAGTGCTGCGCCCGGACAATATTGTTGCGGCGCAATGTTCGCCACTGCTGGCGCATCGCGGGGTTGACTGCTTCGAAACTGCTGGCGAACGCGATGTTTTCGACATTGCCGTGCGCGAGCCACTCCGCCAGGTGGCTGGCCGGTCGCGAGGACACCCGAGGCGACGTCGTCGGCGCCGGGAACGACTTCGCCGGATCGGGCTCGGCGGCCAGTTCGGCGTAGAAGCCCAGGTTGTCCCGCTCGCGGTGGGATTCGCTGCGGCGCACCGCAGTCCCGAGCACCGGTGGCAGCATCGCGGCACCGAGCATGGTGGCGACTGCGGTACGCAGTCCGACATCGCTGACCGCGGACGCCTCGACGATCGCGCGTTGCCGCGGCGGCAGCGTCGACCGCTCGGGCAACCCGTTGGCGCTCGCATCGGCGCCGGGCACGTCGGGAACGGGGATAGGCGGATCGACGGGGGTGGCGTCGGACGTCATTGTCGGCTGGCCTCTCCGGTATGGGGCGGCGAGAACAGTGTAGCCGCGTTCTGGTAGAACACCCGCCGCAACCAGTCGTCGTCAATACCGGGCAATTCGGTGATCGACCGCAGGGCGTCGGCGTAGCTGTAGGGGATGTTGGGAAAGTCGCTACCGAATACGATGCGATCACCCAGCCGGCGAAGTCGGCCCAGTTGCGTCGGTGGGAACGGCATCGATTCCTCCACGAACGGCGTGAAGGCCATCGTGGTGTCCAGTCGCACGTCGGCGGAGCTCTCGCAAATGTCGAGAAACTCCGTGTAGTCCGGCATTCCCATGTGGGCGATGACCAACCGCAGGCGCGGATAACGACGCAGCAAGCGGCGTATCGGTTCCGGGCCGGTGTGCTCACCGGGAACCGGTCCCGAGCCACAGTGAATGACGACCGGCACCCGGGCGTCGTCGATCATTCCCCAAACCCGGTCGAGCAGCGCGTCGTTGGGATCGTAGCGGCCCACCTGCAGATGTGACTTGAAGACCTGCGTTCCGCCGCGGATCGCGGCCTCGACGTAGTCATCGGCGTCGGGCTCGGGATAAAACGTCGCGGTGCCAAGACAATCCGGTGTCGTCCGGGAGAACTCGGCGGCCCACTGGTTCAGCCATGCCGCCATCTGCGGCTTGTGCGGATAGACCAGTGCGGTGAAGCCGCGCACCCCGAACTGCCGTAGCACCTCCACCCGTCGCGCCTCTGTGGCGCGATAGGTGATCGGCCACTCACGCCCGACCAGCGGGCCGGCGGAGTCGAAGTACTTCCACACCTTGTCCATCACCGGTCTCGGCATGAAATGGGTGTGCACGTCCATCATGCCGGGCAAGCCCAATGCGGACCAGATCTCCCGAACGCGAGCGGCCTCGTCTTCGTCGGCCATCGTCCACCCTCGAATCGTCACCAGTAATAGGTTGTCTATATCAGTCGGCTCGCGGACTGCTGATCGGAGGACATATGTGGGATCCAGATGTCTACCTGGCATTCGCCGATCAGCGTGCCCGGCCGTTCTACGATCTGCTGACCCGGGTGGGCGCCGAGCGGCCACGACGGGTGGTCGATCTCGGCTGCGGTCCGGGCAACCTCACCGTGGAGTTGGCGCGGCGTTGGCCCGAGGCGGCGATCGAGGCGCTGGACAACTCGCCGGAGATGGTCGCCGCCGCCCGCGAACGCGGCGTCGATGCCACCGTCGGTGACCTGAGGACCTGGGCGCCGCGGCCCGACACCGACGTGGTGCTGTCCAACGCCGCCGTGCACTGGGTACCTGAGCACGCCGAGCTGATGGTGCGGTGGGTCGGTGAGCTGCCCGCCGGGGCGTGGATCGGCGTTCAGGTACCGGGCGCATTCGACACGCCCTCGCACGCGGCGGTGCGGGCGGTGGCCCGTCGCGAACCCTTCGCAAAGGCACTGAGCGACATACCGTTTCGAGTGGGCGGGGTGGTCGACACCCCGGCGCATTATGCCGAGCAACTGATCGACGCCGGATGCACGGTCGACGCCTGGGAAACCACTTACCTGCACCAACTGCGCGGCGAGCACCCGGTGCTGGACTGGATCAGTGGCACCGTGCTGTTGGCAGTGCGCGAACGGCTCAGCGACGCGGACTGGCAGCAGTTCCGCTCCGAGCTCATCCCGCTGCTCGCCGATGCCTATCCGTCCCGCCCCGACGGGACGACGTTCTTTCCGTTCCGGCGGATCTTCGTCGTCGCGCAGGTGGGCGCGTCGTGAGTGTGCGCGCATCGAGCAACGCCAAGGATGCACAGTCAAACCGGTAGGCCGAGCTGCTCGGCCTCCGTGCGGTAGCGGTCCACCCACTCGTCGGAGCGCTGATCGGCCTGGCGTTCCAATGCCGGCGCGGGCGCCAGCCGGGCATCTTGCCCGACTGCCTCCAGCACGGTCGCGACGATCTGGGTCAGGTTGCGCCACAGCACCGGATAGGCGACGTCGATCGGGGCGATGTTCTCCTCGGCAAACCAACTGCGCCAGCCGTTCTCCTGATCCCGCAACGTCGTGACGATGTGGGCGATCGCGCCCGCGTGGTACACGGCCCGCGAATCGCGTTCCGGATCGGGCCGGCCCCGCCACACCCTTGTCTGCACCGCGCGCCAGAACGACACCGCCTGCGAGATCACATCGGGCCGGTAGACGTGCACGTAGACCGGCTCGCTGCCGATCACGTCACGGATCGCGGCCCGAAGACTCCCCCCGGAGCGATCCGGTAGCCCCGCGGCCCACTGCTGAAGCAGCGGGGTCTGGTTCCACATCAGCTTGCCGCCCCACACGCCGTTGGGGGTGCGGCCGGAGCTGCGGATGTGCTCACGCCAGGCCACCGGCGTCGCGGTGTCCGGCGTACCGGGATCCAGCGGATCGAGCAGGCGCAGGATCGTCTCGTCCTCGACCGCGGCGAACCATTCCCGCGGCTGGGGCGCCATGCCGGTGGTGGGCAAGTACTGAAAGAACTCCTGCGGCTCGCCGGCGCATCCGGTGGCGCGCAGCGATTCCACCAGCAGCGTGCTGCCACTGCGTTGCGAAGCGAGCACCAGATACGACGTCGGCGTGGACACCAGGTGAGCCTATTTCTTGACTTCGTCCTCGATGCCGCGATCGACGGCGATCGCCGACCGGCTGGTCGGCACCTTGGGGGCATGGATCTGCAGATAGGTTTCGGTGTAGCGAGCCGCAATGCGGCTGCCGGCGAAATCCGAGGGTATGACGTCGCCGGTCTGTACGCGCCACTCGTTGAGCAGCTCAGCCAGATTCCCGGCGATGGCGTCGGCCTGGCCGGTGTCGTCGCCGGCCAACAGGTTGTTGGTCTCGGTGGGATCAGCGCGCAGGTCGTAGAGTTCGCGTTCGGGGCGCGGTGCGGTGACCAATGGCCCGACGGCGTGACCCGACGGGCTTTCCTCGATGTCCCACGGCAGATCCAGCAGCGGGCGGGGCGCGTAGTTCTCGATGTAGCTGTATTCCTTCGTGCGGATTGCCCGGATCGGGTCGAACGAGTCGTGATACGTCTTGGCGGTGTAGACGTGCTCACGCACCGGCGTGTCGGTGTTCGCCGCAAGCAGCGCCTGCGCATGTGAGATGCCCTCTACGTCGGCCGGCTCGTCGACACCGAGCATGTCCAGCAGCGTCGGTACCAGGTCGACGCCGCTGAATAGTTCGTCGTAAACCTTGGGACCGGCGGTCATTCGGGTAGGCGGGCGGATGATCATCGCGATGCCGGTGCCGGCCTCATACAGCGTGGATTTCTCGCGGGGGAATGCCGCTCCGTGATCGGTGAAGAACACCACCCACGTCGTAGCGTCGAGTCCGGTGTCGGCCAGCGTGTCCAGCAGCCGGCCGACTGCGGCGTCGGCGGTGGCTATCGACCCGTAGAAGTCGGCCAGATCTTCGCGGACCTCGCGGGTGTCGGGCAGGTGGCCGGGCAGCGCGACAGCCGCAGGGTCGGCCGGCTGGTAGCGGTCCCGCGGGAAAGGCCGATGTGTCTCGAAGAACCCTGCCGTCAACAAAAACGGTCGGCTGGAGTCGTAGGCGTGCAACCACTGCTGAGCGCGCTCCACCACGTACTCGCAATAGGAATTCGACACGTCGAATTCGTCGAAACCCAGCTGGGACGGATACGACGTCTCATGCTGCATACCGAAAAGTGCTGAATGCCAACCTGCTTCGGACAAAATCCGTGGCAGCGTACGAACATCCGAGCGGTATTCCCAGCCGTGATGAGCCAGGCCGACGAGTCCGTTGCTCTGCGGATAGCGTCCGGTGAACAGCGACCCGCGTGACGGTGAGCACAGCGGTGCGGTGGCATGCGCTCGGGTGAACAGAATGCCCTCGGCGGCCAACCGGTCCAGTCGCGGGCTCGTCACATCCGCGTGGCCGTAGATGCCGAGGTAGCGCCCCAAGTCGTGCCAATGCACGATCAAGACGTTGTCGGGTTGCCGGTGTGTTTCGTCGCTGTCGCTGATCGCCGTCACCTTCCCAGGTCGTCTGGTTCACTCGGAGACGTTATCGGCACCGGTGTGCCCCAGGTGTTCTCCGCTACGAAATCGGCCAGCGGCCGCGCATATGCCCAGTGGTCCAATTCCAGCGCCGGCCGATCCGGGAACTCGGGCACCGGACCAAGGCACAGTATTGCCACCGGCTCCGCGTCGGGGGGCATGGACAGCAGGGCCGCCAGCCGTCGTGGATCGAACAACGACACCCAGCCCATGCCCAGGCCCTCGGAACGTGCTGCCAGCCAGAGGTTTTGGATTGCGCACGAAACCGACGCCAGATCCATCTGTGGCAGCGTGCGCCGCCCGAAGATGTGGTCGTCTCTGCCGTCGCCCAGTGCCACGACCAGCAATTCCGCGCAATCCAGGACGCCTTCGACCTTCAATGCGAGAAATTCCTGAGCTCGCCGGCCCAAGGCTTGCGCAGTGAGCAGGCGCTCGTCGTCCACCAGTTCGTGAATACGTCGTCGCAGCGAGTCATCGGTGATACGGATGAAGCGCCACGGCTGCATCAGCCCGACACTGGGCGCCGTGTGCGCAGCCTGCAGCAAGCGCGCCAGCACGTCCTCGGGAACAGTGCTGCCCGGCACAAACCGGCGCATGTCTCGTCGCTCGGCGATCACGCGATAGACAGCTCGCCGTTCGTCCGGACTGAACGCGTGATCGTGCACAGGGCCATCGTAGGAACCCGGTGAGCACGCCCGATAAGGAGGCGCTCGGCAACTACGGCCGGTAAGTCACACCCACCGCGCGGAAAACGTATTCCGGCGGCATGTCAAAGGACAACGACCGCTGCGGCAACCCGGTGAGCACGTCGCCGGGGATCGCCGCCTTGTAATGCAGCGAGAGGTGACCGCTGAACGCGGGGTCGACGCGGGGAAGGTCCAGCTCGACCTGGACGCCGGTCGACCCGATCTGGGCCGTGGCGGCGCCGGTGTGCGGCGCATCCCAGCGGGCGTCCACGGTGGGACCGGCCAGCTTGGGCAGCGACGACAAGGTGGCCAGCACCCGCTGTGACGTCAGCACCAGCGAGCCGACGTAACTGGCGACACTGTGCGCCGAGCGCAGGCCGGGGATGGCGCCGCTGAACCGCCGGGTGACCGCGACGTAGTCGGCGAGGTAGATCACGCCCTCCGCTTCCACCTCCGCGCGCAGATCGGCCGGCAACTTGCCGATGCCGAACAGTCTGCGGACAAAGACCGACATGAGCCCAGTATGACGGTGGCCCGTGGTATCGGTGTAGCCGTGGTATCGGTCCGGCCGACGGCTGCCGCAGCGGCCGCCGTGGTGGTGTATGCGGTGATGTGGCTGGGGCACCGGCAAGCGTGGGGCTGGCTGGATTCGCCCGACGCGGCGTCGCTGACCGCGCTTTACGACGTCGGGGTTCATCACCCGGCGTGGGTGCGGTTCTGGCAGGTGCTGTGTACCGTGTTCGGCCCCGCGGCGTTTCGGTTGCTGGCCGCGGCCGCCGCAGTGGTCGCGCTGGTCAGGCGCAGCTTGCGGACGGCGGTTTTTCTGCTCGTCACTGTGGAGTTCAGCGGATTGCTCATCCAGGCGGCGAAGGATCTGGCCGATCGGCCGCGGCCGACGACGGCGCTGGTCACCGAATCCTCGTCGTCCTTCCCGTCCGGGCACGCCCTCGGCGTGCTGGTCGGGGTGCTGGCATTGCTGACCGTGGTGTGGCCGATGCTGAGTCGGCCGCTGGCGGTAACGGCCGGCGCGGCGGGGGCGCTGGTGGTGGTGGCGGTCGGGTTCGGCCGAGTCGCGCTGAATGTGCACCACCTGTCCGACGTGCTGGCCGGCTGGGCGCTGGGATACCTGTACTTCCTGGCGTGCGCGTGGCTGCTGCGGCGCTAGGTCGGGTCGTCGGATGTCGCATCCGGTACGACGACGCGCCTGGTGGCAACCAGCTTGCCCGCCAGTCGCTTTGTCACCTCGGGCGCCGGCGCGGTGATACGGCCCTGCACTGGGGCGCCGTTGCGCACTGACGGGACGACGACGCGTTTGGCATCGGTTTTGGGGTCGCCGACTGGGCCGCTCGTCGGAGAAACGGCGCCCGGCGGCACCATCGGCACGGCGCCCATTCCGGCCCTCGGCGTATTCGCTGTTTCCGGCGCGCTCGGTCTTGTCGGCATGGTCGGTGCCGACGCGGGTGTGGTAGCCGCAGACGGCGCGGGCGGCGGTCCGAGCACCGCGGTCGGTGCGGTGCCCTCGAATTCGCTGCCCTGGGAACCGCCGCCGCCGGACAATACGGTCGGCCCACCGTCGACGACCAATGGTTCGCCCAGCGCCTCGTCAGGCAGCACGTCGGCGTGATCCCCTTGCAGCCCGCCCATGCCCAATTGCAGCGCCTGCTGGCCGGCTTGGGCCGCCTGCTGCGGGGCCTGGCTCAGCGGCTGCAACGCCCCGCCCAGAGCACCGGCGATGGCACCCGCGAGACCGGATGCCAGCTGCGGTAGCACGGCCAGCTGCGCGGCCGAATCGTTCTCGTTGGCAGGGAATTTCGTCTCCGCGTCAGCGGCTTTGAGGGCGCGTTCGGCTTGTCCGAGCTGGGCGTCGATGTTGTCGGTCGGGACGCCGATGTTGGCGGCAGCACCCAGAGTCGCCAGCAGGTTGTCGACGAACGAGCCGGCGAGCGGGACGACGGTCGGCATGATCGGTGGCGGCGGTGTGTTCGCCGCGGCCGCGGCGGCGTAATCGGCCGGTGTGGCCCACAACTCGCCGCTCATCTCGTCGCTGCGTCAAAAGCGTTGTCTTCATTGACTATTGCGGCCGCCTGCGCGCGGGCGCTGTCTGGGCTGGGGTGACCGAAGATGCGCCCGGTGTCGATCCCGTGTTCTGCGGCGAACTGACGAGCCGACTTGCCGGCGCCTTCGGCATCGAGGACCTGTTGGACCGCACTGAGTATGGCCTCGCCACACGCCGCGGCCTTGACGTTGGCGCGAGTCTGGCAAGCCAGCACGACGTCGCCGATGCTGTCCAGCTTTGTCGTCGACGACTCGTTACCTTGTTGAATCCGCGCGATGTCGGTGCCGCCGTCTTCGGCGATCGTGGTCAGTGCCGACCGCAGCTCGCTGAGCGCATCGCGAACCGAGGTGTAAGCAGCCCGCTTGATTGCGTTCTTCTCTGCGACATTGCCGGCGTGCGTCTCGCCCCGCTGGAAGGCATCGCGGACATCGTCGGCGGTCACACCGGACTGGCCGGCCAGTGGCCCAAAACGAGTCTGGCGCAGCTGATCCTGCAGATCTTGATAGGCGGTAGCGGTACTGCCGAAATCCGTCGATGCATTGCCGATTGCGGCAAGGTTCGAACCCGACGGCCACACATGGCCGACCAGCACGTGCGAATACCGGCCCGGCGGAAAGTCCGACATCGGCCGATGGTAAGACCGTGGCGCGGTACTCGCTATTCAGTGTTTCCGCCGCGCACCCCCCAGCCGCAACTGAAACCGAACCAGGCTGGTGGCGATGGCACCTAGGACTACCAGCATGGCCATGTCGAACGCCCAGTAGTGCGGCGAATGCGACCAGAACCGGTCGGGGGGTGAGAGCGGTTCGACGGCGCGCAGGTCGACGGTCGACGCGGCCGCCGCGAAACCCCACCGCGCCGGCAGTAGCCACGAGATCTGATCGAGGCCGATGCGCCCGGTCACCTGGATCAAACCGCCGGCCAGCACCATCGACGCCATGATCGTCACCACCAGCATCGGCAATATCTGCTCGCTGGAACGGGCAAGCGACGACAGCGCCAGCCCGACCATCGCGGAGACGATCGCGGTGAGTGCCAGCGTCACATACAGTTCCGCGGCAGCCCCAAAGGCGCCCTGGCCCAGCACGACTGCTCCGCGCGTCGGCAGTCCTTTTCCGATCATCACAATCGCGATGACGATGGCCGTCTGGATCAGTGCCGCGATGCTGAAGATGGCCACCTTGGCCGCCAGATACGCCGTCGCCGAGAGGCCCACGGCGCGCTCGCGGCGAAAGATCAGGCGTTCTCCGACCAGATCTCGAATCGTCAGCGCGGTTCCCATGAACACCGCGGCGAGGTTCAGCAGAATCAGAATCGAGTTGGGCTCGTCGGACGCCGACCCGCGGGGGTCGGCATAACCGAACCCGGTGTCGCCGGGAACTGCCAGCGACAGCGCGCCCAGCACGAATGGCAGCAGCGCCAGGAACACGAAGTAGCCTCGATCGGCGGCGATGAGCCGGGTTTGGCGGCGCGCCAGCGTAAATATCTGATGCCCGCGCCTGGTGCGTGGCGCAGCGGCCAACGGTTCCGCGCCCGTCGCCGGTGACCGCGCCGGGGCCGGCGGATGTCGCATCAGGAATGCCTGATGCGCGCCGTCGGGGTCGATGCTGACCTGAGCGAAGATGTCGGCCCACTGGGTGGTGCCCAGCGTCGGCCCGACTTCGGCGGGTGACCCGGCGAACGCCGTCTTGCCGCCGGGCGCCAGCAGCAGAATTTGATCGCACACGTCGACGTAGGTCAGCGAATGCGTAACGACGATTACCACCCGGCCGGCGTCGGCCAGCCGACGCAGCATCGTCATCACCTGGCGATCCAGCGCCGGATCCAGCCCGGAGGTCGGTTCGTCGAGAATGAGCAGCGACGGGCCGGTCAACAGTTCCATGGCCACCGACGCGCGCTTGCGCTGCCCGCCGGAGAGCTTGTCGACTCGGGTTTTTCGGTGCGAAGTCAGCTCCAGCTCGTCGAGTACGCGATCGATCACCTCACGACGGTCATCGGCTGAGGTGTCCGGTGGCAGCCGCAATTCGGCCGCATACCCCAGGGCCTGTTCGACGGTCAGTTGGCGGTGCACGACGTCGTCCTGCGGCACCACCCCGATCCGGGAGCGCATCGACGCGTACTCGGCGTGCACGTCGTGCCCGTCGAACGTGACGACGCCGCCGGTGGGCGGTGTCGTACCGCCGATCAGCTTGACCAGCGTGGATTTTCCTGCACCGGACGGTCCGATCACCGCGGTCAGGGTTCCGGGCTTCGCGGTGAGCGACACGTCGGCCATCAGCGGGTGCCCGTCGATGGTCAGCGCCAGCTGGTGCGCGGTCAGCCCGCTGTTGTGTGCCGGTGCTGTTCGCGGCACCAGGCTCTGGCCGCGCGCTACCAGGTCGGTGTTTCCGACGGTGACGATGTCGCCGTCCCGCAGCAAGGCTCGGGTAACCAACGCGCCGTTGACGAAAGTGCCGTTGCTGCTGTTGTTGTCGCGGATCTCGACGCCGGCCGGGGTGGCAACCAGCGCCGCATGCACGTGGGATACCAGAGCGTCGTCGACGACGACGCCGTTGGTTTTGGCGCGGCCGACCGTTACTGAGCCCGCCGGCACCGGCGTGGGCCGCGGCGGCAGCAGCAGCCGCATCGTGCGCTCCATGAAAGCCGGCTCGCTGGGCTGCGTCTGGGTGCGGTTAGGTCCTGGCGGCACGCTGAGCGTCAACTGCGGCCCGCGCTTGCTGCCGAGTCTGATGATCTGGCCGTCGTGGATGGCGAGCTGTCGGACGCGGACACCGTCGACGAAAACACCGTTCTGGCTCGTGTCGACGACCATCCACTGACGGTCGGCGAACCGCAGGATTGCATGTTTGCGTGAGATCAGCGTGCGGTTGGCGGGGTCGCCGTCGCGCAGGCAGATGTCACAATCGCGGTCCCGGCCGACGACGACGTCGCAACCTGCGGGGAAGGTGTACAGCGCCGACCCGAGCGACACCGTCAACGGCGGTTCGCTGACCTTGTCCAGTACGGCGAGTGGCGTTGTGTTTTGTTCGTCAAATGTCATCGGCGCTCTCAGATAGCCGTGAGGATTATTGGGGAACAAGCGATTTCGTCGTAGACCGACAAGGACATCGGCGCCGAGCATATATGCGTTCGCTGCGATCCGCAGGATGAGAGCGTGGGTTTGCGGCCGCCCAGAGACCGAATTGAAGCTAAACCTTTACTTGACCCTGAAGTTGAGCGGAGTTGATCATGAAATGGTGCGCCGACTGCTGGGTTTGCTTTGTGCTGCCGTGGGTGCGGCCCTGCTGGCGCTGGCAGACGCGCCGTTGAGCGCCGCGGTCGTCACACCCTGGTTCGCGCAGTCCGTCGGCAATGCCAGTCAGGTGGTTTCAGTTGTCGGCGTGGGCGGTTCGACGGCCAAGATGGATGTTTACCAGCGCGGCGCCACCGGCTGGCAGCCGATCGGCGTCGGGATCCCCACCCACATCGGGTCGGCGGGCCTGGCACCGAAGGCCAAGAGTGGCTATCCCGCCACGCCGATGGGGATCTATTCGCTCGACTCCGCCTTCGGCACTGCGCCCAATCCGGGCGGCGGGCTGCCGTATACCCAAGTTGGGCCGGACCATTGGTGGAACGGCGATGACAAGAGCCCCACGTTCAACACCATGCAGGTGTGCAAGAAATCGCAGTGCCCCTTCGACACCTCTGCGAGCGAGAACCTGCCGATTCCGCAGTACAAGCATGCGGTGGTGATGGGCGTCAATAAGGCGCGCGTTCCCGGTGACGGCGCCGCGTTCTTTTTCCATACCACCGACGGCGGGCCGACTGCGGGGTGTGTGGCCATCGACGACGACACCTTGGTGCAGATCATCCGCTGGCTGCGCCCCGGCGCGCTCATCGCGATCGCCAAGTAATCAGGCCAGCGCGCGACCGGGTTTCACCTTGAAGTCCATGCCCGCCAACGACATCGTCGCTTCGTAGGTGCGGTCGTAGCCGGTCGCACTGATCTTCCAACCCTCAGCGGTACGCTGGTAGCGATCGTGATAGAACGCCGCACCGATCAGCATGAAGTCGAACTCGGCGACGATCACGCGGTCCTGCAGATACCAGGTGCCGGACGCCTCGTCGCCGGTCACCGTGATCTCGGGGTGAGTCACCCGGTGTTCGGTGATGACATTAGGGCCTAGCGCCGAGCGCATGTAATCCACCAGATCCACGCGGTTGGTGAAGTGCAGTTCCTCACCGAGCGAGGACCCGTAGTCGCCGGCAATGTCGTCGGTCAGCGTGCCGGCGAAGTCGTCCCAGTGCTTGGTGTCCAGCCCGCGCAGGTAGCGGTACTTGACTTGCTTGATCGCTTCGATGTCGGCCGCGAGATCGTGGGGGCTCACCAGGTCATTGCAGCACATCGCGATTCACAGCCGCGCGCGGGTTCGAGGACGCTGTCGCACCGGGCTCACCGACGACAGCAGGCCGGTCAGTTCGGCGGCAGGTATCTCGTCCAGGCGTTGCACTGCGGTGATGATCTCGTCGCGAAGCGCTTCGCCGGCGATTGGCTCACCGAGCCAGTGAAACTTGTCGACGACCCGTTCCCAGGACATCGGTCGCGTCGGTGATCCTTCGAAATCGGATTGCTCGCGGTCGAATTCACGACCGTCGTGCAGGGCGATGTGTATGCGGGTCGAGGTGCGCTCTGGATAGGCGGCCGTCAAGTCTGATGCGGGTTTGACAGCGATCCGGGTCAGCAAGTCCTGCACATCGGCCCGTCGGACACGCTCGGTTTCCAGCTGCTCGGGCCCCACTTGCCCGTCAAGCAACGCGACGGCGGTGAGGTACTTCAAGTTGTAGTCGGCCTGCTCCTTGGTCAGCGGGTGGTCCTTGTCGCCGTAGGTGCCGCCGCCGGCGAAGTCGAATGCACCTTGGAAGACCTCCACACTGGCGCGCTCAACGTCAGCGCCGGTGAAGCTGTGTTCCTCGCGGGCGTTCAACGTGGCGTCGATGACGGCCTGGCCATGGATCAGCGAGCAGTACTGCTTGAGGTAGGTCTGTTCGACGGCGACCAGCGCTGGGTCATCGGTGTGCAGGTCGATGGGCTGGTCGAATAGCTGCGTCAGGCCGTGGGGCCCGTCGAAAAGCGCCCTGGGACCGGTGATGCCACGCTCGGCCAGCTTCGTGACATAGACCGCGCGCATCCCGGTGATTGCCGGCGATATGCCCTTCCAGTTCGACACCGGCTCGGTGTGCGCCGCCGCCAATGACACATTGTCGACAGCCGAGGCGGCGATCGCGTCGGCGGTGCGCGCCGAGTCGAGGTTCAACAGTTTGGCTGAGCCAGCGGCGGCCGACATCGCCAGCTGCAGTGCGTGATTCAGGCCACGAGCCATCACCGGAACCTGCGCGCTGAACCGACACTGAATCTCATAGGCGATCGCCAGCGCCAGCAGGAAATCCGCTCCACTGGCATCGACATGTTCGGCCATCGCCAGGATCGCTCCGAAGTTGTCGGCCGGGTGGCACAGTCCGCCAGGCGTCAGGTAGGTGTCGAGCAGATCGGGGTAGCGCACCAGGACGGCGTTGAAGAACGCCGCTTGGTCCACCGATGCGCGTCCACCACCGATGAAGGTCGCGGTCGGGCGGCTGCTGAATTCTTCGGCATGGGCGCGCAACGCCGGAATGAGTTCGCCGTCGAGTGCGCCCAGCGCACAGGCGATGCTGTCGAGCACATTTCGCTTCATCAGCGCCAGGTTGGGTTCACTCAGATCCCCCAAGCGCGCATCGACGACGAACTGGCCCAGCTGATCCACGACATAGTTCATGTGATCAGTGAAGCGCGACGATGACCAGCCGTCCACGACGAATCTGCTACCTGTCGTAGGCGCGCCTTACGACAGCAGCGTGTCGCGGTGCGGGTCGTCGGCCGGTGTCCACCAGCGCTCGGCCGGCGGCCTTCTCCAGTCCTGGCTGTCGGCGAAGGCGAGCAGCGACTCGACCGCCGCACGCACACCGGGCCGGTCGTCGGCGCTGCGATGCAGCAGCGACCAGGTCCACAGCGGTGCCGGTTCGGCCACCGGCCGCTGGCCCAACCGCGGTGGGATGGCTGCGGTGTGACGTTTGGGCGAGGCGAGCACCGGTGCGCCCAGCCGCCGCACGTGCGCATAGAACGCGTCGCCGACGATTCCACCGTCTTCGATGTGGGCGATGCGGGCACCCGACTCGGCGGCGAAACCCTCAGCGAATCGGTTCCATGATGACCAGGCCGACTCGTCGATGTCGAGCAACACGGTGACGTCTCGCGCGGCGATGGGAACACCCGAGCCGGCTCCCGGAAGAACTGCGCGCAGGCGCTCCGCGCGTAATAGATGCGCCGCCAAACCATTTGCAGCCGCGTCGGAACCACTCACCCAGGCCAGCGCCAAATCAAGGCTGCCCTCGGCGACCCTGGCTGCCTGCGCATGCGACGGCAGCACCCACTCGTCGATACGCAACGTCACCGCGGAGCCCACCAACGCGACCAAATTGTCGGGCAACCAACTGACATAGCCCAGGCGCAGTGGGGCCGACTGGGCGGCAGCGCGGCGCAGCCGCTCCGCGGCGCCGTCGGCCATCGTCAGAATCTTGCGGGCGTCCTCGAGCAGGGACCGTCCCGCCTCGGTGAGCCGGACACTGCGTCGGTCGCGGATGAACAGCTCAGCTTTGAGTTCCCGTTCCAGCGCAATGATCTGCTGAGACAAGGCCGGCCCGGAAATGTGAATCCGCTCCGCGGCACGACCGAAATGCAACTCCTCGGCAACCGCAACGAAGTAGCGCAGCTGCCGCAGTTCCATGCGCCGAGCTTAAGCGCTGACCTGCAGCGCCTCAGCGCTGCAGGTAGTGGCTGACCATGTCGATCAGCGCCCGTCGTTCGGATTGCCAGTCGACCGGCACACCGACGATCATCTGTGCCAGCACCACACCGCGCAGGGTGGCCCAAATGACTTCGGCCACACCGCTATCGGCGGGGTCATCGGTGACCAGCCTGCCCAGCTGGGCGATCGCGGAGTTCATCTCGAGCAGATGCCGTCGTGAGGTCTCCTCCCAACGCGTTGCCCGCAGGATTTCAAAGGCTGCCATCGATGTCGGGCTGCTGTAACAACGCCAGGCGGTGTCGACGACGACCTCGATGCGTTCGCGCAGCGTCAACTCACCGACGTCGGCCGCCGCCAGGCTCTCCAGCAGCTTGGTCACGCCCTCGTCGACCACGGCCATCAGCAGGCCGTTGCGGTCGCCGAAGTGGTACTGGATCACGCCCCAGGTCACGCCCGCGCGTTCGGCGACGTGCTTGGCCGTCGCCGCGGTGAAACCTTCTTCGACGATGCAGCTAATCGTTTCGTCAATGATCTTCGCGCGGGTGTCGTCGCCGCGTTTGCGTGGCGCAGTGGTGCGCCGGGTAGGGCTGACACCGGCGCTAACTGCCATAGTTGACTTTATAACATAGTCACGACTATTTTTGGAGCGTGGTCGCATCCCGGTACGCGCGATTGTCCCGTGAGCAACTTGCCGTCTTGGTTCCGGAACTGCTGCTGATCGGTCACATGATCGACCGGTCCGGCATGGCCTGGTGCATCCAGGAATTCGGCCGCGAGGAAATGCTGCAGATCGCCATCGAGGAGTGGGCCGGCGCCAGCCCGATCTACACCCAACGGATGCAGCGGGCGCTGAATTACGTTGGCGACGACGTGCCCACCATCTTCAAGGGCTTGCAGCTCGACATCGGTGCGCCGCCGCAGTTCATGGACTTCCGCTATACCGTGCACGACCGCTGGCACGGCGAATTCCAGCTCGACCACTGCGGTGCGCTGCTCGACGTGGAACCGATGGGCGACGACTACGTCTTCGGTATGTGTCACACGATCGAGGACCCGACCTTCGACGCCACCGCGGTGGCGACCAATCCCCGGGCACAGATGCGTCCCATCCACCGCCCGCCTCGCGAACCGGCCGATCGGCATCCGCACTGCGCGTGGACCGTCATCATCGACGAGTCTTACCCGCCCGTCCACGGCATTCCGGCGTTGGACGTGGTACGCCAGACCGGCGCTGCGACATGGGAACTCGAAGCAATCGATGCCGCCGACGAGGGTTTGGCCGACTACTCCGGCCCGCTGCTCTCCGACCTCGACTTCGGTGCCTTCTCGCATTCGGCGCTGGTCCGCATGGCCGACGAAGTGTGCCTGCAGATGCACCTGCTGTACCTGTCGTTCGCGATCGCGGTGCGCGCGCGGGCCGGATCGGACGCCGCGTTAGCCGCGTCCGTGGGCACCCGTCAGTTGATCGGCTTGGCCGGCCTGGCCGCCGAGCGCATCCACCACGCATTGTCATTGCCCGACGGCATTGACGGCGCGCTGAAGGTTTTCGAATTGCATCCGCTGCTCAACCCCGCCGGCTACGTGCGGGCCGAGCTGCCCGACAACCACGTGACGGTGCATCAGTCGCCCGCCCACGACGACGGAGCCTGGATCTCGCTGTGTTCGCCGGAGTCTGTGCAACCGCTGCAGGCGATCGCCACTGCCGTCGATCCACATCTTCAGGTGCGCGTCAGCGGGACCAGTACCGGCTGGACAGCTGAATTGATCGAAACCGACGCCATCGCACCGGAATTGCCGGAGGTGCAGATAGCCAAGGTCAGCGGCGGATCGACGTTCCAGTTCCAGCCGCGCAAATCGTTGCCGCTGACAGTGGTGTAACTCGCACGGCCCGAGGGCATTAGATAACAAGACCGTATCCACCGCGTCTCGATCGTGGTTTACCCGGTCTCGATCCAGTCCAAGCGCGGCTATCGTGAACGCTGCCCGCCGACCGCTATCGATGCGAGGTATTCACTGTATGTACGACCCGTTGGGGTTGTCGATCGGGACCACGAACTTAGTGGCGGTGCGTAACGGAAGTCCGCCCGTTACGCGCCGCTCGGTGTTGACGCTGTTTTCGGATCGCGAACCACAACTCGGTGCGCCTATGCCGGACACGAGGTCGACCGATCACGGCACATTGGTCGGCGGCTTCGTCGAACGCGTCGGTGACTCACGGGCTTTGGTGTCCGCCGACGGCTCTACTCATGATCCCGCGCTGTTGCTGGTCGAAGCGCTGGATGCGATCATTTCTGCGGCCGGGGGCGACGCCTCGACATCCGAGATCACGATCGCGCTTCCGGCCTACTGGGGTCCGGGCTCCGTGCAATCGTTACGGGCTGCACTGCGTACTCACGCCGGTTTCGTTCGAAGCGGCATGGCACCACGGCTGGTGTCGGATGCCGTTGCAGCATTGACGGCGTTGAATTCCGATGCGCGCCTGCCCGGCCATGGCGTGGTGGGCCTGCTGGATTTCGGCGGCGGTGGAACCAGCATCACGTTGGCCGACGCAGAGTCGGACTTCATCCCGATCGGTGAAACACTTCGCTACTCAGCGTTTTCCGGCGACCAGATCGACCAAGATCTCCTGGCTCACGTCCTTTCGGATATCGGCCATGCCGCCCAGGCCGATCCCGCCGGCACTGCCGCGGTCGGTCAACTCGCCGACTTGCGCGAGGCGTGTCGTACCGCCAAGGAGCAGTTGTCGACCGAGACGGCGACTGAAGTGATAGTCGAACTTCCGGGACGGCGCACCGTCGTCGCGGTAATGCGCACCCAGCTAGAGCATCTCGTCGAGGAGCGGTTGAGCGGTGTGTTCTCCGCATTCGACGAGATGTTGTCCCGCCACAAGATTGCCCGCGGGGATCTTGCGGCGGTAGCGATGGCCGGCGGCGGCGCCAGCATTCCTCTTGTCGCTCAACGTTTCTCATCACACGCGAAGGCCTCGGTGGTGACCGCTGTGCGGCCCGCGCTGGCTATGGCGGTCGGTGCGGTGATGCTGTCGTCGCGCGAGCCGGGCGAGCAGGAAGCGGACGAGGCCCAGACATCGACGGCGATGGCCCCGGTGGCTAGCGCAGCCACCGGCGGTTTCGCTGCGAATACCGGTGGTTTCGCCGCGCACAGCGGGGCGTTCGACGCGCCCACCGGCGACTTCGGAATCCCCGCCGGTGATGTGCTTGTCGAGGACCCGCCGGTGACGCGACGGGAGCTGGCCTGGTCGGAAGCCGACGACGACGACGGGCCGCTCGCCTACTTCGGCGAACCCTATGGCGACGATCGCGGCGGTGCGCCGCCGTCGCAGTACCTGCTGACGCTGCAGCCGCCGCCCGACGACCGTCCTCGACGTGGGTACCGCCTGCCGCAGTTGCTGTTTGGCTTCGGCGCGTTGGTCGCGATGTTCGCGATCGGCGGGGTGGCGTATTCGTTGACCAGCGTCACCGGACACCATGCGCCGCCGGCGCCCAGCAGCGTCGCGCCTCCGCCTCAATTACCCAACACCCAGCCGCCGTCGCCGAGCCCAGCACCGCCACCGCCGCCCAGCGCCGCGCCGACGCCCAGTGTGGCGCCGCCGCCACCACCGACCAGCGCCGAACCACCTCCTCCGCCGCCGGTCACCACCACGCATCGGCCACCGCCGAGCACGACCACGCATCAGCCGACGACGACCACCACGACCACTACGACGACGACCACGACTCCGCCGCCCACCACCACGACGACCACGACGACGACGGTGCCCATGACGACGGAGTACCTGAGGATTCCGTTGGTGCCGGTGCCCATTCCGATTCAAGTCCCGCAGAATCAGGCCCCGGCTCCGGACAATCCGTTTCTGAACCCCGGACCGTAGGGTCGACCCGGGAATCCGCCCGACCACGTGGCCCGTGAATCGATCCGGGTTTGCGTTTCGCGCACGTCGAGTAGGGTGGAAGGGCCAAGCTTGGTGGAGGCTGACGCCGCCGTGCCGTCGTCTTGGTCCGCGCAGAACTTCATAAGCAGGAAGTTTTGTGGATGACAGCCCAAACGGTGTGCTCCTCCGCCCAGATTCTGGCCAGCAAAGAATTTTGGAGGAGCAGTGGACATCGTACTCGGCGTGTCGATGGCGCCCACGACGGTCCGCATGGTGCTGGTCGAAGGCGAGAACGCCGACGGAGTCACCGTCGAGGAAGACAGCTTCGCAGTTGCCGACGCCGACGATAGAGCAACGTTCAGGGCGCCCGAACAGGTGATCGGCGCGATCCTCGGTACCAGGCAAGCGGCCGCCGAAGGGGGCCACCGGCTGATGTCGACCGGGGTGACATGGACCGAGCCCAGCGAAGTCCGCGCGCTGCGCGATGCACTGGCCGTCCGGGAAACCCGCAACGTCATGCTGGTATCTCCGCTGCTGGCGGCCGCCGCGCTGACCCAGACCGTCGGTCAGGCGGTCGGCTACGAGTACATCGCGCTGGTATTCGCCGAGGCGGACAGCGCGACGGTGGCCGTGGTGGAAGTCACCGACGGTTCGATCGTCGATCTGCAGCGTCAGCAGATCCGGTGTGTGCAGCCCAGCCCCGCCGGGGTTTCCGCGCTCGCCAAGATGATCGGGCGCCTGGAGGAGCTGGAGTCGCGCCCGGGCGGTGTGTTCATCGTCGGCTGCGGCGTAGACATCGTGCCGGTCAAACACGGCCTGGAAGAGCTGGTCTCGCTTCCGGTGAGCGCGCCTGAAGAACCGGATATGGCGCTGGCGCGGGGGGCGGCGTTGGCGTCGGCCAACGCACCCCTGTTCGCGTCGTCAACCGCGGCGCTGGCCTACGCGCAAGATCCCGGAACCGGTGAGGTGAACCACGACGTCATCGCACCGGCCTACCTTGACGTTTCGGCCAACGCCAGCGTGGGCTCCGGAGCCCTCGCATACAGCGCCGTCGCCGACGAGGACGACGACAGCAGCCCGCGGCACCGGCCGTTCCTGCTGGTCGGCAGCGGAGCCGCGGCGATAGTGGCCATCGGCGTTGTGGCGGTGGTGGTTTCGCTGGCCAGCGATGTGCGCCCGTCGATCGGTCAACGACCTAACCCCGATGGCAAGGGCGTCGTCCCGACCGCGCCCGCAAGCCCGCACCCACCCGCCGCGGCCGCTCCGGCCCCCGCAGCGCCGCCCGTCGCATCGCCGCCGGCACCGCCGCCGTCGGCCGTCCCACCCGCACCGCCACCCGCCGCACCTGCACCGGCGCCGGAGACCATCCCCGAGCCGGCGCCTGTGGTGCGGCAGCAGCCGCAGCAAGTCGTCAACCCGCCGCCGGTCCGGCAGACGCCGGCCCGGCAAGCACCCGCCTATGTCCCGCCTCCGGCAGCAGAACCGGCGCCCCCGCCGGCCGCGCCCGCGCCGCCGCCAGCCGCGCCCCCGCCGCCGCCGGCCGCTCCACCACCGCCGCCGGCTCCCCAGCTGCCACCGATGACGATGTACCTGCACCTGCCGTTCGTCACGGTGCCGATACCGATCAATCCGCCGCCGCCACCGCCGCCGCCGGGGCCATAACGGGAGAGTTGCCATGGGAGAGAACGGTCCGTTCGGGTTCGATCCCGACGACTTGGATCGGGTAATGCGCGAGGCGGGGGAAGGATTGCGCGACGCTTTCGAACGCTTCAGCCGGTTCGTCACGGTCCCCGGCGAACGCGCCGGCTGGTCCGCGCTTTTCGAAGATCTGGCCCGGCGCTCACGCACCGAGCCGGAAACCACCGGCGAAGCCGGCGACGGCGTCTGGGCGATCTACACCGTCGACGCCCAGGGCGGCGCCCGCGTCGAAGAGGTGTATGCAACCGAGTTGGATGCGCTGCGCGCCAACAAGAACAACACCGACCCGACGCGCAAGGTGCGATTCCTGCCCTACGGCATCGCAGTCAGCGTCCTCGACGATTCGGACGAGAGCCCGTAACGCCACGACTTTGAGTCGGCGCGTGACCGGATTGTGATGCGCGCCCCCACTGGCTCATGGTTTCATTCGTCTGTGCCTGAGATGAATCGTCGCAACGTGATGTTGATGCTGGGAATCGGCGCGGTGGCAGCTGCGAGCCCGCTGCCCACAGCCGGTGCTAACCCGTCCCGACCGGCGCCACCGCCCACGGCGCCGCCCGGTGCGACGACTGGGGCCTTCCTGTTCCACGACGAGTTCGACGGCCCGGCCGGCTCGGCGCCTGATCCCTCCAAGTGGACGGTGTCCAACCACCGCACTCCGATCAAGAACCCGGTCGGCTGGGACCGGCCGGAGTTTTTCGGGCAATACCGCGACAGTCGCCAAAACGTATTCCTGGACGGCAATTCCAACCTCGTTCTGCGCGCCACCCACGACGGCGACGCCTACTACGGCGGCCTGGTGCACGGCAACTGGCGCGGGGGCATCGGCACCACGTGGGAAGCGCGTGTCAAGCTCAACTGCCTCACCGGCGGTTGCTGGCCGGCCTGGTGGCTATCCAACGACTTTCCCGAGCGTGAAGGTGAAGTCGACCTGCTCGAGTGGTACGGCAACGGGGAGTGGCCGTCGGGAACCACCGTCCACGCCGATCCCTACGGCACCGCATTCGAGACTCATCCGATCGGAGTGGACGGCGGCTGGCACACCTGGCGGGTCACGTGGAATGCAACCGGTTTCTACTTCTGGGAAGACTACGTCGACGGCGCCGAGCCGTACTTCAGCGTTCCGGCGATCGGCATCGAAGACCTCAACGACCCCATCCGCAAATGGCCCTTCAACGACCCCGACTACACGATGTTTCCGGTGTTGAACCTTGCCGTCGGCGGATCCGGTGGCGGCGATCCCGCGTCGGGTTCCTATCCGGCGGACATGCTCATCGACTGGGTACGCGTCTTCTGAGTTTTGCAGTTGGTTTTATCTCGCCGAAAACCGGGAAGACACCCGAGCGCAGCGTAAGTTCAGATCAGGTCGGGGGTCGCTGACGCGACACGGTGGGGGTAAACATGAACGGCATTGAGTGGATCCGTGCCATGCGGGCGCCCCGGTTCGGCCGCATCTTTCCCGCTATGGCAGTGCTGATTGCGGCGGCGCTGCTCGGCGTGCCCGCTCCAGTCGCGGCGGCACAGCCATGTCCTGACGTCGAGGTGCTGTTCGCCCGGGGTACCGGCGAGCCCCCTGGCGTGGGCGGAGTGGGGCAGGCCTTCGTCGACTCGTTGACGTCGAAAGCCGGCGGCAAATCGGTCGGCGTGTATCCGGTCAATTACCAGGCCAGCGGCGATTTCGGCGGTGGGATCGAATTCGCCAGAACCTTCGTTGACGGAATCAGAGACGAAGGCACCCACGTCGAGTCCACGGCCGCGAACTGCCCCAACACCCGAATGGTGCTCGGCGGATACTCCCAAGGCGCCGCCGTGACCGGGTTCGTCACTTCGGCCAGTGTTCCGAAGGAAGTGCCCGCGGAGTATGTGTCGTATGTGCCCCAGCCGCTGCCCGCCGAAGTCGCCAACCATGTCGCCGCGGTGGTTCTGTTCGGAACGCCGTCGAACGAGTTTTTGCGCGGCGCCGGAGCGCCGCCCATCACGATTGGGCCGCTCTACACAGCCAAGACCCTGGAGCTGTGCGCCCCGGACGACACGGTGTGCAATGGGGCGCCACCCGGACAGCCCGGCGCCGCGCACCTTCTTTACCCGGTGAACGGCATGGTGGACCAGGGCGCGGATTTCGCCGCGAGTCGTCTGTAAAACCCCAGGTCGCTGCCCTGTTTTGCAGGCCAGGCGCAGTCGCCGTCGCTTTTCGGCCGTTACAAAATTGTGACTATTGCCGGTTTTGCTCGTAAAGTGGCTTGCCGTGGGTCGGCACCGATTAGCCACGAAGCGACGAAAGTCACCGGCAATCATGGCTACCGCTATCGGCGCGGGCGCCGTCTTCTTTGCCCTCGGCGGCAGCGCCCGTTCATTCGGTCCCGCCGGCGAGGCCGGTTCAGTAGCCGACGACGCTGCGGGCTGCTGCCTCGAGATCGTGGGGGGCGCACCGACCGCCGTCGCGTCGGCGTCGCCCAGTGCGGGTTCCATTCCCGACGACACGGTGGCGGCATCGAGATGGCGGGTCATTGATCGACGGACTCCGCAGCTGTTGCCCGTCGGGGTGGCACCGGAGCAGGGTTTACAGGTCAAGACGATCCTGGTCGCTCGCAGTATCAGCGCGCTGTTCCCCGAGATTCAGAGCATCGGCGGCGTTCGGCCGGATTCGTTGCGCTGGCACCCCAACGGTTTGGCCCTTGACGTGATGATTCCCAATCCGGGTAGCGCCGAAGGCATCGCACTCGGTAACGAGGTCGTCGCGTTCGCGCTGAAAAACGCGGAACGGTTCGGATTGCAAGACGCCATCTGGCGCGGCACCTACTACACGCCCAACGGCCCGCAATCATCCGGATATGGCCACTACGACCACGTCCACATCACCACCACCGGCGGCGGCTATCCCAGCGGTGGCGAAATCTACATGCGCTGACCGCGGAAACCGTCTGTCCGCCGGCGCGCGCCGCGGTTGACCGCAAAAGCATGCCCGCGCTGAAGATCCGCGCTGCGCTGCCCTAACCCTGCGCCCTTCTCGAAGGAGCGAACGTCACCATTTGGACACGGCGCGGCGCGGCACGACCCGTATTCCACACCTGTTGCAAACAATTGAGTCGGTCGTCGAGGTACGACCTCGGTTCGGCTATGTGGTTCTGCTGCACCATCAAAATTTCGGAAATATCTGAGCGCAAATAGAGGAGTTGAGGGTGATGACGATCTTTGATCGGCTCGAGATCAAAGTAGTTGCCAGCGCTGGGTTGTGCGGAGCCGCTATAGCGTTATGCCCGCACGCAGTAGCCGCCCCGTTCACCACGGGCGGCTCCGCGTGCATGCAGGGTTCGGCCGGCGAAGTGCCGGCCGCCGCAGGCGGAGCGGGCGCCGCGGGTGCCGCGGGTGCCGCGGACGCATGCGGTCCGGCGGCCGCCCCGGTCACCGATATGGCTGGCGTGCCGATGGCCGTCCCGGGGCCGCTGCCGGTCGGTGCGCCAGTCCCGATCGGCGCGCCGCTACCGATCGGGGCTCCGTTGCCAGTTGCGCCGGTGGTGCCGGCCGGCGCGCCGCTGATCGCGCTTGGGGGCGCGCCGGCCGGGGCGCCAATCGTCGACATGTCGGGCGCCTACGCAGGTAAGGGTGAGCCGACCGCTCCGGCGCCGGCCGGCGGGCCAGTGCCCGGCGAGCCGGTTCCGGCCGGTCCTGCGGCTGGGGGCGCGAGCTGACACTGATCCTCTCCCGGCCGCACGGACCCGCTGGATTCCCACCAGCGGGTCCGTCCCGTTTGCAATGACGACGGGGGCGGGGATGTTGCATGTCAGGGGCGAGGCGTGCGCCGGTGAAAAGCCGTTATACAAAAGCAGATTGACCCGCACACCCGCACATCGTCGAGCCGCGGGACCTGGTCAGCTCAGCCGGTGCGGTCGCTCGATTCCTGATTCCTGCACAATCACCGGGTCGCCGATGTGGACCGTGTTGAAGTACCACTCTGCGTCCTCGGGGCTCAGACTGATGCAGCCGTGGCTGACGTTTTCCAGTCCCAGTGAATTGACAGCCCACGGAGCCGAATGCACGAAGATGCCGCGGTTGGTGATACGGACGGCGTAATCGACCGAAAGGTGGTAGCCCTCAGGGTCGTTGACGGGAATGCCGACGCTGCTCGAATCCATGGTTACTGAGCGTTCTTTGGACAAGACCGTGTAGGTGCCGACGGGCGTGGGGAAGTGCGGTCTACCCATGGAGGCCGGCAGTACGCCCGTTTCTCCGAAGTGAGGCCGGTGGTGTGGCGTCGGTAGGGGTGGCGGCGGTCCTGCCTCGACCCCGTCGATGCTCACGGTGAACGTGTGCGCCGAGATATCGGCAATACCGAGAACGGCGGGACCCGTTTTGAACTGGCTGGAGACGCCGCCGACCGACAGCGCGACTGTACTGTGCGCCGGCCAGAATCGGTCGGGACTCCACTGCATAACCTCGTTGTCGAGCCATTCGAACTTGCCGGTCATCGCGGGCACTGAGGTGATCCCGATGGCGCGTTCGGCCGCGCGCCGGTTGACGACGGGCGCGCCGAATGTCACCACCACCGGGTGCGCCACACCCACCACCGCGCCCTGCGCCGGTAAGACCGATGCGATGGTGAAACTGTGCGATTGGTACGCCGCCGGGCTTACGCCGGCCGGCCCCACGACCATGCTCGCGGCGATCACGAGCACAACAAGAGCGCAACGAACAACCGCCCGCATGAGTCTGTTTCCTTTTAATTGACAGGGTTGTAATAGCGATGGTAGGTGGGGCCTGTAGATTGGAACGGCAAGGGCGCGTTCGCAATTCGGTCAAGTCTTCGTCACGTTTTGGCTACGGCGAGCCAACCTGTCAAATCGCGTCGAGACGTACCGGCGATCCACTGAGCGATTGCACCTAATGTCGACACTGTTGATCTGAGTACACCTGAGGCGCTCATGCGGCTTGCGAGGCTTTTGGCTGGCTCCCGAAGCCAGGAATTCAAAACTGTTACCGCGGCGGCTTCTACGGGCCGGTGCCGTCCAAGGTGGACTCCGAATCGGCGGATTCCAAAGACACGGTCGGCCACGAGTTCCGGGTCCACAATTGATCAAGGTTCGACTTGACCGACTCGGCTCCCGATGGAAGCGCGATGCGCTCGACCGAGCCGTATACCCGCTCCATGCATGACTGTATCGTCGCACGTGCTCGCCGCATCCCCATGCCCCACGATGCCGCTTCGGAGGACAGGTCATCGATGTTGATGTTGTCGATACTCGTCTTACCGTTGATCACATGACCTGTGCCCTTGAAGGCGGGATCCAGATACATCACCGGAGCGGCATCATAGAGCGGAGCCAGGGACACGCTCCCATCGCGACCGATCATCACTGAATAATTTTTCGAGTGAGCGTCAGCGTTACCCATCACGACGTTAAACGTCACAGCCTTCAGCAACGCCAATCGAAAGCCGTCGGGGTCCAGCGCCCTTGGTGCGGCCGCGCGCGCTAGGCGTCGTAGCCTCGACCCTAACCGGGTTGCTTCGCTGGTGCTTTCGTACTTGGCCTGAGGATCGAGACCTAGCGCTTGACAGAAATCCTCCTGATGCAGCCGGTTGCCGTCAGGGGTGCGGTCATAGCGGACAACGACAATGGCCTCGCGCTCTTGGAACCGCGCTAAACGCGACTCCGCAGCATTTATGCCTGCACCCCGCGCCACTCGTAACGCCCAGTCCTCCGTCTGAACGAGGTGCTTCACGGCTCCGCCGAGTGGTTCGGGCTTGATGATGTGCGTTGAGGCCGCACCGGCTTCAGGCCAGCCCCAGCCGTCGAGAAGAGCCACCAACAGCACTTTGTCCTGGATGCCGGCTAGCGATGCCTGTGGTGTGGTGCCCTCGGGCAGGTGGTAGGTCGGTAGGTCCGCGATAAGAGTGTCGGCCTCCTGCTTGGTCAATCGGCGGACTTGGCCGGCGTTGGGCTTTGTGCCGTCGGCGAGGATCTGCACAGCGCCGGCACATTCCGCGCCTACCCGTTCCAATAGCGTCATCGTGTCGTTGATGGGTACGCCAGCCACGGTGGCGATGTGGCGGCGCAGGTTGCCCTCTGGGAGAAGTCCTTCGATGAATGCCGACACCTGCAACACGCCGTTCCTGTCTTGGATGGGCTGTCGTGAGATGGGCAATGCCAAAGACAGGACTCGACTTCCCTCGCCGAAGGTGTCGAGCGCTTCGTCGGTGAATTCTAAACGCAGGCGAAATCGGCGTGGCTCACTCAATCTGGCGACGTGGGCGCCGTACAACCAAACGTCAAGCGCTTTAGGTGCCATCGATTACCGTCACTCGGGAAAACTTCGGCACTAGCGCGAGCGCGACGCCGCACTCCGACAGCGCGCGCAGCGCTATGTCGACGCTGACAGATTCCCCCCGCTCAAGACGGGAGATAGTCATGCGAGTGACTCCGATACGGTTAGCGAGCTCATCCTGGTGAAAGCCTCTAGCTTGGCGAGCGCGCCGCATGTGTTCGCCGAGTTCGACGGTGTCGTACACGAGCGGTACCGGATGATGCATATTTCGATCATACGACAGACATGCCTCAATGATCAATATTTCGATCATAAGACGAGAAGCTGCATACGATCAATATTCCGAGCACCGCGGGGCCGAACGGAAGTTTTGGAGCCGATGACGGGAATCGAACCCGCGTATTCAGCTTGGGAAGCTGATGTTCTGCCATTGAACTACATCGGCGCGGATGCTTGACGAAGGCTAGCATCCGGCGCCGCGCCGTTCGGCGGCAACGCAGCTGCCACCACAGCCGATACGCTCGTCGGGTGCTGCTCTCCGATCGTGACCTCAGAGCCGAAATCGCCGGCGGCCGATTGGGCATCGACCCGTTCGATGACGCGCTGGTGCAGCCGTCCAGCGTGGACGTTCGCCTCGACAGCATGTTCCGGGTGTTCAACAACACCCGCTACACCCACATTGACCCGGCCAGGCAGCAGGACGAGCTGACCAGCCTGGTGCAACCGGTCGACGGGGAACCGTTTGTGTTGCACCCCGGAGAGTTCGTACTCGGTTCGACGCTGGAGTTGTGCACCTTGCCCGACAACCTGGCCGGCCGCTTGGAAGGCAAGTCGTCGCTGGGACGGCTGGGGCTGCTGACCCACTCGACCGCCGGCTTTATCGACCCCGGCTTCAGCGGCCACATCACGTTGGAGCTCTCCAACGTCGCCAACCTGCCGATCACGTTGTGGCCGGGGATGAAGATCGGTCAACTGTGCATCCTGCGGTTGACCAGCCCGGCCGAGCACCCGTACGGCAGTGCGCGAGCCGGGTCGAAATACCAAGGTCAGCGTGGCCCAACGCCGTCGCGCTCCTACCAGAACTTCCTCAAGTCCACCCAGCCGTAATGCCATGCCGCACAGCCGAGTGAGGTACCGCACGCCCGCGGCCACCCGGCGAAATTCGTGCGGGCCGGTAGGCTCGAGGTAACAGGGTCAGCGGGGACGGGTTAGGTGCTGCCCACTATCGCGAGTAGCTAGCAAACTACTTTGGAGGAAGTAGTGGACATCGTAATGGGTGTGTCGATGGCACCCTCAACGGTCCGGATGGTGCTGGTCGAGGGCGAAAATGCCGATGGTGCCACCGTCGACCGGGACAACTTCGAGATCAACGGCAACGGCCATGCAGTAAACCCTGCCGTGACCGACCAGGTGATCTCGGCCATCATGGGCACTCGTGAAGGCGCAGCCGAAAGCGGTTACCACCTGACGTCGACCGGGGTGACCTGGACCGATCAGCTCGAGGCCGCCGCGCTGCATGACGCGTTGGCGGCCCGCAAGATCGAAAACGTCATGCTGGTGTCGGCATTTTTGGCCGCGGCCGCGTTGGCCCAGGCGGCCGCCAACGCCGCCAACTACGCCAACACTGCACTGCTATTTATTCAGCCGGACACCGCCACCCTGGCCGTGGTGGACTCGGACGACGGGTCCGTCTTCGACGTGCACCGCCAACCGCTGCCCGAAGACGACGACGAGGCCGTCGCCGCGTTGGTCAAGCTGGCTTCCGACGCCCAGGCGCTGGACGAACGCCCCGACGGCTTGTTCGTCGTCGGCTCTGGCGTGGACATCCCGTTGATCAAACCGGCGCTGGAGGCCGCGACGTCGCTACCGGTGAGCGCGCCCGAGGAACCCGACCTGGCGCTGGCGCGCGGAGCAGCCCTGGCCTCTGCGAGCGCACCGCTGTTCGCGTCGTCGACCGCCGCGCTGGCCTATGCCCAGGATCCCGGCACCGGCGCCGTCGACCCGTATGCCGTCTCGCCCGGTTACCTGGCCGCCGCGGACGTTTCCGCCGATGCGGAGTCGGGGGAGGGGGCGCTTGCCTACAGCGCAGTGCCCGACGAGGAAGCCGAGGCCTACACCGCAGAAGGGCCCGAGGCCTACAGCGACCTCGACGACCAAGACGAAAACCTGGATTCCGGCATGCTCGACTTTCGGGTCGCGCACGGCGAGTCCCTGAGTCGCAGGCCGTTCCTGACCGCCATCAGCGTGCTGACGATCTTCGTGGTCGGCGTTGTGGCACTGGTCATTTCGCTGGCGTTCACTATCCGGCCGTCGGTCAGCGAACGACCCGACATCGGACACAACGTCGTTGCCCCGTCTAAGCAGGCTCCCGCGCCACCGCCGCCGTCGGCACACGTGCCCGCCCCGGCTCCCGCGCCGCCCACACCGGCCGCACCTCCCCCTGCACCGGCTGGGGCTCCCGCGCCAGCCCCGGCACCCGCCCCCGCGCCGGCTCCAGCGCCTGCACCCGCGCCGGCTCCTGCTCCTGCTCCTGCGCCGCCGGCTCCGCCACCGCTGCCGCCGGTACTGCCGCAGCTCGGCGAGATCTTGGCGCCGCCGCAGCAAGGCCCACCCCTGCGGCCCCGCGGCGATGACCACGGCGGCGGAGGCTGGGGGCACGGTCGCGGCCGTGGCCACGGCGGCGGACCGGGGATCAAGATCCCGCTGCCGGTGCCCGGGCTCAACCTCGGTATCGGGTAAGCGCCGGTTCCTCCGCCCCACAAAAACGGGTACTCCTCCAACCGGACCCTGACGGCGGCAAGAATTTGGAGGAGCAGTGGACACCGTACTTGGCGTGTCGATGGCACCCTCGACGGTTCGCATGGTGCTGGTGGAGGGCGAAAACGGCGACGGCGCCACTGTCGAGCAGGATGACTTTGCCCTGCCCGGCAACGGCGACGCGGCGCCGCCCAGCGCGCCGGAGCAGGTGGTCTCGGCGATCCTGGGCACCCGGGAAGGCGCGGCCGAAGGCGGCTACCAGCTGTCATCGACCGGCGTGACCTGGACCGACCAGCTCGAGGCCGCCGCGCTGCGCGACGCGCTGGCTGCCCACAAGATCGAAAACGTCATGCTGGTGTCGGCGTTTCTGGCCGCCGCTGCGCTGGCCCAGAGCGTCGGCAGCGCCAACGGCTACGGCCGAACCGGCCTGCTGTTCGTCGAACCCGATGCCGCAACGACCGCCATTGTCGATTCCGCGGACGGATCGGTCGTCGAGGCGCGCCGCGAGCCGTTTACCAGCGGTGACCCCGCCGCGGAGCTGGCCGCGATGGTCGGCGACATGCAGGCCCTGGAGTCGCGCCCGGACGGGCTTTTCATGGTCGGTTCCGGAGTGGACGTCGGCCCTCTCAAGCCCCAACTGGAAGCGACCACGTCGCTGCCGGTGAGCTCACCCGAGGAGCCCGCGACGGCGCTGGCCCGCGGCGCGGCGCTGGCTTCGGCGCACGCGCCGTTGTTCTCGTCGTCCACCGCGGCGCTGGCGTATGCACAGGATCCCGGCACCGGTGCGGTCGACCCGTATGCGGTGACGCCGGCGTATCGGCCAATGCCCGACGCGGCCGCCCAAGCGGGAGGCGACGCACTTGCCTACAGCGCCGTCGCCGACGACGAAGCCAACGCTCCCACCGCCCTCGCCGACCGCCAACCAACGGTCCCGGACGAGGATCAGCAGCGCCGGCCGCGCAGGCGATTGACCATGGTGTCCGGTGCGGTGGCCGCGATCTTCGTGGTCGGCGTCGTGGCGCTGGCGATTGCGCTGGTGGTCACACTGCGCCCGACGGGTGAGCAGCCCAATCCAGGCCACAAGATGGTCGTGCCGGGCAATTCGGAACCGCAGCAAGCGCCGCCTCCCGCTCCGCCGCCCCCCGCCTCCGCGCCGGCACCGGCACCCGCTCCGGCGGCCCCGGCTCCAGCGGCGCCCGCTCCCGCTCCAGCACCGGCACCCGCGGCTCCCGCGCCGGCGCCTGCCCCCGCACCCGCCGCTCCGCCACCTGCGGCGCCGGCGGTGCCGCAAATCCCGCAGATCCCGGGGCTCCCAGGCGGCGGTGGCGGGCCACCCGGCATTCCGGGTGGTGGCCACGGTGGTGGCGGCGGCGGCGGTCATGGCGGCGGCCACGGTGGCGGTCATGGCGGCGGTGGCGGCGGCGGCGGGATTCCCGGCGTCCCGGGCATCCCAGGAGTTCCCGGCCTGTAACAGCAAACTGTCATCTGACGTTCGCTTAGCGCTCAGGGAGCGGTCACGGTCAGCTCGTCGCGGCCGCATACACACGGTGTTATGCGATGCACCGTCTTCGGCACGGGTTATCTGGGTGCTACCCACGCCGCCGGGATGGCCGAGCTGGGCCATGACGTCGTCGGGGTCGACATCGATCCGGGCAAAGTCGCCAAGCTTGCCGGCGGCGACATTCCGTTCTACGAGCCGGGGCTGCGAAAGCTGTTGAGCGACAACCTCGCTGCGGGACGGCTTCGGTTCACCACCGATTACGAGATGGCTGCCGAATTCGCCGACGTGCATTTCCTGGGAGTCGGTACGCCGCAGAAGCGGGGCGAATACGGCGCGGACCTGCGCCATGTGCACGCCGTCATCGACGCGCTGGTGCCGCGGCTGACCCGCCCATCGGTGATCGTCGGCAAATCCACGGTGCCGGTGGGTACCGCCGCCGAACTGGGTCGACGCGCGCGGTCCATCGCGCCGCCCGGAGTCGACGTCGAGGTGGCCTGGAACCCGGAGTTTCTGCGCGAGGGCCTGGCGGTGCAGGACACGCTGCAGCCAGACCGCATCGTGCTGGGCGTGGAACCTGGCTCCACGTACGCCGAGGCCGCCCTGCGTGAGCTGTATCAACCGCTGCGACAGGCCGGTGTGCCGTTCCTGGTCACCGATTTGCAAACCGCCGAACTGGTCAAAGTGGCCGCCAATGCGTTCCTGGCGACCAAAATCTCGTTCATCAACGCGGTCTCCGAAGTCTGCGAAGCCGCCGGCGCCGACGTCACGATGCTGGCCGACGCACTCGGGCACGACCCGCGCATCGGCCGTCGATGCCTCAACGCCGGCCTCGGTTTCGGCGGCGGCTGTCTGCCCAAAGACATCCGGGCATTCATGGCCCGCGCCGGGGAGCTGGGAGCCGATCAGGCGCTGACGTTCCTGCGCGAAGTCGACAACATCAACATGCGCCGACGCAGCCGCATGGTCGAACTGGCCACCACCGCCTGCGGCGGGTCACTGCTGGGCGCCAACATCGCTGTGCTCGGCGCCGCGTTCAAACCCGAATCCGACGACGTGCGCGACTCGCCGGCGCTCAACGTCGCCGGCCAACTTCAGCTCAACGGCGCCGCGGTCAACGTCTACGACCCCAAAGCGCTGGAGAACGCACAACGGCTGTTTCCGACCCTGAACTACGCGGTGTCGATCACCGAGGCGTGCGAGCGCGCCGACGCCGTGCTGGTGCTCACCGAGTGGCCCGCATTCGTCGACCTCGACCCCGGCGACCTGGCCAATCAGGTGCGCGCCAAAGTCATTGTCGACGGCCGCAACTGTCTCGACGTCGCCCGCTGGCAGCAGGCGGGTTGGCGGGTGTATTGCTTGGGCCGCCGCGTAACCTGACCCGGGTGGATTACGCGGCAGCATTTCTCGAGGAGAACCGCGCCTTCGGTGAGGTGATCCGCAGCGGCGACCCGTCGACCCCAGTCCCGACCTGCCCGGACTGGACCATCCAGCAGCTGTTTCGGCACGTCGGCCGCGGCGACCGGTGGGCGGCCCAGATCATCACCGACCGAGTCGACCACTTTCTGGACCCCCGCTCCGTTGAGGGCGGCAAGCCGCCACCAGACCTCGACGACGCCATCTCGTGGCTGCACGCCGGCGCGCGGCGGCTCATCGATGCCGTCGAGCTGGCTGGTGTGGAAACCCCGGTATGGACCTTTCTCGGACAGCGCCCGGCGTACTGGTGGGTGCGGCGTCGCCTGCACGAGGCGACCGTGCACCGCGCCGACGCTGCACTCGCGTTCGGTGGCGACTACACGCTGAGCGCCGAGCTGGCGGCCGATGGCATCAGCGAATGGCTGGAACGTGTGGCAGCTCAAGCCGGACGCGACGATGCACCGATGCCGCTCGAGCAGGGCAACACCGTTCACCTGCACGCCACCGACCCCGGGTTGGGCGCATCGGGCGAATGGACGATCAGCGCCGGCGACTCCGGGATCACCTGGTCGCATGACCACGGCAAGGGAACGGTGGCGCTGCGGGGTGCCGCCGCCGACCTGCTGTTGGCCGCCACCCGGCGGGTTTCGGCCACCGACACCGATATCGCGGTGTTCGGCGACACCGCGGTCTGGCAGAACTGGCTCGACCACACGCCGTTCTAGGTCAGCCCGACCCGGTATTTTGCAGTCCATGAGCACATCGGAGATCGCTACCGTGCTGGCTTGGTACGACGCCCTCAACGCGTCCGACATCGACACCTTGGTCGCCCTGTCTAGCGACGACATCGAAGTCGGTGACGCACGCGGTGCCGGTCAGGGCCACGACGCGCTGCGGCAATGGGCGAGCGCTCGCCCGAGCGGCACCGAACCGGGCAGGATGTATGTGCACGACGGCGTCGTCGTCGTCGAACACAAGGCCGGTCCCGACGATCCGCCCGCTAACGTCGTTGCGGCTGCGGCGTTCCGGGTGGTCCACGATCACATCACCTCGGTATTCGGTCATCGCGACTTGGCGGCCGCACTGGCCGCGACCGATCTCACCGAGGCCGACCTCGTCGACTGAGGAGTAGCACATGCGCGGCATCATTCTGGCCGGCGGATCGGGCACCCGGCTCTATCCGATCACGATGGGCTCCAGCAAGCAGTTGCTGCCCGTCTACGACAAACCGATGATCTACTACCCGCTGTCCACGCTGATCATGGCCGGCATTCGCGACATCCAGATCATCACCACCGGCCACGATGCGCCGGCTTTCCAGCGGTTACTCGAGGACGGCGCGGCATTCGGCATCAACATCAGCTACGCGGTACAGGACCGTCCCGACGGCCTGGCCCAGGCGTTCGTCCTCGGGGCAGACCACATCGGTAATGACTCGGTGGCATTAGCCTTGGGAGACAACATCTTCTACGGCCCGGGCCTGGGAACGAACCTCAGCCGCTTCCAAACCGTCGACGGCGGAGCAATTTTCGCCTACTGGGTGGCCAACCCATCGGCCTACGGTGTCGTCGAATTCAGCGACGACGGCATTGCGTTGTCGCTGGAGGAGAAGCCGGCCACCCCCAAATCGCAATACGCGGTTCCGGGTCTGTACTTCTATGACAACGATGTGATCGAGATCGCGCGTGGTCTGCGACCGTCGGCGCGCGGCGAGTACGAAATCACCGAGGTGAACCAGATTTACCTGAATCAAGGCAGGCTCAACGTCGAAGTGCTCGCACGCGGCACCGCCTGGTTGGACACCGGGACGTTCGATTCCCTGCTGGACGCCAGCGACTACGTGCGCACGGTCGAGCGCCGACAAGGCCTCAAGATCGGTGTTCCCGAGGAAGTGGCCTGGCGCAGTGGCTTCATCGACGACGAGCAACTGGCGCGGCGCGGCCGGTCGCTGGCGAAGTCCGGGTACGGCAATTACCTACTGGGCCTGTTGGAACAACGCTGATCTCCCGTACACCCACACGTTGTGTTTACTGGCGGTAGCTGGCCAAGAAATTACCCAGCCGCTCGATCGCATGGGACAGGTCGCGTGCCCACGGCAGCGTCACGATGCGCAGATGATCGGGTGCGGGCCAATTGAATCCAGTGCCCTGAGTCACCAGAATCTTTTCCGTCAACAGCAGGTCCAGCACCAACTGCTCGTCGTCGGCGATGTCGTACACCTCGGGATCCAGTCGCGGGAAGGTGTACAGCGCACCTGCGGGCTTGACGCACGACACCCCGGGAATCTCGTTGAGTTTGGTCCACGCCACATCGCGCTGTTCGAGCAGCCGGCCACCCGGAAGCACCAGGTCGTCGATGCTCTGGTAACCGCCCAGCGCGACCTGGATGGCGTGCTGCGCAGGGACATTCGGGCATAGCCGCATGTTCGCCAGCAGGTGGATACCTTCGATGAAGCTGCTGGCATGGTCTTTGGGACCGGTGATCGCCAGCCAGCCGGCCCGATACCCGGCCACCCGATAGGCTTTCGACAATCCATTGAACGTCAGGCACAACACGTCGGGCGCTACCGACGCCATGTTGATGTGTTGGGCGTCGTCGTAGAGGATCTTGTCGTAGATTTCGTCGGCGAGCAGCAGCAGCTGATGCTTGCGCGCCAAATCGGCTAGCTGGGTGAGGACTTCGCGGCCGTAGACGGCACCGGTTGGGTTGTTCGGATTGATCACGACCAGCGCCTTGGTGCGCTCGGTGATCTTGGACTCGATGTCGGCGATGTCAGGCTGCCAGCCTTGAGTCTCGTCGCACAGATAGTGCACCGGGGTGCCGCCGGCAAGCGACGTCGACGCTGTCCACAGCGGATAGTCGGGTGCCGGGATCAACACCTGATCGCCGTTGTCCAGCAGGGCTTGCAGCGTCAGCGTGATCAGCTCGGAGACACCGTTGCCCAGGTAGACGTCGTCGACGTCGAACCGTGGGAAGCCCTCGATGACTTCGTAGCGGGTGACCACCGCACGCCGCGCCGGCAGGATTCCCTTGGAGTCGGAATAGCCCTGCGCATTCGGCAACGCCTGGATCATGTCGCGCATGATCACGTCGGGAGCTTCGAACCCGAACGGTGCCGGGTTACCGATGTTCAACTTGAGAATCCGGTGCCCCTCGGCCTCCAGCCGTGCGGCGTGATCATGCACCGGGCCACGGATCTCGTAGAGGACATCCTGCAGTTTGGACGACTGCGCGAACGTGCGCTGCCGCGGCGGATGCCCGGTGGCCTGCCAGGGCAGCTGATGCGTAGTCACGTCAACTATGGTGCCACGGTTGTCCAGTGAAAATTCGCTAAAGCGCCTCAGCGCTTGCCCGGGGGCCGCGCGCCTTTGGCGATCCCCAACCCTTTGACCGGGGGCGTTGGCGTTTCGCTGTCGCCATCCTGGTCGGTGGACGCCGGCTTGGATTCCGGTTCCGGCTTTGCTTCGGGCGCCGGCGCCGGCTCGGCACTCGCCGGTTGCGCGGGGGCTTCTGCGGGCTTCGCAGCGGCTTTTTTGGCGCCGGGTCGTTTGGCCCCGGCGGCGATGCCCAGCCCCTTGACCGGCGCGGCGGGCGCCTTGGCTTCCGGTTTGGCTTCGGCCGTGGTCTCTGCTTCCGGCGTTGCTTCCGGGGCGGCCGCGGAGTCTGCTGGTGCAGCGGTCTTCTTGGCGCCGGGCCGTTTGGCGCCGGCGGCCATGCCCAACCCCTTCACGGGCGCCGTGGCTTTGGCTTCTTGGGCCGGTTGCGCCGGCGCTGCGGCCTTTTTCGCGCCCGGCCGTTTAGCGCCGCCGGCGATACCCAGACCGGTAACCGCCTTGGCGGCCTTCTCGTCGGTGGGAGCGGCGGTTTCGGGTTCCGGCTTGGCCGTTTCCTTGGCCGGCGCGGTCGCGGCCGGCGCCGCTGCGGCCTTGGGGGCGGCCTTGGCGGCCTCCTCGGCAGCCGTACCCTTTGCCGGCAGCGTGACGTTGCTGCGGTCGATGGTGTCCAGCAGGATGTTCGCCACGTCCCGCACGTCGACGTCCTCGCGGCCGGCGGCTTCGGCGCGGTCGTTGACGCCGTCGCTGACCATCACCCGGCAGAACGGGCAGGCGGTGGCCACCGTGGTGGCGCCGGTGCCCAGCGCCTCGTCGACGCGCTCATGGTTGATCCGCTTGCCGATGTGCTCTTCCATCCACATTCGCGCGCCGCCGGCGCCACAGCAGAAGCTGCGCTCGGCGTGCCGCGGCATCTCGGTCAGCGTCGCACCGGATGCCCCGATCAGATCGCGCGGCGCCTCGTAGACCTTGTTGTGCCGGCCCAGATAGCACGGGTCGTGGTAGGTGATCGAAGGTCCGTCGCCGTCCACCGGTTTGACCGAAACCAGCTTCTTGTCGCGCACCAGCCGGTTGAGCAGCTGGGTGTGGTGCAGCACGGAGTAGTTGCTGCCCAGTTGCTTGTATTCGCGGCCGATGGTGTTGAAGCAGTGCGGGCAGGTGACCACGATCTTGCGGTCGACGGTCTCCACGCCTTCGAAGACTCCGTCGAGCGTCTCGACGGCCTGGGCGGCCAGTTGCTGGAACAGGAACTCGTTGCCCGAACGGCGCGCCGAGTCGCCGTTGCAGGTTTCGCCGGTGCCCAGCACCATGAATTTCACCCCGGCGATGGCCAGCAGTTCGGCGACGGCCTTGGTGGTCTTCTTGGCCTTGTCGTCGTAGGCGCCGGCGCAGCCGACCCAGAACAAGTACTCATAGCCGTCGAAACTGTCGACGTCTTCGCCGTAGACCGGGACGTCGAAGTCGACCTCATTGATCCAGCTGGTCCGGTCGGCGGCGTTCTGCCCCCACGGGTTGCCCTTGGTTTCCAGGTTCTTGAACAGCACCGAGAGCTCGGAGGGGAACTCCGACTCCATCATCACCTGGTAGCGGCGCATATCGACGATGTGGTCGATGTGCTCGATATCCACCGGGCACTGCTCGACGCAGGCGCCGCACATCACGCAGGACCACAGCACGTCGGGGTCGATCACGCCGCCCTGCTCTTCGGTGCCGACCAGCGGGCGGTTGACCTGCTCGGGCCCGGAGCCGGGCACCCGGCCGAACCCGGATTCCGGGACGTGGTGACCTTCGCCGCGACCGGACTCGATGTAGCCGCCTTCGCCGGCCTCCTCGCCGGCCTGTTTCTCACCGAGCAGGTAGGGCGCCTTGGCCATCCAGTGATCGCGCAAGTCCATGATGACGAGCTTGGGCGACAACGGCTTGCCGGTGTTCCACGCCGGGCATTGCGACTGGCAGCGGCCGCATTCGGTGCAGGTGGCGAAGTCCAGCATCGCCTTCCAGCTGAAGTCTTCGATCTTGCCGCGGCCGAATTCGGCGTCGTCGGGCGGGTTTTCGAAGTCGATGGGCTTGCCGTCGGACTCGATCGGCAGCAGCGGCCCCAGCCCGTCGGGCAGTCGCTTGAACACGACGTTGATCGGTGCCAGGAAGATGTGCAGGTGCTTGGAGTGCAGCACGATGATCAGGAACGCCAGCATGACGCCGATGTGCAGCAGCAGGGCGACGGTCTCCAGCACTTCGTTGCCGGTGTGGCCGAGCGGCTTCAGGATCACGCCGAACAACTGCGACAGGAAAGCGCCGTTGCCGTAGGGCAGCGTGCCGTTGTTGACGGCCGACCCGCGCACCAGCACGTAGGTCCAGATGACGTTGAAGATCATGACCAGAATCAGCCACGCACCGCCGGTGTGCGAGCCGTAAAACCGTGACGTCCGGCCGATCTCACGTGGGCTGCGCAGCATGCGGATGATCGCGAATGTGACGATGCCGAGGAAGACGGCGGTGGCAAAGAAGTCCTGCAGGAAGCCCAGCGCATCCCAGCGACCGATGATCGGGATGTGGAAGTTCGGCTGGAAGAGCAGCCCGTAGGCCTCGATGTAGACCGTGAGCAGGATGAAAAAGCCCCACATAGTGAAGAAGTGGGCCAGGCCGGGGATCGACCATTTCAGCAGCCGGCGCTGCCCCAAGACCTCGGAGAGCTCGATCCAAATCCGTTCGCCGATATTGTCGGTGCGCCCGCTGGCCGATTGGCCGGTCAGGGTGAGTTTGGCCAGCCAGCCGACGCGCCGGGCGGCGAACAGCGCCACGACCGCTGTCATGCCCAGGCCGACTACCAGTCTGATCAGCATCTGTGTGTCCACTGAGCGTCTCTCCCCATTCTGGCGCTACTGATCGGTAACTTAACTAATGTTACTAGTCGGTAACTTAGCTGCCGGTGCCTGCTCGGCCAGCTCATAGTGACATCTTTGCGGTGGCTACCGCGACCAAGGCTGCCCTAACTCACGGCCCGTAGAGACCGAGTGGCCCGTCAGGGGCCGTAGGTGGGCGTGACCGGCACCAGCGTCGGAACCTGGGCGGTCGTGGGCGGACGCGTCGTGACCGGCGGGTAGGTGAAGGTGGTAGTCGGTTGCGTGGTTGTCGGCATGGTCGTCGTCGGTCGGGTTGTGGTCGTCGTCGGTTGCGTCGTCGTGGTGGTAACGGGCGGCTGGGTGGTCGTCGGCGGTGGTGGCGGCGGTGGGGCCGGATTCACCGGCTCGATCGGTTCGGGGGCGGGCGGCTCGGTCGCGGGCGGCGGTGGTTCCGTGGTCAGCGGTCCGACGCTGGGCAATTGGCTCGGTGTGGGCACGGTGGTCGTGCTTTTGGTGGGGCTCTGGTTGGCGGAACTCAGTTTGAACACCACGACACCGGCTCCGAGAAGCGCCACCAGGGCGGCGGTCGCAGCCACGCTGAACAGCACTCCTGATCGCTTGTACCAGTGCGACCGCTCGGGCGCGGCGGGTGCGGGGGCGGGCGCCGGCGGCGGGGCAGCCGGCGGGGCGGGAGGCGGGGCCTGCTCGTATTCGCCGCTGTGGTCTTCACCGGTATAGGGCAGTGGCTCGCTACCCGTGGAGGCCTCCTGGGACCAGGCCAGGGCGCGATAGGTCGCCGAGCGGGCGCCGTCCTCGACCGATTGTCCCGCGGCCGCGGCGCTGACCCCGGCGGCCCAGCCCGCGGGGACCATTTCGGTTGGGTCGCTCGGCTCGACCTCGTCTAAACCGCGCGGCTCGACCGGGGCGGCGACGGTGGGTCCAACCGCAGTCGGAGGTGCCGCGGCGGCCACACCGCTCGTCGACGATTGCTGTTCGGCGAGGACCGCCGCGCCGATCGCAGCGCTCAGCGTGGGTTGTGGTGTGGTCACCACCGGGACCTGCAGCCGCTCCTCCAACTGGTGAGTGACCAACGGGATGCACGCCCCACCGCCGACCGTCGCGATCGCGGCCAGTTGGGCCCGTTGAATCTCTTTGTGCCGCAACATCTCTTGGACGCAGTTGACGAACCGCTCGAGCGGTCCGGACATCAGGTCCTCCAGCTCCGCGCGGGTGAACCGCACCTCGTCGCCCAGGCCGGGCATCTCGGCGGGCACCACAGCGACCGTCGCCGCGGACAGTTGCTCCTTGACGCGCCGGCATTCGTCGAGTCGGCGCACCGGCGACCCGACCGGCCCGGTGCCCACCGCGTCGGTGCTGCCGGTACCGCGAGCCTGCAGTCGGTTCAGGATCGCGCGATCGACTTGGTCGCCGGAGAATTCGGTGTAGCGGACGGTTTCACCGATGTGCCGAAAGTTCGCTGCCGCGTCGGTGAGGGTGAGGCTGGTGCCGCTCGCGCCGAAGTCGCACAGCGCGACGACGCCGTCGGTCGGGAATCCCGGTTTCGCGTACAGCGCGGCCAGTGCCGTGGTGGCGTCGGAGATCAACGCAGGCAATGCCCCGTTGGGGGTCAGCGCGGGCTTGGCGCGCAATGCCTCGCGCAGCGCAGCGACCGCGTTTTGGCCCCAGTGCCCGGGAACCGCGACCGCCGTGGGCGCGCCGCCGCCAGCGGCGCGGGCCACCGCGTCGAGGGCTTCGGCCGCCAACACGTCGCTGCGGTGGATCGATCCGTCGGGCCCGATGAACGGCGCCGGGTCGTCGACCCGTTCGATGAATCCGCTCAAGATCAGGCCCGGTTCGTTCAACTTCGGGTTGTCCTCCGGGACACCGACCTCGGGTGGCCGGTGGTCGAACACCGTCAACACCGATCGACGGGTCACCGGCGCGCTCCCCACTCGCGCCGCCACCAGGTTTGCCACCCCGACCGACAGCCCGAGCGGATCGCTCATATCGCACACCTCTGTATCCCACATCTGGCCGACCGCCAAGACCCCCATGGCTCACAGCGCCGGCACTGCCCCACGATCCCTATAGTCAGTCCCCCGTTAGGGCGCGCTCTAATCCATCGGTCATCACAGCGGGCCGCACACCCCGCGCGGGCCGAGCCGCGGTCGAGACAAGTTGGGAAACAGCTTGGGGGTTGCTGTGAATACCGGGGTCGTTGGCAACAGGCCAACAGGAGGTTCCGTGGCAAACTCATTGCTGGACTTCGTGTTTGTTCCGGTGCGCAATCCCGATGCCGCCGCACGCTGTGCCGCAGATCCCGCACAATCGATCGCTGGCACCCACCTTACCGATGTGGCCGGTGCCGCCGTCCGCGCCGGAGTAGTGCTGCTGACGACCGCAATGCCAACGGCTCAGGGGATAGAGGGCACGTGAATGTTGGGCAGATCCTGCCACCAGTGATGGCGGGGCTGTTGCTCAGTCGGCGGCGAGTAAGGCTCCGGCGGCAGGGGTTCCTCGGTTGTCTCGGACGGGACCGTCGTGGTGGTAGTGGTGGTGGTCCTGACCGTGGTCTTCGTGGTGGTGGTGGTCGTCGTCGTGGTAGATGACGGTGTAGTGGTGGCGGGCGTGCCGCCACCGCCGCTGGCCAGGATGACCAGGCCGTAGATGATCACCGCGATCAGGATCGCGACCAGCACGCCCCAGCCGGCCAGCGCCCAGGGCTTGAGAAACCAGGGCGACGGTTCGTCGGTGCGGCTGAACAGGTCGTCACCATTGCCGCCCGAGCGCGAGTCGTCGGCGTTGCCAGGTGGTTCGCTGACCCCCACGGCGAGCGATGTTATCGCTTCAGAGGCCCGGCGGCAGCGTGATTGCCGTCGGTATCGGCGGCAGGGTGATCACCGACGGCGCGTTGAACGCTCCCGGCGGGGGTGCGCTGGCGGTAGTGGTGGTCGTCGTCGTGGTCGTCTCACTGGTGGTCGTTGTGGTGGTGGTCGTTGTCTCGGTGGTGGTGGTCGTTGTCGTCGTCGTGGTGCTGGTTGGGGCAGTCGTGGTGGGAGCAGCGGTGCTGGGCGGCACGACCGGCGCGGCGGTGGTCGTCGTGGGGACCGGTGTGGTGGTGGTCGTGGTGGTCGACGACGTCGTCGTGGTGGAGGTACCGCCTCCGCTCACCAATTGCACGATGCCCCAAACGATCAGTGCGATGAGAATTGCGACGGCCACACCCCAGGCGACCAGCGCTGCGGGTTTGCGATACCACGGGGTGGGTTCAGGTTCTGGCGGGGCGCCGCCGCCGTCGTCGTATTCCGGACCCGCCTGGTACTCGTTGTAGTTGCCGGCGTACTGGGTCGGCTCGCCGCTTTGGCCGTAATTGGGCGCGTACTGAGTCGGCTCGTCGCCGCCATTGCCGGGGGGTTCGTAGCCTGTCACGGTGGCTGATGGTAGCTCTGACCATCGCCGCGACACCGGTGCCACGCGGACGGCAGGCCGAGCGGCGGTCGGCGCCTCGGCTCAGATGCCCGGCGGCAGGGTAATCACCGTGTGCGGCAGGGTGATCGTCGACGGCAGATGCGGCAACGGCGGCAACTTGGGCAGATGCGGAGGTTGGTGCGGCGCGGCCGGTGCGGGCTGCCGTGGGGCGGGCGCGTTCTGCGCCGGCGGTGGTGGCGGCGGCGGTTCATTCGAGCTGGACGGCGAGGGACTCGTGGTGGTCGTCGTTGACGACGGGCTGGTGGTGGTCGTCGACGTCGACGACGTCGTCGGGGTGGGCGCGCCACCGCCGCCGGTGGAGAGTTCGACGAGCCCGTAGATGATCAGCGCGACCAGGATCGCCACCACCGTGGCCCAAGCGGCCAGCAGTGAGCGCTTGCGATACCACGGCGTTGGTGCGGCGTCGGACTCGGCGAGCTGAGCAGATTCGATCGGACCGGTCGGTTGTTGTGCGTTCGGGTCGTAGTCGGCCCGCTGAGTGGGCTGGTTGCTTGGATTATCCGGGGGACCGTAACGGGCCACGGATCGATCCTACGACTGTCGCAGCTGGGGCAGCACCTCGTCGGCGAATAGCTGCAGGTGCTCCAGATCCGACATGTCCAGCAGTTGCATATACACCCGCTGTACACCGGTCTCGGCGAACGGCCCCAGCCGGTCGACGATCTCGTCGGGGCTGCCCGCCAGGGGAGAGTTGTCCCGCAGCTCGTCGAGATCACGCCCGATGGCGGCGGCGCGGCGACGGATCTCTGCGTCGTCACGCCCCGCGCACAGCACAAAGGCCGCGGAATAGGTCATCGAGTCCGCCGACCGGCCCACCGCCTGCACTGCGGCGCCGACTCGATCGAACTGGGCGCGGATGGTGTCCAGCGGCGCGAACGGCACGTTGAACTCGTCGGCGAAAGTTGCCGCCAGCCGCGGTGTCCGCTTGGCGCCCATCCCGCCGATGATGATGCGGGGTTGCGGTTGCTGCACCGGCTTGGGCAGCGCGGGGGAGTCGTTGATCGCGTAGTGAGCTCCGGCGTAGTCGAACGTTTCGCCCTCCGGGGTGGTCCACAGCCCGCTGATGATCTCCAGCTGCTCGGTCAGCCGGGCGAACCGCTCGGCCAGCGGTGGGAACGGGATCGCGTAAGCCTGATGCTCCCGCTCGAACCAGCCGGCGCCGATGCCGAATTCGACACGGCCGCCGCTCATCTCGTCGACTTGGGCGACCGACACCGCCAACGGCCCCGGATGCCGGAACGTCGCCGAGGTGACCAGCGTGCCGAGCCGGATCGACGACGTCTCCCGGGCGATACCGCCCAGGGTCACCCAGGAATCCGTCGGGCCCGGCAATCCGTCACCGCTCATCGCCACGTAGTGGTCGGAGCGGAAAAACCCAGAGAAGCCCAACGATTCGGCGGCCTGCGCGACGGCGAGTTGGTCGGCGTAGCTGGCGCCTTGTTGCGGCTCGACGAAAACCCGGAAGTCCACGCCCGACAGACTACGGCTGCTGCCCCTGCTCAGAACGTGTCGACCTTCTCGATGCTGACGAACATGCCGTGGCCGGTGCGCTCATTGGTGAAGCGGGTGCCTCTCTCGGAGGCATCGATCGTCCAGCCCTGCGCGTCATAGGTGCGGTAATCGATGGTCACGGTAGGGATGTCGCCCAGGTTGCCCAGCACCCACTGCACCTCCCCGCTGGCGGTGATATTGACGCCGTTGGCGTGCTCACCGTCCTTGATCGGCGAGTTGATGAACTGCGCTTCGCAGCCCACACTGTCGGTCGCGATCTGGCAGCGTGTCTGACCGGATTTGGTCTCGATGAAGACGTAACCGCTCTGGTCGGGCGGCAGCGCAACAGCCCCGCCCGGCGCGGTCGGGCTCGGCGACGGGCTGGGCATTGGCGGCTTCGCCGTCGGCCGAAGGGACGGCCGGGCGGTCGGGAACGACGGTTCGGGCGCTCCTGCGCCCGGGACCGCTACCGGCTTGCCGTCGGTAGACGTGCTGCAGCCGACCACCAACAGCGCTGCCGCCAGCAGCGACCCGCCGACCCGACCGCGCCTTGCCCTTCGCCCAGACATATCGGAATCAGCGTACGCAGGAGGTGACGCCGGTGACTGCAGTGACGCACCTTGTGCTGGGGGTTATCCCCCGTCTGCTCGTGGCATCACCTCGGCGGCGCGGTGAACGGCGTTGACGATGCCCTGATAGCCGGTGCAGCGGCAGAAGTTGCCGGACAGACCCTCGCGGATCTCGGTGTCGGTGGGCTGCGGGTTGTCGCGCAGCAGCGCGGTAATCGACATGACGAAACCCGGTGTGCAGAAACCACATTGCAGGCCGTGGCATTCACGCAGTGCTGATTGCACCGGCGACAGCTCGCCGTCGGGGGAGGCGACGCCTTCGACCGTCGTCACCTCCATGCCGTCGGTCTGGACGGCGAAGATCAGGCACGATCGCACCGCCGCCCCGTCGAGCAGCACGGTGCATGCGCCGCAGGCACCGTGCTCGCAGCCCAAGTGGGTGCCCGTCAGCCCGCAGTGTTCGCGCAGATAGTCGGCCAGCGTCAGCCGCGGCTCGACGATCGCTTCGGTCGGGTGCCCGTTGACCGATACGCGGACCGGCAATTCATTCACTGCGTGCCTCCTGAAGCGCCTGAGCCCAGGCACGCCCCACCATCGCGGCGCCCACTCTGGTTCGGTATGCAGCCGATCCCTGCAGGTCGGCGGGAACATCGTCGAGGTCGGCCATGGCCAGCTCACCGATCTGCTGGGACGTGATGTCGTCGACGGGACGGCCGAGCACCGCTTGCTCTGCGGCCGACGCCCGCACTGGAGTGGACCCGAGCCCAAGCAGCCCGATACCGCACCGGCTGATCCGGTTGCCGCCGTCGAACTGGACCGCTACCGCGGCGCCGGCGATCGCGAAGTCGCCATGGCGGCGGGCGAACTCCTCGATGGCGAAACCGGACCGGCCGCCCCACACCGGAAAGCGCACGGCGGTCAGTATTTCGCCGGACTCCAGTGAGTTCTCCCACAGCCCGGTGAAAAAGTCGTCGGCGGCGATCTCCCGGCTGCCCGTCGACGACACCGTCTCCATCTGCGCGCCGAGCGCCAGCGCCACCGCGCCGTACTCCGCCGCGGGATCGGCGTGGGCGATCGAACCACCGAGGGTGCCCCGGCTGCGGATCTGAAAGTGCCCGATCAACGGCGTGGCCCGGGTGAGCAGCGGAACGGAATCGGCGACCTCGTCGTCCATTCCGACCAATGCGTGCGGGGTCGCCGCGCCGATCCGCACCTCGTCGCCACACAGGTCGATGCCCACCAACTCGTCGACACGCGAGATGTCGACGAGGTTCTCGAAGTAGGTCAGGCGCATCGCCAGCATCGGCACCAGGCTCTGCCCGCCGGCCAGGATCTTCGCCTCGTCGCCGTACTCGTCGAGCAGGCCCACCGCCTCTTTGACCGACTCGGGACGGTGGTAGGCGAACGGGGCGGCTTTCATGACAGCAGCCGGACCAACGCGGCCTGCAGATCCTCGGCCAGTACTGGATGGGCACGCGCCCGCCGGTTCCGGCGGCCCAGCAGAAACCCGAGCGCTGCCCCGGCGGCAAGACCGGCGATTACCGGCACGGCCCGCCTGGCCAGCGGAAGCGCGACCACCTTGAGGAGGTCGACCGAATCGGTCGCGGGATCCTGCGTGGCCGGAGCGGATGCCGTTGCCGCCGAGGAGGGTTCAGTGCCGACTTGGTCGCCGAGTAAGTCGGCCTCGAGCCGTTTGGCGAACTGGGCGATCAGGTTGGTGGACACGTCGGCCAATACGCCGCGGCCGAACTGGGCCGCTTTGCCCGAGATGGTCAGGTCGGTGGTGATGACGACGGCCGTCGCCGCCCCCTCGTCTTTGAGCTGGGCGGTCACCACCGCGGCGGCGTTGCCGTTGCCGCGGGTCTCTTTGCCGTTGGCTTTGAGTACCACCCGCTGGGCGGCCGCGTCCTTTTCCTGGAAGGAGGCGATTCCCTGGTAGGACACGGTGATTGGGCCCACCTTGACCTTGACCGCACCGGTGAACTCGTCGCCGTCGACGCTCAACAAAGTGGCGCCGGGCAGACAGGGGGCAACCCGTTCGACGTCGGTGAGCACCTCCCACGTCTTGGCCGGCGGTACCGCGACACGAAATTCGTTGTTGAGCTCCAACTTCGGGATCCTTACTTGTCGTGAGCTTGCTCGAGCAGCGAAACGATCGACGCCGGGCTGGCGGGCAGATGAGTCAGCGTCACGCCCATCGGCGCCAGCGCGTCGTTGATCGCGTTGATCACCGCCGGCGACGACCCGATGGCCCCGCCCTCGCCGACACCCTTGTAGCCGCCGACCCCGGGGCCGGGAATTTCGACGTGACCGAACTCGATCGGCGGCACCTCGGTGGCCGTCGGCAACAGGTAGTCGACGAACGTCGACGACAGCGGGTTGCCGTCGTCGTCGTAGACCAGGTTTTCCATCAGCGCTCCGCCGATGCCCTGCACTGTCCCGCCGGCGATCTGGCCTTCCACCACATTGGGATTGATCATCGGGCCGACGTCTTCGCTGACGATGTAGCGCAGCAGCTTGACGTGGCCGGTTTCCACGTCGACCTCGCAGGTGCAGGCGTGGGTGGCGTTGGCCCAGTGGATCGGCGCCTGCGAGGTGAAGCGTGCCGTCGCCTCCAGCGACGCCGACGTCCCCGGCGGCAGTTGCTGCGGCTCGTAGTAGGCCCGGTACGCCAGATCGGCGAAGCTCACGCTCTTCTCGGGATCGTCGTGCACGGTGACGCGTGAATTCGCCAGTCCCACATCTGTTTCCGCCACGCCGAGATAGTGCGCAGCCATCGCCACCACCTGCGTGCGCAGCATGCCGCCCGCCTCGTTGACCGCCCCGGCCGTCATCGGACCGCTGCGGCTGCCCTGGGTTCCCGCCCCGTAGGGCGTGACCGCGGTGTCGCCCTGGATGCAGGCCACGTCGGCGATGTCGGCGCCCAGCGCGTCGGCGGTCAACTGGACGACGGTGGTTTCGATGCTGTTACCGGTCGAGCCCCCGTTGACGTAGACGTTGATCTTGCCGGTCGACTCGATGCGGATGGTGGCGCCCTCGGTGGCCAGATGGCCGGTGGCCGCACCGGTCGGCTCGATGTAGGCCGAAAACCCAAGTCCGATATAGCGTCCCTGCGCCAGTGCTTCACGCTGCTCTTTGCGGAAGCCTTCATGGTCGAGGATCTTCACCGCCTGCTCGAACGTGTCGTTCGGCGCGACGTGGTCATACGGCATGCCGTTGGGGTTGAAGTAGGGCATCTCGTCGCCGCGAAGGATGTTGCGCCGCCGTAGCTCCACCGGATCCATGTCCATTTTGCGGGCGGCGATATCGAGCAGGATCTCGCGGGCCAGCGTTTCGTACTGCCACGGCCCGCGGTAGGCCGCCAGTCCGGCGGTGTTGGAGAACACCGTCTTGTAGTTGAAGCTGGCCTTGGGCACCCGGTAGGGGCCGGGGAAGAACATGCCGATCGCGGCGGTGGTCAACACCGGATACGGCGTGGGATAGGCGCCGATGTCTTGAGCGAAGTCGATGTCGGCTGCCAGCAGCGTGCCTTCGTCGTCGAAAGCCATTCGGGCTCTGCCGTTTACGTGACGTGCCTGTCCGGCCGACATCAGGTTCTCGCGGCGATCCTCGATCCACTTCAGCGCCGCGGGCACTTTGCGCGCGGCCAGCATGATGCACATGTCTTCGCGCATCGGCACCACCTTCTGGCCGAAGCCGCCTCCGGTGTCGCGCATGATGACCCGTACTCGTTGCGCCGGAATGCCCAGTAGGCGCGCGGCGAATGCCCGCAGCTCGTGCGGTGTCTGGGTGGATGCCCAGACGGTGAGTTCATCGGCCGCAGAGGACCATTCGACGACCATGCCGCGCGTCTCGATCGGCACCGGCAGATAGATCTGCTGATAGACGTTTTCGGAGACCACGCACGCGGCGGCCGCGAATGTCTCCTCGTCCGGCGGTGCTCCGGCCATGCCGCCGGCGACGTTGTCGGGATACCCCTCGTGGATCACGACGTCGGAGCCTTGGGCGGCGGTGAAGTCGGCGATCGCAGGCAGTGGCTCGTAGTCGACCTCGACTAGTTCGACCGCGTCCTCGGCCACGTACCGGCTCTCGGCCACGACGAGGGCAACCGGGTCGCCGACGAACTTGACCTCGCCCTCGGCCAGTGGCGGGCGCGGAGTATCCGCGACGTCCTTGCCGGCTACCGCATGCCAGGCTTCTTTGACGCACGGGTTGAGGTCGGCCGCGACGAACACCGCCCGCACGCCGGGCAGCGCCAGCGCCGCGGAGGTGTCGATGCCGTCGATGCGGGCGCGGGCAAACGGGCTGCGCACGAAGCAACCGTGCAGCATGCCCGGCCGCGTGACGTCGTCGACGAACGTGCCCCGGCCGGTGAGCAACCGGGTGTCTTCGACCCGTTGCACCCGAGTGCCCGCGTATCGAGGGGCGACGGTCCGTTGCGCCAGGTCAGCCATGCCATCGCTCCATCTCGCTTCAGCAGGTTATCGCATTATGAGAAGTGCAATGCCATTATATGAGAGTGCGGTTATCACAGTCGATAGCCCGGGTGCCACGGAGTGGTCGTGCGTGACGTCTTGCCGGAGTTGACCTCGGTTTGGAGAACCGGTGGCATCGCGGGCGTCGCGACCGTGGTGCGCACGATGGGCTCGTCGCCGCGGCCGGCGGGTGCGGCGATGATGGTGGCGCCGGACGGAACGGTCGCCGGCTCGGTGTCCGGCGGGTGCGTAGAGGCGGCGGTCTACGACTTGGCCACCGAGGTGGCGCGCGCCGGGCGACCTGAACTGCAGCGCTACGGCATCAGCGCTGACGATCCGTTCGCTGTCGGCCTGACCTGCGGCGGGGAAATCGACATCTTCGCCGAGCCGATCTCCCGGCACACCTTCCCGCAATTACAGGTGGTGGCCGATCGCATCGCCACCCACCGCCCCACCGCGGTGGCAACCGTGATCGCCCACCCCGACCCCGGCCGACTGGGTTGCCGGATGGTCATCACCGCCGATTCGCTCGACGGCTCGCTGGGGTCGGCGCGGACCGACGCCGCCGTCGCCGACGACGCCCGCGGCATGCTGGCCGCCGGGCGCACCGGTGTACTGACCTACGGTCCGGACGGCGAACGCCAGGACATCGGCATGGAGGTGTTCGTCGCCAGCCACGCACCACCACCGCGGATGCTGATCTTCGGTGCCATCGACTTCGCGGCGGCGCTGGCACGACAGGGTGCCTTCCTCGGATACCGGGTCACGGTGTGTGACGCTCGCCCGGTGTTCGCCACCCGGGCCCGATTCCCGACCGCCGACGACATCATCGTCGACTGGCCCGACCGCTACCTGCGCGCGCAGGCCGCGCAGGGCGCGATCGACGCGCGAACCGTCGTCTGCGTGCTCACCCACGATCCCAAGTTCGACGTACCGCTACTCCAGGTGGCGCTGCGGCTGCCCACTGTCGGCTATGTCGGTGCGATGGGTTCCCGTCGCACCCACGACGACCGGCTGGAGCGCCTGCGGGCGGCCGGACTGACCGGAGCTGAGCTCGACCGGCTTGCCAGCCCGATCGGCCTGGATCTCGGCGCTCGCACCCCGGAGGAAACCGCGGTGTCGATCGCCGCCGAGATCATCGCCCGGTGTTGGGGCGGTGGTGGGCGACCGCTGACCGAGGTCGACGGCCGCATCCACCACGACGTGGGGCCATGATCGTCGGGGTGCTGCTGGCGGCCGGCGCCGGCCGCCGCTATGGCAAGCCGAAGGTGCTGGTCGACGACTGGCTGGAGATCGCGGTGGGGGCGCTGCGCGGCGGGGGATGCGACAACGTCGTGCTGGTGCTCGGCGCCGCCGAGGTGCCCGCCCCCGCCGGTGTCATCGCGGTCACCGCACATGGCTGGCAGGACGGGCTGAGCGCATCGGTGCGCACCGGTTTGGCCGCCGCTGATCGCCTGCAGGCCGACTACGCCGCGCTGCACGTCGTCGATACTCCCGACGTCGGGGGCGACGTGGTGAGCCGAGTCTTGCAGCGGGCATTGACATCTCGCGGGGGTCTGGCGCGCGCGACGTTCGGCGACCGGCCCGGCCACCCCGTCGTCATCGCGCGCCGGCATTGGCCCGAGGTGCTGGCCAGCGTCAGCGGCGACACCGGCGCTGGCGCCTACCTGCGCGATCGGGCGGACGTCGAGAACGTCGACTGCAGCGACTTGGCCAGCGGCCGTGATATCGACGAACCCGTCTGAACCCGCCGGTACGGTACTGGACAGTACTAAATGACGGACTCTATTGTGGGCGCTGTGACCCAGGTTGCCGACTGCGCAGCGGACCCCTCGCCGTGGTCGCCGCGCGAAACCGAGTTGCTTGCGGTGACATTGCAACTGCTGCAGGAACACGGCTACGACCGGCTGACGGTGGATGCTGTCGCGGCCACCGCCCGAGCCAGCAAGGCCACCGTGTACCGGCGCTGGCCGTCGAAAGCCGAGTTGGTGTTGGCCGCGCTCATCGAGGGGATCCGCCAGGTCGCCGTCCCGCCCGACACCGGCACGCTGCGTGGCGATTTGCTGCGCTTGGGCGAGCTGGTCGCGCAGGAGACTCGCGAGCATGCCGCCACCATCCGCGCGGTGCTCGTCGAGACGTCACGCAATCCCGCGCTCAACGAGGTCATGCAACACGAATTCGTCGACGAACGGAAGGCCCTCGTCCGTCACGTGCTGCAGCAGGCGGTCGACCGCGGTGAAATCGCTGACACCGCCATCAATGACGAACTGTGGGATCTGCTGCCCGGCTATTTGATCTTCCGGTCGGTCGTCCAGGATCGGCCGGCCAGCCCGCAGACGGTGCAAACCCTCGTCGACGACGTCATTCTCCCCAGCCTGACCCGCTAGGGCAGCCATCGCCCGACAACCGAACTGTATACGGCAGCGTCTCTTGTGCAGTCCGGTCCGGTACCGTACTGTTCTCCTAGGTTTCCTGCTCAACACAGCGACGATGACCTCGGCGTCACCGGTGATCGAAAGGCCAACGGGTGAAGCGGCGTTCAGTCTTCGGCCTGGTCAGGCGCTGGTGGATGGTGCTGATCACCGTCGGGGTGGTGACGCTCGCGGGTTTCGGCGTATATCGGCTGCACGGCATCTTCGGCTCGCACAACGACACGTCCACTCCGAGTGGCGTCCTGAATGACAGCGTTCCGTTCAATCCGAAGCGCGTGGTCTACGAGGTTTTCGGTGACCCGGGAGCGGTGGCCACCATCAACTATCAAGACATCCACGCGGTGCCACAGCGAGTCGACCACGCTCCGCTGCCGTGGAAATACGAGGACATCACGACCGATCCCGCGGTCATTGCCAACCTGACCGCGCAAGGCAACAGCAGCACGCTCGGCTGCCGCATCATCATCAATGACGAGGTCAAGGACGAGAGGACCGTCAACGAAGTGAACGCCTACACCTACTGCCTCGACAAATCCGGATGAGCAACCACCACGCCCCGCGGCGCTTCGTGCCGCACACCATCCGCCGGCTTGCCGTGCCGATCATCCTGTTGTGGGTCGGCGTGGCTGCCCTCACCAACGTTGCGGTACCGAATCTGGAGACCGTGGCCAAGGCGCATCAGGTGGGCATGAGTTCCCCGAGCGCACCGGCGTTGCAGGCGATGAAACACATCGGCAAGGTGTTCGAACAATTCGACTCCGACAGCGCGGCCATGATCGTGCTGGAGGGCGACAAGCCCCTCGGCGACGACGCCCACCGGTTTTACGACACCCTGATCCATCGACTCGAGCAGGACACCAAGCACGTCGAACACATCCAGGACTTCTGGGGCGATCCGCTGACGGCGTCGGCCTCGCAAAGCAACGACGGTAAGGCCGCGTTGGTTCAGGTGTACCTGGCCGGTAATCAAGGCGACGCGTTGGCCGGCGAGTCCGTCGACGCGGTTCGCGACATCGTCGATCACACGCGCGCGCCCGAGGGTGTCAAGGCTTATGTCACAGGCGCGGCGCCGCTGATCACCGACCAGTTCGAGGTCGGCAACAAAGGCATCCTCAAGGTCACGCTGATCACGTTCGTGGTGATCGTGACGATGTTGCTGTGGGTTTACCGTTCCATCGTCACCACAATGCTGGTACTTGTCACGGTCCTCGTCGAACTGGCTGCGGCGCGGGGAGTCGTTGCCGTGCTGGGAAACTCCGGTTTGATTGGGCTTTCCACGTTCTCGGTCAATATCCTCACGCTGCTGGCGATCGCCGCCGGCACGGATTACGCGATCTTTGTGCTGGGCCGGTATCACGAGGCGCGCGGAGCCGGCGAAGATCGAGAAACAGCCTTCGACACGATGTTTCACGGCACCGCACACGTCGTGTTGGGCTCGGGCCTGACGATTACCGGCGCGGTGTATTGCCTAACGTTCGCGCGGCAGCCCTATTTTCAGTCGATGGGCGTTCCCTCTGCGGTGGGGATGCTGGTTTCGGTGCTGACCGCGCTGACCTTGGCGCCCGCCATGCTTGCGGTGGCCAGCCGGTTCGGTCTCCTCGAACCCAAGGTCACCATGAGGACCCGGGGATGGCGGCGCATCGGTACCGCCATCGTGCGCTGGCCGGCACCTATCCTCGTGGTGACAATCGCGGTCGCGCTTATCGGTCTGCTTGCCCTACCGGGATATAAGACAAGTTACGACTCCAAGCCATACTTGCCGGCCGCCACCCCGGCCAAGGTCGGATATGCCGCCGCAGAGCGGCACTTCTCACAGGCCCGGCTGAATCCCGAGTTGCTGATGGTCGAGGCGGATCACGACCTGCGCAACCCCGCTGACATGCTCGTCTTGGAACGGGTCGCCAAAAACGTCTTCCACACCCCCGGCATCGCGAAGGTGCAGGCGATTACCCGGCCGTTGGGGACACCGCTCGACCACAGCTCGATCCCGTTTCAGCTCAGCCAGCAAAGCGTAAGTCAGGTCATGAACCTGAAGTACCAAAAAGACCGTGCTAGCGACTTGCTCAAGCAGGCCGGCGAGCTAAGAAAAACGATCGACATCCTGCAGCAGCAGTATGCCCTCCAGCAGCAAACTGCCGCTGCTACGCACGAGCAGACTCAAAGCTTTCATGACACGATCGGCACAATCACTGACCTGAGAGACAAGATCGCCAACTTCGAAGACTTCTTCAGGCCCATCCGCAGCTATTTCTACTGGGAAAAGCACTGCTACGACATTCCCGTCTGCTTCGCGCTGAGAAACGTCTTCGACGCCATCGACGGCATCGACGAACTCACTGAGCAGTTCGAAGCGATTACCGCGTCTTTGGATAAATTGGATGCGCTCCAGCCCCAACTGGTAGCGCTGATCCCGCCCCAAATCCAAAGTCAGATGACGAATCTGGAGCTGACGCTGTCCAACTACGCGACCAACTCGGGGATCAACAATCAGTCGGCCTTCGCAAATGACAACCCGGCCGCAATGGGGCAAGCCTTCGACAAAGCCAAAAACGACGACTCCTTCTACTTGCCTCCCGAGGTGTTCTCGAACCCCGATTTCAAGCGAGGGCTGAAACTCTTCATGTCGCCGAATGGCAAAGCGGCGCAGATGATCATCACCCATGAAGGTGATCCCGCAACGCCCGAGGGCATCTCGCATATCGACGCCATCAAAAGGGCGGCCAAAGAGTCCGTCAAGGGGACGCCGCTGGAGGGCTCCCACATCTATCTCGCCGGTACCGCCGCGACCTACAAAGACATCCAGGACTCGGTCAAATACGACCTGATGATCGTCGGGATCGCCGCGCTGAGCTTGATCCTGCTCATCATGATGTTCATCACCCGAAGCCTGATCGCGGCGATCGTCATCGTCGGCACGGTGGCGCTGTCGTTGGGCGCTTCATTCGGGCTCTCCGTCCTGGTTTGGCAGGACATCCTCGGGATGCAGTTGTACTGGGTTGTGCTGGCGCTGGCCGTCATCCTGCTGTTGGCGGTCGGATCCGACTACAACCTGCTGCTGATCTCCCGGTTCAAAGAGGAGATCGGCGCGGGGTTGAAGACGGGCATCATCCGCGCGATGGCCGGCTCCGGTTCGGTGGTCACTACTGCCGGCCTGGTGTTTGCCGCCACCATGTCGTCGTTCGCCTTCAGCGCGTTGGTGATTCTCGGCCAAGTCGGTACCACGATTGCGCTGGGCTTGCTGTTCGACACCCTGATCGTCCGCTCGTTCATGACGCCGTCCATTGCAGCGCTGCTGGGACGCTGGTTCTGGTGGCCGCAGCGGGTGCGTCCGCGCCCGGCCAGTCAGATGCTGCAGCCCTACGGATCACGTCCGGCGGTGCGTCAACTGCTGCTCTGGGACGACCCGGAGGAGGACGACGCAGCAGTGTCGAGTGTGAATGCTGGGCTTCGAGTGTGAATCGTGGGATTCGAGTGTGAAACGCGGGCGGGATTTTCGCCCTCAGCCATCCCTGAGTTCACACTCAAATCCCTGAGTGCACACTCAATTTCCGGCTAATCCGAGGATGCAGCGGCATCCGCGATCAGCGCCTCAGCGGCCGCGCCGAACATCGTCTGCTTGATTGCGCCCAGCGTGCCGGGATCCTTCCCGCCGAGTGGCCGCAGCAGGTCAACGGCAGCGGCGGTCACGGCACCTTCGGGTGCGGTCGCATCGACCAGGCCGTGGCTCGCCGCATCGTCCCCGCCGAAGCGCCGTCCGGTGGTCATCGAGGCGACCGCCGCTTGCGGGGTGAGTTTGGCCTGGATCAGCGCGGCCATACCGGGAGTGAACGGAATGCGGATATCCGCTTCGGGAAAGCAGAAGTAGCCGCGGTCGGCCCGCATCACCCGAAAGTCGTGTGCCAGGGCCAACATTGCTCCGGCGCCGAACGCGTGGCCGACCACAGCGGCCGCGGTGGGAATCGGCAGCGTCAATACCCGGGCCAGCAAGGCCTGCACCTGCCCGACGTACCATTGGGTCTGCTCACCATGGGCGGCCAGCCAGTCCAGATCCAGCCCGTTGGTGTAGAACTTGCCGGCTGCTGTGGTGACCAGGCCCTCCGCACCGTTGCTGACGATCTCGTCGAGGTGAGAGTTCAGCTCGTCGAGAAATACCGGCGAGAACCGGTTTTCGTCGTCACCGAGGTCCAGGACGGCGATCTTGTCCTGGTAGGTCAGGCCGACGGCCACGACATCATCCTTTCGTTCATTACGAGAAGTCCCGGAAGGCGAGCGCGAAACCCGTCACCGCGATCACGGCGGCGGCTCCGTAGCCCAGAATCGACCACCAGCCGGCGTGCAGATATGCGGTGACGGCGACAATCGCGATAGCGAGAAAGACCATCACCATTCCGTAGAGCGGCGGTGTGGCCGCATATCGGTTGCGGCTCATCGGTTTCCCTCCTTAGCGGTAGCCATTACCCGGTGGCGGACCAGGTACCAACCGCCGATCAATGCCGGGATCGCCACCGCCAGCGTGCCAATGATCCAGTGGCCGCGCCGATGGTCGAGCATCATCAGCACCAGTACCGCCGCCAGGAAGGCCAATGTGGCGTAGCCGCTGTAGGGAGCTAACGGCATCCGGAAATGGGGCCGCTGCATTTTCCCTGCCTTCGCCGCCCGGTAGAGCCACAGCTGGCACGCCACGATCGTGGCCCAGGCCGCCATCACCCCCATAGCCGCGATGTTGAGCACGATTTCGAAGGCCTGGCCCGGTTTGACCGCATTGAGCACGACTCCGAACAGTCCGATCATGCTGGTCAGCAGGATACCGCCATAGGGCACACCGTTTTTCGACATTCGCGCGGTGAATTTCGGGCCGCTGCCGTTGATCGCCAGCGAACGCAGAATTCGGCCAGTGGAATACAGCCCGGCGTTCAGGCTGGAAAACGCTGCGGTCAGGACCACCACATTCATCAGCGTCCCCGCGCCGCCGAAGCCGATCTTGGAAAAGAATGTGACGAACGGGCTTTCGTGTTCTTTGTAGGCGGTGTACGGCAGCAGTAGCGCCAGCAGCGCAACCGACCCAATGTAGAAGATCGCGATGCGGGCCACCACTGAGTTGATGGCACGGGGCATGACCTTCTCCGGCTCGGCCGTTTCCCCGGCAGCGGTGCCGACGAGCTCGACTGCGGCATAAGAGAATACGACTCCGGAAGTCACGAGCACCAGCGGTAGCAGACCGGTCGGCAGGAACCCACCGTGATCGGACCACAGACTCAACCCGGTGTCCTGGCCGTCGACCTGGTAACGCCCCGCCAAAAAAACCGTCCCGACGACCAGAAACGTCATCAGCGCGACCACCTTGATCAGCGCGGCCCAGAATTCCAGCTCCCCGAAGAGTTTCACCGAAATCATGTTCACCGACACCACCGCCACCAGCGCGATCAGCGCGAGAGTCCACTGTGGGATCACGTGGAACGTCGTCCAGTAGTGGAAGTAATTCGCGATCGCGGTGGAGTCCACGATCCCGGTCATCGACCAGTTCAGAAAGTACATCCAGCCGGCCACGAAGGCCGCCTTCTCACCGAAGAATTCGCGGGCGTAAGAGACGAACGATCCCGACGAGGGGCGGTGCAAGACCAGTTCGCCGAGCGCGCGCAGGATCAGGAACACGAAGCCGCCGCAGATCCCGTAGACCAGGAACAACCCCGGCCCCGCCGACTCCAGCCGCCCGCCGGCCCCCAGAAACAAGCCGGTTCCGATGGCGCCGCCGATCGCGATCATCTGCAGTTGCCGCGGACGCAGCTCCTTGTGGTACCCGGCGTCTTCGCGAGTCAAGAAGTCCGGGGCCGCCTGGCGTACTGCCGGCGTCGGCGCATCGGGCAGCGGTGGCATCGGATTCCTATCGTCGTGACCGGGCGTAACGCGGTGACGCCGGGGGCACCCGGGCAACGGGCTGGGGGAAAGGGTATCCGACTGCCCTGCCTGGATGGTCCGGCATTCGCTGAGCTGCAGTTTTCGATCTTCTCGGCGCTACCGACTGCTAGATTCAAACGCCATGGCGAACTCCCGCGGACTGTTGTTCAACCCGAACGCCTACGACCCGCGCCAGTTCGACCCCGAGACGCGGCGTCAACTCCGGGCCCTGATCGACTGGTTCGAAGGGCGCGGCAAGCGGAAGCTCCTACAGGACGATCTGGACGCCGCATGGGTCTCGGACTTCCTGGACTTCATCAAGCGAGAGCGAATCTTCGCCACCTTCCTCACGCCGTCGGAGTATGGCGGTGGTGACCCGCACAAGCGGTGGGACACCTCGCGCAATGCGGCGCTCAGCGAGATCTTCGGGTTCTACGGGCTGGCGTACTGGTACGCGGAGCAGGTCACGATCCTGGGCCTCGGGCCGATCTGGCAGAGCGACAACATCAAGGCCAAGGAGCGCGCGGCGGAGCAACTCGAGGCGGGCGGCGTGATGGCATTCGCGCTCTCCGAGCGCGAGCACGGCGCGGACATCTACAACACCGACATGGTTCTGGCACCCGCGAGCGACGATGGCGACGAGGGAGTTGTCTTCCGCGCCTCGGGGGAGAAGTACTACATCGGCAACGGCAACGTGGCCGGTATGGTGTCGGTGTTCTCGCGCCGCGCCGACGTCGATGGCGCCGACGGCTACGTGTGGTTCGTCGCAGACAGCACTCACGAGAATTACGAACTCATCGGCAACGTCGTGCACGGCCAGATGTATGTCAGCAACTTCCGGCTCAACGACTACCCGGTGCACGAGGAGGACATCCTGTGCACCGGACCCGACGCGTTCTCGGTCGCACTCAACACCGTCAATGTCGGCAAGTTCAACCTGTGCAGCGGCTCAATCGGCATGTGCGAGCACGCCTTCTACGAGGCGATCACGCATGCCAACAACCGCATCCTCTACGGCAACCCGGTCACCGACTTCCCGCATGTGCGCGCCGGCTTCGTGGAGGCCTACGCGAGATTGGTCGCGATGAAGCTGTTCAGCGACCGCGCGATCGACTACTTTCGCAGCGCCAGCCGCGACGACCGGCGATACCTACTGTTTAATCCGGTCACCAAGTCCAAGGTGACGTCGGAGGGCGAGACAGTTGTCACCCTGCTGTGGGATATCCTGGCCGCCAAGGGCTTTGAGAAGAACACCTACTTCTGCCAGGTCGCGCGGCTGATCGGCGCGTTGCCGCGGCTCGAAGGCACGGTGCACGTCAATGTGGCGCAGATCCTGAAGTTCATGCCCAACTACATGTTCAACCCGACCGACTATCCAGAGATCGGCACCCGCAACGACCCGGCCGATGACGTGTTCTTCTGGGCGCAAGGTCCGGCCCGGGGCGCGTCCAAGGTGCAATTCGCCGATTGGGCCCCCAGCTACGAAAAATTCCAGGATGTACCGAATGTCGCGCGCTTCTATGAGCAGGCCGGTGCGCTGAAAGAATTGCTGGTCACGGCTGCACCGGCCCCGGACCAGATGCGCGACCTCGACTTTCTCCTCGTCGTCGGTCACCTGTTCACCCTTGTTGTCTACGGGCAGCTGATTCTTGAACAGGCCGAGCTGATCGGGCTAGATCATGACCTGGTGGACCAGATCTTCGACGTCCAGATCCGCGATTTTTCCGCGCATGGCGTCGCGTTGCATGGCAAACCGAGTTCCACTTCGGCACAACAGGAATGGGCGCTATCGGCGGTGCGCAGGCCGGTCGTGGACGCCGACCGCTTTGACCGGGTTTGGGAGCAGGTCAAGGCTTACGACGGCGCCTACGTGATGCGGCCCTAAGACGTGCCGCCGTGGGGCGGCGGCGGGTATCCGCCGGGCGGTGGTGGCTGCTGGGGATAACCGCCTTGCGGCCCCGAGGCGCGCTGCTGCAGACCGGACAGACCACGCTGCGCCGACGCCATCCCGCCGGTTTTGATGAACTGCAGCACCACACCGGCGTTGATGACCAACGCGATCACGAGCTCGACCCATAGGCCCCATCCCCGCGAGAACGGGTTTGGGCCACCGATATTCGGGTTCGGTACATCGATAAGCGCGACGAGGAAGAAGATGTCGGCGACCACGGCCAGGCCCGCGGCAATCATCTCCAGCGGAATCTTCGGTGGAACGATCTTGAGCGCCCTGACGACGAACACGACCGCGACGAGCAGAAAGATCAGCACGCTCCATACGCCGCTGGCCCGACTCCAGGCATTGCTGCTGAGCGTTCGGATGTCTTCGTCGAGGAGCCCGACGTCGACCGTGGCCTTGTACCAGGCGAAGAAACTGAAGATGAAGTAGGACAGGGCGCCGAGGATGGCCATCAGACCGCCGGGCACTATCGTGCGCAGGTCGAAGCTGGTCCCGGAGCCGCCGGGCGGCGGGTAGTAGCCACCTTGACCGGCGGGGTTGGATTCCGACGGGGGGTTGTTAGCCGGGTTGAATCCTTCGGGTGTGGACATCGGCTCACTCCTGTCGTCGCAACATGCCGCACAGCGGCGGTGAGCCTCGCTGATCTTACGCGCCATCAGCGCCGATGTACCTGATTAGACGCATAACGGCGGTCGGCCGCGGTCTGCCGACAAGCCGCGTTGGCCCGCCGGGAACAAACCCCCGGGTCACACCGTTGAGACAATCGACAACCTGAGCGCACCAGACTCAACCTTTGGCTTGACAGCACCGCCGCAGCGGAGGCAGTCTTGAGCGAGGTTCACTCAGCGTAGTGCAACTGACAAGGCTCGATTATCAGGGAGGATTCACTATGGCTCGTGCGGTCGGTATCGACCTCGGGACCACCAACTCCGTCGTCGCAGTTCTGGAGGGCGGTGACCCCGTCGTCGTCGCCAACTCCGAGGGCTCCCGGACCACACCATCGGTCGTTGCGTTCGCCCGCAACGGCGAGGTCTTGGTCGGTCAGCCCGCCAAGAACCAGGCAGTGACCAATGTCGACCGCACCATCCGGTCGGTCAAGCGGCATATGGGCACGGACTGGTCGATTGAGATCGACGACAAGAAATACACCGCGCAGGAGATCAGCGCCCGGGTTCTGATGAAGCTGAAGCGCGACGCCGAGGCCTACCTCGGTGAGGACATCACCGACGCGGTGATCACCACACCCGCCTACTTCAACGACGCTCAGCGGCAGGCCACCAAAGAGGCCGGCCAGATCGCCGGGCTGAACGTGCTGCGGATCGTCAACGAGCCGACCGCGGCCGCGCTGGCCTACGGGCTGGACAAAGGCGAGAAGGAACAGCGGATTCTGGTGTTCGACCTGGGCGGCGGCACCTTCGACGTTTCGCTGCTCGAGATCGGCGAGGGCGTCGTGGAGGTCCGCGCGACTTCCGGTGACAATCACCTCGGCGGCGACGACTGGGACGACCGGATCGTCGAATGGCTGGTCGACAAGTTCAAGGGCAGCAGCGGCATTGACCTGACCAAGGACAAGATGGCCATGCAGCGGCTGCGGGAAGCGGCCGAGAAGGCCAAGATCGAGTTGTCGTCGTCTGGCAGCACCTCGATCAACCTGCCCTACATCACCGTCGACGCCGACAAGAACCCGTTGTTCCTCGACGAGCAGCTGACCCGTGCGGAGTTCCAGAAGATCACCCAAGATCTGCTGGACCGCGCCCGTAACCCATTCCAGTCGGTGATCAAGGACGCTGGCATCGCGGTGTCCGAGATCGACCACGTGGTACTGGTGGGTGGCTCCACCCGGATGCCCGCGGTGTCGGAACTGGTCAAGGAGATGACCGGCGGCAAGGAGCCCAACAAGGGCGTCAACCCCGACGAGGTGGTCGCGGTGGGTGCTGCGCTGCAGGCCGGTGTGCTCAAGGGCGAAGTGAAAGACGTTCTGCTGCTTGACGTCACACCACTGAGTCTCGGTATCGAGACCAAGGGCGGCGTGATGACCAAGCTGATCGAGCGCAACACCACGATTCCGACCAAGCGGTCGGAGACCTTCACCACCGCCGACGACAACCAGCCGTCGGTGCAGATCCAGGTCTACCAGGGTGAGCGCGAAATCGCTTCGCACAACAAGCTGCTCGGCTCCTTCGAGTTGACCGGTATTCCGCCGGCACCGCGCGGTGTTCCGCAGATCGAGGTCACCTTCGACATCGACGCCAACGGCATCGTGCACGTCACCGCCAAGGACAAGGGCACCGGCAAAGAGAACACGATCAAAATCCAGGAGGGCTCCGGCCTGTCCAAGGAGGAGATCGACCGGATGATCAAGGACGCCGAAGCGCACGCCGATGAGGACCGCAAGCGTCGCGAGGAGGCCGACGTCCGCAACCAAGCCGAATCGCTGGTCTACCAGACCGAGAAGTTCGTCAAGGACCAGCGCGAGGCCGAGGGTGGATCCAAGGTCCCCGAGGACACCCTGACCAAGGTCGACGCGGCGATTGGCGAGGCGAAGAAGGCGCTGGAAGGCACCGACATCGCGGAGATCAAGGCCGCGATGGAGAAGCTGGGCCAGGAGTCTCAAGCGCTGGGCCAGGCGATCTACGAGGCCACCCAAGCCGAGCAGGCTGCCGGCGGCGGCGGCGCTGAGGCCGGACCGAGCGGAGCCGATGACGTCGTCGACGCGGAGGTGGTCGATGATGACCGGGAGGCCAAGTGACCGAAGGCAACCCACACGAACCGGTAACCGTCACCGACAAGCGGCGGGTTGATCCCGAGACCGGCGAGGTACGACACGTGGCTTCCGGTGCGGCCCCAAGCGGGCCGCCACCGGAGGCCGCCGGGTCCGAAGGGCCGGCGGATGCCGACAAGGTCGCCGAGTTGACCGCCGATCTGCAGCGGGCGCACGCCGACTTCGCCAACTACCGCAAGCGGGCGCTGCGCGACCAGCAGGCGGCGGCGGACCGCGCCAAGGCAGGAGTGGTCAGTCAATTGCTGGGCGTGCTCGACGATCTCGACCGGGCACGCAGCCACGGTGATCTGGAGTCAGGTCCGCTGAAGGCGGTCGCCGACAAGCTGACCAGCACGCTGACCGGGCTTGGCCTGGCGGCGTTCGGCGCCGAGGGCGACGACTTCGACCCGGAGCTGCACGAGGCGGTCCAGCACGAAGGCGACGGGGGCGAAGGCTCGAGGCCGGTGATCGGCAACGTCATGCGGCAGGGCTACAAACTCGGTGACCAGATTTTGCGGCACGCCATGGTCGGCGTCGTCGACACCGTCCCGGAAGACGGCGCCGACACAGCCGATAACGACGCCAATAACGCCGAGCAGACCGCAGAATCAGAACCAACGGAGAATTAACGACGAGACAAATGCAGAAAGGTGAGAGGGGGTGACGCGCAATGGCCCAACGGGAGTGGGTCGAAAAGGACTTCTACAAGGAGTTAGGCGTCTCCCCTGACGCCAGCCAAGACGAAATCAAGCGGGTGGCCCGCAAGCTGCTCGCCGAGAACCATCCCGACCGCAACCCTGGCAACAAGGCGGCCGAAGACCGCTACAAGGCGGTGTCGGAGGCCAAGGAAGTCCTGACGGATCAGGCCAAGCGCAAGGAGTACGACGAAACCCGCCGCCTGTTCGCGGGCGGCGGGTTCGGTCGCCGGTTCAACGGCGGCGACTTCGGCGGCGGCTTCAACGTGGGCGGCGACGGCGCCGAGTTCAACCTGAACGATTTGTTCGACGCCGCCGGCCGCAGCGGCGGCACCAATATCGGTGACCTGTTCGGCGGCTTGTTCGGCCGGGGCGGAGCCCCACGTCCGAGCCGGCCACGGCGTGGCAACGATTTGGAGACCGAAGCTGAGCTGAGCTTCCTGGAGGCCACCAAGGGCGTGGCGATGCCGTTGCGGCTCACCAGCCCTGCGCCGTGCACGAATTGCCATGGCAGCGGCGCGCGCCCGGGAACCAGCCCCAAGGTCTGCGCCACGTGTAACGGCTCCGGGGTGATCAGCCGCAACCAGGGCGCGTTCGGCTTCTCCGAACCCTGCACCGATTGCCGCGGCAGCGGGTCGATCATCGAGCACCCCTGCGACGAGTGCAAGGGCACCGGTGTCACCACCCGCACCCGCACCATCAACGTGCGGATCCCGCCGGGTGTCGAGGACGGACAACGGATCCGGCTGGCCGGCCAAGGCGAGGCCGGGCTGCGGGGCGCCCCGTCAGGTGACCTGTACGTGACCGTGCATGTGCGGCCGGACAATGTCTTCGGCCGCGACGGCGATGACCTGACCGTGACGATTCCAGTCAGCTTCTCCGAATTGGCATTGGGCACCACGCTTTCGGTGCCGACGCTGGACGGGCGGGTCGGTGTTCGGGTGCCCAAGGGCACCGCCGACGGCCGCATTTTGCGGGTACGTGGGCGCGGTGTGCCCAAGCGCGCCGGCGGTAGCGGCGACCTGCTGGTCACCGTCAAAGTCGCTGTCCCGCCGAACCTCGAAGGTGCCGCCCAGGATGCGTTAGAGGCCTACGCGGCCGCCGAGCGGTCCAGCGGCTTCGACCCGCGGGCCGGATGGGCAGGTAACCGCTGATGGCTAAGAAAGAAGACGCCCGCACGTTTCTGATCTCGGTGGCCGCCGAGCTGGCCGGCATGCATGCGCAGACCCTGCGCACCTACGACCGGCTGGGACTGGTCAGTCCGCAGCGCAGTTCCGGTGGCGGACGGCGGTATTCGCAGCACGACGTCGAACTGCTCCGCGAGGTGCAGCGGCTCTCCCAAGATGAAGGCGTCAACCTGGCCGGCATCAAACGGATTATCGAGCTGACCAATCAAGTCGAGGCGCTGCAATCGCGGCTCCGCGAGATGGCCGCTGAAATCGAGGCATTGCGGGCCACTCAACGGCGTGATGTCGCCGTCGTGCCCAAGAGCACCGCGGTGGTGGTCTGGCAACCCCGCCGGCCGCGCTGACTTCTATGCCGCCAAACAGAAGCCAGGGCTGTAATTTTCGCTGTTCTACGACCCTGGCTTCTGTTTCGCGATTAGATCCGAATCGAGAACTGGGCGATGGCCGAGTCGCCCGGCTGCGCCGCCCGGTAGCCGCCACGTCGTAACGCGTCAGTCGGGGCGGCCATCGGCTCGAAGCACACCACGTCCTCGCCGGGCGGAGCGAAGATCTGCGCCGCGGGATAGCCCAGCTCGAAGTGCACTTCGATGCGTCGGCCGCCACCGGAGACCGCGAACGCCGCGTCGTCGGCGACCTGGTCGTAGCCGTCATCGAAAGTCTTGTCGCCCAGAGCTTCTCTGCCTGCCGGCTGCGGCGACGACTCACCGGTGGGCAGACCGCGTTCGTCGAGGCTCAGGTGCCGCAGCGGCGGAGTCTCGATGATCCACTCGCTGCGCGCCACGCCCGGCAACTGGAGATACGGATGAAAGCCGAAACACAGCGGCACGGCGGCGTTCCCGGTCGGTGTGATCGCCGTTCGCAGCGTCAGCGTCCGCTGCGAGAGTCGAATCGTCAACGCCAGCAGATGCGGGAACGGGAAGCTGGACAGCAACTCAGGATCCGCGCTGAAATCGACCTCGGCGGTCAGTTCACTCTCGGATTCGGCCACCACCCGCCAGCGTGGATACGCCGCCAGCACACCGTGGATCGGCAAACCGTGCGGGTCGGGCCGCACACCATTGCTGCCCGGTGTCAAGGTAACCGTCTCGCCCTCTGTGCTATAGGTGTTGCCCCCCAACCGATTTGCCCACGGGTAGAGCATCGGGATGCCCATCGTCTTACCGTCGGCGACGTAGGCGTCCAGCCCGCGGCGCTGGCCGAGCAGTTGCACACCGGAGTCTGTGAGTGAGACGCCGATCATCCCGGCGTCCGGCACGAACTGGGCCTGCACGGCTGACGACGGGTCACGCAGCGTGACGATGTGCACGTCGGCCAGCCTAGGCGGCGATCGCAACCGCGGCGAAGCCGGGCGCAGCGGGTCGACGCGGACCTAGCTGTGCAGCGGGTCGTGTTGGATGTGCTCGAGCGGCGCTCCTTTGGTGATCAGCGCCGCCTTGGTGGCGCGCACCATGTCCGGTCCACCACAAATCAGGATCTGGCGATCGCCCCAGCCGCCGTATCGGGTCACCACGTCGGGCAGTCGGCCCGTTTGCCGCACATGCAGCCCGCGCGGCGGCGTCACGTCGGGGTAGTCGGCGGCCCAAGCCGGGTCACCGGCGTAGTCCGACACCGGGGACACCGACAGCCACGGGTTGTGCGCCGCGATCTGCCACAGCGTGGGCAGGTCGTAGAGCTCGCAGGGGTAGCGGCCGCCGAAAAACAGGTGCACCCGCGGATTCTGCCCAAAGCGGGCGAGGTCCATAACGATCGACCGCAGCGGCGCCAGGCCAGTGCTGCCGGCCACCATCAGCACGTCGCCGCCGTCGCGGTCGACGTGCATCCCACCGTGCGGACTGGACAGCCGCCACCGGTCACCAGGCCGGGTTTCGCCGACGATGGCGGTACTGACCAGGCCGCCGGTAACCGCCCGGACATGGAATTCGATGGCGCCACTGTCATCCGACGGGATAGCCGGCGTCAGGTAACGCCACCGCCGCGGGCATTGCGGGACCGCAACATTGACGTACTGGCCGGGGTGATAGGGCAGCGGCCGGTTCAACTGCAACCGCACCACCGCCAGATCGCGCGACACCCGCAGGTGTTCGATCACGGTGCCGTCCCACCAGGCGGGGCCCTCATCGGCGTCGGCGGCACCGCTCATCACCCCGGTAATCAGGTTCAGTGACTGCCGGGCGGCCTCGTCGACGGCATCGGTCCAGACGTGGCTCAGCCTGTCGCGCAGCGTCGCATACAACGCGCGGTGCAACGTCTCGTAGTGCTTGGGGATGACGCCGTATTTGCGGTGATCGCGGCCCAGCTGAGCCAAAAACGCCACCGGCGACTGAGCGCGCTGCGCGACCAGTTCGCCGTACACCCAATGCAGCGCGTGGGCGAACGCGGCCCGTTGTCCGGCCATGTCCGGCGGGAACAAATCGCGCAGTGCCACGTCGAGGGAAAACCAGCGGGCATAGAACTGGCCGATTAGCCCGTCGGCGTCGGATGGGGCCTCGCCGTCGAACGCGGCGTGCAACACCCGCAGCGCATCTCGGTCGTCTAGGCCCACGGCCGACGATTTTAGGCCTGTTTAGGCACGTGGTCGCCGCAGCGAACAAGGCTTCGGCCTAGAGGGCGTGAATTCCCTTGTAGAGCACCAGCAAACCGATCAGAACCAGGATCACCGCGAGCATCGCAACGTTGTGGCGCTCCATCCAATCCTTGAGTCGGCCCAGCGGCTCATGGAGGCGCTCACCGGCAGCGGCGTAGGCCAGGATCGGAATGGCGACCGACGACGCGGCGACCGCGACGAAAAACACCGCCGAGATCCATGCGCGGGTGGCGCCCAGGCCGGCGCTGCCGATCGCCAGACCGGCCGCGGCGCAGATCAGCAGCACCTCGAGCCGGACCACTGCCAGCACCGCCCCCGTCACTCCGGCCCTGATCGGCGTGAGCGTGGTGAGCGACTGCATCCATCGCGGCGTCTCCGTGTGGCGGTGGCGGCTCAGCCACCGGTAGATGCCGAAGAGGATCAGCGCTGAACCGAGGACAATTCGCAACCACGACGCCCACGCCGGTGGCGACTTCTGCAGGCCGCCGAGCAACCCGGAGATCGCGACGAACAGAGCCGTCAGCCCAGCCAGGACCACCAACCAACCGCCGAGAAACGCGAGCCCGGTCGCCCGCGGTCGCGGAGCGTGCAATACCAGCACGGCGGGAATGATCGACAGCGGCGAAAGGCTGATCACCAGCGCGAGGGAAAGAAGTCCGGTCAGCGCCGAACCCCAGCTGCCTGTCACGCCAGCACGGTAGCCGGCCGCTCAGTATCCCGATAGACTTGAGCGGAACAGACTCAACCTTGACGGCGTTGAACAACGCGACAAGCATTTTTTACTAGACCCCGAACGGAGGTGTCGTGGACTCTTTCAACCCGACAACCAAGGCACAAGCGGCGCTGACATCGGCGTTACAAGCGGCTTCCGCCGCCGGTAATCCCGAGATCCGGCCCGCTCATCTGCTGTTGGCGCTGCTGACGCAGAACGACGGGATCGCCGCGCCGCTGCTGGAGGCTGTCGGCGTCGAGCCCGCCACCATCCGCGCCGAAGCCCAGCGTCTACTTGACCGGCTGCCGCAAATCAGCGGCGCCAGCTCGCAGCCGCAGCTGTCGCGCGAATCGCTGGCGGCGATCACCACCGCCCAGCAGCTGGCCACCGAGCTCGACGACGAGTACGTCTCCACCGAGCACCTGATGGTCGGGCTGGCCACCGGCGACTCCGAGGTCGCCAAACTGCTGACCGGTCACGGCGCCTCCCCGCAAGCATTGCGCGAGGCATTCGTCAAGGTCCGCGGCAGCGCCCGGGTCACCAGCCCCGACCCGGAGGCCACCTACCAGGCGCTGGAGAAGTACTCCACCGACCTGACCGCGCGCGCCCGCGAAGGCAAACTCGACCCGGTCATCGGCCGCGACAACGAGATTCGCCGCGTCGTGCAGGTGCTGAGCCGTCGCACCAAGAACAACCCGGTGCTCATCGGTGAACCCGGCGTCGGCAAAACCGCGATCGTCGAGGGCCTGGCCCAACGCATCGTCGCCGGCGACGTGCCGGAGAGCCTGCGCGACAAGACCGTCGTCTCGCTGGACCTGGGTTCGATGGTGGCCGGCGCCAAATACCGCGGCGAGTTCGAGGAACGGCTCAAGGCCGTGCTCGACGACATCAAGAACTCCGCCGGACAGATCATCACCTTTATCGACGAGTTGCACACCATCGTCGGCGCGGGCGCCACCGGCGAATCGGCGATGGACGCCGGCAACATGATCAAGCCGATGTTGGCCCGCGGCGAGCTGCGGCTGGTCGGCGCCACCACGCTCGACGAATACCGCAAGCACATCGAGAAGGACGCCGCCCTGGAACGCCGCTTCCAGCAGGTCTTCGTCGGTGAACCGTCGGTGGAAGACACCGTCGGGATCCTGCGCGGCTTGAAGGACCGCTACGAGGTGCACCACGGGGTGCGCATCACCGACTCGGCGCTGGTCGCCGCGGCCACGTTGAGTGACCGCTACATCACCGCGCGGTTTTTGCCGGACAAGGCCATTGACCTGGTCGACGAGGCCGCGTCGCGGCTGCGAATGGAGATCGACTCGCGGCCCGTTGAAATCGACGAGGTCGAACGGCTGGTCCGCCGCCTCGAGATCGAGGAAATGGCGCTGGCCAAAGAGGAAGACGAGGCGTCGCGCGAACGGTTGGAGAAGCTGCGCGCCGAACTGGCCGACCACAAAGAAAAGTTGGCCGAGCTCACCACCCGCTGGCACAACGAGAAGAACGCCATCGACGTCGTCCGCGAGCTCAAGGAGCAACTGGACACGCTGCGCGGCGAATCCGACCGCGCCGAACGCGACGGCGACCTGGCCAAGGCCGCCGAGCTGCGCTACGGCCGCATCCCCGAGGTCGAGAAGAAGCTCGACGCGGCGCTGCCGTCCGCGCAGGCCCGCGAGGACGTCATGCTCAAGGAGGAGGTCGGGCCCGACGACATCGCCGACGTGGTGAGCGCGTGGACCGGCATCCCGGCCGGGCGGCTGCTCGAAGGCGAGACCGCCAAGCTGCTGCGGATGGAAGACGAGTTGGGCAAGCGCGTCGTCGGCCAGAAGAAGCCGGTGCAGGCGGTGTCCGACGCGGTCCGGCGCTCACGCGCCGGCGTCGCCGACCCCAACCGGCCGACCGGGGCATTCTTGTTCCTCGGCCCCACCGGTGTCGGCAAGACCGAGCTCGCCAAGGCGCTGGCCGACTTCATGTTCGACGACGAGCGGGCAATGGTCCGCATCGACATGAGCGAGTACGGCGAGAAGCACTCGGTGGCCCGCCTGGTTGGAGCGCCGCCCGGCTACGTCGGCTACGACCAGGGCGGTCAGCTGACCGAGGCGGTCCGCCGGCGGCCCTACACGGTGGTGCTCTTCGACGAGGTGGAAAAGGCCCACCCGGACGTGTTCGACGTGCTGCTGCAGGTCCTCGACGAGGGCCGGCTCACCGACGGGCAGGGCCGTACCGTCGACTTCCGCAACACGATCCTGATCCTGACGTCCAACCTCGGGTCGGGCGGCAGCGAGGAGCAGGTGATGGCCGCGGTGCGGGCGACGTTCAAGCCGGAATTCATCAACCGGCTCGACGACGTGCTGATCTTCGAAGGCCTCAACCCCGAAGAGTTGGTGCACATCGTCGACATCCAGCTCGAGCAGCTGAGCAAGCGGCTGGCGCAGCGGCGGCTACAGCTGGAAGTGTCGCTGCAGGCCAAGAAGTGGCTCTCGCAGCGCGGGTTCGACCCGGTCTACGGGGCGCGTCCGCTGCGGCGGCTGATACAGCAGGCCATCGGCGACCAGCTGGCCAAGATGCTGCTGGCCGGCGAGGTGCACGACGGCGATACGGTGCCGGTCAACGTCAGCCCCGACGGCGAGGCCCTCATTCTCGGATGAGCTCGAACGTCGACTTGTTGTGGACATTTCTCGGAAATCGCCCAACAAGTCGACGTTGGGCACCCGGGGGTGTGATGGGGTTGTGACCTGCAAGCATTCGTGATTCTCCACGAAAAGCAAGTAGGCTACGTGCGATGGTCCCGCTTTGGTTCACGCTCTCCGCGCTGTGCTTCGTCGGCGCGGTGGTGCTGCTTTACGTCGACATCGATCGACGCCGCGGGCGGGGCCGGCGCCGCAAATCCTGGGCGCGGTCGCACGGGTTCGACTACGAACCGGAATCCACCGGCATCCTTCAGCGCTGGAAGCGCGGCGTGATGTCGACCGTCGGCGACATCCCGGCCCGCAACGTGGTGCTGGGCCAGATCCGCGGCGAAGCGGTGTTCATCTTCGACCTCGAGGAAGTCGCCACGGTGATCGCGCTGCACCGCAAGGTGGGCACCAACGTCGTGGTCGACGTCCGGCTCAAAGGTCTGAAAGAGCCGCGGGAGAACGACATTTGGCTGCTTGGTGCGATCGGGCCGCGGATGGTGTACTCCACCAACCTGGACGCGGCCCGGCGCGCATGCGACCGCCGGATGGTCACCTTCGCCCACACCGCACCGGACTGCGCCGAGATCATGTGGAACGAGGAGAACTGGACACTGGTCAGCATGCCGATCGCCAGCACCCGCGCCCAGTGGGACGAGGGTCTGCGCACCGTGCGCCAGTTCAACGACTTGCTGCGGGTGTTGCCGCCGGTGCCCAAGCAGGCCGCGCTGACCCAGTCGGCCGGCCGCCGTAATGCCGCGCCGAGTCGCCCGCTGGCCCCGACCGCCCGGGCGGAGGCGGCACCGAAGCGCGCCGAAGCCTCCGGGCGATCCGAGCCGGCGCGGCGGGCACCTGACGAGGCCGTCCGTCGCCCGCCGCCACCCAGCAACGGCTACCAGGCCACGCATTATCAGCGTTGATACCTGACAGCTACGCTGTCGGTCATGCCGTCGCCCGTCGCCCTGATCACCGGGCCCACCTCGGGGATCGGCGCAGGCTTCGCCCGTCGCTTCGCCGCCGACGGCCACGACCTGGTACTGGTTGCCCGCGATGCTGACCGACTGGAGCAACTGGCCGCCGAACTGCGCGACGAAGGCGGCCGCGCGGTCGAGGTACTCCCGGCCGACCTGGCCGACGCTGCTGATCGCGGCAAGGTCGCCGAGCGGCTCGCAGCCGGCGTCGAAGTACTGGTCAACAACGCCGGCTTCGGTACCTCCGGCGAATTCTGGACCGCCGATCCCGCGCTGCTACAAGCCCAGCTGGATGTCAATGTGACCGCGGTGATGCAGCTGACCCGTGCCGCGCTGCCGGCCATGGTCGACGCGGGTTCGGGCACCGTCATCAATGTCGCCAGCGTCGCCGGACTGGTGTCGGGTCGCGGGTCGACATACTCGGCGTCCAAAGCCTGGGTGGTGTCGTTCACCGAAGGGCTGGCCGGTGGGCTGAAGGGCACCGGGGTGGGCATACATGCGGTGTGTCCGGGCTTCGTACACACCGAATTTCACAGCCGCGCGGGCATCGACATGGCCTCGATGCCGTCGTTCATGTGGCTCGAGGTCGACGACGTGATCCGGGAAAGCTTGGCCGATATCGCGCGCGGCAAGGTGATCAGCGTTCCGGGGTTGCAATACAAGGCGCTCACCACGGCGGGGCGGATGGCGCCGCGGAGCCTGGTCCGCGGCTTTACCAATGTGATCGGTCGGGGCCGTGGCCGCACCTGAGCCCGCCGACCGCGACGAGTTGGCCGACCTGGTGCGCCGACTGTCGGTGGTGCGCGGCCGCGTCACCTTGTCGTCGGGCAAGCAAGCCGACTACTACGTCGATCTGCGCCGGGCCACCTTGCATCACCGCGCCGCCGCGCTGATCGGCCGGTTGATGCGCGAACTCACCCAAGACTGGCAGTACTCGGCCGTTGGCGGTCTGACGTTGGGCGCCGATCCCGTCGCCGCTGCCGTCATGCATGCCCCGGGACGCGCGATCGACGCGTTCGTCGTGCGTAAGTCGGTGAAAGCCCATGGCATGCAACGTCTTATCGAAGGACCCGATATTTCCGGCCAGCAGGTGCTGGTGGTGGAGGACACCAGTACCACCGGCGCTTCGGCGCTGACTGCGGTACGGGCGGTGCGCGACGCCGGCGCCGACGTGGTGGGCGTGGCGACGGTGGTGGATCGTGCGACCGGCGCGGCCGAAGCGATTCAAGCCGAAGGCCTGCCCTACCGCAGCGTGCTGAATCTCGCGGATCTAGGACTGCGTTAATTGTCGCGCGGCGACCCGCTTCGCACCGTGCGGGCTCTGATCGCAATAGTGGCGACGCTGGCACTGGTGTCGGGCTGTTCGGGTGCAGCACACGATGATCGGGTTTACGGCGCGCAGTCCGTTCTGCTGGGCGAATCGCTGGCAGTGTTGGGCTGGAACGTCGCAATGTCCAATCTGCGTTGGAATGCCGACTACGTTCTGGTCGACATCGACGCCGCTCCGACCGACCCGGCTGCAGCGCACGCGAAGCCCGAGGACTTCCGGTTCGGGTTCTACGGCGCGCTGGCCCACCCGATGGAGGCCACCGGCATCGGCAGCTGCGGAGGTGTGAAAAATGTTGTTGTGCAACATCTTTCCGCACCCACGCCGGACCGGCTGACCGGCACGGTGTGTCTGGGCCCGCTGAAGGACCGCAGCGCGGTGCGCGGGGTGTACATGTATTCGCCGCGGGACCGCATCGCCGGCACCGCGGCCGCGTATCCGGCGACGTTCCCGGTGGGCATGCTGCCGACCAAGGAGAACGACATCGGCATGGTGGTCAAGACCACCAGCGTGTCGGCCTGGCGCGCCGACGGCACCCAGTTGACTCAAGAGTCGCTGGGCGACCCGGCCGTGTTCAGCGGCAACGGCTATATGCTGCTGGGCCTGGTCGCTGACACTGTTGCGGCGCGCTACCGCGAGGAGTCGGCTGCCCGCGATGGGCCGATGATGCTGCTGGCCACCCCAACCCTGCCCCCGCCGGGGCTCAACGCCGCCTGCTCGGCGTACGGGTCGTCGGTGTTGCTGTTGCCCGAGGCGTCGCTGGACGCTGTACACGTCGACGCGTCGCTGTGCACCCAGGGCGAGATCAACCAGGCGCTGCTTTACGCGACTGTCGCGGTGGTCGGCACCCACGCCGCGGTGTGGACCACACAATGACCGAGCCCGGTCCGACTGAGTGGGGCGTACCCAGTGCGGGGGTGGGCCCGTGGGTGGGAGATTTTCCGGACGATCCGCGGTATGACCCGGCACTGCTGCGTGACGGTGACACCCGCAATGTCGTCGACGCCTACCGCTACTGGACGCGGGAGGCGATCATCGCCGACATCGACCAGCGCAGGCATCCGCTGCACATCGCGATCGAGAACTTCGGCCACGACGCCAACATCGGAGGGGTGGTGCGCGCCGCCAACGCGTTCGCGGTGGACACCGTGCATATCGTGGGCCGCCGCCGGTGGAATCGCCGCGGCGCCATGGTGACCGACCGCTACCAGCGGCTGTCCCATCACGACCACATCGCCGACCTGCTGGATTTCGCTGCCGGCGCCGGGCTGACCGTGGTGGCCGTCGACAACGTCCCCGGGGCCGCCCGGCTGGAACAGACGCCACTGCCACGCAATTGCCTGCTGGTCTTCGGCCAGGAGGGGCCCGGCATCAGCGACGACGCCCGCGCGGGCGCGGCGCTGACCGTCTCGATCGCTCAGTTCGGTTCGACGCGCAGCATCAACGTCGCGGTGGCCGCCGGGATCGCCATGCACGCCTGGATCACCCAACACGGAGACGTCGCGAAAGCCTGGTAAGGGCAATCAACTTAGGATCAGTGCATATGGATCAGCTATGGGCCAACCGGGCGGCCAGCGCCGAAGCGGCGGTGACCGCCCGGCACCTCAGACGACTGTGGGCGCTGCCGGGCACCCAGTTGGGCGTGGTGGCCTGGCCGCCGCTGCGACGTGACCGGTTGTTCGGACACTGGCATTACTGGTGGCAGGCGCACCTGCTGGACTGTCTGGTCGACGCCCAACTACGCGACCCAACACCGGAGCGTCACAAAGAGATCAAACGCCAGATCCGCTCACATCGGCTGCGCAACGTCGGGCGATGGGTCAACGACTACTACGACGACATGGCCTGGCTGGCGCTGGCGCTCGAGCGGGCGTCCCGGTTTGTCGGCGTCGACCGGCATCGCGCCCTTGACACACTGACCGACCAGTTCGTCAAAGCCTGGGTGCCCGAGGATGGCGGCGGCATCCCCTGGCGCAAACAGGACCAGTTCTTCAACGCCCCGGGCAATGGTCCGGCCGGAATCTTTCTGGCCCGCTACGGCGACCGGCTCAAGCGCGCGCAACAGATGGCCGACTGGATCAACAACACGCTGATCGACCCGAAGACGCATCTGGTGTTCGACGGCATCAAAGCCGGTTCGCTGGTCCGCGCCCAGTACACCTACTGCCAGGGCGTGGTGCTGGGGCTGGAGACCGAATTGGCCGCGCGCACCGGCGATCCGCGACACGCGCCGCGGGTGCACCGGCTGGTCGACGCGGTCAAGGAGCACATGGCGCCGGCGGGGGTGCTCAAGGGCGAAGGCGGTGGCGACGGGGGACTGTTCGGCGGAGTCACCGCCCGCTACTTGGCGCTGGTCGCGACCACGTTGCCGGGGGAGTCGGTCGAAGACGCCGCGGCCCGCGACACCGCTCGCGAGTTGGTGCTGGACTCCGCGCAGTCGGCCTGGGACTACCGGCAGTCGGTGCAGGGGCTGCCGCTGTTCGGACCGTTCTGGGATCGCACCGCCGACCTGCCGTCGACGGGCGGCAAAGAGGCCGAGTTCGTCGAGGGCGCCGTGACCGGCTCCGAGGTCGCCGAGCGTGATCTGTCGGTGCAACTGTCCGGCTGGATGCTGATGGAGGCCGCCCATGCAGTCAGTGCAGTAGAGAGGAATACCTGATGACTCGCGCGACGACGATGCAGAGCGAAGCGATGAGGAGGAGTGGCGCAAATGACTAAAGTCCATCCCGACGCGGAGACCGCATTGGACGGCCTGCTGAAGGACGGGATCACCGTCGCGGCAGGCGGTTTCGGCCTGTGTGGCATTCCGGAAAACCTGATCCAGGCTCTGGTGGACAGCGGTGTCAAGGACCTCACGATCGTCGGAAACAACGCCGGTGTGGACGATTTCGGTATGGGCCTGCTCCTCAAGGCGAGGCAGGTGAAAAAGGTGATCGCCTCCTACGTCGGCGAGAACAAGGAGTTCGAACGCCAGGTTCTGTCAGGCGAACTCGACCTCGCCCTCACTCCGCAGGGGACGCTGGCGGAGAAGTTGCGCGCCGGCGGAGCAGGCATTCCGGGCTTCTACACCCGCACCGCCTACGGCACCAATCTCGCCGAGGGCAAAGACACCAGGGTCTTCGACGGCACCGAATATGTTCTGGAAGAGGGCATTCGCGCCGATGTGGCCATCGTCAAGGCGTGGAAGGGCGACACTGCCGGTAATCTCGTTTATCGCAAGACCGCGCGCAACTTCAATCCGATGATCGCCACCTGTGGCACGGTTACGGTCGCCGAGGTGGAGGAGCTCGTCGAAGTCGGTGACTTGGATCCCGATCAGATTCACACTCCCGGCATCTATGTCGACCGGATCATCGAAGGGCCCAGCTACGAGAAGCGCATCGAATTCCGTACGGTGGCAAGCGGTTCCGCTCTCAAGCACGACAGTCCGATTCGCGAGCGGATGGCAACGCGGGCCGCCATGGAACTGCGCGACGGCTACTACGTCAACCTGGGCATCGGGATTCCCACACTAGTGGCCAATTTCATTCCGTCGGGCATCAGCGTGACGCTGCAGTCGGAAAACGGCCTACTGGGTATCGGCTCCTACCCGACCGAAGATGCGATAGACCCCGATCTCATCAACGCCGGCAAGCAGACCATCACCACGCTTGCCGGTTCGAGTTTTTTCAGCAGCGCCGATTCCTTCGCGATGATCCGCGGCGGCCACATCGACCTGTCCATCCTGGGCGGATTAGAGGTCGCAGAGAACGGCGACCTGGCCAACTGGATGGTGCCGGGCAAAATGGTCAAAGGGCCGGGCGGCGCCATGGATCTGGTGTCGGGCGTAAAGCGGGTGATCGTCGTGATGGATCACACCGCCAAAGACGGCAGCCCGAAGATCCTCAAGCAATGCACGCTGCCGATCACCGGCAAGGCCGTCGTGGACATGATCATCACCGACCTGTGCGTCTTCGACGTCGAACCCGACCGGGGGCTGACCCTCACAGAACTGCATCCCGGAGTGACGGTCGAGGACGTGCGCGCCAAGACCGGCTGCGATTTCACCGTCGCGCTGGACTAGCGGCTACTCGGGAACCGTGAGCTGCTCGGGGTCGGTCTTGGCTGCCCGCCGGCGGTTCAGATAGCTCCGCCCGACCGCGATCAACGCCGGCAACATCGACACGAACAGGATGCACAGGATGATCGCTTCCAAGTTGCGATGGACGAAGTCCACGTTGCCCAGGAAGTAGCCCGCCACCGTCGCACCGCCACCCCAGGCAATGCCGCCGACGATGTCGAACGCCAGATACGTCGGATAATGCATGTAGGACACCCCGGCGACTACCGGGGTGAAGGTGCGCACGAACGGCATGAACCGGGCCAGGATGATGGCCATCGGGCCGTACTTCTCGAAGAACGCGTGCGATTCCGTCACGTGATGCTGCTTGAAGAAGCGGGAATCTTCCCGCTTGAACAACGCCGGCCCGATCCGGCGACCGATGAAATACCCGGTTTGGTCACCGAGCACCGCGACCAGCGCGACCGCCGGGGCCAGCACCCAGATGTTCATCGTCCCGTGCGCGGCCAGCAGTCCGCCGGTGAACAGCAGCGACTCGCCGGGCAGCAACGGGAACAGCAGGCCGGTCTCGATGAAGACGATGAGCAGGATGGCGGGCAGTACCGCCGACGCGAACAGGCCCTGCGGACCGATCCAATACATCGGGTCCATCAGGTCGGGCAAGGCCAGCACGGCGGTGTCCATGAGGACCCAAGATACCGGCGTCCGGGGCCCGCTCTGACCAGACGCGGCCCGGGTGGGGTCTCGACGCCCGCGCGGTGTTGCGATACTGGGCGGACACGTCTTCAGGTGCAGCCGCCGCCGGCCCGCTTCACACCAGCTCAGGAGGAGTTCCATGCCGATCGCAACACCCGAGGTCTACGCCGAGATGCTGGAGCGGGCCAAGCAGAACTGCTACGCCTTCCCGGCGATCAACTGCACATCTTCGGAGACCGTCAACGCCGCGATCAAGGGGTTCGCCGACGCCGGCAGTGACGGCATCATCCAGTTCTCCACCGGTGGTGCGGAGTTCGCTTCCGGTCTCGGCGTCAAGAACATGGTGACCGGCGCGGTGGCGCTGGCCGAGTTCGCCCACATCATCGCCGAGAAGTACTCGATCAACGTGGCGCTGCACACCGACCACTGCCCCAAGGACAAGCTGGACGGCTACGTGCGGCCGCTGCTGGCGATCTCTTCGGAGCGGGTGTCGGCCGGCAAGAGCCCGCTGTTCCAATCGCACATGTGGGACGGCTCGGCAGTGCCGATCGACGAGAACCTCGACATCGCCCGCCAGCTGCTCAAGGACGCGGCGGCCGCCAAGATCGTCCTGGAGATCGAGATCGGCGTCGTCGGCGGCGAAGAGGACGGCGTCGCCAACGAGATCAACGACAAGCTGTACACCACACCGGACGACTTCGAGAAAACTATCGACGCGCTGGGCCACGGCGAACACGGAAAGTACTTACTGGCCGCGACGTTCGGCAACGTGCACGGCGTCTACAAGCCCGGCAACGTCAAGCTGCGTCCCGACATCCTGGCCCAGGGCCAAAAGGTGGCGGCGGCCAAGCTCGGCTTATCCGACGACGCCAAGCCGTTCGACTTCGTGTTCCACGGCGGCTCCGGATCGGCGGAGTCGGAGATCGAAGAGGCGCTGGGCTACGGCGTGGTCAAGATGAACGTCGACACCGACACCCAATACGCGTTCACCCGCCCGGTCGCCGGGCACATGTTCAGCAACTACGACGGCGTGCTCAAGGTCGACGACGAGGTCGGCAACAAGAAGGTCTACGACCCGCGTAGCTATCTGAAGAAGGCCGAAGCTTCGATGACCGAGCGGGTCATCGAGGCCTGCAACGACTTGCACTGCGCCGGAAAGTCGCTGTCGGGCTAGGAACCGGCGCTCGCCGAAACAGCACGTCATGGCCCCCGCTCGGCGCGCACCGCTACCTATGGATGTGGGAGCGCGAGACCATGCGCCATATATACTTTAGGCGTTGAACGTATATATGTGTATGTGGAGGTGTGGTGACAAAGCGGCTGATTGATCTTGACGATGACCTGCTCATCGCGGCGCAACGTGCGCTCAATACAACTGGCGTTTCGGACACCGTGCGGTTGGCGCTGGAACACGCGGCGGCCAACTCCGCCCGTGCGCGCCAAGTCGAATGGCTTGTCGGTGGCGGTCTAGAGGAGATGGCCGAACCGCAGAAACGCGTCGACGTGTGGCGCTAATCGCACGCTACCTGATCGACACCAGCGCCGCGGCCCGGATGCGGCACCCCGAGGTGTCGCGACGGATCACCCCGTTGATCGAGGCCGGACTGGTGGCGACCACTGCTTCGCTTGACGCCGAAGCGCTGTACAGCGCGCGTAGTCCAAGCGAATACGAACAGCTATGGCACGATCGCCGCGCAGCCTATGAATACTTACCGACCAACGACGAGCATTGGCAGTCCGCTCTTAACGCTCAGCGTGAACTCGCTCGAACGGCCCGGCACCGCTCTGTCGGGGTCGCCGATCTACTTACCGCAGCCCTGGCCGCAGCCCACGACCTCACCGTCGTGCACTATGACGCCGACTTTGACACGGCCGCAACCGTATTGACGTTTGCGCAGCAATGGGTCATCCCGCGTGGCCGCTTATAGTGATCAGCCAGTGCTGGACTGGCAGATCTTCCACTGGTCGTCGCGGTATTGCAGATCGAAGCTGCGGGTGGAGCGGACCTGCGGGGCGTAGGCCATGAACGCGGTGACATTGGCCTCGGCGTGACCGTCGTTGACGACCACCTGATCAATGCTGGCCACCACCGGATACTGCTTGGCGGTCGCGACGCGCTGGTAGGTGTCCTCCCAGGCGTGCTCGTCGTAGTTCACATAGCCGTCGCGGGCGGTACCGCAGGTTAGGCCGCGCAACGCAGCCAGGTCGCCTTTTTGCACAGCGACGTCGAAACTTTGGATGGTGCTGCGGACCTCATCCTCCTGGGAAGCGGCTTTCTTCTTGTTTCCGTGCGTCAGCACCACCGTTCCCAGCACCGCGATCGCCGCCAGCGCCAGGATGATCAGTATCAGAGCCAATACCCAGCCCCAGCTGCGCTGGCTCGACGGACGCAGCTTGGCTCCCAGCCGTGGCGGAATCAGCTGGGGCACAGCAGCTCTCGGCGTTGACCGGCCCTGGCCGCCAGGCTGCGCTGCACCAGCCTGGAAGACCTCGGTGGCCGGCTCCGGGCCGGTGTCGATGACCGCGGTCTCATTGGCGTCGAAACCCGGTGCGGTGAAACGCCGTTCACCGCGCTCGCGCTGCGGTTGGGCGGCCTCGTGCTCCGTGTCGTGGCCTTTGGCGATCACCTCGGTGGCGGGTTCGGCGTCCGACGGCGCTCGCCGGTAGGCCTCGGTGGCCTCGTCGTCGGGGCCAGCGTGCCCGTCGGCGGGACCGGCGCCCGGACCCGCCGGGTCGTTGCCGGCGTCTGGATCGAATCCAGCCTTATTCGACCTGCTGTCGCGGTCGGGCCCTGGTGACGTGGGCATGAGCGCTGCTGTCCTCCCCGCAGTCGAATCGGTATGTGGGAGCTTAGCGACCCGACCCAGTTTGTGTGGCGACGCCGCGGCGAGACCGAGGCAACGGCAAGATAGAAGTCATGACTTCCATGGGTGACCTCTTAGGGCCGGACCCGATCCTGCTGCCGGGCGACAGCGAGGCCGAGACCGAGTTGCGGGCCGGCGAGAAACCGGCCATTGTCGCCGCCGCGCACCCGACGGCGTCGGTGGTCTGGGCGGTGCTGGCCGAAGAGGCGCTGGCCGACGACCAGGCCGTCACCGCATACGCCTATGCCCGCACCGGCTATCACCGCGGACTGGACCAGCTGCGCCGCCACGGCTGGAAGGGTTTCGGTCCGGTGCCCTACGCGCACGAGCCCAACCGTGGCTTCCTGCGGTGTGTGGCCGCGCTGGCGCGGGCCGCCGACGCCATCGGCGAAACCGATGAATACGTGCGCTGTCGAGATCTGCTCGACGACTGCGACCCGAACGCCCGCCCCGCGCTCGGCTTGAGTTAGTTACCAGCTGGCTCCGCAGCTATCCGCGCCGCCCGTCGGCTCGACCTGGACGGTGGCATGCGCCAATCCGCGAGCGCCCAACACCGCGCGGGCCTCGTCGAGCACCCGGGCCGAGTCGCCGTGGCTGGTCAGGTGCGCGGTCACCATGTCCTTGCCCGGTACCAGCGTCCAGACATGCAGATCGTGGACGTCGGTCACACCGTCGACGGCACACAGGGCCGAACGCAGCTCCTCGACGTCGATGTGGCCAGGTGATGCTTCGGACAAAATCCGCAACGCCCCGGCGGCCAGTGAGAACGCCCGCGGCAACACCCAGAGCGCAACGACGACGGCCACCACCACGTCGGCGTACGGCCAGTGCGTGGTGACGGTGACCAGCCCCGCGATCAGCACGCCGACGCTGCCGATCGCGTCGGCGATGACCTCCATGTACGCGCCCTTGACGGCCAGGCTCTGGGCGGCGTGCGAGCGCAGCATCAGCGCCACTACGGCGTTGGTGGCGAGGCCGAGCAGCGCCACCACGATCATCGGTACGCCCGGCACCGGCGGGGCGTCGCCAAGCCGCCGAACCGCTTCGTAGAGGATGAACGCCGCCACCCCGATCAGCAGCGCCGCATTGGCGACAGCGGTGAACACTTCGGCGCGGTGCCAGCCATAGGTGCGCCGCGGCGACGTACTGCCGCGGCGGGCCAGCAGCACGGCGGCCAGCCCCATGAACGCGGCCACCACGTCGGTCAACATGTGCCCGGCGTCGGCCAGCAGCGCAATCGAGCCGATGGCCAGCGCGGTGGCGATCTCGACGGCGAAGAACCCGCTCAGCAGCGCCGCGGCGGCGAGCAACCTGGATATTCGGGCGTCGACATCGGTGTGCTGGTGACCGGCGCCCATGCCACGAAATATATGCGTGTTAGCGCATATATGGCAAGGTCACATCCACGCGCTCCAGAACCGGGTCAGCTGTCCGCCGGCACCTGCCAGCATCGCGGGCACTCCGGATAGCTCAAAGAACCAGTAGACGATCCCGAAGAACCACTGGTTGAGCACCGGCGCGATGAGCAGCACCAATAGCGCCAGCAAGCCCCACGGTTTGACCGGTTCCAGTGCTCGCTGCGTTTCGGGACTCAAATGTGGTTCCAGTGCGCCGTAACCGTCCAGGCCCGGAATCGGCAGGAGGTTCAGCAGGACCGCGGTGACCTGCAGGAAGCCGAGGAAAGCCACGCCGGCCCACAGCACTGGGTGGTCCGGGTCGTAGCAGATGCGGGTCACTCCCAGCAGCAGCACCGCCAGCAGCAGGTTGGCCGACGGTCCGGCCAGGCTGACGATGGTGCGCCGCGTGGCCGTCATGAACGAAGTGCGCACATAAACAGCGGCGCCGGGTAGCCCAATTCCGCCCAACGCGATGAACAGCATTGGTAGGCCCAGCGACAGACCCGGATGGGCGTAACGGCGCGGATCCAGCGTCAGGTAGCCGCGCACGGCGACGTCGTGATCGCCGAACCGCCAGGCGGTGACGGCATGCCCGAACTCGTGCAGGCACAGCGACACGACCCATCCGGCGATCACCATGACGAACACGCCGGCATAGGCCAGCGGCGCGATGTTGGCACCGGACAGCCACGCCAGCGCACCGCCCAGCACCGTTAGACCGACGATCGCCAGGAAGATCGGGCTGGGCCGCACCGATTGGTGCACACCGCGAATGCTCACGTCACGACGCTACCGGACCAGTAGCCAGCCTCCGGTGTTCCGGTAGAACGTCGAGCGCCGTGCCGGACGGGCGGCCGGTATCCCGTCGCGGATCACCGTGGCGCCGGTGGTGCCCAGCTGCGCGGCTCGTCCGGTTACCCAGCGGCGCCGGCCAACTACCCGGGCGCGCAGGCCGGGCACCGTCGCGGTCGGCTCGATTCGCGCCCCGTTCACGTTGCCGTCGAAGAGCACGGTGTCGTCGACCACGGCTTCGCCGTGCAGCGATTGCGCGTCACCCGACGGTCGCCACTCGGCGGCCCCGACGATCACCGACCCGGTTTCATCGCGGATCAATGGCACCCGCTTGGCGGTGCCACCTTGCGCTCGACGGGCAGCGCGCCACCCGGCCGGCAGCCGATAGGCCCGGGTGGCCGGGCTGTGGCGGCGCGGCACGTAGGCCACCTCGACGTTCAGCAGCTCGGCGCGCAGCAGCCGGGTCAGTACGGTGGCCAGGTCGGCATCGTCGCCGACCGCGACCAGCCGTCGACAGGATTTCGCTGCGGCGTCCACGTCGGCCGAGCTGGTGACCCGGTGGGCGGGCAGGCTGCGCAGCGGAGCCGGGGCACGACGATCGCCGAACAACAACACCGCCACGCTGGCGGCATTCCCGCCGGTATTCATGGATTCCGGGCAAGCGCGGTCGAATTCAGCGATCACCCATTGTCTATTAGTTCCAACCGATCAACGTCATCTGGCCGAGATCGAGGTCGCTTGGTGAGGCGATGCGGTTGGACTTGTTGTCGCCGCCGACGTCGACGACGTACAGGCCGCCTGGCGAATTGGTATTGATGAACGCGATCTTGGTGCCGTCGGGATTCGCTACCGGCTGGCTCACGTTTTGGATACCTAAGTCGAAAACCTTAGTGACGTCGTCGCCGCCCTGCTTGATAGAAGGGCAGCCACTGCCGGTGGTGGTGATGGGGTATTTGACGATAGCGAACCCTGGAGATGACGAACTGCTGGAGCTGCCGGGCAGACCGGACGTACTGGCGACTTCCATGCGGCTGTCGGACCCGAGCCACTGTCCGGGTATCTCCGCGCAGTCGAAATTGAGGGTGCCGTCGGGATTCCGGAGGGGAGCGGTGCCTTGAGTTTTGGGGGTCGGCGTGACCTCTTGGGGGTCCGATGTTGACCCCGACGGCAGCTTGTACAGGTGAGACTTTCCGTTTTGGTTTGCCACGTAATAGAAGTTTCCTGCTCCGTCGAAGTGCGGCGAGCTGTAGGTCGGTGGCAGACTTTGCTGAAAATCGCCCGCCTTCGGCGCGGCGGGGCTGACTGCGGTGAATTTTCCGCTGGTATCAACCCATCCGGCGCGGGTTGCGCTGTATGGCCCCGCGGTATCATCTTGCTTCATCGTGGCTAATTTGGTCAGATCTGGAGATACCTGTTCCAGATCATCGGTGGCTCCTGATCCTGATCCTGTGACATTGAACGTCGAGACAAGACCGTATTTGCCGGTGCCGGGATCAATGTAGCCATAGTTGAGGCCAGAAGCGTCATTCGACATCACCAGTATTCCTGACGTCGGGGCGTCTGCCGCTTTCCCTGATCCTCCTCCATGGTGCGAGCCACCAGGCCCCGAGCCGGAGCCGCCAGGCCCCGCCTGGGCGCCCGGACCAGACTCTTCGCCGAAGAAATGGCTGTACACCGGGAACACCACTTTCGAACTCGCCGGTATCGCTACGACGAAGACGGCCACTATGGCGGTGACGACCAACGCTTTGTACGCAACGGATCGATGCGACCGGAGCGTGAAGAACGCGATGATGGCCGCGATCGCGGCGACAATCAGGATGCCCGGCAGGAACGTTCCGAACTGGACGCGGCCGGCCACGAACGCGGCAATGACCACCACCAGCGCAACGCCGGCGACGATGGCCGCGGTCTTGATCGCGCCGGACGTGACCCGGGACGCGGCAGCCGGCTGTGCCTGCGTGGGTGGTGGCCCGCTGGATGGGGGCGGTGGCGGCGGCTCGTTCGGCGGAGGCGGTGGCGGCGGCGCCGACCTGCCGGCCGGCTGCTCCGGTGGAGGGGGCTGCTGCCGCGCCGCGGGCCGCGTGGCCTGCTTTCGCTGACGGTGCGGTGTCCAGTCCTGACCGTCCCAGTAACGCTGGGCGTTCGGGTCATTGGGGTCGTCGTACCAGCCGGGCTGGCGGGATGTTGTCGTCATTGCTCTTCCCCCTGTGGAGGGTGTGCTACGGGGCCTTGGCAAAGTCTCGAGCAGACGTCTTGGAACTTTCTTGTCGCGGATCGTAACGCCGCCATAGCGGCTGGTGGTCCGTTTCGCAGATGCAGTTAGCCGGGCGGTTCAGCGGCTTCCTCGCAAACGCCTGAGATAGTGTGAGACACCGGCTGGAACCACAAGAAACAGGAGAACCATGCCGGCAATCGTCCTGATCGGCGCCCAATGGGGCGACGAGGGCAAAGGCAAAGCCACCGATCTACTCGGCGGGCGTGTGCAGTGGGTGGTGCGTTATCAGGGCGGCAACAACGCCGGGCACACCGTCGTCTTGCCCACCGGCGAGAACTTCGCCCTGCACCTGATCCCGTCGGGGGTGCTGACACCTGGCGTCACCAACGTCATCGGCAACGGCGTAGTCATCGATCCCGGTGTGCTGCTCGACGAGCTCAAGGGACTCGAGGACCGTGGCGTCGACACCTCCAGGCTGCTGATCTCGGCCGACGCGCATCTGTTGATGCCCTACCACGTGGCGATCGACAAGGTGACCGAGCGCTACATGGGCAGCAAGAAGATCGGCACCACCGGTCGCGGCATCGGCCCCTGCTATCAGGACAAGATCGCACGGATGGGTATTCGGGTCGCCGATGTGCTTGACCCCGAACAATTAGCCCACAAAATCGAGGCCGCACTGGAGCTCAAGAACCAGATCTTGGTCAAGATCTACAACCGAAAGGCACTGGAGCCCGAGCAGGTCGTGCACAACCTGCTGGAGCAGGCCGAAAGTTTCAAGCACCGCATCGCCGATACCCGCCTGCTGCTCAACAATGCGCTGGAGGCCGGCGAAACCGTGCTGCTGGAAGGCTCGCAGGGGACCCTGCTCGACGTTGACCATGGCACCTATCCCTATGTGACATCGTCGAATCCGACGGCGGGCGGCGCGGCCGTCGGCTCCGGCATCGGCCCGACCCGGATCACCACGGTGCTCGGGATCCTCAAGGCCTACACCACCCGGGTGGGTTCGGGGCCGTTCCCCACCGAATTGTTCGACGAAAACGGCGAATACCTCTCCAAGACCGGCGGCGAGTTCGGGGTTACCACCGGCCGACGCCGGCGCTGTGGCTGGTTCGACGCCGTCGTCGCGCGCTACGCCACCCGGGTCAACGGCATCACCGACTTCTTCTTGACCAAACTCGATGTGCTGTCCAGCCTGGAAACCGTTCCGGTCTGCATCGGCTACACCGTCGACGGCAAACGCACCCACGAGATGCCGATGACCCAAAGCGATTTGGGTCGCGCCGAACCGATCTACGAGGAGTTGCCAGGCTGGTGGGAAGACATCTCACACGCCCGGGAGTTCGACGACTTGCCGGCCAAGGCGCGTGACTACGTGCTGCGCTTGGAAGAGCTTGCCGGAGCGCATGTTTCGTGCATCGGGGTCGGTCCGGGCCGAGACCAGACCATCGTGCGCCGCGACGTTCTGCAGGTGCGCCGATGACCGATCAACCGGAGTCGGTCGACCCTGATTACGGAAAGCACGGCGGGTTTCCGCGGTATGAGGCCGCCGAACCGGGCCCGGGTTTCGCTCGGTTCGTCACCGCGATGCGGCGTCTGCAAGACCTGGCGGTGTCCACCGATCCCGATGACGACACGTGGGATAGCGCCGCCGAGCGGGCCGAAGAACTGGTCAAGCTACTCGATCCGTTCCAAGCGCCGGAGGGCGTGGCGCCGGCAGGCCGGGTGCCGTCGATGCCCGGCATGGGCAGTCTGTTGATGCCGCCGTGGAAGATGACGAAGTTCGACTCCGACGGTGTCGAAATGCGCGGGCAGTTCAGCCGCTACTACGTCGGCGGCAACTCGGCCGTGCACGGCGGTGTGCTGCCCCTGATCTTTGATCACGTCTGCGGCATGGTGGTGCACGCGGCTTCCCGGCCGATCAGCCGAACCGCATTTCTGAAAGTCGACTACCGCAAGGTCACTCCGATCGACACCCCGCTGATCGTGCGGGCACGCATCGATTCCGTCGAGGGTCGCAAGGCGTTCATCTCCGGAGAGCTCGTCGACTCCGAGGACGCGGTGCTGGCCGAGGTGCACGCGTTGATGGTGCGGTTGCTGCCCGGCCAGCCGTGACACCGCGGCGCTCAACTCCACAGTGTCACATGTACTTTCGGGCGAAACCGCGTCACGCCCACCCCGCTGCCGCGGATCATCGCCTGGGTGCACCGCGGCGTCGTGATGAACCGAACGAGCTCCGACACCGCCGGTTGCCGGGCGGACGGCGCGAGTGTCGACGCGCACCACTCACCCGGCACTTGCAGTCCTGGTCCGGTCACGCGGACGAACCGCTCGGCCGCAAGGTCTTTGGACACCGCGAAGCCGACAATAAGCGTGATACCAGCGACGCGCTGAACCTCTTCGAGGGCGGCGGCATCGCTTTGGAAGATCCGTTGCCGCGACTCCGGAATCGCCAAGCCACGCAGCATTCCCGCGATCTCGCCGTCTACGCTGCCCGCCGACGGGCCGAGCATCCAGTCCTGTTCGCGCAGCTGCGCCGGCGTTGGCGCGCCGTGCGCCAGCGGACTATCTGGGGCGCTCACCGCGATGATCTGGTACTTCAAAAACGGCCGCACCGATATTTCGTTTGAGTCAGTGGAGCTTTCACTGGCCGGTCCGATCGCAATGTCGACGGCCCGGGAGGAGATCAACTCCCGAAATCGGCTGGTCGGGTGCACGCTCAGTTCGACGGACAAATCGTTCGCACGAGATGAGAACAGCTCGATCAAGCCCGGCGCGGCGTGTTCGGCGAAGGCGCTCGACGCGGCAATGCGCAGCAGCCGACGCCCGTGCGCGGCTTCGGTTACCTCGATCGCGGTTTGCTGCTGTAGGCCCAGGATCTCGACGGCCCTGCTGGCCAGGCGAAGTCCGCCGGGAGTGAACGCCAGCCCGGCGCCGCTTTTGGTGAACAACGCGTCGTCGAGTTCCTTACGCAGCGCGGCGACATGCATAGAGACTCCGGCGTCCGACATGCCCAGCTCTTCGGCGGCGGCTCGCACCGAGCCCAACCGCACGACAGCCGAATACGCCCGAAGCTGAGCCGGGGTCATGAAGAGGAGCCTACGTTGAGATGCGTGCGCGACGTGCTGGCTGAGCTGATGTCGATCTGGCACGCCGGCGACACCGCCGGCGTGGGCACTGTGGTGCGGACATTCCGGTCCGCGCCGCGCTCGCCGGGTGCGGCGATGGTGGTGGCTCCGGACGGTTCGGTGAGCGGTTCGGTGTCGGGCGGCTGCGTCGAGGGCGCCGTATACGAACTCGCCGGCGAGGCGGCGCACACCGGGATACCGCGGCTGGAGCGCTACGGCATCAGCGACGACGACGCATTTGCGGTCGGCCTGACCTGCGGCGGCATCATCGACGTCTTTATCGAGGCGATCTCGCGTGACACCTTCCCCGAGCTCGACGCGGTCGCCGACGACCTCGAACAGCACCGACCGGTCGCCATCGCGACCGTCATCGCCCATCCCGAGCCGGGCAACCTCGGCCGGCACATGCTCATCCGGCCCCACACGGTGATCGGTTCGCTCGGCACACCCCGTGCCGACGCCGCGGTCACCGACGACGCCCGCGGCTTGCTGGCGGCCGGACGCAGCGAGGTCCTGCAGTATGGGCCCGACGGCGAGCGCCTCGGTCAGGGCATGGAGGTGTTCGTCGCCGGCCACGCCCCACGCCCGCGGATGTTGGTATTCGGTGCCATCGATTTCGCCGCGGCGCTGGCGCGGCAGGGATCGTTTCTGGGTTATCGGGTCACCGTCTGCGATGCCCGCCCGGTGTTCGCGACGTCGGCGCGGTTTCCCACTGCCGACGAGGTCGTTGTCGACTGGCCCAACCGCTACCTGGCCGCGCAGGCGCAGGCGGGCGCCATCGACCGGCACACGGTGGTCTGCGTGCTCACCCACGACCCGAAGTTCGACGTCCCCGTCCTCGAGGTGGCGCTGCGACTGGACGTCGGCTACATCGGCGCGATGGGGTCGCGGCGCACCCACGACGATCGCATGGCCAGGCTGCGCGAAGCGGGCCTGACGGACGCCGAGTTGAACCGGCTGGCCAGCCCGATCGGGCTGGATCTGGGTGCCCGAACTCCCGAAGAAACCGCAGTGTCGATCGCCGCGGACATCATCGCCCGACGCTGGGGCGGCGGTGGCCGGCGACTGGTTGAAATCGGTGGCCGTATCCATCACGACACCGTGTCCAACCAGGCAGTTCGGCCCAGTTCAGTGATTACTTAACTCGCTATTGACGCCTGGTCAGTAGGGACCGACACTGAGGTTCCTTATCGGGCGGATGTGAGGTCGGTCACATGCAGGTACCTGGACCCTTTGAGTACGAACGCGCCAGCAGCGTGGACCACGCCATCGGTTTGCTGGACCGGTTGGGCGACGGCGCGATGATCGTGGCCGGCGGGCACAGCCTGCTGCCGATGATGAAGCTGCGGATCGCCAACCCGGAATATCTGATCGATATCAACGATCTGGCGCCGGAGCTGGGCTATGTCATCACTGACCCGACGCTGGTGCGCATCGGGGCGATGACGCGGCACCGTGAGGTGCTGGAATCCGATCCGCTGGCCGCGGTGTGCCCGATTTTTCGGGACGCCGAGCGGGTGATCGCCGACCCGGTTGTGCGCAACCGCGGCACTGTTGGTGGGTCCCTGTGTCAGGCCGATCCGGCCGAGGACCTGACGACGGTGTGCACGGTGCTCGGCGCGACCTGCCTGGCCCGCGGGCCGGCTGGCGAACGTGAAGTCGCCATGGACGACTTCCTCGCGGGCCCTTACGAGACGTCTCTGGCCCAGAACGAGATGCTGGTAGAGGTTCGTATCCCGGTGCGGCACAACAGCTCCAACGCCTACAGCAAAGTTGAGCGCCGGGTCGGCGACTGGGCGGTCACCGCCGCCGGCGCCGCGGTCACCCTCGACGACGGCGCGATCGCCGCCGCCCGCGTCGGGTTGACGGCGGTCAACGCGGACGCCGCCGCGCTCGCCGAGCTGTCTGCGGCTTTGGTCGGCCGTCCCGCGACCGAAGAGGTGTTCGCCGAGGCTGGGCGCCGGGCAGCCGAGGCGTGTGAACCGGTGACCGACATGCGCGGCACTGCGGACTACAAACGTCACCTGGCTGCGGAGCTGACTACCCGAACGCTGCGCACCGCGCTCGAGCGGGTGCGCAATATCCCGCCGCCGAAAGGGAACTGACGATGCAAGTCACGATGACAGTCAATGGTGAGCCGGTCAGCGCCGACGTCGAACCCCGGATGCTTCTGGTGCACTTTCTGCGGGATCAGTTGGGGCTCACCGGGACGCACTGGGGTTGCGATACCAGCAACTGCGGAACCTGCGTCGTCGACGTCGACGGCGTGCCAGTGAAGTCCTGCACCATGCTGGCGGCAATGGCTGGCGGACACAGTGTGCGCACCGTGGAGGGTCTAGAAGTCGACGGCCAACTCGACCCCGTGCAGGAAGGGTTCATGCGTTGCCACGGCTTGCAGTGTGGCTTTTGCACACCGGGGATGATGATCACCGCCCGCGCCCTGCTCGACCGCAACCCCGACCCGGACGAGGAAGCGATCCGCGAAGCGATCTCCGGACAGATCTGCCGTTGCACCGGATACACCACGATCGTGCGTTCCATTCAGTGGGCGGCCCAGCACGCGAAGACGGCGACATCATGACCACCATCGAGTCCCGTCCGCCATCACCGGACGACATTGTTGACAACGACCAAAAGCCTTGCGGCCATGGTCGAATGCTGCGCAAGGAGGACCCACGGTTCATCCGGGGTCGCGGCACTTACGTCGACGACATCACCCTGCCCGGCATGCTGCACCTGGCGATTCTGCGTTCACCGTTCGCCCACGCCCGCATCATTCGCATCGATACTTCTGCCGCGCAGGCGCATCCGAAGGTCAAGGCGGTGGTTACCGGAGCCGACCTCGCCGAGAAGGGGCTGGCCTGGATGCCGACGCTGTCCAACGACGTGCAGGCAGTGTTGGCGACCGACAAGGTGCGCTTCCAGGGGCAGGAGGTGGCGTTCGTCGTTGCCGAAGACCGGTACTCCGCCCGCGACGCGCTGGAGTTGATCGACGTCGACTACGAACCGCTGGATCCAGTCATAGATGCTCGCAAGGCGTTGGATCCCGATGCCCCGGTGATCCGCGACGATCTCGAGGGCAAGACGGACAACCACATCTTCGACTGGGAAACCGGCGATGCGGCGGCCACTGAGGCCGTGATCGCCAACGCCGACGTCATCGTCACGCAGGAGATGGTCTACCCGCGGGTGCATCCCGCGCCAATGGAAACCTGTGGTGCAGTAGCAGACCTCGACCCGGTCAGCGGCAAGTTGACGCTATGGACCACGTCGCAGGCGCCGCACGCGCACCGGACGCTCTACGCGTTGGTCGCTGGGCTGCCCGAGCACAAGATCCGGGTGATCTCACCGGATATCGGCGGCGGATTTGGCAATAAGGTGCCGATCTATCCCGGGTACGTGTGCGCGATCGTCGGATCGTTGCTGCTCGGCAAGCCGGTCAAATGGATGGAAGATCGCAGCGAAAACCTGACATCGACCAGTTTCGCGCGCGACTACATCATGGTCGGCGAGATCGCCGCCACCTCCGGAGGCAAGATCCTGGCGATCCGCACCAACGTGCTGGCCGACCATGGCGCGTTCAACGGCCAAGCCGCTCCGGTGAAATACCCTGCCGGGTTCTTCGGCGTATTCACCGGCAGCTACGACCTGCAAGCCGCGTACTGCCACCAGACCGCCGTCTACACCAACAAGGCGCCCGGCGGGGTGGCCTACGCCTGCTCGTTCCGCATCACCGAAGCGGTGTACCTGGTGGAGCGGCTGGTCGACTGCCTGGCCTACGAGCTGAAGATCGACCCGGCCGAACTGCGGCTGCGAAACCTGTTGAAGCCCGAGCAGTTTCCCTATACGACCAAGACCGGCTGGGTGTACGACTCCGGCGACTACGAGATGACCATGCGCAAGGCCATGGAGATGATCGGCTACGACGCGATGCGTGCCGAACAGAAAGCGAAGCGCGAGCGCGGCGAGTTGATGGGCATCGGGATGTCGTTTTTCACCGAGGCCGTGGGTGCCGGGCCGCGCAAAGACATGGACATCCTCGGTCTGGGTATGGCCGACGGTTGTGAACTGCGGGTCCATCCGACCGGGAAAGCTGTTGTGCGGCTATCGGTTCAGACTCAGGGTCAGGGTCATGAGACGACGTTCGCGCAGATCGTCGCCGAGGAGCTGGGTATTCCGCCCGATGACATCGAGGTGGTGCACGGTGACACCGACCAGACGCCGTTCGGGCTGGGCACCTACGGCAGCCGGTCCACACCGGTATCAGGCGGCGCCGCGGCGCTGGTCGCCCGCAAGGTGCGCGATAAGGCGAAGATCATCGCCTCGGGCATGCTGGAAGTCTCGGTTGCCGACCTGGAGTGGGAGAAGGGCAAGTTCCACGTCAAGGGTGACCCGTCGGCGGCGGTGACCATTGCCGACATCGCGATGCGCGCGCACGGGGCGGGCGATCTGCCCGAGGGCATCGAGGGCGGCCTGGACGCGCAGGTCTGCTACAACCCGGAGAACCTGACCTACCCGTACGGCGCCTATTTCTGTGTGGTCGACGTCGATCCGGGCACCGCCGTGGTGAAGGTACGCCGGTTCTTGGCCGTGGACGACTGCGGCACCCGGATCAATCCGATGATCATCGAGGGCCAGGTGCACGGCGGCATCGTCGACGGGATCGGGATGGCATTGATGGAGATGATCGCGTTCGACGAGGATGGCAACTGCCTTGGCGGGTCACTGATGGACTACCTGATCCCGACCGCCGTCGAAGTGCCGCACCTGGAGACCGGGCATACCGTCACTCCATCGCCGCACCACCCCATCGGCGCGAAGGGTATCGGTGAGTCCGCCACCGTCGGTTCGCCGCCGGCGGTCGTCAACGCCGTCGTGGACGCATTGGCGCCGTTCGGCGTTCGGCACGCTGACATGCCGCTGACGCCGTCGCGGGTATGGGAGGCGATGCAGGGAAGGGCCCGACCGCCGATATGAGCCCGATGAGTGAGCGCGCCGAGCAACTGCTGCGCGCCCGGACCCCATTCGTGTACGCGACAGTGGTACGAGCTCAGCAGCCGACGTCGGCGCAGCCCGGCGACGTGGCAATCCTGTTGGCGGATGGCACAATCGAGGGGTTCGTCGGCGGGCAGTGCGCGCAGAACTCGGTCCGCAAGGCAGCACTGGGGGCGTTGCAGGCCGGGGAAAGTGTTTTGCTCCGCGTGCTGCCCGACGGCGACGTGCATTTCCCGGAGGCGCCCGGTGCCAGCGTTGTCGTCAACCCGTGCTTGTCGGGGGGTGCGTTGGAGATTTATTTGGCGCCGCGGCTACCTGCGCCGCTGATCCGAATTTGCGGTGCCACACCGATCGCCGACGCGCTGGGCGGACTGTGTGCGGTGCTCGGCTATGAGGTGGCGCGCGAAGGCCCGTTGGATGGGGCCACCGCGGTAGTGATCGCCAGCCACGGCGGCCCGGAAGCCGAAACGATCCGCGACGCGCTGGATGCTGGCATCGGATACATCGGTCTGGTGGCCAGCCGAGTGCGCGGTGCCGCGATCCTGGACGGGCTGGGCCTGTCCGACGCCGATCGCGCGCGGGTACACACCCCGGTCGGCTTGCCGATCGGCGCCAAGACGCCTGCCGAGATCGCGGTGTCGATTCTCGCCGAGTGCATCCGGGAAATACGCGTCGCCGGATTACAGGTGGGCGTGCCTGCCGCAATGCCCGAACAGGCCGTCGACCCAGTGTGCGGTATGACGGTCACGATCGGGCCGGCCAGCGAACATTTGCGGGTCTCCGGAACGGACTACTGGTTCTGCTGCCCGGGGTGTCGCAGCTCGTTCACCGCAACGACGTCGTGACGATGTTCTCAGACGTCGATGACGTGATCCGCCGCTTCGATGCCCACGATTACCTGCTCGACACCGGGACGGCCTCGGCGATTTACCTCGCCGTGACGCTGGGCCGGCCGCTGCTGCTGGAGGGCGAACCGGGGGTCGGTAAGACGACAGCAGCGAAAACCCTTGCCGCGGTGCTGGGTACACCGCTAGTCCGGTTGCAGTGCTACGAGGGACTGACCGCCGGCGAGGCGCTCTACGACTGGAACTATCAACGGCAGTTGCTGTCCATCAGGCTCGCCGAGGCGCGCGGCGCCGGCATCGACGAGTCGGATCTCTACACCGAGCGCTACCTGGTGGATCGCCCGATCCTGCAGTGCGTGCGACATCGCGGCGCGGCACCGCCGGTGCTGCTGATCGATGAAATCGACCGCGCCGACGATGAATTCGAGGCGCTGCTGCTGGAGTTCCTCGGCGAATCCGCCGTGACGGTTCCCGAACTGGGCACCTTCGTGGCCGAACGTCCGCCGATCGCGGTGCTCACCTCCAACCGCAGCCGCGACTTGCACGATGCCCTGCGGCGACGCTGCCTCTACCATTGGATCGACTACCCGGAACCGTCCCGGACGGCTGCGATCGTACGCCGTACAGTACCCGGCGCGACCGCGCCACTGATCCAGCACGCCACCCAATTCGTCGGTACTGCACGCGATCTCGATCTCGACAAGCCACCCGGGATCGCTGAGACTATCGACTGGGTCGCCGCCCTGGTCTCGCTTGGCGTCGCAGAGTTGGTCGACGCGGACGTGGTCACCAGTCTCAGTGCGCTGGCCAAGACGCCCGACGACCGCACCCTGATTCGTGAAGCACTCGTCGAGTACAGCAAGGCGTGAAAGGACTGCGATGAAGATCGTCAACGAGTTCAGCGTCAACGCTCCGATCGAGCGCGCCTGGGCCGTGCTGTCCGACCTGGAGCAGGTGATCCCGTTGATGCCGGGTGCGGCCTTGGTCGGTCGCGAGGGCGACGACTTCGTCGGCAAGGTCAAGGTCAAGGTGGGCCCGGTGACCAGTGAGTTCAGCGGCAAGGCGCGATTCATCGAGCACAACAGCGACCAATATCGCGCCGTCATCGACGGCCGGGGCAAGGAAGCGCGCGGCACCGGCAATGCGGCCGCGACGGTCACCACTCAACTGCACGCGGCCGGAGACCACACTCGCGTCACCGTCGACACTGACCTGAAGATCGTCGGCAAGCTCGCACAGTTCGGCAGCAGCATGTTGCAGCAGGTGTCGGAGAAGCTGTTGGGCCAGTTCGTCGAGCAGCTCGAAGCGAAGTTGGCTGCCTCCGACGGGCCATCCGTGGTCGAAAGCCGAGAGCCGTCAGCACCGAGCGAGCCCGCTCCCGTCGACCTGCTTGACCTCGCCGGCGGCGGCACAATCGCCAAGTACGCGCCGCTGGTGCTGGGCGTTCTTGCGCTGCTGGCTTTGGTTTGGGTGCTTCGCCGGCGGTGACCCTCCCATTGTTGCTGCCGGGAGTCGACACCGCGGCGTTCGCGGCGGCACTGGTGGCCCGGTTGCGTGGCGTCGGCGTGCTGGTGGCGGCTAGTGGCCCGGCCACGTTCGTGCAGGCGTTTCGGCAGTTGATGCCGCACACCGCCGCCGAACTCTACTGGGCAGCGCGATTGACTTTGGTCAACCGCGTGGAGGACCTCAGCGCGTTCGACGCGGTGTTCTCGGCCACCTTCGGCGACGCGCCGCTGGCTCCCAATCCGACCGGCGGTCAGCCGCGATTGCGGCGCAAGGCCGCGGCGGCGGGCATGCCGGCACAGGAGGTACCGACCCAGCCCGCCGCGGCCCTGCCCTGGACGACAAGCCCGTCGCGGCTAGCCGCGCTCGCCGAGGCCGACACCGGCGCCGTGAAGCTCCTGGCGCCGGACCCGCTGCCCAGCCGTATCGCCGCGCGCGCCGAGGAACCGTTCGACCAGTTCGATCCCGCCGACCTGCGACAGCTGGGCACCTGGCTGGCGGCGTCGGTGGCGCAATGGCCACGCCGACGCAGCCTGCGACTGCAGGCCAGCCGGCACGGCAAGACGATCGACTTGCGTCGAACCATGAGCGCCTCGCGGGCCACCGGCTGGGAAACGGTCACGCTGGCCCACACGCGTCGGCGCAGCCGGCACCGTCGAGTTGTTCTGGTCTGCGATGTAAGCCGATCGATGCAGCCCTACGCCACGATCTATCTGCATTTGATGCGCGCCGCAGCGCTGCGGCAGGTGGGGATCCGTCCGGAGGTCTTCGCGTTCTCGACGTCGCTGACCCGGCTCACCTCGGCGTTGGCGCACCGATCGCCCGAGTTAGCGCTGCAAAGAGCCAACGCGAAGGTGACCGACCGCTACGGCGGCACCCATATCGGCCGAAGTATCGGCAGCTTGCTGGCCTCGCCGCACGGCAACGCACTGCGCGGTGCGGTATTGATCATCACCTCCGACGGTTGGGACAGCGATCCGCCTGAAGTGCTCGGCCGGGCCTTGGCCCGCGTGCACCGCCGAGCGGAGTTGGTGGTTTGGCTCAACCCGCGAGCGGCGCAGCCCGATTTCCAACCGTTAGCCGGTTCCATGGCGACGGCCCTGGCGTATTGCGATCTGTTCCTGCCGGGGCACTCGCTGGCGGGCTTGCGTGACCTGTTCGCTGCACTGATGACGACCAGCAGTAGCGGCGCCGACACATTGCGGCCCCGCACGGTGGCCACCTCGCCGCTCTATCCTTGAGCAGCATGCAGGCCGAACCGGTCGAGGACGAGCAGCTCCCCAGCGATGACATTCAACGCACCAAGGTGATGTTGCTGGGTGCGGGCGAGTTCAGCCGGGAGTTGGCGGTGGTTTTTCAGCGCCTCGGCGCTGAGGTGATCGCGGTGGAGCGGCATGCCGACGCGCCCGCGCACCGGGTTGCCGACGAGTCGGTGGTGGTCGACCTGACCGACACCGACGAGCTGGCCGCCGTAATCGGGCGGTTGCAACCCAATTTCGTGGTGACCGTGACCGATGTGGTCGCAGCCGACGCGCTGACGGCCGCCGCCGAAACCGATTTCGCGCAGGTACTCCCGACCGCCCGCAGCGCCCGGCTCACCGCCGACCGGGAGGCTCTGCGGCGGCTGGCCGCCGACGAACTCGGGCTGCCCACTGCGCCGTTCTGGTTCGCCGGATCGCTCGAGGAACTCCGCGCGGTGGCCGACTACGCCGGGTACCCGTTGCAGGTCCAGCCGGTCGCGCGCGTCGGCGGCCACGCAGCGACGGTGATCTCCGCACCGGACGACCTCGATGCGGCCTGGCAGCGCGCGGTGTCGGCCGGCGGATCGCGCACACCCGACCGGGTATTGGCCGAGACCGTCGTCGAAATCGACTTCCGGGTCACCCTGCTCACTGTGCGCAGCGAGGGACCGACCGGTCCGGTGGTGGAGTTCTGCACTCCGATCGGGCACAGCGAAACCACCGGCGACGTGGTGGAGTCATGGCAGCCGCAGAATCTGACGCCGGCCGCGCTGGATGCCGCCAAGTCGATCGCCGCGCGCATCGTCAAGGCACTCGGCGGACGGGGCGTCTTCGGGGTCGAGTTGATGGTCCGCGGCGACGAGGTGTACTTCTGCGATGTCAGCGCGTCGCCGTACGAGAGCGGGCTGGTGACGCTGCGCACGCAACGGCTGTCGGAGTTCGAGTTGCAGGCCAGGTCGATCCTCGGCCTGCGCACCGACACCATCATGATTTCGCCAGGGGCCGCACACGTCGTGTACTCGGAGGCGGTCGAGCAGGCCGGAACCATCGGCAGCGCCCTGCGCGAAGCGCTGGCCGTGCCGGAAAGCGATGTGCGGGTCTTCGGCCATGAAGCCGAGGACCGGCGCCGGCTTGGGGTGGCCGTCGTCACCGCGGACGACGTGGCCACCGCGCGTGACCGCGCCCGAGAGGCGTCGGCCGCGCTGCGCAAGCATTGGGGGTCGTGAGAGACTCGCGCGCATGACGTACGCAGGAGATATCACGCCGCAGCAGGCCTGGCAGCTGCTCAGCGAGAATCCCGAAGCGGTGTTGGTCGACGTACGCACCGACGCCGAATGGCGCTTCGTCGGCATGGCCGACCTGTCCAGTCTCAGCCGCGACATCGTCTACATCGAGTGGAACAGCGTGGACGGCACCCGCAACGAGAATTTCGTCGCCGAACTGCTCAACCAGGTCCCGGCGCGAGACGACCGACCGGTGGTGTTCTTGTGCCGCTCGGGTAACCGCTCCGTGGGTGCTGCGGAGGCCGCCACCGAGGCCGGCATCGCACCGTCCTACAACGTGCTGGACGGATTCGAAGGAGATCTCGACGAGGCCGGCCACCGCGGCGTGACCGGCTGGCGGGCAATCGGATTGCCGTGGAAACAGTCATGACTACCCCCGACGACGAACGCTCGATCCGGATACCACCCCCGCTGCCCGAGGGTGTCGGTCCGGCCACCATCGGGGTGCGGGGCGGGGTGTTGCGGTCGCAGTTCCACGAGACCGCCGAGGCGATGTATCTGACCTCCGGTTATGTCTACGAATCCGCGGCCGCGTGCGAGCAAGCGTTCACCGGGGAGGTGGACCGGTATGTGTACTCCCGCTACGGCAACCCGACCATCACCATGTTCGAGGAGCGGCTGCGGCTGATCGAGGGTGCGCCGGCGGCGTTCGCCACCGCCAGCGGCATGGCGGCGGTGTTCACCTCGCTGGGCGCACTGCTGGGTGCCGGTGACCGACTGGTCGCATCCCGCAGCTTGTTCGGCTCGTGTTTCGTAGTGTGCAACGAGATCCTGCCGCGCTGGGGTGTGGAGACCGTGTTCGTCGACGGCGACGACCTCTCTCAATGGGAGCAGGCGCTGTCGGTGCCCACCCAGGCGGTGTTCTTCGAAACACCATCGAACCCCATGCAGTCGCTGGTCGACATCGCCGCAGTCACCGAAATGTCGCATGCCGCCGGGGCGAAGGTGGTGTTGGACAACGTCTTCGCCACGCCGCTGCTGCAGCAGGGCTTTCCGCTGGGCGTCGATGTCGTGGTGTACTCGGGGACCAAGCACCTCGACGGGCAGGGCCGGGTGCTGGGCGGGGCGATCCTCGGCGACCAGGAATACATCGACGGCCCGGTGCAGAAGCTGATGCGGCACACCGGTCCGGCGATCAGCGCCTTCAACGCCTGGGTATTACTGAAAGGCCTTGAGACGCTGGCGGTTCGGGTTGACTACGCCAACTCGTCGGCGCAGCGGGTGGCTGAGTTCCTGGAGAGTCACCCGAGCGTACGCTGGGTGCGTTACCCCTATCTGGCGTCGCACCCCCAATACGATCTGGCCAAGCGGCAGATGTCTGGCGGCGGCACGGTGGTCACGTTCGAGCTCGATGCCCCGGCCGGCGTGGTCAAAGAGCGGGCGTTCGACCTGTTGGACAAGTTGCAGCTGATCGACATCTCCAACAATCTCGGCGACGCGAAATCCCTTGTCACTCATCCGGCGACCACCACCCATCGGGCGATGGGACCCGAAGGCAGGGCCGCGATCGGCCTCGGCGAAGGGGTCATCCGAATCTCGGTGGGGCTGGAAGACACCAACGACCTGATCGCCGACCTCGACCGGGCGCTGAGCTAGTCGATGACGACGAGATAACAGTTCCCGCATAACGATTTCGCGGCGATCGCAAGCGCGGCGCAGCCGGGCGCTGCAGGTCGCCGCATAACGATTCACGCAACGCGCGGGGCAAATACCGGGGACACCGCCTTGGTCAACATATCGTCATTTTGTGTATCGCCGAACCGTCTTGAAGCTGCCGCTGCTGGTGGCTGCAGGCGCGGCGATGGCCCAGGCGCCGCACGCTGCTGCGGACCCGCCCCGCGCCTCTGGCGAGTCAAGTCGGTGGTCGGTTGACCGTGCCAACCGGTGGTATCAAGCGCAGGGTTGGCCCGTCGGCGCGAACTACAGCACCTCAACCGCCATCAATCAGCTCGAGATGTTTCAGCCCGGCACCTACGACCCACGGCGCATCGACACCGAACTGGGCTGGGCGCGGTTTCACGGACTCAACAGTGTGCGGGTCTTCCTGCACGATCAGCTCTGGGCCCAGGATTCCCGGGGCTTTCAAATGCGCCTGGCGCAGTTCGTCAACATTGCCGCGCGTCATCGCATCAAACCGCTTTTCGTTTTCTTCGACTCGTGTTGGGATCCGTTCCCCAGACTGGGCCGGCAGCACGCACCGAAACCAGGAGTGCACAACTCCGGTTGGGTGCAGAGCCCGGGCGCTGAACGTCTCGATGACCGCGGCTATCAGCGCGTTATGCAGTCCTATGTCACCGGGGTGATCAGCCAGTTCCGCAACGACGATCGTGTGCTGGGCTGGGACCTGTGGAATGAGCCCGACAATCCCGCGAACCAGTACCGCAGCGTCGAGCGGACCGACAAGCTGGAGCGGGTCGCCGAGCTGCTTCCTCAGGTTTTCGGTTGGGCACGTTCAGTCGAGCCCAGCCAGCCACTGACCAGCGGTGTGTGGGACGGCGAATGGGGAGATCCCGCACGCCGCAGCACAATAGCCAGTATTCAGCTCGACAACTCCGACGTGATCACGTTCCACTCCTATGCCAAACCGGCGACCTTCGCCAGCCGGATCGGCGAGCTTGCGCCGCTGGGACGGCCGATGCTGTGCACCGAATACATGGCGCGGACCCAGGGCAGCACGGTCGAGGGGATCCTGCCAATTGCCAAGCAGCACAACGTTGGCGCGTTCAACTGGGGTCTGGTCGCCGGCAGGACCCAGACCTACTTCCCATGGGACTCGTGGAACCACCCGTACACGTCAATTCCGAGAGTGTGGTTCCACGACCTGCTACGGCCCGACGGGCAGCCCTTCCAGGGCAGCGAAATTCAAACGATTCGGGCGCTGAGCACCGGTCCGGTGTCTTAACTCGCCGCCTCTTGTTCGGCGTGCTCGGCCTGCTCGACCGCGGCCAACGCGCCCGCCTGCTGCTCACGCACCCTGCTCATTGCCAGCCTGGCGTAAATCATCTGGCTGGTGATGGCCATCTGCCCGCGACCGCGGCCCAGGAACGAGACGGCCCAGGCAACCACGGCGGTGAACCGATTCTTATGTCCCACAAGGTAATACAGGTGCAGCACCAGCCACGCCAGCCACGCCAGAAAGCCGCCGAACTCCAGCTTGCCGACCTGGGCGACGGCGCTGTAGCGCGACACCGTCGCCATGCTGCCCTTGTCGAAGTACTTGAACGGCGCGCGCTGCGCGGGGTCGTCGTGGCCTTTCAGTGCGCGCTTGATGCACTTGGTCGCGTAGGTCGCGCCCTGAATCGCGCCCTGCGCCATCCCGGGCACACCCGGCACCGACATCAGATCGCCGACCACGAACACGTACGGATGTCCGTCGACGGTCAGGTCGGGTTCGACGACCACACGTCCGGCGCGGTCCACCTCGGTCTCGTCGGACTGCTCGGCGAGCATCGCGCCCAGCGGGCTGGCCTGCACGCCGGCCGCCCATACCTTGCAGGCGCATTCGATGCGTCGCTCGGTGCCGTCTTTGTCCTTGACCCCGATGCCCTGATAGTCGACGGCGGTGACCATCGCGTCGAGTTGGATTTCCACGCCCATCTTCTCCAGCCGGCGCTGCGCCTTGAGCCCGAGCTTCTCACCCATCGGCGGCAACACCGCGGGTGCGGCGTCGAGCAGGATCACCCGGCAATCGGTCGGCTCGATGGTGCGAAAGGCCCCGGCCAGCGTGCGATCGGCGAGCTCGGCGATCTGCCCGGCGAGCTCGACGCCCGTCGGCCCCGCCCCGACCACTACGAAGGTCAGACGGCGTTGCCGCTCGGCGTGGTCGGTGGTGACCTCGGCGGCCTCGAACGCGCCAAGGATCCGGCCGCGCAGTTCCAGCGCGTCGTCGATCGTCTTCATGCCTGGTGCATAGGTGGCGAATTGGTCGTTGCCGAAATACGACTGCTGCGCACCGGCGGCGACGATGAGGCTGTCGAAGGGCGTCACCGTCTGCATGTCGATCAGCTTCGACGTCACGGTGTGCGCGGTCAGGTCGATCGCTTCGACATCCCCGAGCAGCACCCGGGCGTTGCGCTGCTTGCGCAGAATCAGCCTGGTGGCCGGGGCGATCTCGCCTTCGGACAAGATCCCGGTGGCTACCTGATAGAGCAGCGGCTGAAACAGGTGATTGGTGGTCTTGGAGACGAGCGTGACGTCAACATCCGCTCGCTTCAAAGCCTTGACCGCGGTCAGGCCGCCGAAGCCCGACCCGATGATGACGACACGGTGACGCTGGGATGCAGGCGGGCTCACCTCATCGAGGCTAAACCGACGCCTTCGGTCAGGCCAGTGCTCAGTCCTTGTGCTCGACGACGCCCGTCGCGTGCTGTGCGCGGTCCTCGTAGGCCGCGCGGGCGGTGCTGTCGAAGTTGAGGAACACCGTGTCGGTGCCCATCTTCTTGCCCAGCCAACGCCGGCCCCGAGACGGCAGCAACATCGTGACGATGCCGATAAACCGTGACGAGCCGGGCACGGACACTTGCGCTTTCGGTTTGTCGAGCACCTTGACGATTGCGGCGGCAACGTCTTCGGGCTGCACCGGCTTGGTCGCGGCGGTGGTAGCGGTGCCGGAGATCAATTCGGTATTGGTGAAGGTCGGCAATACCGCGCTGACGTTGACGCCCTGCGGGGCGAATTCGTCGGCCATCGCGCTGGAGAGCCCGACTACAGCGAACTTCGTGCCGGCGTAGACCACCTGGCCCGGGACTGCCACCATGCCGGCCATCGATGCGATGTTGACGATGTGGCCGCTGCGGCGCTTGACCATTTCCGGCAGCACCAGTTGGCAGCCGGTGAGCACGCCATAGAAGTTGACCTCGATCGAGGAGCGGATGGCCTCGGCGGACTGCTGCAGAAACGGGCCTACCGGCATCACACCGGCGTTGTTGATCAGCACGTCGATGTGCCCGCCGCCGTCGGCGCTGGCCTTGTCGAGAAAGGCCGCGAACGACTCCCGGTCGGTGACGTCGAGGGGATGGCCCGACACCGCACCCAGACTGCTCAACCCCGCGACGGCTTTTTCCAGCACGTCGATGTCGCGGTCGCCGATGACCACCCGCGCACCGCGGGCCAGCAGCGCCTTGGCGGTCGCGTGCCCGATACCCCGGGCAGCGCCGGTGATGACGACGGTCTTACCCCTGATGTTGTCCATGGCCAGCGACTTTACAGGTGTCAAGTTCGGCGTGGAACCCGGTCTTAATCTGGTTCGCCGTACTCGTCGAACCAGTACGCGAGTTTGCCGCGACGGCTGACCGCCCGCAGTCGCCGTTCGGTGGACGCGCGTGTCTTGGCGGTGGTGACGATGAGCAGCTCATCGCCGGCCTCGATGCGAGTGTCCGGCTGGGGCACGAACGTGCTGCCGTCGCGGATGATCAGGGTGATGGCGCTGGGTTCGGGTAGCCGCAGCTCCAGGAGCGAGACGTTGTGCAGCCGGGACGCCTTGGACACCGTCATCGTCAGCAGTTCAGCCTCCAGGACGTCCAGCGGAGCCGCTTCCACTTGGATTTCCCGGGTGGCTTCGCGGGAGATCAACCTCATCCAGTGCGCAATCCAGCCCAAGCTGGGGCCCTGCACCAGCGTGAACACCACCACCAGGACGAAGACGATGTTGAGCAGTCGGTAGCTGTCCTGAACACCTTCGACAATCGGAAACGTCGCCAACACGATCGGGACCGCGCCGCGTAGTCCGGCCCACGAGAGAAACACCTGCTCGCGCAACGGCACCCGGAACCACGCAAGTGAGGCGATGACCGACAGCGGTCGGCCGAGCAGCAGCAGGACGGCTCCGATGACGATCGCCGGCACCAAATCTCCGGCCAGCTGGCCCGGACTCACCAGCAGGCCGAGCAGAACAAACAGGCCAATCTGGGCGAGCCAGCCCAGCCCCTGTGCAAAGGAGCGAGTTGCCGAGCGATGCGGCAGCCCGGAGTTGGCCAACACAACTCCGGACAAGTAGGCGGCCATGAACCCGCTGGCGTGCACGCTGCCCGCCGCGGCAAAGGCCACCATGCCCAGCCCGAACGTCGCGAGCGGATAGAGGCCCGAGGCCGGCAGTGCCGCGCGCCGCAGCGCGATGGCGCCGACCAGCCCGCACGCCAATCCGATTGCCGCGCCGGCAATCAACTCGTACACCACCCCGGCGATGGCGGGTCCGGGCGCAAAAGTCAGCGGCGTGGCGCTGAGCATCAGGACGAGAATGGCCGCCGGCGCATCGTTGAATCCGGACTCGGCCTCCAACAGCCCCGCAACACGCCTCGGCAGTGGCAGGACGCGCAGGATGGAAAAGACCGCGGCGGCGTCCGTGGGGGAAACGATGGCACCCAGCAGCAGCGAAAGTTGCCAGTTGATCCCGAGCAGGAAGTGCGCACCGGCAGCGGTGACCACCATGCTGACGAAGACGCCCAGGGTGGCCAGGACACCGGCGGGTGCCAGCAGTTTCCGGATATCGGCGAACCTCGTGGTCAAACCGCCCTCGATGAGGATGACGGCCAGCGCCGCGGTGCCGAGATCACTGGCGAGCTGAACGTCGCTGAAGTCCAGCCCGAGCCCGTCGTTGCCGAGCGCGACGCCGACCGCGAGGAACAGCAACAGGCTGGGCAAACCCACCCGGGCCGCCAACCGGGTGGCGACGATGCTGGCCAGCAGCACAACGCCGCCGATCAGCAGCGCCACGTACAGCTGCTGCAGGGTCATGTCATCCTCGTCGGGCCTGCGCACGCGCGACGGAACATCCCGCCTACGGCGTGCAGCAAAGGTCACCGGAGTTGCGTTCAGGCCGGTAAATCAGTACCAACGCTAGTGAATGCCGTGGTACCGGCGAAGTACCACCCCGGGCAACGGCGGTGAGGAGACCAGAGGTGCGGATCGGGATCGCGGGCGCAGGCGCTGTCGGTCGGTCCGTCGCGCGGGAACTGCTCGACGACGGGCACAAAGTCTTGCTGATCGAGCGCGACCCCCGGCACTACGAGCCGCGCGCCGTTCCCGATGCGGAGTGGTTGCTTGCCGACGCGTGTGAGCTGACCTCGCTCGAAGAGTCCGGCATCGAGATGTGCGATGTGGTCATCACCGCCACCGGCGATGACAAAGTGAACCTCGCCGCGGCGCTGCTGGCCAAGACCGAGTTCGGCGTGGCCAAGGTGGTAGCGAGAATCAACGAGTCGCGCAACGAGTGGCTGTTCACCGACGCCTGGGGCGTCGACGTGGCGGTCTCCACCCCGACGGCGATGGTCGCCGGCGTCGAGGGCGCCATCGATGTCGGCCACCTGGTGCGATTGATGGGGCTGCGGCGGGGTCAGGCGAACCTGGAAAAGCTGACGCTGCCCGCCGACAGCCCGCTCGTCGGTCAACGGGTCCGTGACTTGGCGCTACCGGAGAACACCGCGCTGATCACCGTGCTGCGCGGCGACCAGATCATCCTTCCGCAACCGGACGACGTGCTGGAGGCCGGCGACGAGATGTTGTTCGTCGCCGGCAGCGCCGTCGAGCATCAGATCCGTGCGGTCATTCACGGCCTCGACACTGCAACGAGTTGAGTACGTGCTCCGTCTGTAGGCGGATGTAATCGCCAAGGCTGTAGTTGGGCCCGAAATGCCAATGCTTCAAGGCCCATCCGTGTGCGAGCAGCATGATGTCGAAGACCACCAGATCCACGTCGGCGTCGCGGAACGTGCCGTCGGCGATACCCGTCTCGATCGCCGATCGCAGCGGTGCGGCGGTGGCGATCTCCAGTTCTTTGATCTGGGCACGCCCGGCCGCGTCGAGGGTGCGGCTTTCCCGGTAGGTCAGCACCACCGCGTCGAGATTTTCGTCGACGATCTCGATGTAGCGCCCGATTCCGGCGGCCAGCTGTTCGGCGGGATCCGCGCCGGCTGCTTCCATGACCGGGGCCAATTGATCGCGGAAGGCATCCTGGATCCGCACGATCGTCGCCAGCAGCAGATCCTCCTTGCCGCCGAAGTACTTGTAGATCAGCCCGACGCTGACGTTGGCCTCGGCCGCCAGATCCTGCATCGACATTTGGTGAAAGCCTTTCTGGCCCATCACCGTAACCGCCGCGTCGAGCAACTGACGGCGTCGCGTGCTGGCGCGTACGGCGCGCACGGCCTCCTCGACTGGAAGCTCGCCGTAGTCGAGCACCATCAGAAGCCCAGATCCTTGGCGATGATCGTCTTCATGATCTCGGTGGTGCCGCCGTAGATGGTCTGGATGCGCGCGTCGACGAACGCCCGCGACACCGGATACTCCCGCATGTAGCCGTACCCGCCATGCAGTTGCAGGCAGCGGTCGGCCACCCGCACCTGCAGTTCGGTGGTCCACCACTTCAGCCGGGCCGCGCGCGCGGCGGTGAGCTCACCGGTCAGGTGCTCGGCGATGCAGTCGTCGAGGAAGGTCCGGGCGACGTCGAGTTCGGTGGCCAGTTCGGCGAGTACGAATTGGGTGTTCTGAAAGTCGGCGATCGGCGAGCCAAACGCCTGCCGCTGCCGGACATACTCCAGAGTCTCGGCCAGCACCCCTTCGGCGGCGGCCACGGCACCGACACCCAGCGAAAGTCGTTCTTGGGGAAGGTTGCTCATCAACTGGTAGAAGCCCTTGCCCTCTTCGTCGAGCAGATTGTCGACGGGAACCCGCATGTCGGTGAAGGTCAACTCGCTGGTGTCCTGGGCGTGCAGGCCGATCTTCTCCAGGTTGCGGCCGCGGCTGAATCCCGGAGTGTCCGGCTCGACCACCAGCAGCGACAGTCCCTTGTGCTTTTCGGCCGAGGTGCGGACCGCGATGACGAACAGGTCGCCGTTCTGGCCGTTGGAGATAAAGGTTTTCGCGCCGTTGACGACGTAGTGGTCACCGTCGCGGACCGCCGTCGTGCGGATGCCGGCCAAATCGCTGCCGGTGCCGGGCTCGGTCATCGCGATGCCGAGCACTGTCTCGCCAGTCACCACTCCGGGCAGCCAGCGTTGCTTCTGTTCGGTGGTGGTCATGTCGGTGAGATAGGGCAGCACGACGTCGTTTTGCAGCGAGAACGCGATCGCCTCGGCGGCTGCGCCGGCCCGCTGCAGTTCTTCGACAACGATTGCGTGGTAGCGAAAGTCGTGGACGTCCGGGCCGCCGAGGTCTTCAGGCACCGGAAAGCCCAGCAGCCCGAGCTTTCCGGCTTCGGTGAACAGCGACCGCTCCCAACACCCGGCCCGTTCCCAGTTCTCGTGGGCCGGCAGCACAGTCTGTTGCACGAAGCCACGCACCAGCTCCCGGAACTGGTGGTGTTCGGCTGTGTAGCTCAGCGCGCTCATCGGAAGGCGTCCAGGCCGGTGAAGGCCTGCCCCAGTATCAGTTGGTGCATCTCCGGGGTGCCCTCGTATGTCAGCACCGATTCCAGGTTGACCATGTGCCGGATCACCGGGTATTCCAAGGATATTCCGTTGCCGCCCAGGATGGTTCGCGCGGTACGGCAGATCTCGATCGCTTCCCGGGTGTTGTTGAGCTTGCCGAAGCTGACCTGCTCCGGCCGCAGCCCGACGCTGTCTTTGAGTCGGCCCAACTGCAGCGACAGCAGCTGCCCCTTGTGCAGCTCGATCGCCATGTCGACGAGTTTGGCTTGAGTCAGCTGGAATCCTGCGATGGGACGGTCGAATTGGGTGCGCTGGGTGGCGTAGTCGAGCGCGGATTGCCAGGCCGACCGTGCGGCGCCCATCGATCCCCAGATGATGCCGTACCGCGCCTCGGACAGGCAGGCCAGCGGCCCGCGCAAGCCTTTGGCGTTCGGCAGCATTGCGTCGTCGGGTAGCCGAACGTCGTCGAGCACCAACTCGGAGGTGATCGATGCCCGCAGCGACAACTTGTGGTGAATGGTGTTGGCCGTGAATCCGGGTGTGTCGGTGGGGACGATGAATCCGCGGATTCCGTCTTCGGTGGCGGCCCATACGATCGCGACATCGGCCACCGTGCCGTTGGTGATCCACATCTTGCGGCCGTTGAGCACCCAGTCCGAACCATCGCGTCGCGCACGGGTTTTCATTGCTGCGGGATCGGACCCCACGTCGGGCTCGGTCAGCCCGAAGCACCCCAGCAGCTCGCCGGCGGCCATGCCCGGTAGCCACTGCTGCTTCTGCTCTTCGGAGCCGTTGTTCCAGATCGCGAACATCGCCAGCGACCCCTGCACGGACACCAGTGAGCGGATTCCTGAGTCGGCGGCTTCGAGCTCGGTGCAGGCCAGCCCGTAGTGCACCGCCGATGCACCACCGCAGCCGTAACCCTTCAGGTGCATACCCAGCAGGCCCAGCTCGCCGAACTGCTTGGCCAGCTCGCGGGCCACCGGCAGGTCGCCCGCTTCGAACCAGTCGGCGACATATGGGGTGACATTCTCGACGCAGAAATCACGGACCGTCTGCCGCACCGCAATCTCGTCGCTGGACAACGACGCATCCAGGCCGAGCGGGTCATACGGGTCGAAGCTCATCATCCCGCCATCGTAAGTCCGCCGCTGACGCTGATCACCTGGCCGGTGATGAACGACGCGGCCTCAGAGGCGAAGAACAGCACTGGCGCGGCGACTTCCTCAGGGCGGGCCAGTCGGCGGAACGGGATTGCTCTGACCAGAGCCTCTCTCAGCTTGTCCGGTTGCGCCGCGAACAGTGGGGTGTCGGTCGGGCCGGGGCACACGCAGTTGACGGTGATCTGGTGGCGGGCCATTTCCCGGGCCAGCGACTTGGTCAGCGCGATGACGCCGCCCTTGGCGCCGGCGTAGATGGTTTCACCCGCGCTGCCCACCCGTCCGGCGTCGCTGGCCAAGTTGACGACCCGCCCGTTACCACCGGCTTCGATCATGCCCGGCAGAAACGCGCTGCACATGTGCACGGGGCCGAGGTAGTTGATCGCCACCACCTTTTCAGCGAACTCCGTTGTGGCGTTGAGGAATTGGTCGGTCCGGTCCCAGCCGGCGGCGTTGACCAAGACGTCGGGCACGCCGACCTCGGCGTGGGTGCGGTCACGCAGGGTGTCCACTTGTGCGCGGTCGGCGATGTCGACCGGCAGGGCAGCGATCAACTCGGGGTGTTCTTTGGCGGTGGCCTCGGCAGCAGCTTCGTCGAGGTCGGCGGCGACGACCCGGTCGCCCCGGCCAGCGAACCCCAGTGCGATCGCCTTGCCGATACCCGATCCGGCGCCGGTCACCAGTGCGAGCTTGCTCATCTGCGGCTTCTCCTCAGGCCGTCACGTAGCGGCCGAACTCGGCGGGACGCTTTTCGGCGAACGCCTGCGCGCCTTCTCGGCCTTCGTCGGTGTGCACGAAGATTTCCAGCGCCGACATCGCCATGTTGCTCAACCCGGCCTGGTGGTCGGTGTCTGCGTTGAACGACTGCTTGAGGAAACGCAAGGCGGTCGGGCTCTTCTCTGCGATCTCCGCCGCCAGGGCTTTGGCCTCGGCCATCAGTTGGTCGGCGGGCACCACGTAGTTCACCAGGCCCCAGCGTTCGGCGGTGGCGGCGTCGTAGCGGCGGCACAGGAACCAGATTTCCCGGGCCCGCTTCTCGCCAACCACTCGCGCCAGATACGCCGATCCGAAGCCTGCGTCGAACGATCCGACCCGCGGTCCGGCCTGGCCGAACGTCGCGTGTTCCGCGGCGATCGACAAGTCACACAGCACATGCAGCACATGTCCGCCGCCGACGGCGACTCCATTGACCGCGGCGATCACCGGCTTGGGGACATCGCGAATCAGCTTGTGCAGGTAGCCGATTTCGAACATGCCGCTCTCAGTGGGCCCGTAATCGCCGGTCTCCGCCCGCTGCTTGACGTCGCCGCCGGTGCAGAACGCCTTGTCGCCGGCGCCGGTCAAGATGATCGCCGACACTCGGGTGTCGGCCCACGCGGCGCGGAACGCCTTGACGAGTTCCTCGACGGTCTTGCCGGTGAAGGCGTTGTAGCGGTGTGGCCGGTTGATCGCGATGATCGCCGCGGCGGCGTCGATCTCGTAAGTGATGTCTTCGTAGGGTGAATTGGCGTTCATTCTGGACGAATTTATATTCATTCCGGGTGGTGGTCAAGCCTCGGTACTGTCGCGGCATGCGACTACGGCGGGCTTTGGGTTGGCTGGGCGTTGACGTGGGCTGCGTCCTGGTGTTCTGTGCTCTCGGCCGGCGCAGCCACGACGAGGGGTTCGACGTCGCCGGTGTGGCGACGACGGCATGGCCGTTTTTGATCGGCACGATTTTGGGTTGGCTGCTCTCGCGAGGGTGGCGGCGCCCGACGGCGCTGGCTCCGACCGGCGTGACGGTGTGGATCAGCACGGTTGTGGTCGGAATGCTGCTGCGCAAGGTCAGCTCGGCCGGGGTGGCGGCCAGTTTTGTCGTGGTTGCGTCGGTGGTGACCGCGGTGTTGTTGCTGGGATGGCGGGCGGTGGTCGCACTAACATTGCGTCGCTCCGAGACCTGACGGCGGGCAGCGGGAAAATCGCGTGCCGCCCAATCGGCAAGTTGTGGCCGTGGGTGCGCGTACGCTGCGAATCCGCTACCGGTTCACCCTGATGGCGGACTTGCCATCGATGCTGGCCATCTTGGAGACATGACGCTGCCACGCCAGGAGAGCAGGCATGCCGATCAGCTCAATGCCGATCGCCATCACAAAGTTCGGGTGTGGACGGCTCGTTTTACGCCACGAAACCAGCCGGGCCAAGCCTCCGACGAACGTGGTGGCTCCCACGAGCCGGAATGCGGTCGATTCTCGCTCGATGCGTGGCAGCAGGGTCCAGATCACTGGCCCTGCAGCGAACCAGAAGGCGTTGACGAACCGATACTCACTATCGAGGGACGCTCCGACCCTGCTGTCGTCGCCGGGCAGAGCCCTCGGTCCGACCAGCATCCCGGCCAGTCCCGAAGCGAACGGAATGGCACCGAGTACTCCCAGGGTCATCTGTAACTGCCGGCGGCCACCGTCCTTGCGGGTTGAGTCAGTCATCTCGCCACTCTCGCAGAGCCAGCCATGAGAGCAGGCTCGGGCCATGGCAATCGCGATATACCGAACGTTGAGTGGCGCCAATTAATGCAGCGAACTGGCACGCCTCCTGATTGGTATCGAGAAATTGTCAATACCGGTATGCGCCTATACGTACTGATTACTCACGACAGGTGCTACACGGCGTAGCACCTGGGTGCTACAGTGCTGCCATGACCATGAAGAGCACCATCAGTCAGCGCGAGTTGCGCAACGACAGCGGCACGATCATGCGCCGCGTCGAGCGCGGGGACAGTTTCACGGTGACGAGAAACGGTGTTCCGGTGGCGGACCTGGTACCGCATAAGCGCACCAATGCAGGCGAGCGGCCACGTTTCGTCGCGGTAGCGGAAATCGCTGCCGGCGCCGCCGGACTTCCCGACTGGAACGCAGAGCACTTCGCTGCGGAGTTGCGTGCGCTTGATGACACCGTCGACGACAGTGACATCGATCCGTGGCGCCATGTCAGGTAACCGGATGCATGAACGCGTATTGCTCGACACCTCCGTCGTGATCGGCTTTCCGGCTGATGCCATCGCCGCGCATACCGCAACCGCCGCGGTCAGCACCATCACGCTCGCCGAATTGTCCTATGGACTGCACACCGACGATCCGCTCGTCAACGCGGCTCGCGAGCAGCGGTACCACTGGATCGTCAACACATTTGCGCCGATTCCATTCGACGCGGCCGCCGCACGCGTCTATGGAGCATTGTGTGCAAATGTCCGCGCTATCGGCCGAAACCCCAAGCCGCGCCGATTTGACTTACTCATCGCCGCGGTTGCAGTGGCTTTGGGAGTCCCGCTCTTTACCCGCAACGAAGCGGATTTTCTCGGCGTGCATCGCGCACTGGATATCATCGCCGTGCCCTGACCGGCCGGTCAGTCCGTTCACGGTCTCGGGAACGTCAGCCCAGGAATGCGGCCGGGCGATCCACGGTAGACAGTTAGGTGATGCCAGAATCCCTCCAGTTCGTGCCGGTCGGCCAGGACGATCCGCTGACGCAGCCACTGCTGACCGAGTTGGCCGCCGAGTACGCCCAGCGCTACGGCGGCGCCCCGCAGGCCGTGCTGACCTGGCTGCGCGACTATCCGGCGGCCGAATTCAGCCCACCCGACGGTGGTTGGCTGATCGGCGTGTTGAACGGTGTGCCGGTCACTGGCGGCGGGTTTCGCCGTTTCGACGCCGAAACGGCTGAGCTGAAGCGGATTTGGACCGACCAGTCATATCGTCGCCGCGGCCTGGCGGCAGCACTGCTGGTCGAGCTCGAGGCGGCGATCACCGCTCGCGGCTATCGGCGGATCTATTTGATGACCGGCGATCGTCAACCCGAGGCCGAGGCGCTGTATCACGCCGCGGGCTACACCCGGCTGGCCGAGCCGCTGCCCTCCACCGAACCGGTCTACCCGATGGCGTTCGCGAAGGAGCTGCGATGACCGAGCAGCTGCACCTGGGCGTGGCCCTCGACGGCTACGGATGGCACCCGCAGGCCTGGCGCGCCACCCCGAACCCGGCGGCCGAATCGATGCTCACCGGCGGCTATTGGACGGGCCTGGCCGCCACCGCCGAACGCGGACTGCTCGACTTCCTCACCATCGACGACACGCTGATGCCCCAACCTGGGCGCCGTGAAGCGATCGATCCACGTCGGCTGGCCGGACGCGGCGACGCGGTGTTGGTCGCCGCCCGCATCGCGCCGGCGACCCGGCACATCGGGCTGATTCCGGTGGCCACCGTCACCCACACCGAGCCGTTCCACATCTCCAAGGCCATCGCCACCCTCGACTACGTGTCGCACGGACGGGCCGGCTGGCAGGCCCGGGTCAGCGCAACCGCGCACGAGGCGGCCCTGTTCGGCCGACGCGAGGCATCCGGCGACCTGCTCGACGAGGCCGCCGACTACGTGGAGGTGGTGCGCCGGCTCTGGGACAGCTGGGAGGACGACGCGGTGATCCGCGACGTGGGCACCGGACGCTACGTCGACCGCGACAAACTGCACTACATCGACTTCACCGGAAGGTATTTCACGGTCAAAGGCCCATCCATCACCCCGCGGCCGCCCCAGGGCCAACCGGTGGTGGCCGCGCTGGCCCACGCAACGCCCATCTACCAGTTCGCCGCCGCCAGCGCCGATCTCGTGTTCGTCACACCGACGGATGAGATGTCACTGCGCGCGATTCTCGACGAGGTGGACCCGCGGCTGAACATCTACGCCGACGTGGTGGTGGCGTTCGGCGGTGACGCTGACTTCCGATCTGATGCGCTGGTGTTCGGCGGCAGCGCAATAGAATTGGTGGATCTGCTGCTGGATTGGCAGCAGCAAGGCATCCAGGGCGCCCGGCTGCGGCCGGCCGTCAACGTCGTCGACCTACCGGTGATCGTCGATGAAGTAGTGCCGTTACTGCAGCAGCGCGGCGTGTTCCGCAGTCGTTACCGGGACGGCGAGACGCTGCGCGAGCGCCTTGGATTGCCGTTGGCGCCCAACCGATACGCGGCGGTCGTTCGATGACCAATGTCCCGTTGTCCGTCCTCGACCTGGCGCCGATCAGCGCCGGCAGCGACGCCGCGACCGCGCTGCGCAACACCGTCGACTTGGCGCAGCACGCCGAGCAGTGGGGATATCGGCGGTTCTGGATCGCCGAACACCACTTCGTCGCCGTCGCCAGCTCATCGCCGGCGGTGCTGATCGGCCAGATCGCCGCCGCTACCAACACGATTCGGGTCGGCTCGGCAGCGGTACAGCTCAGCCACACCACCGCCGCCGCGGTAGTGGAAAGCTTCGGGATGCTCGAGGCATTCCACCCGGGCCGCATCGACCTCGGTGTGGGCCGCTCCGGGCAACGCCGCAGGACCAACAAACCGCGCAAGCCACGGCCCAAGATTGAACTGCCTCGCGAGTGGCGTGAGATTGATGGGGTGGTGGTGCCGCCGCCATTCGACCTGCGCACGGTGCTCAATAAAGAACGTGTGCAGGCCACCATGGCGATCCTGCAGCAACCCGAGGCCGTCGCACCCGACTTCGCCGACCAACTCGGCGACATCCTGGCCATGCTCGACGGCAGCTACCAGGCCGACGGGTTCGACGTCCGCGCGGTACCGGGTGAGCGAACCGGCTTGACGCCGTGGATCTTCGGCAGCAGCAAGGGCAAAAGCGCACAGCTGGCCGGCGCGCTGGGGCTGCCCTTCGTCGCCAGCTATCACCTCACCCCGGCCACTGCGCTGGACGCCGTCGACGCCTACCGCGCCGCGTTCACACCGTCGGCGACACTGGCCGAGCCCTATGTGGTGATCTCAGCTGACATCGTCGTCGGCGACGACAGCGCAACCGCACGACGGCTGGCCTCCAGCTACGGCCAGTGGGTGTACTCCATTCGGGCCGGCGACGGCGCGATGCCCTATCCGGACCCAAACGACTGCCCGCCACTCACCGACGAGCAGCTGGCGGTGGTAAATGACCGACTGGCAACACAATTCGTCGGCAATCCTGATGAGGTAGCCGACCGGTTGACCGCGCTGCAGCGGGTCAGCGGCGCCGACGAGCTCGTCGTCACCTCGGTCACCCATCGCCACGAGGACCGGCTGCGCTCGCATGAATTGATCGCCAGACGCTGGGGCCTGTGCGAATGAAGCAGGTTCACCTGGCCGCACATTTCCCGGGCGTCAACAACACCACGGTGTGGACCGACCCGGCCGCAGGCAGCCAAATCGAGTTCGACTCGTTCGCGCATCTGGCCCGCACCGCCGAACGCGGACTGTTCGACTTCTTTTTTCTGGCCGAAGGACTGCGGCTGCGCGAGCACCGCGGCCACATCTACGACCTGGATGTGGTGGGCCGCCCGGACACCTTCACCATGCTGGCCGCGTTGGCCGGCGTCACCGACCGGATCGGCCTGACCGGCACCATCAACACCACCTTCAACGAACCCTTCGAAGTGGCACGGCAATTCGCGACCTTGGATCATCTGTCCGAAGGTCGGGCCGGCTGGAACATCGTCACTTCGTCAGACGCGTTCACCGGGGCGAACTTTCGTCGCGGTGGGTTCCTCGAACACGCCGGCCGGTATCAGCGGGCCGACGAATTCCTTTCAGTAGCACGTCAATTCTGGGACAGCTGGGCCTCCGGCGCCGTGCTGGCTGACGTCGACGCCGGAATCTACCTCGATCCCAGCCGCATCCGGCACGTCGAACACCACGGCGCACAATTCGACGTGCGCGGAATGGCGACACTGCCGGCCGGACCGCAGGGCCATCCGGTCCTGCTGCAAGCCGGCGACTCGCCGGAAGGCCGATCGTTCGGAGCGCGGCACGCCGACGCCATGTTCACGCTGCATGGCTCGCTGGAGGACGGGCAGCGTTACACCGCCGACGTCAAAGGCCGAGCGGCAGCTGCTGGCCGAGACGCTAACGCGCTCAAAGTGTTTCCCGCGGCCACCTTCGTCCTGGGCGACAGCGCCGCCGACGCGGCCGAGAAGGCGCAGCACATCCGTCACCAGCAGGTCAGCGGCCCGACGGCAATCGCCATGCTCGAACAGGTGTGGGGTCGCGACCTGTCGGCCTACGACCCCGACGGCCCGCTGCTCGACGTCGAACCAACCGGTGACAGCGGGATCACCCAGGGCCGGGTGCGGCACGGCGACCCAGTCGCGGTGGCCAAGCTCTATCGGGAACGTGCCCGGGCAGAAAACCTGACCATCCGCGAACTGGTGATCGCCGTTACCGGCCGTCAGCAATTCGTCGGGACAGCCGCCGAGATCGCTGACGAGATGAACCGCTACGTGCAAGCCGATGCCTGCGACGGGTTCATCCTGGTGCCGCACCTGACCCCGCACGGGCTCGACGAATTCGTCGACCGGGTCGTCCCGCTATTGCAGGACCGCGGTGTCTACCGCACCCGGTACACCGGTCGAACCCTGCGGGATCACCTCGACGTTCAGCCGGCCATGAACTCGTCGTAGGCCGACTGCAGCTGGGGTGAGAGCACTGTGGTGTTGCACTGACGCTGCGTGTCGCCGATCGGCGCCAGGATGCCCCGCAGGTCGTGGTACTGCTGCGGGTGCGCAGTGAAGTAAGTGCGCAGATTGGCCGCCGCTTCCGGACGCGGCCGGCTGAACGCATCCGTCACCGCAGCGTCGGCATCCGGGTGGCCGTTGAGGTACTGGCGAGCCGACCCGGTCGCCGAGTTGACAGTGTTCTGCACCCCGGCAGGACTGCAGTCCGGCGCTGCGGACGCCGTCGGCGCCAGGATCGTCGTTGCAGCCAGGCTCCCGAAAAGGCAGCAGGCGGCGGAGATGCCGGCGGCTTGTCGGCGCGCGGTCATACCACGGAATTTCATCATTGGTTGTTTCCTCGAATTGCACGGTGATTGGATTGGGGTTGCCGACACCCGAGGCCCAAAGTACGCGCGGCTCGAAGAGCGTCAACTGTGTGAAAATCTCCGAAAACCGGTGCCGCGGTGCATGACCGGCACACGCGCGTGAAATGAGTCTCAATTGCGGCCGTTTTCGGTAAGCAATCGACGAGAGCGGTAGCGGAAGCGTGAGAGTTCTTAACGAATCGTGATCTGCACCGTGACCGAATTGTGACCGCGTTCAGCGGACTTGAGCGAGCGCACGGGCCTGTTCGGCGGCCTGACGGACCGGCCCGCGCCACAAGTCGCCGTGACCGGGAGCCAAAATCTCGGTCTCCAACAAGCCCAGCGCCGCCAGGCTGCGCACGCAGTCGTCCTGGCTGTGGCTGAACACCGCCGGCAATAGCTGCGGGCCGCTGCGTGCCAGCAACGGATGGCCGGTGACCAAGGCATCGCCGCTGGCCAGCACACCGTCGACCAGGTACGAGCAGTGCCCGCCGGTGTGCCCGGGAGTGGGAATGGCCAGCGGCTGGCCGGGTAAGCCCGCGGCCACCTCCGCCGTCAGCGGCTGCGCGGTCGGAATGCCCTCGCGGATCAGGCCGCCGTTGCGGACCACGTGCACCGCCCACACCGCCCAGCGGGGTCGCCAGATCCGCAGCGCGACGTCCAGCGGCGACGCCTGTTCCAGATACTCCCGCTTGGTGTGGCCGACCTCGTCGGGATGGCAGTACACCGGGGTCCCGTGGGTTTTGGCGAACCAGATCGCCGAGCCGAAGTGGTCGATGTGGGCGTGGGTGAGCAGGATCGCGCGGACGTCGCCGGCCTGATACCCCAGTTCACGCAGCGAGGCCAGCACGTCGTCGCGGTCGCCGGGATAGCCGGCGTCGATCAGCATGACCCCGGTGTTGTCGGTGACCAGCAGCCAGTTGACCGCCTCGCCCTGGGCGAGGTGCACGGTTCCGGTGATGGCCGTCAGCGCCGGTGCCATGCCCGCGAGCATAACTACGGAATATTGGCGGCGACCCGCTTCGCCCGGCTCCGCCGCGCTTGCGATCGTCGCGTGGAGTAGAAACGACAGCGTGGCTGAACTGAAACTCGGATACAAGGCATCGGCGGAACAATTCGCGCCGCGGGAGCTCGTCGAGCTGGCGGTTGCCGCCGAGGCTCACGGTATGGACAGCGCCACGGTCAGCGACCACTTTCAGCCGTGGCGACACGAGGGTGGGCATGCGCCGTTCTCGCTGTCCTGGATGACCGCGGTCGGTGAGCGCACCGACCGGATCCTGCTGGGCACCTCGGTGCTGACCCCCACGTTCCGCTACAACCCCGCCGTCGTGGCGCAGGCGTTCGCCACCATGAGTTGCCTGTACCCGGACCGCATCTTCCTGGGCGTGGGCACCGGCGAAGCTCTCAACGAGATCGCGACCGGCTACGAGGGCGACTGGCCGGAGTTCAAAGAGCGCTTCGCGCGGTTACGCGAATCGGTACGGCTGATGCGCGAGTTGTGGCGCGGCGACCGGGTCGACTTCGACGGCGACTACTATCGACTCAAGGGCGCTTCGATCTACGACGTGCCCGAGGGCGGAGTGCCGATCTACATCGCCGCCGGCGGTCCGGCAGTGGCCAAATACGCGGGCCGCGCCGGCGATGGCTTCATCTGCACCTCCGGCAAGGGCGAGGAGCTGTATCGGGAAAAGCTCATCCCGGCGGTGCACGAAGGCGCGGCCGCCGCTGAGCGCAATGTCGACGACATCGACAAGATGATCGAGATCAAGATCTCCTACGACCCCGACCCGGAACTGGCATTGGAGAACACCCGATTCTGGGCGCCGCTGTCGCTGACCGCCGAGCAGAAGCACAGCATCGACGACCCGATCGAGATGGAGAAGGCAGCCGACGAGCTGCCGATCGAACAGGTCGCCAAACGCTGGATCGTGGCGTCGGACCCCGACGAGGCCGTCGAAAAGGTCGGCCAGTACGTCACGTGGGGCCTCAACCACCTGGTGTTCCACGCGCCCGGTCACGACCAGCGCCGGTTCCTCGATCTCTTCCAAAAGGACCTCGCGCCGCGCTTGCGGCGGCTCGGCTGACGTGGCCACCTCGAGCGTCTACATCACCTCGCCGGAAGGCGACACCGGCAAATCGACGGTCGCGCTCGGGGTGGTGCACCTGCTGACGGCCACGGTGGCCCGGGTCGGGGTATTCCGCCCGATTGCTCGACCCGAGCCCCGCGATTACATCCTGGAGTTGCTGCTGGCTCACGCCACCGCCGACCTGCGCTATGAGCAATGCGTCGGCGTTGGCTACCAGCAGTTGCACGACGACACCGACGCCGCGATCGCCGAAATCGTCGAACGGTTCCACGCGATGGCCGGTGCGTGCGACGCGGTGGTGATCGTCGGCAGCGATTACACCGACGTCGCGACGCCCACCGAGCTGTCGGTCAACGCCCGCATCGCAGTGAATCTCGGGGCGCCGGTGGTGTTGACGGTGCGCGCCAAGGACCGGACCCCCGACGACGTCGTCCGGGTCGTCGACGTGTGCCTGGCCGAACTTGCCGCCCAGCACGCTCACACCGCGGCGGTGGTCGCCAACCGCTGCGCACCGGCCGACGTCTCGGCGGTGGCCGCGGCACTGCAGCATTTCGAACCGCAAACCTACGTGCTGCCCGACGAACCGCTGCTGGTCGCGCCGACCGTCACCGAGATGCAGCACGCCGTCGACGGAACATTGATCAGCGGCGACAGCGCCCTGCTGGATCGCGAAGTGAGCGGTGTGTTGGTCGCCGGCATGACCGCCGAACACGTGCTGGAGCGGCTGACCGAAGGCGTCGCAGTGATCACCCCGGGTGATCGCTCCGACGTCGTGCTCGCGGTGGCCAGCGCCCATGCGGCCGAAGGGTTTCCATCGCTGTCCTGCCTCATCCTCAACGGCGGATTGGAGCCGCACCCGGCGATCGCGGCGCTGGTGTCCGGGCTGGGGCTGCGGCTGCCGATCATCGCAACGACGACCGGCACCTTCGAAACGGCCAGTGCCGCCGCGACGGCCCGCGGGCGGGTGACCGCGACGTCGCAACGCAAGGTCGACACCGCGTTGGCGTTGATGGAGCGCAATGTGGACGTCTCGGACTTGTTGGCGCGGTTGGCAATTCCGATTCCATCCGTCACCACGCCGCAGATGTTCGCCTACCAGGTGCTGGAGCGAGCGCGCTCGGACCGCAAGCGCATCGTGCTGCCCGAAGGAGACGACGACCGCATCCTGCATGCGGCGGGGCGGCTGCTGCGGCGACGGGTAGCGGACCTGACCATTCTCGGTGACGAAACCGAGATCCGTTCCCGGGCAGCAGAGCTCGGAGTAGACCTGTCCGATGCCGAGGTGCTGAATCCGATCAGCAGCGAGCTGCGCGAAAAGTTCGCCCACCAGTACGCCGAGCTCCGCAGAGCCAAAGGGGTCACGGTCGACTGGGCCGGCGAGGTCATGCAGGATGGGTCGTACTTCGGCACGATGCTGGTGTACAACTCCCATGTCGACGGCATGGTGTCCGGCGCGGCGCACACCACCGCGCACACCGTCCGGCCCGCGTTCGAGATCATCCGGACTGCCCCGGATGTCGACACGGTGTCCAGTATTTTCCTGATGTGCCTGCCGGATCGGGTGTTGGCTTACGGCGATTGCGCAATCGTGCCGGATCCGACGGTCGAGCAGCTCGCCGACATCGCGATCAGCTCGGCGCGCACCGCCGCCCAGTTCGGCATCGAGCCGCGGGTCGCCATGCTGTCATATTCCACCGGCGAGTCCGGCTCCGGCGCTGACGTCGACAAAGTCAGGGCAGCAACAGAATTGGTGCGCAAGCGACAGCCCGATCTGCTGGTAGAAGGCCCAATCCAATACGACGCCGCCGTCGACCCGTCGGTGGCAGCCACCAAATTGCGCGACTCGGCGGTCGCCGGCCGGGCAACCGTCCTGATCTTCCCCGACCTCAATTCCGGCAACAACGCCTATAAGGCGGTGCAGCGCAGCGCCGGCGCCATCGCGGTCGGTCCGGTACTGCAGGGCTTGAACAGGCCGGTGAACGACCTGTCCCGTGGGGCATTGGTCGAAGACATCGTCAACACCGTCGCCATCACCGCGATCCAGGCGCAAGGCACATGACCGAGCGCGTTGTGCTGGTGATCAACTCCGGCTCGTCGTCGCTGAAATACCAGCTGATCCAAGCTGGTTCGGGCACATCGCTGGCGGACGGCATCATCGAGCAGATCGGCGAGCCGTCGTCGCCGGTCGCCGACCACGACGCGGCGCTCCGGGCGGCGTTCGACCAGTTGGCCGAAGACGACATCGACCTGAAAAGCTGCGGGCTGGCGGCGGTCGGGCACCGCGTTGTGCACGGCGGCACGAAGTTCTATCGCCCCACCGTCCTCGACGACACGGTGATCGCCACGCTGCAGGATTTGTCGTCGCTGGCCCCGCTGCACAATCCGCCGGCACTGAGCGGTATCGAGGTGGCCCGCAAGATGCTGCCCGATTTACCGCATGTCGCTGTCTTCGACACCGCGTACTTTCACGACCTGCCCGCGGCAGCCGCGACCTACGCCATCGAGCATGAGCTCGCCGAGAAGTGGCGGATCCGCCGGTACGGTTTTCACGGCACGTCGCACCAGTACGTCAGCGAGCAGGCGGCGGCGTTTCTGGGCCGGCCGCTGGGCGAGCTGAATCAGATTGTGCTGCATCTGGGTAACGGCGCGTCAGCCTCGGCGATCGCCGGTGGCCGGCCCGTCGACACCTCGATGGGTCTGACTCCATTGGAGGGCCTGGTGATGGGCACCCGCAGCGGCGACATCGACCCCGGCATCATCGGGTATTTGTGCCGGGAAGCGAAGCTGAGCGTCGACGATGTCGAATCCATGCTCAACCAACGCTCCGGGATGTTGGGATTGGCCGGTGAACGCGACTTTCGCCGGTTAGGGGAGATGATTCAATCCGGCGATGCCACAGCACAGTTGGCCTACGACGTGTTCGTGTACCGCTTGCGTAAATACGTCGGCGCATATTTGGCGGTATTGGGGCATACCGACGTGGTGACGTTTACCGCCGGCATCGGCGAGAACGCGGCGGCGGTGCGGCGCGACACGCTGATCGGACTCGGCTCGCTGGGTATCGAGATCGACGAACAACGCAATAACCAACCTGCGAGCGATGCGCGGCAGATTTCCACCGACGACTCAGCCGTTGCCGTGCTAGTGATTCCGACCAACGAAGAGTTGGCCATTGCCCTTGATTGTCTCAGCGTGATTTAAGCCGGTACGTCGTTCCTAAAGGCTAGAGTTTGGAATTGCTTGGGACTTTAGGGGACACGCAATGGGGCAGCAGCCCGATGACGCACGAGTCGGGACGCGATTCGGCCGCTACGAGATACGGGCGGTCCTCGGCCAAACCGGCGTGGGCCGGGTCTACCAGGCCGTGGAAATCGGGCCGGACACGGCCGGGGAGCGCACGGTCGCGGTTACCGTGTTGCCACCCACCCTGGATCGCGAGCGATTCTTCCGCGAGTTGCCGATCGTGGCGGGCCTCTCAGATCCGCACCTCCTGCCGCTTCGTGATTGGGGCGAGACCGACGGCGTGGACTATGTCGCGACGGCGTCGACATCCGGTGAAACATTGCGGTCGCTGCTGAGCATGTATGGGCCGATCGCCCCGGCTCGCGCGGTGGCGATCGTCGAGCAGCTCGCCGCGGTCCTCGACGTCGCTCACGCGGCCCGGCTGACCCACCGGGATATCAAGCCGGAGAACATCCTTGTCACCGGCGACGACGTCGTATACCTACTCGGCTTCGGTATCGCCGACACAGCACTCGACGGACGGGGACCGACGGCGGGCACTTATGCGTACACGGCGCCGGAGCGTTTCGACAACGAGCGGCCGACCAGCCGCGCCGACGTGTATTCGCTGACCGGCGTGCTGTGCGAAATGCTGACCGGTGACAGTCCCTTTGCCGGCGCAACGACGGTGAGCCAGGTGATCAAGGCGCACCTGACCGCCGCACCGCCCAAACCCAGCCTGCTGCGACCGCGTGCCATCCCAGCTCGATTCGACGCCGTGATCGCGCGCGGGATGGCCAAGAACCCGCAGCACAGGTTCGCCACCGCTGGCGATCTGGCCCGCGCTGCCCGCGATGCACTCTCGGCGCCGCCGCACGACGCACCCACGATGGTTCGTCGCACTACCGACAGTCCGCCGGCGCGCATCCGCAATCGGCCCGCGGAGCCGATCCCTGACTTCGGCTTCTCTTCCGACGTGGTCGCCGAGCCCGAGCCGCGGGGTCCGAAGCTGCTGCCGCTGGCGATCGTTGTGGTGGTGCTGTTGTTGACCGTCATCGGCCTCCTTGTGTGGTGGATCGCGTCATCGGGCAATGACCAGCACGGGCAAGGGGCGGGATCCACACCGACGACGTATCAACCAGACGTGCTGCCGTTCAGCGGTCTCACCGGACCGGAGGGTGTGGCCGTGGACGCGTCGGGCAACGTGTACGTCACCAACATCGACAACGACCGGGTGATGAAGCTGGCGGCCGGCTCGACCCACCAGACCGTGCTGCCATTCACCGGCTTGAAGGAACCGTATGGCTTGGCGGTAGACGCGGACGGCGGCGTGTACGTCGCCGACACCGACAACGATCGGGTGCTGAAGGTGGCGGCCGGGTCGGATAGCCAGACGGTGGTGCCGTTCACCGGCCTCAAACGCCCGGCGGGTTTGGCGGTGGATGGGTCGGGCAGCGTCTACGTCGTCGATACCGGTCACGATCGGGTGCTGAAGCTGCAGGCCGGGTCGGAGGACCAGACGGTGTTGCCGTTCAACGACCTGGAACGGCCGAAGGGCGTGGCGGTGGACGGGTCGGGCAGCGTCTACGTCGTCGACACCGGCAACAACCGGGTGCTGAAGCTGGCGGCGGGGGCGGCCGGCCAGACCGTGATGTCGTTCACCAGCCTCAAAGATCCATCCGGTTTGGCGGCCGACGCAGCGGGCAACGTCTACGTCACCGACGGCAGCAGGCTGGTGAAGATGGCGGTCGGTTCGACCAAGCAAACCGTGCTGCCGGTCAGCGACCTCGGCTACACCAGAGGTGTGGCGGTGGATGCCGCCGGCAACGTCTACGTCACCGATTACGGCAATGATCAGGTGGTGAAGCTGGTGCCGGGCTGAGCCTGTGGACTGAGGTCGACGTCGTTTCGAGTCTGCGTGCGATCCTTCGGCGTGTGCGGGACGTGGCGCAGCCTTTCATCGGCAGTGCGGCGATGGCGCGTGGTGTGCTGAGCCGTCATCAACTGCGGTCGCGCTATCGCGTCGTGTATCCGGATGTCTACCTGCCGAAGGACCTCCAGGTGTCGCTGGAGCAGCGCATTGCGGCGGCCTGGCTATGGTCGGATCGCGAGGCGGTCATCGCCGGCGCCGCCGCTGCGGCGCTGCACGGCGCCAAGTGGATCGATGCCGACATCCCGATCGAGTTGAACCACCCCAATACTCGCCCACCGCAAGGCATTGTGACCCGACGCGACGTGTTGCGCGATGGCGAAGTGACCGTGGTGGCCGGGTTCAGGGTCACCAGCCTGGCGCGGACCGCGTTCGACATCGGTCGGCGGGAGCCGCGCCGCGCGGCGGTGGCGCGACTTGATGCACTCGCGCGCGCCACGGGTTTCAAACCAGACGACGTCACCGCCGTCGCCGAGCAGCATCGCCACGTACGTGGACTGCGTCGGTTGGAGACGGCGTTGGATCTGGTCGACCCTGGCGCCCAGTCGCCGCGCGAAACGTATTTACGGCTGCTGCTCGTCGAAGCCGGTTTGCCCCGGCCGCAAACGCAAGTCGCGGTACTTGGTGGCGATGGCCTGACGGTGGCCTACCTCGACTTGGGCTGGCCGGAATACCTGGTGGCCGTCGAATACGACGGTGACCACCATCGCACCGACCGCGCGCAATACGTCAAAGACATTCGCCGGCTCGAGATGCTCGAACGCATGGGCTGGCTGGTTATCCGCGTAGTAGTCGAGGATCACCCCGCCGATATTCTGCGGCGGGTTCGCCGCGCGCTGCAAGCACGGGCATCGACTGTGCGCTAGGGGTTTTCAGTGTGTACTCAGGGCGAAAAATCGGCCGAACTTCCGCCAACGATTCACACTCAAAGCCAACGATTCACACTCAACGCGGGGAGGCGGGGGAGGCGGGGCGCACTAGAAGGTGCTGGGCGGCCGCACCCGGTTCGCCATGTCGACCAGCGTGTAACGGTGTTGCTGGGTGGGCGCCACCCGGGCCAGGCCGCGCAGCGACGCCTCCACACCCAGCCGTAACCCGTGTTCGGTGAACGGAAAACCCAGAATGTGGTTGGTGCTGGCCTCGTGCTCCTGCAGCCAGTCCATCGCACTGCCCAACACCAGGGCGCGGATTTGCAACACCCGCGGTTCGGTCGGCGGCAACGCCTCCACCCGTCGCGCGGCATCGCGGATCTGCTCTTCGGTGATCTCGCTGGTCGACCGGCCGGACAGCAACGTTACCGCGCTGGTCAGCCGCGCAGTGGTGAAATGCCTTGAGCTGGCGGGTACTTCGTCGAGTGTGCGTACGGCGCCGGCCCGGTCGCCCTCCACCGACAACGCCCGCGCCAGCCCGAAGGCCGCCGAGATCACGCCCTCGTCGGTGTTCCACACCGTTTCGTAGAACTTGTGCTCGTCGGAGCCGCCGGCCAACTCCGCGGTGGCGGCCAGCGCCATCTTGGGGGCCAATTCACCGGGGAAGGTGTCGAGTACCTCGGTGAAATGCTTGATCGCCGAGTCGTAGTCGCCGGTGAGCAACTCGGCGACGGCGCGATACCACACCAGCCGCCACCGCCAGCCGACCCGCTCGGCCAGGTCGTCGAGTTTGCGGGTCGCCTTGGCGACGTCGCCGAGGTCGAGCAGCGCACGTACTTCCATCAGCGGCAACTCCACCGACTCGGACAAGTCGATGCCCTCCGACTCCAGCGAGCCGTGCCGGACCGCGCGCAACGAGTCCAGGGTTTGCACCGGCTGGGAGAGCACCGTCGCCGACAGCACCGGTGCCGCGACATCGGCCGGATCGACCAGCGGCACCTGCAACGCGGTGACGATCTCCTTGGCGGTCAGCTTCTCTGAATGCACCCGCCCGTCCAAATACACATCGGTGTGGGCGACCAGCAGGTCCACTCCGAACGTGGCGCGCGAGCGGGTGAAGATCGTCGACAGACCCGGCCGCGGCACCCCGGTGTCCTGGGCGACCACCTCGCGCAGCACACCGATCAACTGGCCCGACATCTCCTCGGCGCTGGCGAACCGCCGTCGCGGGTCGGGATCGATTGCACGGCGCAGCAACCGGGCGAACGAGTCGTATTCGGCCAGCAGCGGGTCGTCCTCGGGTAGCCCGTCGACATAGCGACCGCTGCGGGTGCGCAACTTCATCGTCAGGGCCGCCAGCGTGCGTCCCACCGTGTAGATGTCGGTAGCCACCGTCGGTCCGGTGCGCACGATCTCCGGCGCTTGGTAGCCGGGCGTGCCGTAGAGGTAGCCGAACGAGTTGATCCGCGACACCGCGCCCAGGTCGATCAGCTTGAGCTGCTCTTCGGTGAGCATGATGTTCTCCGGCTTGAGGTCGTTGTAGACCAAGCCGATGGAATGCAGATACCCCAGCGCGGGCAGGATTTCCAATACGTAGGCGATGGCCTCGGCGACCGACAGGTTCTCACCGCGGCCACGCTTGAGCGACTGCCCGCCCACATACTCCATGACGATGTAGCCGACTGGGTCGCCGTGCCGATCGGTGTGCTCGACGAAGTTGAAGATCTGCACGATCGACGGGTGCACCACCTCGGCGAGGAACTGCCGTTCGGCCATCGCGATCGCCTGCGCTTCGGCGTCGCCGGAATGCACCAAGCCTTTGAGCACCACCGGGCGGTCGTTGACGTTGCGGTCGACGGCCAGGTACACCCAGCCCAGCCCGCCGTGCGCAATGCAGCCCTTGATCTCGTACTGGCCGGCGACGACATCACCCGGATTCAATTGCGGCAGAAACGAATACGGGCTACCGCAATACGGGCACCAACCCTCTGACAGGGCTTTGCCGTCCGGGCTGGACCGGCCCACCGGCCGCCCGCAGTTCCAGCAGAACCGCTTGGACTCCGGCACCACCGGGTTGACCATCAGAGCTTCGCGCGGGTTGGTGTCGGGTATCCGCGGAATCTCCACCAAGCCGCCGCCGAGGCGCCGAACCGGCTGGGCAACTCGGGTCGGCGTCGTCACGCGTTCTCGCGGTTCGGTGTCGACGGTGCCCTCCGAGGTGAAGTCCTCGTCGTCGTCGTCGAAATGCGGGCGGTAGAGCGCCTGGGTCGACACTGGTCGCATCGTCGGGAGAGAGTCGGATGTCGCGTCGGCGGGCTGGGTGCCGGGGGCGTTGTCGTCGTCCCCGAGTTGCCTGCGTTCTGAACCGGATGTGCTCATCAGTCCAGATACCTGGGGCCCGGCGGGGCCGGCGCCGGACCGAGCACGTTCAACCACTTGCGGTACAACGTGTTCCACGTCCCGTCGCGCCGGATGCGTTCCAGGGTGCCGTTGACGAAACGGACCAGCCCGGTGTTGTCCAGATTGATTCCGATGCCGTAGGGCTGGGTGTCCATGTTGGGCCCGACGATGTGCAGATACGGGTCCTGGGACACCAGCCCGGCCAGGATCGTGTCATCGGTGCTGACCGCGTCAACCTGCCGCTGCTGCAATGTCACCAGGCAGTCAGCCCAGTTGACCACCGACACGACCATCGGCGGCGGGGTGATCTCACGGATTCGGCGGAACGACGTGGTGCCCTGGGCCACACAGACCCGCTTGCCCGACAGGTCCGACGGCTTGGTGATCGCCGAATCGCCGGGCGCCAGAATGCGTTGGTTGGCATCGAGGTAAACGGTGGAGAAGTTCACCAGCTTGCGCCGCTCGCAAGTGATCGTCATGGTTTTGACGACGATGTCGACGTCCGACTTCTGCAACGAGGTGATGCGCTCGGCCGACGAGAGGATCCGGTACTCGGTCGCCGAGGGGCTACCGAAGATGTCGCGGGCCACCTCGCCGGCGATGTCGACGTCGAACCCGGTGATCTGACCGGTGATCGGGTCGCGGAAGGACAGCAGGTTGCTGCCGATGTCGAGGCCGACGATCAACCGGCCCCGCTGCTGGATAGCGGCCACGGCGGCATCGGCCTCGGCTTTGGTGGGAAACGGTCGCAGGCTCGCGGTGGCGTTGCAGTCGTCACCGGATTTCGGCGGCGATTGCGGCGGCTGCGGCGGCAGCTCCTGCATACCGGCCGGGGTGGGCGGAGGCAACGTCGGCGCCGTCGCCGTCACCATCGACTCCGAGCGACCGCAGCCAGCCAGCACCACCATGGCCGCCGCCACTGCGGCACATAGCATCCGCGCTTGCGATCGCCGCGTCATCGGTACTCGTTCAGCCGCGGCCACAGGCCCAGGGCGACCGCGATGGCAGCACTGAGGCTGAGCACCGCGCCGCCGGCTGTGGCGCCGGACAGCCCGCGACGTGCGTTGAGGACGTCGTTGCGCAATTGATTGCGGCTTTGCTCCATCGTCTTGCGCAATGCGCTGTCGATTTTGTCGAATGCCGGGCTGGAGTCGTTCTCACCGCTGCCGAGCGCAACCTGGGTGGCGGCTTGATAGTTGCCCACCGAGATGTAGGAGTTGATCCGGTCATTGGCCCGGCGCCATCGGACCAGCAGCTCGTCGGCGTCGCGCAAGTCGGTTTTGTCGACCACGTCCGGGCGGGCGAGGTATTGGTCGAGCTGCTGGCGCATCTTGTCGATGTTTCGGTAAAAGGACTGCTGGCGGTCTTCTTCGTCCCCGCGCCGGATCAAGGACAGCGTCTCGTCGGCACGCGCTTGTTGGGCGGTGATCGACAGGTTGGTGACGGTCTTGAGCGATTCTGCCGCAGTGTCTTTCGCGCTCTGACTGCCGGAGGTGGAAATCCACAGAGCCGTCCCCACCCACACCACCATAATGAGAATGGCCAGGCCACCGGCCACAAGTCCGGGGTTGATTCGCCGTTGGGTGCGACGGCCCAGCCAGCGGTGCGCGAACGCGCCGAAGAACACCGTGGTGACGACAATGAGAATCACCGGCGCCGGGATCTGAGTGGACGCACTGGTTTCGGCGTCGACTCGCTCCGAAGTCGCGCTGTAGAGCTGCTGTGCGTCCGGCAGGATCCTGGACTGCATCAGCGCCGACGCCTCGGACAGATACGACGAACCGACGGGATTACCGGCGCGGTTGTTGGTCCGCGCAATCTCGATCAGCCCGGTGTAGACGGCCAATTCGGCGTTGATCCGGCCCAGCAGCTCCACCAGCGGCTCATCGGTCAGCCCGCTCGACGCGCGGGTCACCGCGACCGCGGCATCGGTGATGGCTTGTTCGTAACGCTGCCGAACGGTGCGCGGCTCGGCCTGGGCGATGAACGCGGTGGCCGCAGCCGCGTCGGCCACCGACAGCGTGGTGTAGAGCCGTCCGGCCGCGAACGCCAGCGGCTCGGTGTGATTCAGCACGGTGGCCAGCGCCTGCCGGCGCTGGTTGATCGTCGTCGAGGTGGCGAACGCGCTGAGCCCGCCCAGCATCGCCAGGATCACGCCGATGGACAGAATGCGGCCCGGCGTGGTCGAGATGAACCACCAGCGGGGATGGGCCGGTTCCGTGGACGACCGCAATCCCAGCGGCTCAGTCGATGGATGCGCCAGCTCAACGGTCACGTCGGTTCGGACCCCAATTCTTCAGGACGTGCGTCCCACGAACTCTATAAGCGAAGTCTAAGAGTTGGGCGTACCGATGCGTGGAAGCTCGGCGCTTAACACCCCTGCTTATCCTGAACGCGTGCGCGGCGACGGTGACGGCTGGGTGGTCTCCGACACCGGCGTGCCGTACTGGGGCCGCCACGGCGCGGCCGGTCTGCTGTTGCGCGCGCCGCGCTCGGACGGCACTCCGGCGGTGTTGTTGCAGCACCGGGCGCCGTGGAGTCATCAGGGCGGAACGTGGGGATTGCCCGGCGGGGCACGCGACAGCCACGAGACCGCCGAGCAGGCTGCCGTCCGGGAAGCTTTCGAGGAGGCCGGGCTGCCCGGTGAGCGGCTGTCGGTGCGGTCGACACTGGTCACGGCCAGCGTCAGCGGCACCGGCTGGACCTACACCACGGTGATCGCCGATGCCGGCGAGTTGCTGCACACCGTGCCGAACCGGGAAAGCGCCGAGCTGCGGTGGGTGGGCGAGGACGAGGTGGCCGCCCTGCCGCTGCACCCGGGGTTCGCCGCCAGCTGGCAACGGCTGCGGACCGCTCCGGCGACCGTGCCGCTGGGCGCCGGCGACGAACGGCGCCGCCACCTGCCTCGCACCGTCGAGATCGAGACAGGGGAGTTCCTGTGGTGTACCGCCGGACTGCCCGACCAAGCGCCTTCGCAGCTGAGTTATCGGATCAGCGCGCTGCTGTAAGCGCCGAACTGAGCTGCTCGGCGGCCGCTTGCGGATCCTGGGCGGCGGTGATCGCGCGGACCACCACGATCCGGCGAGCACCCGCGGCCAGCACCTGGGGCAGTCGCTCGGCGTCGATCCCCCCGATCGCGAACCACGGTTTGTCGCCGGCCAGTGCGGCGGCCGCCTGTACCAGGGGCAGCCCCGGCGCCGGGCGGCCGGGTTTGGTCGGAGTCGGCCAGCACGGCCCCGCGCAGAAATAGTCGACATCCTCGGCGACCGCGGCGGCGACCTGCTCGGGGTCGTGGGCGGACCGGCCGATCACCACGTCGGCCCCGACGATGTCGCGCGCCACCGTCAGCGGCAAGTCGTCTTGACCCAGGTGCAGCACATCGGCGCCCGCGGCGCGGGCGATATCGGCGCGGTCGTTGACGGCGAGCAGCGCACCGTGCCGGCGGGCCGCGTCGGCGAGCAACTCCAGCGCCGTGAGCTCGTCGCGCGCCTCCAGCGGGCCGAGCCGCTGCTCGCCCGCCGAGCCCTTGTCGCGCAGCTGGATGACGTCCACGCCGCCGGCCAGCGCGGCGTCGGCGAATTCGGCCAGGTCGCCACGCTCTCGGCGGGCGTCGGTGCACAAATACAGCCGTGCGTCGGCAAGCCGCCTCCGAGGTTCGTGCACACCGCGACGCTAGCGGCTAGCGTGGAAAGCTGACGAATCACGGGAGTCCCAGGGTGATGGCTACGGGGGCTGAGAGTGGGCACGCCTGCCCTTACCGTTCGACCTGATCCGGATCATGCCGGCGAAGGGAGCAGAACATGGCACCCGACCTCGGATCGCTGGCCGTCGTCGGCGGCGGCGTCATCGGGCTGTCGGTGGCGCGCCGGGCGGCTCAGGCCGGCTGGTCGGTGCGGGTACACCGCAGCGGCGAGCACGGCGCGTCCTGGGTGGCGGCCGGGATGCTGGCCCCGCACAGCGAAGGCTGGCCCGGCGAGGAGCAGCTGCTGCAACGCGGATTGCAGTCGCTGCGACTCTGGCACGAAAGCGGCTTTCTGGACGGTCTACCGGCTCAGGTGATCACCGCCAGGGAGTCGCTGGTGGTTGCCGTTGACCGCGCCGACGTCGCTGATTTGCACACGGTCGCGGACTGGCTCTCGGCGCAGGGCCACCCGGTGGTCTGGGAGTCGGCTGCGCGCGACGTGGAACCTTTGCTGGCGCAGGGTATTCGGCATGGTTTCCGAGCGCCCACCGAGTTGGCGGTAGACAACCGTGCCGTGTTGGATGCCCTGGAAGCGGCCTGCCGGCAACTCGATGTGCAATGGGCCGGGCCGGTGGATGACCTGGCGGCCGTCGAGGCCGATGCGGTGGTGATCGCCAACGGAATCGACGCTCCGCTGTTGTGGCCGGGCCTGCCGATCCGGCCGGTGAAGGGCGAAGTACTGCGGCTTGCGTGGCGTAAGGGCTGTATGCCGGTGCCCCAGCGTGTCATTCGGGCGCGGGTGCATGGCCGGGCTGTGTATCTGGTGCCGCGCGGCGACGGTGTGGTGGTCGGTGCCACCCAGTACGAGCACGGTCGCGACACCGCCCCGGCGGTGTCCGGTGTGCGCGACCTGCTCGACGACGCGTGCGCGGTGTGCCCGGCGCTGGGCGAGTACGAACTGGCGGAGTGCGCAGCCGGGTTGCGCCCGATGACACCGGACAACCTGCCGCTGGTGGGACGTCTGGACGCCCGCACGCTGGTGGCTGCCGGGCATGGCCGCAATGGCTTTCTGCTGGCCCCATGGACCGCCGAACAGATTGTGTCCGAACTTCCTTCTATGGCGGGAGCCCTCCCATGATCATCGTTGTCAACGCAGAACAGGTCGAAATCGAAGATCAGACCACCGTGGCCGCGCTGCTACGGTCACTGGGCTATCCCGACCGTGGTATTGCGGTCGCGCTGGACCGGGCGGTACTGCCGCGGTCCGACTGGACGACAACGCTTTCCGATGGTGCGCAACTCGAGGTGGTGACGGCGGTGCAGGGTGGCTGACTCGAAACTGACCATTGCCGGTCGCGAGTTCGCGTCCCGGCTGATCATGGGCACCGGCGGTGCGACCAACCTGGCGGTGCTGGAGGAAGCGCTGGTCGCGTCGGGCACCGAACTGACCACCGTCGCGATGCGCCGCGTCGACGCTGAAGGCGGCACCGGAATGCTTGACCTGCTGGGCCGGCTGGGTATCACGCCGTTGCCGAACACCGCGGGCTGCCGAAGCGCCGCGGAGGCGGTGCTCACCGCGCAGCTGGCCCGCGAAGCGCTGCACACTGAATGGGTCAAGCTGGAAGTGATCGCCGATGAACGCACGCTGCTGCCCGACGCGGTCGAATTAGTGCGGGCCGCTGAGCAATTGGTGGACGACGGCTTTGTGGTGTTGCCCTACACCAACGACGACCCGGTGCTGGCCCGACGGCTGGAGGACACCGGTTGCGCGGCGGTGATGCCGCTCGGGTCGCCGATCGGCACCGGGCTGGGTATTGCCAATCCGCACAACATCGAGATGATCGTCGACGCCGCCGATGTTCCGGTGGTGCTGGACGCCGGCATCGGAACCGCCAGTGACGCCGCGCTGGCGATGGAGTTGGGCTGTGACGCGGTGTTGTTGGCCACCGCGGTCACTCGGGCCGCCGACCCGCCCGCGATGGCCGCCGCGATGGCCGCCGCCGTCACCGCAGGCTATCTGGCGCGCAAAGCCGGACGTATCCCGAAACGATTCTGGGCGCAAGCATCCAGTCCGGAGCTATGACGAAACGGTATGTGGCACTGGGTAGTTCAATGGCTGCCGGTCCCGGTATCCAGCCCCGCGCCAAAGGTGCGCCCTGGGGATCGGGACGGTCGGCCCGCAACTACGCCCACCTCGTCGCGGAGCAACTCGACCTCGACCTGGTCGATGTCACGTTTTCCGGGGCGACCACCGCGCATGTGCTGGCGGAGCGTCAACGTGGCGCACCGCCACAGGTGGATGCGCTGGATGGCTCTGAACAGTTGGTCACCATCACGATCGGCGGCAACGACGTCGGCTACATCCCGATGCTGATGGCCGCGTCGCTGCCGCGCGTCGCGCGGCTGTTGCCGAACGTCGCAGCCCTGCTCGACCGCGCTGCCCGCGACCAAGCGCTGAGCCAGGTCGGCGATTCGCTGCGCGCGGTCGGTGCAACGGTGCGCCGGCGCGCTCCCAGCGCGCGGGTGATTTTCGTCGACTATCTGACGATGCTGCCACCGAACGGGCAACGCGCGGCGCCGCTCTCGGACGCCGACGCCGGGCTCGGCCGCCACATCGCCGCGCGACTGGAGGAACTCACCGCGGCCGCAGCGCAGGCCACCGGCTGCGGGATCGTGCGCGCCGGACAGGCCAGCCGTGACCATCACGCCTGGTCGGCCGATGCCTGGGTGGTCGGTGCGGCCTGGCCACTGCCCTGGCGTCCGGCACCGTTTCATCCCAACGCCGCCGGAATGCGCGGCGTCGCCGAGTTGCTTGTGGCTGCAACGCACTGATTGATGCACCGCCGCAGCGGGTAGGCGATCGCGGACGCCACATGCGCCGTCGCTAGTTGGACGGCCGACTCGAGCGGAGCCGCTGACGTGACAATGAGCAAGCCGGCTGCACAGCCCCGCTTCGATCACACGGCGTTGTTCTATTGTGCACAAGACGAATACCTCGGCGCTGTCGTGCCGTTCATCAGCGAAGGCCTGCGCGCAAAGCAGCCGGTGTGGGTGGCAGTACCCGAGCCCAGAATGGCTTTCTTGCGTCGCGCATTGGGCGACACAGCAGACGGCGCGACGTTGGTCGACATCACGGAGATGGGCCGTAATCCCGCACGGATTCTGGCGGCGGAGTTGGCTTTCCTGGAGCGCCACCCGAATCGGCCTGTACGGATGATCGCCGAGCCGTTGTGGCCGGGGCGCACCAAGGCCGAGTACTGCGCCTGCATCCAGCACGAAGCCCTGACGAATCTCGCGTTCGGCGAACGCGAGGTAGTGGGTTTGTGTCTGTATGACGCAGCCCTTCTCGACGACGACGGGAACGGGGTGCTGGCCGACGTCCGGGCCACTCATCCGTCGATCCGCCGGGCGGGAGCGCAGGAGCCCAGCACGAGCTTCGCCGTCGACGCCGCACTGGAGCGCTGCAACCAACCGTTGGCCCGAAGCCCGGCTGCAGTGACCTACACCGTTTCGGTCGCACGCGAATTGGCCGGGGCCCGGCGGCACGGCACTCGATACGGCCGGCTGCTCGGATTGTCCGCCGACCGAATCGCCGATCTACAGCTGATCATCACGGAGTTGGCCACCAACAGCATCCAGCACGGCGGGGACGCCTGCCGACTGGCGTTTTGGGAGGACAACGGCAATCTGGTCTGCGAGGCACGCGACAACGGGTTCATCGCCGACCCACTGGCCGGCCGGCGGCCGCCGAGCAGCGACCGGCCGAGTCCGGCCGGTCTCTTTGTCGTCAATGCGATCGCGGATCTGGTGCGCATGCACACCACCCCGGCCGGGACGACCATTCATGCTTATCTGCGAATCGACCGGTGCGCCGGCGAGGATATGTGATGCGTCGCCATGGTGTGCTGTCCGCTGCTGCCGGTCTGGGCCCGTTCGCGCACATGGGCTGGGGTACCGCGGTCAGGAGGAGTTTCGCGCCTGCGCCGCCGAATGCATCGCCGATGGTCTGACCGCTAACCAATGCATCGAATACGTCGCCGATCGCGACCGCCAATCTTTGCGCGCTGACCTGGCTGGCAGCGGCTGCGACCCGGACGGCCCGTCATCGCCCGACTGGTCCAGCTGCTCGAGCTGACCAATGTGAGTGTGAAGGAGTGAGTGGGTACCCTTCCCGCCGACATGGCGATGACATATAGCGCGAACCGGCTGGTACACGGGGCGCTCTTCTACTCCTCCGAGCGCGAATATGTCGATTCCGTGGTGCGGTTCGTCAGCGGATGGTTGAGTGTGCCCCAACCGGTGCTGGTCGCAGTGCCCAGGGACAAAATCCCTTTGCTGCGCGACGCGCTGGGCGCTGCGGCGAGGGAAGTGACGATGATCGACATCACCGAGGCCGGGCGTAATCCCGGCCGGCTCCTCGGGCTGCTCACCACCTTCATGGAACGCCACAGCCACCGGCCGGTCCGGATTATCGGCGAGCCGGTTTGGCCCGAGCGCAGCGCTGTCGAATACCCGGCCTGCGTGCAGCACGAGGCGCTGGTCAATATCGCGCTTGCCGGCCGGGACGTGACTGGCGTGTGCCTCTATGACGCGACACGACTGGGCGACCGTGCGTTGGCGGATGCACGGCGCACCCACCCGATGATCTGGCAGGACGGCTCGCATCAGGACAACCCTGACTATGCGGTCGACGCCGCGCTGGATCAGTGCAACCAGCCGCTCCCGACCAGTCCCGTCGCGGTGACACACACCGTCTGCGAGCCGGCGGATCTGGCCGGCGCCCGTCGCTGTAGCACCCGATATGGCCGATTGCTGGGCATGTCCGCAGACCGGCTCGCGGATTTGAAGTTGATCACCACCGAACTGGCCACCAACAGCCTTGATCACACCGGCGGGGCTTGCCGGCTGGCGTTCTGGCATGAGGCTGGACACGTGGTCTGCGAGGCCCGCGATATCGGGCATCTGGCTGACCCGTTGGCCGGGCGTCGGCCGCCGAAAGACCGGCAAGTAGGCCCCTACGGGCTGTTCGTTGTCAACGCGATCGCGGATTTGGTGCGCACCCACACCACACCGGCCGGCACCACCATTCAGGCCTACCTGCGGCTTGACCGCCCTTTGGTCGAGGCATGACGCGCCGCCAAGGCGCTGTCGCCTCCGTCGCAGGCCTTGGGGCGCACGCGCACGTGGGCTGGGGCTATCACGACCGGTCGGTGTTCCTGGCCCGCGCGGCCGAGTACATTGCCGACGGCCTTCGGCGAAACCACCGGATTTTGTATGCCAGCGACGGTAGCCGCGCTGAGCTACTGAACGAGCTGGTCGACATGGGGTTCGCCGACGCACTCCGGTCCGGGCTGATCTCGGCGACACCAGTGGACGAGCACTACCGGTTTGTTCCCGGCAGCGAGGTGGTTGACCCGGAGGCCACGGTGGCCGACGCGGTGACGGCCCTGCAGCGTGTTGTCGCAGCGGGATGCAGCGGCTGCCGGGCGGTGGTCGACGGGGCCGCGTTCGTCCGCACACCGGAGCAACGCGATGCATTCAGCCGTCTGGAGTACCTCGTCGACCAGAAGATGACAGCGCTGCCGTTCTCGGCGCTGTGCGCCTACAACCTGAAGATCTTGGGTGACGCGGCCAAAGAAGTGATTTGCCTGCACCCATTTGTCAGTCGGGGCGCATCGAGCTTTCGCATCTACGCCGAAGAAGGCAGCGATTTCGCATTGGCCGGTGAGATCGACGCGGCCGGCGATGAGGCGTTCAGCGTTGCGCTGCAACGGATCTGGCCATTAGCCAGCGGGGACGAAGTGACTGTCGGCGCACACTGTCTCGACTTTGTCACCCATCGGCAGCTGTTTGCCCTGGATCAGTTGGCTGGGGCCGACGGTCGGCAGGTGGTGTTTCGAACCGACCAGCCTATGGTCGCGCGACTGGTCGACCTGCTGGAGCTGACTAACGTGCGGACGGAAATACTGCCGCCGTTCTTTGCCGCCGGCTGAGGCGCATCGCGCCGTCGGCAGCGGCTAACGTGGGCCGCGTGGACACTAAGCCAAAGCTCATCCTCGTTGTGACCGCCGCCGTTGCGTTGCTGATCGGCGGGTGCGGTGACTCACCGGATTCCAGGCCGGCCGTCTCGTCGTCGGCCGCCAATTTCGCTTCCGCGCTGCGGGAGAGAGTCAGCACCGATGCGATGATGGCGCACCTGTCGAAGCTGCAGGACATTGCGGGGGCGAATAACAACACCCGCGCGGTCGGCACTCCGGGTTATGACGCCAGCATCGACTACGTCGTGGGTAAGTTGCGCGACAAGGGTTTTGACGTGCAAACCCCTCAATTCGAGGCTCGGGTGTTCCATGCCGAGACCGGGTCGGTGGCGATCGGGGACAAGACCTTCGAGGCGCGTGCGTTGGAGTTCAGCCTGCCCACCCCGCCCGACGGGGTGACCGGGCCGTTGGTGCCTGCGCCGATCGAGGACAGCCCGGGCTGCACTCCCTCCGACTACGACAAGCTGCCGGTGAAAGGCGCGGTCGTGCTGGTGGATCGCGGCACCTGCCCGTTTTCGGAGAAGGAGGACGCCGCGGTGCAGCGCGGCGCCGTCGCGCTGATCATCGCCGACAACGTCCTCGAAGAGAAAATGGGCGGAACGCTGGGCGAGAAGACCGATGTGAAGATCCCGGTGGTCAGTGTCACCAAAGCCGCCGGCGCGGAGCTGCGAAGCAAGCCGGGCCCGATCACGGTCAAACTCAAGGCCGAGACCAAGAACATCCAGGCCCGCAATGTGATCGCGCAAACCAAAACCGGGTCGGCCAACGACGTGGTGATGATCGGTGCACACCTCGACAGCGTTCCCGAGGGGCCGGGCATCAACGACAACGGCTCCGGGGTGGCCGCTGTGTTGGAAACCGCGCTGCAGCTGGGCAGCTCGCCGCAGGTGCACAACGCGGTGCGGTTCGGCTTCTGGGGCGCAGAAGAACTCGGGCTGATCGGCTCACGGAAGTACGTGGAGTCGCTAGATACCGACGCGCTCAAGGACATTGCGCTCTACATGAACTTCGACATGCTCGGCTCGCCCAATCCGGGCTACTTCACCTACGACGGGGACCAGTCGCTGCCGCTGGACCAGCGAGGTCAGCCGGTGGTACCCGAAGGCTCGGCCGGTATCGAGCGGTCGCTGGCCGCATACCTGAACTCGGCCGGCAAGTCACCGCAGGACTTCGCATTCGACGGCCGGTCGGATTACGACGGTTTCACGCTGGCCGGCATCCCGGCCGGCGGGCTGTTCTCCGGCGCGGAAGCCAAGATGTCCGAGGAGCAGGCCAAGCTGTGGGGAGGCGACGCCGACCAACCGTTCGACCCCAACTACCACAAGGACACTGACACCTACGACCACGTCGACAGCGCCGCGCTGGGTATCCACGGCGGTGGCGTCGCGTATGTGACAGGCCTCTATGCTCTGGATCTCGGTGGCCACAACGGTATTCCGGTTCGCGCGGACCGCGTCCGGCACGAGCTGGCCAAGTGACGAGGGTCGGCTGAATCCGATTTGTCGCCGGCGCGTGGCATAATCGAATGTATGTTCGAGAAAGGCGCTGAACTGCTGGACCGCATGGCTGCGGCGTCGCGGGCCGAGAACCAAGCGGCCGGTCAGCGCCTGGTTGCGATCGGCGAGTTGGATGTGCTGCGGTTGCGTGAAGTCGGTGAGCGCGAGACCTGGATGACTGACACCCAGGAGGAGATCAGCGCCGAGGTGGCCGCGGCGTTGGGGATCACCCCTGCGCTGGCGACCAGCTATCTGTACTACGCGCGGGTCATGCGCAGCCGACTGCCGCGGGTGGGGGCGCTGCTGTGCGCCGGCGATATCACCTATTGGATGTTTCAGACGATGGTCTATCGCACCGACTTGATCACCGATCCTGAGGTGTTAGCCGGGGTCGATGCCGTTCTGGCAGCACGGGTTTCGCGCTGGCCGGGGCTGACGCAGAGTCGGCTGGCCGCCTACGTCGATCGGATTGTGGCCCGCGCCGATCGCGATGCGGTGCGTCAACGCCGGGAGGCGCAGGCCCATCGGGAGTTTGACATCTGCGATGGCGGCAATGGCCTGTCTGAGGTGTTTGGCCGGTTGTTCACCACCGATGCTCACGCGGTGGACGCCCGCCTGGATGCGTTGGCCGACACGGTGTGTGCCCACGATCCGCGGACCCGCAATCAGCGCCGTGCCGATGCCATGGGGGCGTTGGCGGCCGGGGCTGAGCGTCTGCAGTGTCGCTGCGGCCTGCCGGATTGCCCTGCCGGCGCGAGGCCGGTGCCCGGGCCGGTGGTGGTGCACGTGATTGCCGAGCAGGCCACCCTCGAGGGCAGCGGCACGGAGCCGGGAGCGATGATAGGGGCCGATGAGCTCATTCCCGCCGAGCTGATCGCTGAACTCGCCGAGTCGGCCAAGCTGCGGCCCGTGGTCCATCCCGCCGATGCCCCGGCCGAGCCGGGATATACGCCCTCGCGCGCACTGGCCGACTTTGTCCGCTGCCGCGATCTCACCTGCCGGTTCCCGGGCTGTGACCGGCCCGCGGTGGCCTGCGACCTCGACCACACGATTCCCTACGGTGATGGTGGTCAGACCCACGCCTCGAACCTCAAATCCCTGTGCAGACGGCATCATCTGCTGAAAACCTTCTGGGCCTGGCGCGACAAACAGCTCCCCGACGGCACAATCATTTGGACCTCACCGGCCGGGCAGACCTATGTGACGACTCCCGGCAGCGCGCTGCTGTTCCCCAGCTTATGCGTGCCCACCGCAGAGTTGCCTCAGCCGACATCCACCCGCACCGACCAGTGCGGCGATCGCGGCGCGATGATGCCCAAACGTCGACGTACCCGCGCCCAAAATCGCGCGGCCTACATCCGCGCCGAACGCAAACGCAACCGCCAAGCGCGCCGCGCCCGCCAAGCCGCCCGCTTAGGCCCAGCCCCACCCAGCAGCGACCAGGACGAGCCACCACCATTTTAGTTGGGAATCAATCGATCTCAGCGAAGTTCGTCGATCGCGGTCCAGTGTTGTTGCACTCCATCATGCTGCGATGCCCGGTGCACTTTGGCGGCTCGCTTCGTAATTCAGGAGAGCGGCGAACTGTCGTGCGCGCCAAGGGTTGAAACCAGCAAGAATGTCATACGGCATGGAGTAAACGAGTTTGGTGTCTGGCCCTTTGATCGTGATGTCGACCGTGTCGGTCTTCGTGACCGTGGCGGTGAGCCCTTGCAGCGGAATGCGCAGAGCGCCCGGTCCATAGCCCTTGATCAGCTCGGTCCTGGTGATGCGAAGCTCGTAGAAATCGTATATGGCGCCCTCTGCGCGGTTCTGTTCTCTGCGGTCAAAGCCGACCTCTTTCTTGATTGCGGCGCTGTGCCTGTAATAGGCAAAACACATCAACGCGAACAAGATCAGCCCCAGCCAGGGGAAAATGACCAACGACAACCCGGCGAAGACTAAGGGCGACCGCGCCGCTCGCCGCGCTACCTTCATCTCTGTCCTGTCGAGTCCGCTCTGGCTCCTCGCGATGACCCTTGCGACCACGATGCCCAGTAAGCAGATCACCGCGACGATGTGCACGATCCACCAGTAGTTCGCCATTATTGAGTCCTTTCTGGCGAATGTTCTCCATCATGCGCCGCGGCCGGTCGTGGTGGCCGATAATGCGCAGAATGCGGCAGGACTCTTGAAGGATCCTTGGCGAGTTCTACCCCAACGCCTCTTGACTACCACCGCCGAACTCCGGTCGCAGGATCGAGCTCAGCGCGCTGAGCGGGATGTGCGGCTCGACGGTGCCGCCGTCCATAGACCATTGTTGCGACTGGCCGTACTGAACTGGGGAGTCGTGTCCCACCGGGTAATCGGGCATGTAGAGGATCAGCTCGTCGGGTGTGATGACCCAAGCTTTGTAGCCTCCGGAGTACACCCTGTCCGGTGTCCAACGGTCGAGCGTGAACGGATAGCTTCCGGGTGAGTGTTGCCACGCCGCCCGGTCCAGTGCCTCCTGGATGAACGGCTCGGCCAACGACGGAATGGCCGCCCGAGGATCCACCCCGGGTTTGGTGATATCGGTGAGCTCCAACCGCTTGCCGCCGGCCATATCGAACGTGAAAGTGCGGTAGGCGTTGTTGATCCACGGCCCGTCGGCGTGGTAGTCCTCATGGAACACCACACTGAGTGCGGGTCCATGTTGGAACACTTGATAGTTCTCTTCGCCCCAACTGTCTTGAACCATCGAGGATCCCTTGGTTCGCCAACTGCTGAACAAAGTGCGCAAGTAGTCGCGGATCACCGGACCGGCAGTGGGGTTGTCCACCAGATCACCCGGGATGGCCATCTTGATGTCGCGGACCGCTTTTCGCTCGGATAACACCGAGGTGTGGCAATATTGCCCGTCCCATTCGCCGCCGAAGTCGCCGCACAACGAAGGCGCCGAGGCTGACGCGGCCGGCGCGGCCACGACCGCCGCCGTTACCGTTGCCACGCTCACCGTAAGCCGCGCCGCCCACATTTCAGGGCAGTTCGACTTTGCTTGCCAGCCAATGACCATCGACCTTTTCCATCGTGACCTTCATCCGTGTGCGGTCGACCCGCCCGTCGGGCCGCCCGGTGTTGCTGACCGTCTGGTCGACCATCAACAGCACCACCACCTTGCCTTTGGCTTCCGACTGGACCGCGGACTCAACGACGACGCCGTGCGCGGCGGCCTTGTTGTCGATCAGCAACTGGCGAAGCTGCACACTCGCCTTGGTGTACGTGTCCTTGAATTGACCTGTGGCACCGGAGAGTACCGCCGCGAAGTTCTGATCCACCCGATTCGAGTCGATGCTGGTCAGTACCTGCGCGTAGTCGACTGCGGTCTGGCGGGCAGTCTGAGCGGCCTGGGTCACAGTGTGCTCCTGCCACAACGTCCACCCCAGCACCGCGGCGCTGCCGAACGCTCCGGCGAAGACCGCGGCCACCAGCACTAGACGGGCATAGCGCCGCCACGGTCGTCGAGTGGACTTGCCGTCGACGTCGGGTTCGGCGGTGGATTCCGTCTCGTCTAACTCCGGTTCCTGCTCGGTTGTCAGCGTCACGGTGGTGTCTCCTTGCATCAGTGGGGCGGTTCGATGGGCAGTGTCGGCCCGCCGTACGGTGTGGGAATCGTGTAGCGACCCTTGGGCGTTGGATCGGTGGTCTGGCCCAAGTCCGCACCGGGAGGCGGTCCAGCGGTGTCGTCACCGCCTGGCCGGGGAGCGTTCTTCGCTCCACGGATCAGCACCTCGGGGTCGTCGTCTCGGCAATAGGTGTACAGGAATGGCTCGGGGTAGTCCGCCGACGACGACGGTCGGCGCGGGGTGCCGTAGTCGCAGGTGTAGCGGGGGTAGATGTCGGCGGTTGCCCACAGCCCGTGCTCATGCATGGTGGTCGTCAAAGCCTCCAGCGTAGAGCCACGATAGTTCGGAAAGAGCGCGTTCAGCGCCGGAACCCGGACGTAGACCAACCGCGCTGTCGAGACCAAGTTGGCCAGCAGCCCGACCATGGTGTCGGAGTTGTCGTCAAACAGGTTGTCCACCGACGACAGCACTCCCGGTGTTTGATCGACGAACCTGCGGAACCCGGCATCCATCTTGTTGACGCCGGTCATCAACTGACCGAGATTCCTTGTGGTGGCAGCCAGCCCGGTGTTCTTGTCGGCGAAAGTGGTCAATACAACCCGGCTGGATTTCAATACGCTGACGGTCTCCGGTAACACGGGGTCCAACGTGGACAACAGAAAAGTACCGCCATCGATGATGTCGGTGAGCTTCTGCGGGCCTTCCGTGCTGAGGCTCAGCTCGCGCTTGACGATTTCAAGCTTCTTCGGATCGGTTTGAGCCAGAAGGCCATCGGCGTCGGCGAGCAGTTGCGACAGCGGAACCGGTGTGGTGGTCCGCTGCGGACCGATCACACTGCCGTCGGCCAAAAACGGGCCGGTGTTCGACGCGGGCTCGAAATCGACGTACTGCTCTCCTGCCGGAGACAACCCCGACACGCGCACCTGGCTGGCGGCCGGGATTTTGACGCTCGACTTGATATTCGCGATTACCTCAACGCCGCTCGACGTGGCCTGCAGCGATTCAATGCGCCCGACCCGAATCCCGCGCACCGCGACGTCCTGATTGGCGAGCAGGCCACCGGATTCGGGCAGCTGCACCCTGATCTGGTAGGTCGAGTCGAAGGGGTTCACCCGCAGCGCGCCGATCAGCAGGTAGGCCATCGCGACGACGAGCGTCAGCGCGAGCGCGATGCCGGAAAGCCACGTCCGCCGGCGATGCCCGGCTCGGACAATGGCGACGATCCACCGGCTGACCGTGTGAATCATCCCGGGGGCTCCTGCCCGAACGGATCCGGCGGCGCCTCGCCGGGTGGTGCGGGCGGAAGCGGCGGGCCGACCGGCGCCCATTGGTCCTGACCCATCGGGGTATTCGGGCCGCGGCCGACCACGCGTTCCTGCAGCCGCCACAGGGCGTATTTGAGCGAGCCGATGAACTTGTTGATGTCGCGGTGCATCGGGCCGTGGAAGGCCGGATCCCCCTTGAATCCTCCGGACTCCGCCCCGGTGCCCGGCCTCGATCCCATGACCAGCCGGTCGAAGCTGCCGCGCACCGATATCGCCGAGCTCGTCGTGGTTTTGACGAACGGCGGCATCAACCTGTTCAGTCCGGCCAGGCTGGTATCGGGACTCAGCGCGACGTCATTCCACGCGGCGGCAATGCTATTGGCATCTTTGATGACACTGCGGCCGGTCTTATCGGTTCCGGCGATCGACGGGAACCTTTCCAGCTGGCGTGTCGTAGCGCCCAACTGTTCTACGACATCGGCGACCTCGTCAGCGTCGCTGGACAACACATCGGTCGCCGGCCCGATCGCCTGCAAGACGTCGGTGATGGCTTGGTTCTTTTCGTCGAGCCGGTCGGCGAGCCGCGCCGTTTCGGTCACTGCGGCGTCGATTTGATCGGACCGGACGTTGAGCTTGACCAGCAGCGCATTGGTCTGGTTGATCAAGTCGCCGAACGCCTGTCCCTGGTCACCGGTCGCCTTGCCGGCCCCGTTGACGATATTCGTGAAATTACGGACCGCCCCGCCGTTGACGAGCAGCGCCGCCGAGCTGAGCACGGATTCCACCGTGGCGGCCGCCCTGGTGGAATCCAGGCCTATGGTGTCACCGTTCTTCAGCAGCGGCGCATTGGGCTGCGCCGGGTTCGGTGGCTTGATCGCGACGAACACGTCGCCGAGAGGCGTCGCTGATCGCAACTCCGCGGTGCTTCCGGCCGGAACCCGGACGCCGTCCATAATCCGTAATGTGGTGACCGCGGCGTAATTTCGCGCGGTCATCGTTTCGAGTTGCCCGACGTCGGCGCCGGCGAGTTTGACCTTAGCGTGCGCGGGCAGGTTCAGCGCGTTCGAAAATTCGGCCTTGAGTAGATAGCCTCCGCCGCCCATTCCCGGTGCCGGCAGTGGCAGACTGCTCAGCCCGTTGGTCGCACAGCCGGAGGTGAGCGTCGCGACCGTCAGTGTTGCCGCAAACGCCTTCTTCCCCAGGCTCATCACTACTGTCCCATCGCTGACAGGCCGTCGAGAATATAGGTCAATCCAAAGTCGGGCCCGTAGTCTTGCAATGTCCCCGTGCTGCAGCCCAATTGGCGTAGATGCATCAGATTGCACATTTCCTTGGTGCTCTGGCTGTCGGTGAGCGCCTTGACGAGAAGGCCGTGCACGCGGATGGCGCCGTTGTTCTGGTCGACGGTGTTGTAGAGGTTCTCCAGCGTCAGCGGTAGCACGTCGAGCATTTCGGCTACCCCGCGCTGGTTGTCGATGAGAGTCTTCGCGGCGGTATCGCCGTTGCGGACGGCTTCTTTCAGGTTTTCCCGATTCGCCTCGATCAAGGTGGCTACCTGATCAAGGATTTTGTTCATGGTCCGGCCAGTGACGCCGGTGCCGAATTGCTCGTCGGACAGCATCTGGCTGAGCTGGCGGGTCGTGGATCCGAACTGCCGCACCTTGGCGTCGTTGCGGGCGGTGGCCTCCACTATCGAGCTGAGGTCGGTGATGATGGTGGTCAACTGCTCGCGAGTGGTTACACCGCGCTCCGAGCTGAGCCGCAACGCCTTGGAGAGCTCGTCGAGTGCGGACAGGATCTTTTGGCCGTTGCCGTCGGTGATTCCGACTGCGGCATCGGTCACGTCGGCCATCGGCCCGCCACCTTTGCCGTCGCCTTTGAGTGACTTCGATACTTTGTCGAGCATGTCAAGCACCCGATCGAAAGCGACGGGCGTCTTGGTTCTGGTCAGGCCGATCGTGTCGTGGTTCTTCATCACCGGGCCCCCGCGATAGGGCGGCGTCAATTCGATCTGGCGATCGGTGAGAATCGAGGTGGTAAGCGTCACCGCGTGCGCGGCTGCGGGAACTTTGACGTGTTTGTCCACGGTGAAGTCAACCTCGACGTAGCTGCCCTTTGAGGTGACTTTGGTGACTTTGCCCACCGGCATGCCAAGGACCGCGACCGCATTGCCCTCATAAAGCCCCGCGGCGCTGTCGAATTGAGCGGTCAGGCTGATGGTGTCGAGCTGTGACTTGACGTAGTAGCCGACCACCCCGGTGCCCACGGCGGCCAGGACAGCGAAGGCGGCGACGAGCGCAATGATCTTGCGCCTACCGGTGATCATTTGCAGTCCTTGAAGTACTGGATCATGCCGAATTCCTTGGCGCGGCCACTGATCGCGCACATCCACGAGTCGATAGCCAATCCGTTGGGAAGATTGAACTCGACGACGGGGCCATAGCCGGTGGCGTTGGTCAAGCCACGCAGCGGTAAGGGAGCGGCCTGCAAGAGATTGCGCAACAGGTCATCGTGGTGGCCGACCATATTGGTGAGCTCATGCAGGTTAGTGAACAACTCGTCGAGCATCGGCCGGTCGTTGACCACGATCTTCTCGAGCTTGTCGACGAGTTGGGTCAAGCCCGCCAACATGGCGTGAAAGGTGGCCTCTCGCGCCACCAAATGGCCGAGTAGGTCCTGGCCCTGGTCCATCAAGTTACCCAGATTTGTCTGCTGTGCCCGCAGCGTGTTGATCACCCGTTGGGTACTGGCCAGCAAGGTGCCGAGCTGATCTCGCCGGTCGGCGGTGATCGTCGACAACGTGTGCAGGTTAGCCATGGCCTGCGGAACCAGGGGCGGCACCCCGTCGAGTTGCTTGCCCAGGACGGCCAGTGATTGCGCGAACTGGTCGGAGTCAACCTGCTCGAATGTCGTTGTGGCGTCTTCTAGTAGCGACTGTAAATCGTAGGGAACCTCGGTGTGGGCCAGGCCGATCGTCTTACCCGGCAGCGAGCCGGGGCCGTCCGGCAACAGCTCCAGGTAGCGGGAGCCGAGGATGGTCATGACCTTGATGACTGCCTTGGTGTCCTTGCCCAACACAATGTTGTCTCGCACCTTCAAGCCGGCCTCGACGTGATCGCCGACGAGCTTCATGCTCGAGACGTTGCCCACTTCGATGCCGGCAATGGTGATCGGGTTGCCCGGGCGCAGCGAAGCGGCTTGGAGGAACTCGGCGGTGTAGCGCGTATAGCCGGCACCGAGCAGCTTCACCAATAGTGATGCCGCGACAAGCACCGCGACTACGGCCAATGCGACGAACCCGAGCAATGTCGTGTTGTAGGACTCCAGCGGACGGCGTCGCAACCGCAGCAACGATGTTTTAGCCATTGGCCATGTTCCTGCATCGGGGCGTATGCCAGCCAAGGTTCTCAGTGGTAATCGGGTAGGCGTTACCCGGCGTCGCCGCGTTGACGATGAAGGTGGTCAAGTCGTTGAGCCCGGGGAAGAAGCCGGCGGCGTTGAGGTCGCAGGCATAGGCGTTGCCGTAGGAGCCCTCACCGGTTGCCCGGGCAAAGCCCTTCAACAACAGCGGCAGGTTGTCGCCGGTAAACGCCAGTTGGGGTTCGATGCCGGCCATGTGCTTGCTGAAACCGGGCTGGCGGGTGATGAGCTGGTCCAATGCGGGGTAGACCTCGTCAGCGATCGCGGAGAGCCGTCGCGTGACCTGGGCCAGCGAGCCGACCGAGGACTGCAGCGAAGGTCGGCGGGCATCGAAATCGCCGACTACGTCGAGGGTTTGGGTGAGGGCATGATCCAGTTCGTCGTTGTGCACCGCCACGGAGTCGCTGACTTTGGTGAGGCTGGAGATGAGGTCACCGAGGGCTTGATCGCGCGCGGACAAGGTCTTGCTGAGCGTCGACGTCTGCTCCACCAGCAGCGGGATGGATGCGCGGTCACCTTGCAGCGACTGCAGAACACCCTTGGTGAGGTCGTCGGCTTGCTTGGGATTCAGCAGGGAAAACAGCGGTTCGAAACCATTGAGCAGCTTTCCGACATCGAATGACGGATCCGTCTGCTGCACCGGGATGACGCTTCTCGCGGGGAGCAGGTCGTGGCTGCCGATTTCGCCGAGCGACAAGCCGAGATAGCGCTGCCCGATGATGTTTTGATAAGTCACCGAGGCCACGGTGTTGCCGTAGAGGTGTTGGTCGTCTTGGACGATGAACGAGACCTTGGCCAGTTTCCCGGCGAGCTCGATGCTTTCGACCCGGCCGACCCGCACGCCGGCCATCCGGACGTCGTCGCCAACCCGCAGGCCGTACACGTCGGTGAACATCGCCGCATACGGCGTTGTCGTTCCGGCCACGTCGCGCCGCAGGGTGGCGTACACCAGCCAGGTGACGGCGGTGGCAATTGCCATGAAGATCGATAAGCCGATCAGCGGCCCGCGGAAGGTCATTTCGGCTTCCCGGGTGGCTCGGGCCGCAGCGAGACCGTTGTTCCGCGGGCCACCGGGCCCAACAACAATTGGGTGGCCACAGACGCGGGATGAGGCTGGCCGGTGATCAGTCCGAGCTGGTCACGCTCCTGTTGGCTGCCGACCGGGCCGACGTTTCCGCCATACGACGCCGGCGCAGCCTCGGCAGGCAGCGGCTGCCCCGCAGGCGGCGGCGGTGCATCATCTGGGTCGGCGGTTCCCGGGACCCTGGGAGCCGGGCCGGTGGGCCACGGCCACCACGGCAGCGGTGGATTGGGATCCTGCAGGCTGGAATTGGGGTTGACCAGTGGCGGCCCTACCGCGGCCAAGTTCCCGTCCGGCCCGAACTCGGTGCCCGGCGGCGGCGCGAGATCAGCAGGCGGGTGATAGTTCTGCGGCAGCAACGCTTCGGGTAGATCGGCACGCACCGCGATCTCCGGGGCGGTGAAGCAACTCGGACCCTTCAGCTCGCCGTAGCGCGGGCAGTCGGCCCGCGTGTAGGTGTAGGTGGGGGTGAGCGCCAGGTTGACCCGCATGTTCCCGGTGTCGAGGTCGGGGTCCCACACCTCTTCGAAGAACTTGTTGGACAGCCGATTCAATCTGGTGAAGATCGGCAGGAATTGGCCGCTGTGCAATGCGAGCACGCCCAGCACGGGGGTGAGGTTCTGGGTCATCTCGATCAGCTGGTCGGTGTGGTTGTCGAAGGCCTGCCGGTTCACGCCGAACGTGTGCTGGGAGCCGGCGATCAATGACGTGAATTGTGCCCGCTTCTCGGCCAAGGTCTGCATTGGTTTGACGGCGTCATGCAGCACGTCGACGAGTTCCGGCGCGGTGGCCTGCAAACCACGGGTGGCATCCAGCAGGGCTGAGACCGTCGATGGTCCCGGGTCGGTGGTGACGATGGCGTTGAGTTCGTTGAGCATGCGGGACAATTGAGCGCCGGCGGTGAGCAGGGTGCCGCGGCGCTTTTCGGTGGCCGCCCCGACGGCGGCCAGAATGCCGACGCTGTGATCCTCGCGCCCCCGGCCGGTCGCGGCCAGGATGTCGCGCAGTTTGCTGATGGTTGTCTGGAAGATCACCGTCGACAGTTCGGTGTTCTCGGGGATGCGTGCTCCGTCGCGGATGCTCGCGCTACGCCCGCCGTCGACCAGCTGCACCGACGACACCGCGAACACGTTGCTGGGCACTACCCGTGCGGTAACTGTGGCCGGGATGTCCTTGGCGTACTCGGGTTTGAGGTTGATGTGAACGAAGTTGGGCTTGCCGTAGGTGGCCGGAATGACATTGTCGACGGCGCCGACCAGCAATCCGTGGTACTTGACGTCGGAACGCGCAGGCAGCCCGTCGCCGACGTTCACCAGCTCGGCAACCACCCGGACGTAGTCGTTGAGTTTCCCGGTGGACTTCAGCAGCAGGCTGCCGGTGACCAGTGCGACGACCAGCAGCACAGTCACCCCGCATGCCAACAACTGCTGCTCGGAGGGGCCGCGGCCGTCCAGATCCAACGAATTCGCCATCTAGCCACCAAATCTCGCGCCGGCATCGATGCTCCACAACGCCATGGTGAGCAGCATGTTGACCATGATCACGACGGTGATGCTGGCGCGCATCGCATGCCCGGCAGCCACCCCGACGCCTTCCGGGCCGCCGCCGGCGTAGAACCCGTAGTAGCACTGCACAGTGGATGAAATCCAGACGAACACAACACATTTGAGAACCGAATAGATGATGTCCTTGCCGCTCAACATCATCGTGAAGTAGTGCAGGTAGGGCCCGACGGAGCCGCCGCTGATGACACCTGCGACGACCTGACAGGTGAGGTAGGTGACTGCCAGGCAGGCCACGTAGAGGGGAATGACGGCGATCACGGACGCCATCAGCCGGGTGGTGACCAGAAACGGGATTGGACGGATCGCCAGCGACTCCAGGGCGTCGATCTCGTCGGCGATGCGCATCGCGCCCAACTGTGCGGTGAACCGGCAACCGGCCTGCATCGCGAACGCCAGTGATGCCATGATCGGCGCGAGCTCTCGGGTGTTCACCAGCGATGAGATGATGCCGGTCGCCGGACCCAACCCGAGCAGGTTCAGAAAGTTGTAGCCCTCCACGGCGACCAGGGCGCCCGCAGTGAAACCGAGCACGACCGCGACGCCGGCGGTGCCGCCGCCCACCACAATTGAGCCGTTGCCCCAGGCAATATCCGACAGCAGCCGCAGAAATTCCTTCCGGTACTGACGCAACGATGCGGGCACCGCAAGCACGGCCCGTACGAAGAACACCAGCATGTGCCCCAAACGGACAGTCGGTTTGGCTGCCCGGCGGTAAACAGCGACGATCGGCCGCGCGATCGTCGGTACATAGGTCGAGGCGGTCATTTAGCGCCGCTCCTCAGCATCGCTTCGCTCTGCATTGTCGCCGGCGCGCATGTCACAGCCCCGTCCGAGGGAACAGCACGTTGTAGAGCTGGCTGATGCCAACGTTGACGATCATCAGCACCAGAATCGATTCGACGACCGCCGCATTCACCGAGTCGGCGACGCCGGTCGGGCCGCCTTTGGTGGACAGACCCTTTTGGCAGGCCACCACCGCCACGATGCCGCCGTACACAACGGCTTTGAGTAGCGCCACGATCATGTCGCTGGTGGTGGCGAACGACGAGAAGGTGGCCACGAAGCTGCCCGGTGCGCCGCGCTGGAAGTAGACGTTGAACAGGTAGCTGGCCAAAAAGCCCACGAAGCAAGTGATTCCCGTCAATGCGACACCGATCATGACCGCGGCGGCAAAGCGTGGCACGACCAGGCGGCGAATCACCGACACGCCCATGACCTCCATGGCGTCGGTTTCCTCCCGCATGGTGCGGGAGCCGAGGTCGGCGGTGATTGCGGATCCGACAGCCGAGGCCATCAGCACCGCGGCCACCAACGAGGCGGCTTGGCGGATGACAGCCAGCCCACTGGCGGCACCGGCCAGTGACGTGGCGCCGACCTGATTGGCCAGCAGCGCGAACTGGATGGACAGCGTCACGCCGATCGGTAGTGCGACCAAGACGGTCGGCAGTACGGCGGTGCCCGCCATGAACGCGCCTTGCCGCAGAAACTCGATCCACTGGAAGCGGCCGGTGAACAGGTCGATGAAGAAGTACTGGACGGTGCGGACCGCCAGGACGTACTGCTCGCCCACGGTGGTCAGCGAGGCAACCGGATGGCGTCTGGCGTAACCGACGGCCCATTGCTCGATGGCGGCCACATCGTCGCGTGCTTGAACGCTGCCACTACCAGGCTCCACGGCGAGCATGTTAATCATCATTCTGATTATGCGAAAGGTTTCGGCGAAACCGGCCGAGACTGCTTCGGCGCGGCGCACCGGACCGTGTCACCGCCGGATGCCGCGCCGTCAGAGCACTGAATTCCATGCCCGGCGGTGGAACGTCGAACTCACAGCCCGGTCTGCTGCAGACCCCAACTGGTCTGCGCGGGCTGGCAGTTCGAATCGCAAAAGGCTAGACCAATGCTACAAATGTTAACGAGCATTTTGAGTTATCAGACATATGTCGATCACGATGAGGCCGCCTCAGCGGGCAGCGGTGGTCCAGCGGGGCCCGGAACGGGTCCGGCCGGCGCCGGCTGTGGCGCGGGTGTCGGGGCAACCGGACCCGGGACCACCCCAGGCCCAGGCCCCGGCGGCGGAACCGGCACCTGCGGGGCCGACACCCCGATCGGCGGTGCGACGGGGTATTCGTCGTAGGCATTCGGATATCCCGGCGGAGTCTGCAAATTGGATTGGACCGGTTCGATGTTCGGACCGCCCATCAGTTCGGCCAGCGATTCGGGAGTCAGCAGACCCGCGGTGATCGGCCCCACCTGCACCCCCTGCATACCCGGCGCGGTGATCCAGCCCTGCTGGGTGTTGCGATGCGAGGTCGGGGTATCGGGCACCCAGATCCCGGGCACGGTGGTGTCCTTATAGCCATCCGGCGGCTGCAGCCGCGGCTCGGAGTAGGCGATCTGCTTGGGCAGCGTCGCGGCGGTGGTGAACGGGTTCAACCCCAACGGTAGGTAGTTGAACTTGATCGCATCCAGAATCGGCGCCAAATACTGGGCACAGAGCTCGGCCGATTCCTGATAACCCAGCCGGCTGCCGGCCTGAATCGAGCTACAGATGAACTGCATCGGGTTGACGAAGTTCACGATCGTCGGCAGCCCCACGACCGCACCCTGCGCCGGGTGATAAATCCCGCTGGCATTCGCGTAGGCCGTCGGCCACACGTGCAGGACGGTTTCCAAACCGTCCAGGGGCTCGGGTTGCAGCAAGGTGTCGGTCACCTCGGCCAAGTTGTTGACATCGTGAGTCAGCACCTCACGGTTTTGGGCCAAAAACGGGCGGATGGTCGTGATCAGACTGTCGACCTGCTGCAGCGCATTGGCCAGATCGTGATCCGAACCGGTCAAGCTGTTGGTGAACTTGGCCAGGTTGGTGTTGAGCGCCACGAACTTCTGATCGTCTTCGTGCAAGGCGTTGACGAACAACGCCAAACTGCGCACCACCGCAAAGAAGTCGCCACGGCCCTCATTGAGCGCGGTCAACGACCGCGACAAGCTATCCAGCGTCGTGTTGATCTGCTGACCCTTGCCGGCCAGCCCATCGGCGTAGTGCTCGATGATGTCGCCGAACGGCCCCTTGGGCTGCTCCTTGGTGGGCCCCAACTTGGAGATGATGTTGGTGATGGTGTTGCGCAGCTGATCCCACTCAGTGGGCACCTGAGTGCGCTCTTCCGGAATCACCGCGTTATTGGCCAGCACCGGACCACCCTTATACGGCGGCTCCAACTGAATGCTGCGCGACGCCACCAAAGTGGGGTTAAGGATCACCGCCGAGGCATTCGCCGGCACCTTGTACTTGTTCTTGTAGTGAAAAGTCACCCGCATCTTGTCGCCGGCCGGCTCGATCTTGTCGATCGCACCCACCCGCACACCCATGATCTGGACCTTGTCACCCGAATACAGCGCATTGGCCTCCGGGAAGTAAGCCACCACAGTGTTATTCGTCAACTTCTGATACAGCTGAAAACCCACAAACCCAACCACCAGCGCCAACACGATCACCAACGAACCGATGATCACCGACGCCCGCGACAGCCTCGGCAACCGCAGATTGCGGATATCAAAGATCGTGCTCATTCCGGCTACCACCACTGGTTCGTCGAGCTACCGCGACACACAGCCGTTGATGTTAATCCGTGTTCTGCTCACAAGGGAAGCTTTCGGCAAACCACCGGACTCCGTTCGGGGCCCGGGTTGCCGAACTATGGGACGGACCACCGAGCGATTGAGGTCGGGCCGCCGTGGCCAACAAAGTTCGCGACAGCGCTGAGGGCTGCACGTATCACGAGTCGCCTTATAGCTGTCTAGCAGGTATTTTGGTCAGAGGCCGTACCGAGGCCACCGCAAGCTCACGCGACCGCCCGTACGTTGGCCCCTAATTAATTTTCGACGCGAGTCTCGTGAAACTCCGCTTGACGTCTGGTGGGGTTCGCGAGAAGATCCTGTACACACCCGGGCATGTGAATGAGGATTTCGACAGTCATGTCTGGAGAGGATGCGAATGCAGCCGAAAAGCTTGCGGCGGGGAAGTGCCGGTGTGGTGTGCGCCGGGCCGGTCCTTGCAACCGCTCTGGTGCTGTCCGGCCACGCCACCGCTGATACGAGTCCGCCGCCGCCGCTGCCAGTGTTCGCCCCGTCGCCGAGCGACTGGTCGCCGAACTTCGACGTTTGGCCGTACAACACGTTCGCGTACCGGGTGACGCCCGAGATGGTCAGCGGTATGTCGGACTCATGTCAGTGGTTCAATGCCCAGTTCGATCCATTGATCGGCCAGATCAACGAGTTCAACCGCCACCTCGGCGACCAACACGACGACTACTCGGCCGGCGGAGTGCAACGGCAAGCCGATGCCGTCGTCGCCAACATCGACCAGTCGACTGCCTTCCTGGCGCCCCGGGTGAAGCCGTTGATCATCACCAACAACCTGGACAACTTCGGCCCGTATTCGCCGATATACGGCGGAGAATCGATGACCAGCATGGCATTTCAGCTATCCCGAATCAGTGCCAGCATCAAGAAAAAGGACCCATCAGGAGTGACACACGCCAATATCGTTGCGGCCACCGGGTGGGGTGACGCGCTCCGCGACTCCGGAGCATGCAACTCGTGACCAGTATGGGAAGTGAGATGTGAGATGAAACTCTCGGAAGATGCCGCGGCGGTCGACGCCGACGACTCCAGCGATGAGGACGAGGATTCTGTCGCCGAGAGCGCTGAAAATGCGAAGTCAAAGCGAAAAGCGCGACGAGCCAAGCCCATTCGGTGGGCTGCCGCCATTGTGCTGGCTGCCCTGCTGGCGGCGACAGGCTACGAAGGCTGGCTGCTGTTTCAGCACCATCAGCGGGATGTCGCCGCTGCCCAGGCGCTCGACGCGGCAATGAAATACACACTGACGCTGACCAGCGTCGACACCAATGCGCTCGACAAGAACTTCACCGAGGTTCTCGACGGGGCGACTGGTGAGTTCAAAGACATGTACACCGAATCGAGTGCACAACTGCGCCAGGTGCTGGTCGAAAACAAAGCGGCGGCGCACGGCACTGTGATCGACGCGGCGGTCAAGTCCGTCACTGGAGACCGGGTCGAGGTTGTGCTGTTCGTCGACCAATCGGTAAGCAACGCCGCCGCTCCGCAACCCCAGTTGGACCGCAGCAGGGTCAAGATGACCATGGACAAGGTGGACGGCCGATGGCTGGCCAGCAAGGTTGAGCTGCCATGAGATTCGGCTGGAACCGATCAGACGCGCGAGGCTTCTTCCCCGTGGGCGTGGTCGGTCGGGGCGTGGTGCAACCACCCCGCTACCAAAGCGGTGAGTAACAGCCACCCGATGATCGCGGTTGGGATCGCCCATGCGCGCCTCACGAGCAGCGCTTTGCCGCACTGCGCGACGAGGTTATCGCCGCCCGCATCGGCGGCATGGGACATGTTCGCGTTAAAGGCCCTGCCGCAGGCGATCTGAATGCCGTACTGGTCATACTGGGCCAGAAAGACCTGCCACCACAGCGCCATGAGTCCGACCACCACCAGCAGTATGCCTGAGATGGCGAGCAACAAGTGCCGATTCTTCACGGTGCTCCCTTCAGATTAGGTTGCGGCGCCGACGGATTCGCCATCGCACATCGGCAAGCAACACGTAGCTGCCGCCCTGTCGGATGAACTTGGGCAGGAAGCGATTGACGAAAGCCACCAGCAGAAACAGGTATTCGAATCGGCGCTGTTGTCCTGGCGTCCACTTGATTTGCAAGGCGTCCCGGAATACCGGGGCCAGAAACCCCGACGTGAGAAACCGCAGCAATGGCACGAATGGCCGCAGCAGCGGCGTGATCATGGTGAGGTTGATCAGGCCCTGCAGGTAGTTGCGCACGACGTCGTCGATCACAACGCGTTGGCAAGCGTCGTTCCAGTATTGGTCGAATTCGGCTCGGGTCGCGGGCCATTGGTCCTCGGTGACCTGCAGGGTGGTGCCCAGCGGGAACGCCGACCGGTAAAAGTGCTCGGCAAGGTCGCCGGACAGCTGGCCGCGCAGCAGTTGATAGGTATCTTCCAAGCCGACGAAAAGGCATGCTGCCACCCACATCTGGAGGTCACGATCGAAGCCGCTGTACTTCACCGGGCTCGACGGCTCCGATCGAACCTGGCGGTGCGCGACGTCGACGGCGTCGCGATAGGCAGCGCGCTCGGTAGGGCTGCCGATGATCGCCACGGCCAGGTAGCTGAACGTGGTGCGCGCCCGCTTCCACGGGTGCTTCATCAGGCTCCCGGAGTCGACCTTGCTCTCGACCACTCCGTAGCCGACGCCCGGCGAGGACAGCTGCATGACGACATTGGCAGCACCGGCGGCAAATGACCAGAAGTCCAGTGCATCGGCCACCGTGGCAGGACGGTCGTCCCACCGCGCTGTACGCCGAGCGATGTGAATGCGGGTATCGGAGGTGGTCAGCGGAGCCGACGGAACGTCTGTGCTCATGTCATGCACACGTCAGCGAACAGCAGCACCGGCCACGACACGATCGACCCGAGGAAAGACACCACCAGATCAGCACCGTGCATGTGGTGCAGGTGATCGGTGTGAGTGGTCGACCAAATTACTCCAACCAGCAGGTACGGTGTTCCGACGAGCAAGCCGAGCCCGATCAGCTCGGCGATCGTGAGCTGGAAGCTGAGCAGCTGGCGTACCTTGCCCAGCATGGGCGTTCCCTCCTGGTCGGCACCCTCGGTAAGCGGGTTGAGTATCAATTATGTTAATGGAAATTCTGACGCTTCGGTAGATTCCGGTTAAGTTTTTCCAGACCCGAGTCGGACGCTAGGGTTAGGCGGTGACGACCGCTCGTACCGACTCGGCAGCCGAGGTGCGCCGGCGGCCGAAGGACCGCAAGGCGCAGATCGCCCGGGCTGCCGCCGAGGCGTTCAGCGCGCTGGGCTATCACGCGGTCAGCATGGAAGCCATCGCGGCAAGGGTCGGGATTTCCGCGGCGGCGCTATACCGGCATTACTCGGGCAAATACGAGTTGTTCCGCGGAGCGGTGTTGGCGTTGAGCCAGCAGTTGGTCGACTCCACCGACTTCGTCGACATCGAACCCGCCCACGCTGACCCGGCCGCGACGCTGCGACGGCTGGTCGACGCACTGATCGACGTGACGTTGGCCAACCGGGAGTCCGGCGGACTCTACCGGTGGCAGGCCCGCTACCTGCACGGCGAGGACGAGTCCACGTTGAAGGACCAACTTCGACTGGTTAACCGGCGAATCCAGCGACCGCTGCTGATGATCCGGCCGGCACTGACCTCATCGCAGCGGTGGATGCTCTCGTCAGGGCTGCTCAGCGTCATCGGCAGCATCGTCGACCATCGTGTCCGGCTGCCCGACGATGAAATCCGCCCGTTGCTTGCCGAGGCTGCCGCGGCGGTCCTGGACGCCGAGCTTCCCCACCCGGACGACCCCATCGCCCGTCCGCCGACCTGGCGCATCTTCGCCTCGGATGCCGGGGTTTACGAAGCGCTGCTACATGCGTCGATGGTGTTGTTCAATCACCACGGCTACCCCGAGACCAGCATGGCGCAGATCGCTTCGGCGGTCGGTATCCCGGTGTCGGGCATCTACCGGTACTTCTCCGGCAAGTGCGAGATTCTTTCCACCGGTCTGCGGCGGGCAGCCGACCGGGTATCGGGCCACCTTTCGGCGATCCTGGGTGATCTTGCCGAACCGCACCAGATGCTGACAGTGCTGATCGAAGCGTTCGTGGCGACATCGTTCGCCAACCCCGAACTGGCCGCCATTTACTACACGGAGCGGGTCAATTTGACCCGGGCCGATCAGGAGCTACTGCGCGACGTGCAGCGGTCGACGATTGATTCGTGGGTGCGGCTGCTGGCCTCGGCACGGCCGGCGCTCAACGAAACACAGGCCCGATTTCTGGTGCACGCCGCGATGGCGCTGGTGGTCGACCTGGGCCGGTTGGTGCAGTACGACGTGCCGGCGGACAACTCGGCCTACCCGCAGGCCTGCGTGCGAACGCTGATGCAGGCTACTGTGTTTGGCCGTTCCGGATAGCCGTACCGAGCAGGTAGGCCGCGTAGCCGATCAATCCGACGATCGCCAGGCTGCGCGTGCGCCGATCGGAAAAGCCCAGGCCCAACATGGTCTCGATACCGCCGTTGGTGTAGATGTGCTGACGGGTGCCTCGTGGAAACACCGGCTTGCTGATCGGCTCCCACAGCTGCGGGCTGGTGAAATGGGATAGCCCGACGCCGGCCAGCGCCAAACCGGAGAACCGGGCCAGGCGCGAGCTGTTGCGGGACATGAATCTCCTTTACGCGATCGCGTAGTCGTCCAACGGGAATCGCGACCCGTCCCGCACCGCATTACGCACGGAGGTGGGCCGTAGCAGCGTGGCTTCGCCGCTTGGGTTGAAATAGTAGGACCGCGACGTAGCACAGTCGCCGGAGTAGAACACCGAGCTGTCCAGGTGCCGGGTCATGCGTTCCAGGAAACGGGCATTGGCCTCTTCGGTAACCTCGAAAGAGGTTGCGCCCCTGCGCTTTACCTCGCCGAGCAACCTGTCCATGTGCCGCATCTGATATTCCATGGTGTTGAAGAACGACAGTCCCGCGAAGGCGTACGGGCTGGCCAGGCTCAGGTAGTTGGGGAAGTACGGGATGGAAACACCCTGATAGGCCTGGAACCTGTGGTCGCGCCACCACTTGCCCAGGTTGCGGCCCTTCCGGCCGATTACCTCGATAGCGGGGAAGTTGGCTTCCCACAGGTCGAATCCGGTAGCCAGCACCAGGGTGTCGATGGGAGCCTTGTGCCCGTCCTTGGTGATGATCCCGTCCGGTTCGATCCGCTCGATGCCGCTGGTCTCCAAGTGCACATGGGGTTTGGTGAAGCTGCGGTAGTAGTCGTTGGACCAGCTGGGTCGTTTGCAGCCGAGGTCGTAGTTGGGCGTCAGCTTGCGCCGCAACTCCTTATCGCGAACCTGCGCGAACCGGTGCATCTTGCACACGTCCATTCCGGCGATCGATATTCGCCGGAAATAGCGGTAGTTCAGTACAGCGGTGAGCGTCATGAACTCGAGCAACCCATCGGTGACCCACCGCAGCACCCGCTGGGTGAGCGGTATCCGAGCGAACAGTCGCTGCACCGCAGGGGGGATCGGGAAGTCCAGCTTGGGCGCCACCCAGATCGCGGTGCGCTGATAAACCGTCAGGTCGGCGACGGTCTTCGCCAGTTCGGGGATGAGCTGGATCGCGGTGGCCCCCGTACCGATCAGCCCTACCCGACGGCCCGCGAAGTCCTGGCTGTGGTCCCACGCCGTGGTGTGGATGACTTTGCCCGCAAAACCGCCGATGCCCTGGATATCCGGGGTGTGCGGCTGGGACAGAAAGCCGGTGGCGGTGATCAAGAATTGCGTGGTCAGCGTCTCCCCGCCGGCCAGCGAGACCCGCCACAGCTGCGTCTCCTCGTCCCAGCGGGCGCCCTCCACGGTGGTGTTGAACCGCATGTGGCGGCGCACGTCGTACTTGTCGGCGACGTGGTCGACGTACTGCTTGAGCTCAGCACCCGTTGCGAACACCCGCGACCAGTACGGGTTGGGCTCGAACCAGTACGAGTAACTGGTCGACGGGACGTCGACGGCCAGGCCCGGATAATGGTTGACATGCCAGGTGCCGCCCAGATCTGATTCGCGATCGAGAATGGTGATGTTGTCGAAGCCAAGGCGCTTGAGCTGGATCGCGGCGCCCATTCCCCCGAAGCCCGCCCCGACGATGACACCGTCGTACTGCTTCGTAGTCATAAAAAAACGGTACCTGAGTTGACAGTAAGTATGGAATTAGGTGCGCCTGAGCAATGGCTCGTGTCACGGCAATCCACAAAAGTGCCGTCCGCCACATTTGTCGACAACCGTCGCCGGAAATAGACCGCATGCGCCACCCCTGACGCCGGTGAACAGTTAGTTTGGCAGCGCCCGGCCCAAAAGTCGCAGCGCGGCGTCGACCGCCAGTGCCGGCACGTCAACGGTCTTCGATGCCAAATCGTGACGTGCGCCGGTGATCTCGACGATCCAGGTCGGCGCCGAAATCAGGGCGGCAGCATCGCGCAACTCGTCGAGGGTGCCGAAGGGATCTGACGTGCCGTGCGTGAAGACCGTCGGCACGCTGATGTCGGGCAGGTGTTCGGTGCGGGCGCGGTCCGGCTTACCGGGCGGGTGCAGCGGATAGGAGAACAGCGTCAACACGTCCACTGACACCGAACCGTCGGAAACCACCATCGACGTCTGCCGGCCGCCGTAGGAGTGGCCACCGGCGATCAGCGGGCCGTCGGCAAGTCCGCGGCACACCGTGATCGCCTCCACGATGCCGGCGCGGTCGACGGCCGCCGAACCTGTCGGCGGTCCCTTGGGCCGGCGTCGCCGGTAGGGCAGGTTGTAGCGCACCGCCAGCCAGCCGCGCTGCGCCCATTCGTCGCAAAGTCGTTGCAGCAGCGCAGATTCCCTGCTGCCGCCGGCGCCGTGTGTCAGCACCACCACGCCGGAGGGTGTGCCCTCGGGTTCGTGCGCGACCCCGGCGATCTGATCCAGGTTCATGCGTCGAGCCGGAACAGCGGAGACACCGGGCCATGACCGTGGCCGAGTGGATACGAGGCGCGGAGGCATTCGGTCACCCAGGCTTTGGCGAACGCGACAGCTTCCGGAATGGCGTAGCCGTGAGCCAGCGCGCAGGCCGTCGCGGCGGCCAGCGTGTCACCGGCACCGTGGTCATGGACGGTGTCTACTCGCGGCGACTCGAACTCGTGAAAGTCGGTGCCGTCGAACAGCAAATCCGTGCTGTGGGCCGATCCCTGCAGATGCCCGCCCTTGACCAGCGCCCACTTCGGTCCCAGCGCGTGCAGGGCGCGGGCGGCGTCGCGCTGCGAATCGGAATCGATGACCTCGATGTCGACCAGTAGCCGTACTTCGTGCAGATTCGGTGTCACCAGTGTTGCCAGTGGAAATAGTTCGGCGCGAAGCGATTCCAGTCCGCCGGAATCCAGCAGCGGGTCACCGTGCATCGACGCGCACACCGGATCGACCACCAGCGGGGCATCGGGTCCATGGGCACGCCAACTGTCTGCTACGGCGGCGATGATCTCGGCGGAGGCCAGCATCCCGGTTTTCGCGGCCTGCAGGCCGATATCGTGGCATACCACCTCGATCTGGGCAGCGATCACGTTGCCCGGAACTTTATGGAAACCCCTGACGCCCACCGAGTTCTGCACTGTCACCGCGGTCACGGCGCACAACGCATGCACTCCCAGCAACGCGCAGGTGCGCACGTCGGCCTGCATGCCGGCGCCGCCGCCGGAGTCCGATCCGGCGATGGCCAGCACCCGCAGCGGCGTCGTGCCCGGCGGCGCCAGCGGCAGGTAGTTCACTGTGCGAGCGGTAGATACACCCGATTGCCGTGCTCGGCGAACTCGGCCGACTTCTCCGCCATGGCGGCTTCGATGGCTTCCTCGCTGTCGAGTCCGTGCTTGGCGGCGTAATCCCGCACGTCCTGGGTGATGCGCATCGAGCAGAACTTCGGCCCGCACATCGAGCAGAAGTGCGCGGTCTTGGCCGGCTCGGCGGGCAGCGTCTCGTCGTGGAATTCCCTTGCGGTATCGGGATCCAGCGACAATGCGAACTGGTCGTTCCAGCGGAACTCGAACCGCGCCGTCGACAATGCGTCGTCCCGCTCCTGGGCACGCGGATGCCCCTTGGCCAGGTCGGCGGAATGCGCGGCGATCTTGTAGGCGATCACCCCGTCCTTGACGTCTTTGCGATCCGGCAGCCCCAGATGCTCCTTGGGTGTGACGTAGCAAAGCATCGCGGTGCCGGCCTGCGCGATGATCGCAGCACCGATTGCCGAGGTGATGTGGTCATAGGCCGGGGCGATGTCGGTGGCCAGCGGGCCCAGCGTGTAGAACGGGGCCTCCTCGCAGAGTTCCTCTTCCAGCCGCACGTTCTCGACGATCTTGTGCATCGGGACGTGGCCGGGGCCTTCGATCATCACTTGGGCGCCATGGGCTTTGGCAATCTTGGTCAGCTCGCCCAACGTGCGCAGCTCGGCGAACTGCGCGGCGTCGTTGGCATCGGCGATCGAGCCGGGCCGCAATCCGTCGCCCAGCGAGAACGTCACGTCGTAGCGGGCGAAGATGTCGGCCAATTCCTCGAAGTGCGTGTAGAGGAAGGACTCCTGGTGATGCGCCAGGCACCAGGCGGCCATGATCGAGCCGCCGCGCGACACGATGCCGGTGACCCGCTTGGCGGTCAGCGGCACATACCGCAGCAACACTCCGGCATGCACGGTCATGTAGTCGACACCCTGCTCGCACTGCTCGAGCACGGTGTCGCGGTAGATCTCCCACGTCAGCTCGGTCGGGTCGCCCTTGACCTTTTCCAAGGCTTGATAGATCGGAACGGTGCCGACCGGAACCGGCGAATTGCGGATGATCCATTCGCGGGTTTCGTGGATGTCCTTGCCGGTAGACAGATCCATGATGGTGTCGGCGCCCCAGCGGGTCGCCCACACCATCTTGTCGACCTCCTCGGCGATCGATGAGGTCACCGCCGAGTTGCCGATATTGGCATTGACTTTCACCGCGAACGCCTTGCCGATGATCATCGGCTCGCTCTCGGGATGGTTGTGGTTGGCCGGGATCACCGCGCGGCCGCGGGCCACCTCGTCGCGCACCAACTCGGCCGGCATGCCTTCGCGGTCGGCGATGAATGCCATCTCCGCGGTGATCTCGCCGGCGCGGGCCCGTTGCAGCTGGGTGCCTCGGTCACGCACCACACCGGGACGCGGCGGCAGGCCGCGATGTACGTCGATCACCGCGTCCGGGTCGGTGTAGGGACCGGAGGTGTCGTAGAGGTCGAAATGTTCGCCGTTGGACAGGTTTACCCGCCGGAACGGCACTCGAAGGCCGGCCCCGCCGCCGGGCACCTCTAGGTCGCGGTAAGCCTTGCTGCTGCCTGCGATCGGGCCGGTGGTCACAGCAGGTTCGACGGTTGCGGTCATATTTCCTCTCCCTACGCCGGCATTACCCGGTCAGGTTCATACGGTCGACGGCCCCCGAGCCGTCCTCTCAGCGCACTTCGGTGCGCTCCCGCGTGGATTGTGGACCCTGCCCACGCTAGCGCAGCACGGCGGCGGTGTCAGAAGCGCTCGGAAAGACTTTCCTAGACCTCTTCCATCGCCTGGCCGAGTTCTTCGAGCAATTTGTTGTGGTGGTTACTGGCCAAGACATGCCCGGCAGCGATGACCAGCGCCACCGGCCAGTCGATGAGCTCGAATGCGGCCAGTGCGGCCAGCCCGCCGTAGTACGCCAGCTGCTCGGGCCGCGGAACCTGCACCTGCCCGACCAGCGGCAGGTTCACCGCGAACGTCTCGCCTTCGCGGATGTGTTCGACCGCTTCGCGTTGCGACGTGGTGCGGCGAGATTTCTTTTCGACCATCATTTGCCTTTCCGAAACGTTGGGTTTGCCGTCGAGCCGGGTAGTGCCGTCAGTGTCGGACGTATGTCGACGACCGATGCTCTGGCTGATCCACTAGCTTCAGCGCTCGCTCAGCTGTTGACGGTGCCGGTGACCGAGCTGTACGCGGTGTTGTGGCGCGTCGGCGTTGTGGAGGTCGGGAAACCTGATCGGGTTCCGGCTCCACAGGGCGCTGACCAGCCAATCGCCGGGTTGCAACAGCCACCGCGACGGTTGCCGCCGCGGCTGCTCCCAGCGCTTGCGCCCACGCGAGCGGGCCAAGCGGTGTACAGCCGAGCAGCTGGCTAACCCCCGGAATACTGATCAGCGTCGCCATTGCGGCCAGCGAGCCGACGGCGGTGCCCACCACCAGCGGGGCATGCGAGTCGAGCAGCGTCTGCCCGAGCTGAGCGGCCACCAGCGCGACCAGCGCGACGGTCGACGCGCGCTGGGGGCGTCCGGTGACGCCGGCCATCACCCACGCCGCCGTCGCCGCGGCTGCCGTCGTTGCACCTCGGATCCCGACCGCACGCCACAGCGCACGCTGATCGGGTCCGCGTCCCTCCCAGTTGTCCGCCCCGGTCGTCTGACTCACGGCGAGCGCCGCAGCCGGCAGCGCGTCGGTAAGCATGTTCACCAGCAGCAGCTGGCGCGTGTTGAGCGGAGAGCGACCGGTGATCGCGCTGCCGATGATCGAGAAGCCGACTTCGCCGGCATTGCCGCCGAGCAGCACCGACACCGCCGCCTGCACCCGCCGCCAGAGTTCCCGGCCTTCCTCGATGGCCTGCAGTAGCGCCTGGATGCGGCCGTCGACCAGGACCACGTCGGCCGCGGTGCGGGCCGGGTCGCTGCCGCGGGCAACCACGCCGATCCCGACGGTGGCGGCCCGGATGGCGGCGGCATCGTTGGAGCCGTCCCCGACCATCGCGCAGACCTTGCCGGCGCGTTCCAGGGTCTGCACGATCTGCACCTTGTTTTCCGGTGACATCCGGGCGAAGATCACCCGCTCGGCGACCGCGCGTTCTTGGTCCTTGCGGGACAGGTTGTCCCACTCCGTACCGCTGATCACCTGACTCGGGGGCACCGGCATGCCCAGTTCCCGGGCGATCGCGGTGGCGGTGATCGGGTGGTCGCCGGTGATCAGCCGCACGGCCACCTTCCGCTCGGACAGCGCCGCGAGCAGGCCGGCGGCTTCCGGGCGCGGGGTGTCGGATAGTCCCAGCAGTCCGGCCAGCGACAGCTCGCCGTCGGCCAGCCCGGCGATGGCGTCGTCGTCGTTCTGCACGGTCTGCGCCTGGGCGGAGGTGAGCCGTCGCTGCGCCACCGCAATCACCCGTAGCCCGCCGGCGGCCAGCCCGTCGACGGTTTTCCACATGTCCGGGCCGACGTCTGCACAGTTGGCCAGCACCACTTCCGGTGCGCCCTTGATGGTCAGCTCGTCTCCCGACACCGATGCCGAGAACGACCGGCCGGAGCGGAACGGCAGATGCGCGTCGGGATCGCGGGCGGGGCCGGCGCCGTTCACCGAGAGCGCCGCGTCGGCGATGGCCCGGTCGGTGGCGTGGATCTGGGGCGTGCCGTTGGACGGTGGGGTGGCGTGCGCCGCGTAGCGCAACACCTCTTCGCGGGAATGTCCGCCGACGGGATGCACCTCGGCGACGCGCAGCCGGTTCTCGGACAGCGTTCCGGTCTTGTCGAAGCAGACCACGTCGACGCGGCCGAGTGCCTCCACCGAACGCGGGACGCGGACCAGCGCCCCGAAGGTGGTGAGCCGCCGCGCCGAGGCCGCCTGCGCGAGAGTGGCGACCAGCGGCATCCCTTCCGGGACCGCCGCCACGGTGACGGCGATGCCGCTGGCAACGGCTTCCCGCAAGCCACGGCGGCGCAAGATTCCCAGCGCGCTGACCAACGCACCACCGGCCATGCTGACCGGAAACGCCCTATTGGTGAGCTGGCTGAGCTGGTGTTGCAGTCCGACGGTGGGCAGCTCGCCAGATGCCAGCTCGGCAGCGCGCCGAGCCTGGGTGTCGGCGCCGACCGCGGTCACCACCGCAACCGCGGTGCCCGCCACCACCGTGGTCCCCTCGAACAGCAGGCAGCGGCGCTCGGCCAACTCGACGCCCGGGGTGGCGTCGACTTGCTTTGCCACCGACAGTGATTCGCCGGTGAGGGTCGACTCGTCGACTTCGACGTCGACTTCCTCGATGACCCGGGCGTCGGCGGGCACCACCTCGTGGGTGCGCACCTCGATCACGTCGCCGGGCCGCAGCTGCTCGGCGGCGACGTCGGTGTAGACCGGTGTGCCGTCGTGGCCGGTGGTTACCTTCCGGGCCGGCGGAACCTGTTGCGCCAGTAAGCGGTTGAGCCGGCTCTCGGCGCGCAGCCGCTGGCTGGCCGCCAGGATGGCGTTGCCGGTCAACACCGAACCGACGAGCACCGCGTCGACGGGCGAACCCAGCACCGCGCTGGCGGCCGAACCCAGTGCCAGCACCGGGGTCAACGGATCGGACAACTCGGCGCGCACGGCCGTGACGAACTGCCACACTGCGCGGCGGGGGCGTCCGGCCAGTTCGACTCCGCGTTGAGCGGTGGCCACAGTGCGACTGGGCGTCGCGATTTCGGGCGCATCGGGCGGCGGCAACTCACGGCGAACCTGCTCGACGGTCATCGCATGCCACTCGTGAACCGGGGCCGGCCGCGGCGGGGATGCCCGAACCGTCTGACGGGCCAGCCAGTAACCGGAGAGCAGACCGGCCGCCGCGCCGGACGTCACCGGGCCCGGCCCGCGGCCACGGACCCCAGGCAGCATCAGCAACGCGCCCAGTGCCGTCGCACCGGTGGAGATCTCGATGCCGCGCCGGCTGGCCGATTTGGCCGCAGGCAGCGCGTGCAGTACCCGCCATGCAGCGGTCAGATCCGGCAACAGCAGATCGGCGTACCACGGCGGCGGCTCGGAATCGTTGCGCGGCATGATCCCCAACGCGACATCGGCCGACGACAGCGCCTGGCCGCCGGTCGTCGACAGCACCGCCACCACGTGACCGTCCTGCTGCAGGTCGGCCAGGGCGTCGGTGAGCGCGTCGTCGACCGACCCGACGTCCAGCGGCCGGATCTCGTCGAACGCGGGCCGCAGTTCGCCGAGCGCATCGATGTCGACGGAGATCAGAGCCACCCCGCAGCGGCGCGCCTCGGCCATCATCGCCGGCGCCATCGGATCGTGCGTCGGGCAGATCAGCGCCTCGACGCGCGACCTCGGTCTTCGGCCCGGCATGCCGGGAATCGGGTGCCAGCCCGAACTCAGGTCCGCGTCGTCTAACAGTGCCTGGGCGCGGTGCCACGCCGCCGTGAGCTCGTTCTCCGGCGCGCCGCGCACGCGGACCACCCGCAGTTTCTCGGTGCACAGCACCCGGGGGTCGACGAGCAGCGCGTCCACCTGGTCCAATCGGCGCAGGCTTTCCGGTCGCAACGGCAGCACGCCATGCTGGTCGGCCCAGGCGTATCCCAGTGTCGCGGCGAAAGACTCGCGGGTGGTGCGCAGCGCTTTAGGGGCGGTCACCAGTGCGGCCGTCGACGCCATGTTCAGGCTTCGCGTGCCCGCACCGATCGCCGCGGCTGCGACGGCTTGCGCGATGGCGAAGCGCTGCGCGTGACGTTGGGCTGCGCCCACCGGTGGCAGCACCGGCCGCGACGACGGGTGGGCTTCGGGGTGGTCGGCATGCCGGGCCAACACCGGTTCGTGGCGGCGCCATGCTTGCGCTTCGGCGCGGCACTCGGCGGCCTTCAGCGCCTCCATCATCAGGTCCACCGCGAGTGACGCCGGCGACAGCGAAACGATATGTGCTGCAGTCATCGCGACGGTCAGCGCGGTGTCGGTTGCCGCGTGGCCGATGCGGTCTTCGAGGACACGGCGCAGCCGGGGCTGGAAGTCCACCGCCACCACGGCCGCTTCGACGCTGTCCGGCAGTCGCGGCCAGCGCAGCGCGCGGCCCGCCATGGCCGCAGCCATGCCCGCTGCGGTGGCACCGACCGCCACCGCCTTGGTAGCCACCACCAGCCCGTCACCGGGCAGCGGTTTAGGGCGAGGATCTTTGCGGGCGACGCCGGTTCTGGGACAGCGCTTTTCGGCCTCGCCGACCACCCGGCACAGGTCGTGCAGCGACACCTGATCGCCATTGAGGACGACGACCACCCGCGACAGCGGGCGGTTGAGGCTCGCCGAGGCGACACCAGGGCGGGCCCGGACGGCGTCGAGAACGACCCGGCCGAGTTCAGCGCCGTTCGGACGGTCCAGTCCGCGCACCTCGATCCAGGCGCGGCCCTCGCCACGCCAGGCATGCCGGCTCAACGGTGGTCCGGGCAGCTCGCCGGACAAGGCTCTGACGCCTTCCCGGACCGGAATGGTGACCATGCTGGCGCCGATGGACGCCGCGGTGCTCAGAGTCTGGATGCCCACCGCGACCGCGCGCAGCGGCATGGGTCTTCGCACGGATTCGACGGTACTCAATCGCGGAAGCTAATGACGGCCGCGCGATTGTGTGCTGCGAGACTGCCGCGCCGGTGCCCGTTTGGTCGGCGATGTTCGCCGGGGCTCTGACTTCTTCGCGGCCCCGGTCGACTTGGCCGGGCTCGATTTGGCCGGGCTCGACTTGGCCGGCGCGGCGGTGGTGCCTTGCGGACGATTCAGCTGCCGCAGAACCAGCGCGCCACCGCCGACGGCCAACAACACCGGCCACTCAACCAAGCCGCTGACGCCGAGAGCGCCCAATGTCAACGCGGCCGCCGCCTTCGAGTGGCTTCCGCTGTCGATCCCGCGCTGGATGCCGGCGGCGGCTCCCGCCACGCCGCCGACGACGCCACTGACGGCCGCGCCGCCCACGGCGCCCGCGGCGGCAGTTGTCGCTGCCGCGGCGCGACCCACCGTTCGCGTCACGCTGCGCACCGCGCCGCCGACGACACCCATGACGCCTATTGTTCCCGCGTTCGCGACGGTTGTATACCGCGAACTTCAGCCGACGGCCGACGTCAGGACCGACCCAGTGCTTTCGGTGATGACGCGGCCGTTGACGGTGTCGCTGGGGGAGGTGTCCGCGTCGTCGTGGCCTGCCGGCGTTTCCAAGCCCCACCGGCCGGCAGGCAGCCGACTCGCGACGGCCAAAGCGGCGGTCGCTGCAGCCGCCGATCCCATCGCCTGCGCCCAGCCGATCGGGCCGACAGGCGTACAGCCCAGCAGCTGGCTGACTCCCGGGGTGCTGATCATCAGCATGAATGCGGCCAACGAGCCGGCGGAGGTGAGCAGCACCAGCGGCGCCTGCGAATCCACCAGGGTTTGGCCCAGTTCAGCGGACACCAATGCGATCAATGCCACCGTGGACGCGCGTTGCGGCGTCCCGGTGACCGAAGCCATCGTCCACGCCGCCGTGCCGGCTGCGGCGGTGATCGCCCCGCGGACCGCCACTGCGCGCCACAGCGTGCGTTCGTCGATGCCCTGCCGCACATGTTGGACCGGTCCGCTGGGTGTGCTGACCGCAAGAGCCGTGGCCGGCAGTGCATCGGTCAGCGTGTTCATCAGCAGCAGTTGGCGGGTGTTCAGCGGCGAGTTCCCGGTGATCGCAGTGCCGATGACGGAGAAGATCACCTCGCCGGCGTTTCCGCCGAGCAAGCCGGCCACCGCCGCCTGCACACCCCGCCACAGTCGGCGGCCTTCGTCGATGGCGGCCACCAGCGACTCGATGCGACCATCGGTCAGCACCACGTCGGCCACGGTGTGGGCGGCGTCGCTGCCGCGGGCGACGACACCGATGCCGATGGTGGCGGCCCGGATCGCCGCCGCGTCGTTGGCGCCGTCGCCCACCATGGCCGTCACCCGGCCAGCACGCTCCAACGTCTGGACGATCTGCACCTTGTTCTCCGGTGACATCCGGGCGAAGATCACCCGTTCGGACACCACCCGCTCCTGATCTTTGCGGGACAACTCGTTCCACTCGGATCCGGTGATGACCTGATCTTCGGTCACCGGCAGGCCCAGTTCCGCGACGATCGCGGTGGCGGTGATGGGGTGGTCGCCGGTGATCAGCCGGATGGCCACCCCCCGCTCGGCCAGGTCGGCCAGCAACTGGGGCGCTTCGGGTCGCGGGGTATCGGCGAGCCCGAGGAAGCCGGTCAGCGACAGCCCGTCGTCGCACAAGTCCACGATGGTGTCTTCGTCAGCCTGTACCGTCCGAACCTGTTGGGCGGTCAGCTTCCGCCGCGCCACCGCGATGACCCGCAATCCTTCGGCCGCCAGTTCGCGCACCGTTTGGTCCATGCTCGTGCCGACGTCCGGGCAAGCCGCCAGCACCACTTCCGGTGCGCCCTTGACGGTCAACTCCGCTCCCGACACCGATGCTGAGAAGGCCCGACCGGAGCGGAACGGCAAGTGGGCGTCCGGCTCAGACCAGTGACCCGAACCGTTGGCCGCGGCCGCCGCTTCGACGATGGCCTGGTCGGTGGCGTGCGCATGCGCGGCGCTTTCGGGCGCCGGTGCGGCCTGCGCTGCACAGTGCAGCACGTCCTCGCGCGAATACGTCGACACCGGATGCACGTGCGCGACCCGCAGGCGGTTTTCGCTCAGGGTTCCGGTCTTGTCGAAGCAGATCACTTCGACGCGGCCGAGCGCCTCCACCGACCGCGGCACCCGCACCAGGGCGCCGGAACCGGTCAGGCGCTGAGCCGAGGCATGTTGCGCCAGTGTCGCCATCAGCGGCATCCCCTCCGGGACGGCGGCGATCGCGACCGCGATGGCGTTACCCAGCGCTTGGCGCAGGCCCCCGCCGCGCAGCAATCCGAGCCCACCGACCAGCGCGCCACCGCCGACGCTGACCGGGAAGGCCCGAGTGACGAGCTGACTGAGGTGATGTTGCAGGCCAACCTCGGGCAGGTCGCCCGAAGCCAGTTCGGCTGCCCGGCGCGTCTGGGTGTCGGCTCCGACGGCGGTGACCAGCGCGAGCGCGGTGCCCGCAACGACGGTGGTGCCGGCGTAGAGCATGCAGCGGCGGTCGGCGAGATCGGCCCCCGGAGTCGCCTCGACCTGCTTGTCCACCGACAGTGACTCACCGGTGAGCGACGATTCGTCGACCTCGAGGTCCTGTTCTTCGATCACCCGGGCGTCGGCGGGCACCACTTCGTTGCTGCGCACCTCGATGAGATCGCCCGGCAGTAACTGCTCCGAGATCACTTCGCTGTATGTCTGCGCACCATCCGCGCCGACCGCGACTTTGCGGGCCGACGGGGTCTGTTGCGCCAGCAGGAGGTTCAGCCGGTTCTCGGCCCGCAGCCGTTGGGCGGCGGCGAGGATCGAGTTTCCGGTCAATACCGTGCCCACCATCACCGCGTCGATCGGCGACCCCAACATCGCGGTGGCCGCCGAGCACAATGCCAGCACCGGGGTCAGCGGGTCCGACAGCTCCGCCCGGACGGCCCTAACGAATTGCCAGATCGCGTGGGGTGGCGCCGTGCTCGGTTGGATGGCATCGCGGGCCACCTGTGTCTCTGCCTCGGCGTCGGTCGGCACCAACAACTCGCGGACCTGCTCGACCGACATCGCGTGCCACTCGTAGGCGGGCGCCGGTCTCGGCGAGGGCATCCGGACCACCTCACGGGCCAGCAGGTATCCCGAGAGCATGCCGGCCCCGGCGCCAAGAGTCACGGGTCCGGGCCCGTGCCCGCGCCCACGGCGGAGCCCCCGGACGCCGGGCACCATCAGCAGCGCCCCCAGCGACGACGCGCCGGTGGAGATCGCGATGCCGCGCTCAGTTGCGGCCCTGGCGGCAGGGAGCGCCCGCAGCACCTGCCACGCGCCGGCCAGGTCGGCCAGGATCAGATCCGCATCCCACGGCGGCGCGGCTTCGCCGGTGGGCATGATGCCCAACGCCACGTCCGCGCGGGAAAGCGCTTGTGCGCCGGTCGATGACAGCACCGCAACGGTGCGGCCGGCCCGTTGCAGGTCGGTCACCGCGTCGGCCAGCGCGTCGTCGATGGCGCCGTCCTGGACCGGTCGGATGTCGTCGAAGGCGGGCCGCAACTCGCCAAGGATGTCGGCGTCGACCGAGATCATCTCCGTGCCGGACGCGCGTGCCTCGGTCACCACAGCGGACGCCAAGGGCTGCTGCGCGGGCAGGACGAGCGCCTCGACCGCGCCGTTTTGTCGGGCTCTGCGGGTTGTTATCCCGGGAACCGGATGCCAACCGGGACGCAGGCCGGATTGTTCGAGCAGGCGTTGCGCGTGTTCCCAGGCCTCGGCCAGCTCGTCGTCGCGGGCCCCGCGGACCCGCACCACACGCAAGGCGTCATCGCACAACGTGCGGGGGTCGATGAGCAGTGCGTCGACCTTGTCGAGGCGTCGCAGGCTCTCGGGCCGCAAGGGCAGCACCGCGTGCCGGTCGGCCAGGCCTTGGCCAAGCGTCGCAGCGAACGATTCGCGGGTGGTGCGCATGGCTTTGGGGGCGGTGACCACCGCGGCCGTCGCCGCCATGCCGACGTTGCGGGTGAGCGCGCCGACCAGCGCAGTACCCAGCGCCTGGACGACGGCCACGCGCTTGGTGTGTCGTTCGACCGGCCCTTCCGGCGCCGGCACCGGCCGCGACGACCGGTGAACCTCGGTGTGGTCGGCATACTTGGCCAGATCCGGTTCGTAGCGGGCCCAGGCCTGCGCCTCGGCGCGGCACTCGGCGGCCTTGAGCGCCTGCATCATCAGGTCGACCGACAGCGACGCCGGCGACAAGGTGACTATGTGCGCGATCGTGGTGGCCGTCGACAGCACGGTCTCTGTGGCGGCGGTGCCGATTCGGTCCTCGAGCTGGCGGCGCAGCCAGGGTTGGTAGTTGGCGATCGCCACGGCGGCGTCGACGGCGGTCGGCAGGCGCGGCCACCGCATCGCCCGTCCTACCAGCGCGATGCCGAGGCCCGCTGCGTTCAGGCCCACCATCGCGCCGGTGGTCGCCAGCAACAGACCATCGCCCGGCAGGCTGCCTGCCCCGGCGGCGGTGCCGTCGGTCGGCCGGCAGCGCTTTTCGGCGTCGTCGACGACCGGGCACAGGTCACGCAGCGACACCTGGTCACCGTCGATTTCGACGACAACCCGCGACAGCGTGCGGTTCAGACTGGCCGAGGTGACGCCCGGCTGTGCCAGCAGGGCGTCGACCACAGCGCGCCCGCGTTCGTCGCCGCCGGCGCCGGTCAGCCCGCGCACCTCGATCCACGCGCGGTTGTCACCGCGCCAGCAGCGTCGCGTCAGCGTCGAGCTGGGAACCTCGCCGGACAGTATCTTGACGCCTTCGCGGACCGGAATAGTCGCGATGTCGAGAGCGGCCGACGCTACCGTCCCCACGGTCTCGGTGGCGGCTGCCGCACCCTGCATCGTGGCGCCGACGAGCGCGGTGGTTGCCTGCATTCCTTTTGCGGCCGCGCGCAGCGGCATGGATAGTTGCACGGATTCGACGGTACGCAATCGTGAATTAGCGACGGCCGCGCGACTGCGTGCCGCGTGATTGCCGCGCCGGTGCCCGCTTGGACGGAGACTTCTGTCGTGCCGGGGATTTCGCCGCCGTCGACTTGGCGGGGCGAGTCGATTTGGTGGGGCCCGACTTGGCCGGGACCGCCTTGGCCGGGGCCGACTTCACCGGCGCGGACGTCGTGTCGCGCGCATGGTTCAGCCGCCGCAGCACCAATGCGCCACCACCGACGGCCACCAGCACCGGCCACTCGACCAAACCGGTGGCGCCCAGGGCGCCCAACGTCAGTGCGGCCGCCGCCGTCGAGCGATTGTCACCGTTGAGGCCACGCTGGATGCCGTTCGCGGCGCCCGTCACACCATTGACCACGGCACCGCCCACCGCGCTCGCGGCGGCAGTGGTGGTCGTTGCCGCGCGGCCCACCGTTCGCCTCACGTTGCGCACTGTGCCGTCGACAACACCCATCATGACTCCTTGACGTTTCATAGTTTTTCGCGTTTGCGCCGGTTGTGTGCCCGTACGCGCGCAGAGTTCACCCGATGAACTCGATTGTGTCCGCATCGCCGCTCTAATGGGCCGCGGAGGCGGAACGCATAGAGAACTCATATCAAGCGTCCCGCACGTCCACCAGCACCGGCGCGTGATCGCTGGGGGCTTTACCTTTGCGTTCGTCGCGGACGATCTGGGCGTCGGTGACCCGGTCGGCCAGTGCAGGTGAGGCGAGGATGAAATCGATACGCATGCCCCGCCGTTTGGGGAACGCCAGCCGGGTGTAGTCCCAGTAGGTATACACGTCCGGGCCAGGCGTGAAAGGCCGCACCACGTCGGTGAATTGTGCGTCGACGATGGCGTTGAACGCTTTGCGTTCCGGCTCGGAGACATGCGTGCAGCCCTGGTAGTACTCGACGCTCCAGATGTCGTCGTCGGTTGGAGCAATATTCCAGTCGCCCACCAGTGCGATCGGCGCCGACGGATCGGTGCGAAGCCAACCCTCTGCCGTATCACGCAGCGCGGCAAGCCAATCGAGCTTGTACGTGTAGTGCGGATCACCTAGGGCCCGGCCGTTGGGCACGTAGAGACTCCACACTCGTACCCCACCGCAGGTGGCGCCCAAGGCGCGGGCTTCGGCCGCGGCTTCAATATCCGGTTTGCTGCTCCAGGTGGGCTGGCCGTCGAAGCCGACCTCGATGTCATCGAGGCCCACCCGCGATGCGATCGCCACACCGTTCCACTGGTTGAACCCGCAATGCGCCACCTCGTAGCCCAATTCGAGAAACGGCAGCGTCGGAAACTGCTCGTCGGCGCATTTGGTCTCCTGCATGGCAAGCACGTCGACTTCGGCGCGTTCCAGCCAATCGAGCACCCGGTCCAAGCGGGAGCGAATCGAATTCACGTTCCAGGTGGCCAGCCGCAACATGCCTACAGGGTAGGTCGGTGCAGCGATTCGGCCGTGAGGTAGCGGCAGCGGTGCTGTGCTGTGAAACCCAGCGACTCGAAAAGGCTGAGCGCTGCCGCAGTGTCGGCGACTTGCGCGTAGCCTCGGGTGGCGCCGCGCTCGGCGCCCCAGGCCAGTAGCGCCGCGCACACCGCCCGGCCGTGACCCTGTCCGCGGTGCTCGGCGGCGACGCGTACCTCCGAAAGGCCCACCCATCGGCTGCCGTCCGGTGCCGCTGTCAGTGCGGCCCGCCCAATGGCGACGCCCGCGCGGCTGCCGAACATCAGCTCGCCGTCGACGACTGCGGTCAACACATCGACCGGCACGTCGCGGGCATAGCAATCCAGCCAGTCGGCCGTCGGGTGTTGCTCCAGCGTGACGCTCGGGTGCGACTGCTGCTCCAGCGTGACGTTCGACAGCTCGCCGACCAGCATCCGGGTTTCACATTCGGCGGGCGTGTCGTCCGGCAGGCGCAGCAGCCGGTCTGGAACGGCCAATAGTGGCCTGAGCCCGCGGCTCGTATACCAGTCGACGATCGCGGGGACAGCGGCGGTGCTGGCGGAAAACTCCAGTGGCACAGCACTGTTAGCGCGCCGCGTTGACCCGTGTCCAGCGCGTAACAACCAGCCGTCGAGCCAGTGCTGTTCCACGCCGGGCCAGGCCAGTGCGGCAGCGTGTTCGACGGCGCGGATCTGCGAGTTGCGCACCGGCACATCGGTCAGGCGGCGCACCGTCACCGCATCGGCCGCGGCGAACTCGACGATGTCGCCCGCCCGCGTCTGCACCCGCACCACCGGATCGAGTTGCAGGAGATGACCTACCGCGTCGGTCAGCGGTGGCACCGAACCCGCGGGCCGGCGGTAGCGCACCGTCACCCGGGTTCCGATCGCGGGCCACGAAACCATCAGTGTCCGAACGGATCCGGTCCCTCGCCCGGTGTCCAGGACAACCCGGGAACGCCCCAGCCCTGCGATTTGACTGCCCGCTTAGCGGCCCGGGCGTGCCGGCCGATCAACCGATCCAGGTATAGGAAACCGTCCAGATGACCGGTTTCGTGTTGCAGCATGCGGGCGAACAGCCCGGTGCCCTCGATCGTGACCGGATTGGCGTCGGCGTCGAGCCCGCGCACTCGCGCCCAGGTTGCCCGCCCGGTCGGAAACGACTCGCCGGGCACCGATAGACAACCCTCGTCGTCGCGGTCCGGATCGGGCATGGTCTCGGGCACCTCGGAGGTCTCCAGCACCGGATTGACCACCACCCCGCGGCGGCGTTTGGTCTGCCCCCGGTCGTCAGCGCAGTCGTAGACGAAAACCCGCAGTCCCACACCGATCTGATTGGCGGCCAGGCCAACCCCGTGGGCGGCATCCATTGTGTCGTAGAGGGTCGTGATCAACTCCGGCAAGTCGGCCGGTAGCGAACCGTCCGCGGCCACCGGCACCGGAGTGGTGGGGGTGTGCAGGACCGGATCACCCACGATGCGAATGGGTACGACTGCCATGGTCGGCAAGCTTAAGCCTGCCGCCGATATGCGCCGCGAAGTGGCGTGGCAATCGAAACTTCGACGAGCGACTCGCGGGCGAGGGTTACGTGTCAACAGTTACCGCCGTGGTTGAATATTCGCCGATACAGCGTGCATTCGAGATTCGAACGGTCTTGGAAGGGTCACAGGAGCGATATGGACAGCGCCATGGCGCGGGCTAATCGATCGGGGGACGACTCTGAAATCGCCGATGGGCTAACCCGCCGCGAACACGACATCCTGGCTTTCGAGCGGCAGTGGTGGAAATACGCCGGCGCCAAAGAAGAAGCCATCAAAGAGTTGTTCTCGATGTCGGCGACCCGCTATTACCAGGTGCTCAATGCACTGGTCGATCGACCCGAAGCGTTGGCCGCCGACCCGATGTTGGTGAAGCGGCTGCGACGGCTGCGCGCCAGCCGGCAGAAAGCCCGGGCAGCGCGGCGGCTCGGCTTCGAGGTCACCTGAGGTCCTGTTGAGGTGCGACGCTTCCCGGCGTCGTTGTGGGTTCTGGCCCAGTCCTGGATACAGTGGCGTCGATGAATGAACGCGTTCCGGATTCTTCCGGGCTTCCGCTGCGGGCCATGGTGATGGTGCTGCTGTTTCTCGGCGTCATTTTCCTGTTGGTCGGCTTTCAGGCCATGGGATCGGGCGGAAACTCCGACGACGACTCGTCGGGTTCGGCCGTGTCGACCAGCGCCATGCCGCCGAAGACGCGGGCACCGGCTAAGGCGCAGGTGCGAGTGTTCAACATTTCCGATCAAGAGGGCATCGCCGGTCGCACCGCCGACCAACTCAAGGCTGAGGGCTACGACGTCACCGAAGTCGGCAACCTTCCGTCGTTAGACGATGTCACGGCGACCACGGTGTATTTCACCGATGCGCCCGGGGAGCACGAGACAGCCGACGCCGTGGGCAAGGTGCTGGGCGCGCCGGTCGAACCGCGAATCCCCGACGTCGCCGACCAACCGCCCGGCGTGATCGTTGTCGTCACGGGCTAGTCTTTTCCCCATGCTGAAGCCCGCCAAGAGCCGCACCGTCGTCGTTGCTGCACTCGCAGCGCTTACCGCTCCCGTTGCGTTGCTGAGTGCGTGTTCGCCGCCCAACGAGTCGCCCGCCTCGTCGCCCGGCACCACGCCGTCGGTGTGGACCGGATCGCCGGGGCCGGTCAATACGCCGCCCGAAGGTGGACCGGTCCCGCCCGACACGCTGATCGCGCACCTGAAGTCACCGGACGGCACCAAGGTCGCGACGGCGAAGTTCGAGTTCGACCACGGCTATGTGACCGTGACGGTGGAGACCACCGGTTTGGGCCAGTTGACGCCCGGCTTCCACGGGATGCACATCCACAAGGTGGGCAAGTGTGAGCCCGACTCGTTCGCCCCGACCGGCGGAGATCAGGGCAACTTCAACTCGGCTGGCGGGCATTACCAGGCGCCCGGGCACAGCGGGGGCCCCATGAGCGGCGACCTGACGTCGCTGCAGGTGCGTAAGGACGGTGCGGCGCTGCTGGTGACCACCACCGACGCGTTCACCAAGGAGGACCTGACGTCCGGCGAGGGCACCTCGATCGTCATTCACGCCGATGCGGACAACTTCGGTAACATCCCGGACCGCTACCAAGTCAACGGAACAGCGGGTCCCGATCAGACCACCATGTCCACCGGCGACGCCGGCAAGCGGGTGGCGTGCGGTGTCATCGGCGCCGGTTAGCAAATCGGCTGGCAGGGTACCCACGCGTGTGGATTTCGCCGCCTCGCCACGGCCGACGCTCGGCGTCGAATGGGAGTTCGCGCTGGTCGACGCGCAGACGCGTGACCTGAGCAACGAAGCCGCCGCTGTCATGACTGATATCGGCGAAAACCCGCGTGTCCACAAGGAACTGCTGCGCAACACTGTTGAAATCGTCAGCGGTGTCTGCGACTACACCGCTGAGGCGATGGCGGATCTTCGCGTCACCCTGGGCACCGTCCGCCAGATCGTCCGCGACAGGGGCATGGAATTGTTCTGCGCGGGTGGACACCCGTTCGCGCGGTGGTCTACCCAAAAGTTCACCGACGCACCGCGTTACGCCGAACTGATCAAACGTACCCAGTGGTGGGGACGACAGATGCTGATCTGGGGTGTGCACGTGCACGTCGGGCTGTCCTCGGCGCACAAGGTGATGCCGATCATGTCGTCGTTGTTGAATTATTATCCGCATCTGCTGGCGCTGTCGGCGTCGTCGCCGTGGTGGGGCGGCGAGGACACCGGATACCCGAGTAATCGGGCGATGATGTTTCAGCAGCTGCCCACCGCCGGGCTGCCGTTTCAGTTCCAGACCTGGGCGCAGTTCGAAAGGTTCGTGTACGACCAGAAGAAGACCGGCATCATCGACGACATCAACGAAATCCGTTGGGACATCCGACCTTCACCGCACAACGGCACCCTGGAGGTGCGGGTCTGCGACGGGGTGTCCAACGTGCGCGAACTGGGCGCGCTGGTGGCGTTGACGCACTGCTTGGTCGTTGATCTGGACCGGCGACTCGACGCGGGTGAGGCACTGCCGACGATGCCGCCCTGGCACCATCAGGAGAACAAGTGGCGAGCCGCCCGCTACGGACTGGATGCGGTGATCATCCTCGACGCCGACAGCAACGAACGCCTGGTCACCGACGATCTGGTCGACCTGCTCAACCGCCTTGAGCCCATTGCGAAGTCGCTGCGCTGCACCGATGAACTGGCCGCTGTCGCAGATATCTGGCAGAAGGGGGCGTCGTATCAGCGGCAGCGCCGCGTCGCCGAAGAGCATGACGGCGACCTGCGCGCAGTCGTCGACTCGCTGGTCGCCGAGCTGGATATCTGATCATGGCTCCCGCGGAAGATGTTGAGCTGGCGATGTTTCCGCTCGAGTCGGCCCTGTTGCCCGACGAGGACTTGCCGCTGCGCATCTTCGAACCCCGCTATACCGCACTCGTGGCCGACTGCATGCGCAGCTCGGATCCGCGGTTCGGGGTTGTGTTGATTTCGCGCGGCCGCGAGGTGGGCGGCGGTGATGCGCGCTGCGACGTGGGCGCGCTGGCCGAAATCACCGAATGCACCGAGCTCGGTTCCGGGCGGTATGCGCTGCGCTGCCGGACGCGCGAGCGAATCCGGGTGTGCGACTGGCTGTCCGACGACCCCTACCCGCGGGCGATGGTGCGGGTCTGGCCCGATGAGCCGGGCGCCTCGGTGACCGACGCCCAGCTCCGCGAACTCGAGGCCCGGGTGATGGCACTGTTCGAGCGGATTGCTGCCGCACGCGGTGTCGCACTCCCGAGTCGCGATGTGCTGCTGGGTACCGGCGATGCGGCCGATCCCGGCGCGCGACTGTATGCGTTGGCATCGCGTGTCCCGATCGGCCAAGCAGATCGCTACGCAGTGTTGTCCGCGCCGTCGGCGGGCGACCGGCTGGCGGCTCTCGACGAGGCGATCGAGACCGTCGCCGCGATGATCGAGTTCCAGCTGTCCGACTAGTTTTCGTCTTGCCGATCAGCGCCGGACGACACCGGCACCAATGGCAGCGCCGCCAGCGGAAATAACCCGCTTACCGCGAACGCCAACGGGTAGCCGGCCGCCATGATCAGTTCGGCGAACAGCGGCGGCGCAACCGCCACTACCAGTCGCTCGAAGGTGTTCTGTTTGCCCAGCGCCCATCCGCTCCAAAACGGCCCGGCGATCTCTGGGATCTTGGTGAACGGCAACCCGTTGTCGCCGGTGATTCCGGCTGCGACGACCATGACCGCCACGGCGATCGGCCAGCCCAGCTGATCGGTGAGCGCCAGCGCCAGCATGACCACGGTGGTGGCGACGGCGATCTTGCGGACCGGCCGCATCCGTGAGCCGATCCGGTCCGCCCATCGGCCGGCGGCGATGCGGCCCAACGCGCCGAGGACCTGCGAGGTGCCCACCAACACACCGGCCCACGCCAGCGACAGGTGGTGCTCGCTGATGAACCAAATCAGCATGAACGTCAGCACCACCGGCTGGGGCACCATCAGTAGTGCCGACGCGAAATGAATTCGCCACAGCGGTGTTCCGCGGTAGAGGTCGGCCAGCTCGTGCGGCTTGACTTTCGGCCGCTCGGGGCGCGGCGGGTCGTGCACCCCTACCGCGCTGGCCACCGCCGCCACTGCGCACAGTGTTGCCGGAAACAGCAGGGCCATCGAGAAATTGCGTTTGGCCAATTCCGGCACCACGATGGCGGCAACCGCGATGCCGAGCGGCTGCGCGGTCTGGCGGATACCCATCGCCAGGGCGCGTTGATTATCTCCGAACAAGCCAGTCACCAGGCGGCCGCTAGACGTGATGGTGCTGGCCGCGGCCATGCCTCCGAGAACCAGAAACGCCCCCATCGCCATCATTGAGTGCACCGACGCGGCAGCGAAGCCGGCCGCCGCAGTGAGCCCCAGACCCAGCGTGAGCACAATCCGTTCACCGAGCCGGTCGAGCAGATAACCCCAGGGGATCAGGGTCAGCATCATGCCGAAGCTCGGCGCCGACGCCAGCAGTGCGGCCTCGGCCAGGCTGGTGCCATGGCGAGCCAGGGCGGGGATCAAAAAGGCCACGCCGTTGATGAAGACGTTGGCGGCCAGCGTCGCTGCCAACGAGACGGCCAGCATCGACCAGCGCCTGGTGGCGCTGATCCGTTCGGTCGTCTCGGTGCTCATTGCCGAGCCAGCGTGACTCGCACGGCGTAGACGACCGCGCTGGCGGCGAACATGACAGCAGTGAGCATCAGCCAGCGTCCGAGGAAGGGTTCTTGGGTCAGTCCGGTGTCTTCGAAATACAGTGTCGCGCCCTGCCGGATGATGTCGGGAAAGAAGATGAGCAGTAGCAGCCCGGATCCCAGTGCCGGCACACGCAGATAGTTGCGCACCGGGACATCGGAGCGCTCGCGCCGTCGACCGGGGACGCCCAGCAGTCGATCGGCGAGCGCGTAGATCGGGAACAGCACGAGGTCATGGGAGATGATTGCGGCGGCAAACCACAACACCATCGATTTCCACCAGGTGCCTTCCGGCACCCACAACGTCGACGGGTTCGCCGTGACGATGACATAACCCAGCAACGCGAAGCCGGCCAGCATCGTCAGCAGGTGCAACGGGTTGGACCCGTATAGTCCGCGGAAAGCCATTGCCGCCCTGGTCATCTCAGATCGCCTCGAAGTCGATGGAGGTCACCCACTTGGTGTTGTGGACGCCATTGAGCGCTGGGACGATGATCCGCGCGGGATAGCCGTGGTCGAGGGACAGGTCGGCGCCGTTGACCCGCAGCGCCAAGAGTGAATCCGGGTGGCTGATCTGGTTGTGTTCCAGTGTTGCGTGGTTGAATTTGCCTTTGCGCCCGAGCGACTGCACCGTGGCCGAGCGTGGTGCCGGTACTCGGGCCAGGGCGGCCAGGTCGGCCAGTCGCACCCCGCTCCAGCCCTGGACGGTGGACCATCCTTGGACGCAGGCGATCGGCAGCCGTGCGCTGTGTTGCGACATTGCCGTCAGCTCATTGCGACTCAGCACCACCGGTGCCGGCCCGCCGCGCAGCGTCAACCGCCAACTGTCCCTGGTCTGGGCGGGATCGACGCCCACGCCCATCGCTGTCTTGTTGATGCGGAAGTCGTTGGGCCCGCTGCCGGTGGTGTCACCGGTGGGCAGCATCAGCGGAAAGTGGCGGGCGATGCCGCCGACCGTCTGCCCGACGGTGACCAGAGCCGTCAGCAATACGCCGCCGCCGACCAGCGCGAGCGCGCCGCGACGGCTCATCGTCGCCGGTGCCGGGTCGGCGGCGACCAGACCGGTCGCATCCGGTGGATCTGCTGTGGTGTCAGCGGTGTTGGTGCGCAGCACTTCTCGTAGTGACCGTGATCGCAGCCCGGCCACCATGCGGGGGATCTTGATGGTGATGTGCGTCAAAAACCCGGCGATGAACACCCAGGCGCCGTAATAGTGTGCGGGAAAGAAGCTGAATCCGTAGATGTAGTCGTATTGGATGTAGAGTACGCCGGTGACGATCTCGAACAGAATGCCGCCGACCAGCATCGCAATCGAAAGCCGTTCCAGCGCTTGGGCGATCGAGCGGGCCGGCGGCCAGGTGAACAGCTTGGGGATCACCGACCACAATTTGGCCAGCACGACCGGGATCAGTATCAGTCCCAGGCCCACATGCAAGCCCTGGCTGAGTCGATATAACCACGCCGGGCGGGTTGGCCAGTCGAAGGTCGGTAGCTTCAGCCACCCCACGTCCGCGGGCACCGCAGTTCCGAATTGCGGCGCGTAGACGATGTAGGACACCAGGCCGGTCACGATGACGACCGGCAACGTCGCCAGCAGCACCGCGCCGAACACCGACGTCAGCCATAGTCCGCGCAGCGGGCTACGCCAGCGGTGCAACCGGTCGACTCCGGGCGGGCGCGGCATCCGCCAGCCATACCCGTGCACCCTTTTCGCCAAACAGAAGCCACGGTCGTGATCTCGGCAGGATCGCAGCCCTGGCTTCTGTTTCGCGGCGCGGGCGGGCGGAGGCTAGCCGGACAGCCGGGCCTCGATGAACACGCTGCGTGGGGTGGCGTCCGCCTCCTCGCCGGTCGGCGAGCGGCCGTAGCGGTGCATCAGATCCAGCGCCTCGCTGGTCTCGACCGTCCAATCGCGCTGGGTCAGCCACTTCGCGACGTCGGCGCGCCCTTCTACGGCCACCCGACTGCCGGCCGCGCTGAGATCCGCTATCCGCTCGAGCAACAAATCCTGGTCGGCTGACGCCAGCTGCGGCAACAAACCTTCGGCAACCCATAGCGTGCGTGACGAACGGTCAAAACCGGCCTCTTGCAAGGCTTTCGGCCAATCCTGGCGCACGTCGACGGGCACGGGGTGATACGTCACCGCCGCTCGAGCGCCATGCGCCGAAAGAGTATCGGCCTTGAACTCCAGCACGTCCGGCTGGTCGATTTCGTAGACGAAGCTGCCCTGCACCCACGGCAGCCGCCAAGCCCGGGTGTCCAGGCCCGGGGCGAGGATCACGGCCTGCTCGATGCCGTTGGCTCCGGCGGCGATGACGTGTTCGTCGAACCATTTGGTGCGCACCGCGGCGTAGCCCGCAATGGTTCGCAGCCGCTCGGCGATCGGCCCGGACGACGGCACCCGCCAGCCACGCGCGGTGGCGGCGTCGAGGAAGAACTGCGCGTAGGGGTCGGTGAACAACGGGCAGTCCCGCTGAGACTCGGCGGCCCGCGTGATCGCCACACCGAGCACGGTCGCGCCGACGCTCTCGCTGAGCTCCCGGCTGTCATCGTCAGTCCGTGTCATCGCTGCTTTCCATCTGGTCGACGGTGAAGCGTTGACGAATGTCTTGTTCGCGGTATGCCAGCTGGCCGACCCGGTGCGCAACCACCGGGGCGGTCAGCACGGTGAACGCCCCGGTCAAGACGAGCATTCCGACGTCGTAGTTGCCGCGCAGCCGGATCGCGGCTCCGGCCAGCACCAGCAGCAGGCCCAGCACCTGCGGTTTGGTCGCCGAATGCATGCGTGACAACGTGTCGCCGAAGCGGACGACGCCAATGGCCGCGGTCAGCGCCAGCGCGGATCCGCCCAGCACCAGCACCCCGGAGATGATGTCGAGGATGTTCATCGCGGTCCTTTGTCGGGGACCCGGAAGCGGGCCACACTGACCGATCCGACGAAGCTGATCAGCGCCAGCGCCGCCAGGCTGTAGGTCACGGTGCTGTCGAGGGTGAACGCCGCCCAGGTGCCGATGGCGCACATCGTCACCGCGATCAACGTGTCCAATGCGACCAGCCGGTCCAGCGTGCTCGGACCGGCCAGCAGGCGAAACATCGTGATGGCGGCCGCGGCGCTCAGCAGTATCCCGGCGATCAGCCAAACCATATTCATGTGGAAACTCCCTCGACGGGCCGCCAATCGTCGTCGCGCTCGTAGGCGGCCATCAGCAGCCGCTCAACCTCGGCGACCTGGCGGTAGAAGCGGCCGATCGAGCGGTCTGAACCGACGTCGACCACATGGCAATAGAACACTCGTCGCACCTGGTCGATCTCCAGCACGATCGATCCCGGGATCATCGTCAAGATGTTGACGGCCAGCACCAGCACCAGGTCGGATTTGATCGACACCTGCGCTCGCAACACGCCAGCCGGCGGCGGCGGGCCGGGTTTGATCGCCAGCCACGAGACCTGAACGCTGGACACCACCAGATACCACGCGACCCGGATAAGCAGTCGCAGCACCGATAATGGATGCACCCGGCCCTGCACGGGCACCCGCGGCATCGGCAGTAGCCACGTAATCGTCAGCGCGACAACCAATCCGCTGAGGGCGTTGGCCGCCGAGTAGGTTCCCCACAGCAATACCCACACGCCGGTCAGGGCGAGCAGGGTGCTGATTCGCAGAGCGGCGGCCCGCCTCATCGCACCGCCCCTAAAACCGCGGAGATGTAGTGGCCGCGGTCGAGCACCTCGGCGGCGGCCCGGTCGCTGTAGGCGAAAAGCGGTCCGGCGAACACCGTCAACGCCGCACCGACGGCGATGAGCGCGATCGTGGCCGCGATCATGCTGATCGGCATCCGGCCGACGTCGTCGCGATCGTCGAATGCGATGTCTTCGGTGTCCTCGAGCAATACCGCCGCGCGCGCCGCCACCAGGTCACCGTCGGGCGCGTCGACGCGAGGGCGCCAAAACGCTTTGGTCCATACCCGCGACACCACATACAACGTCAGCAGGCTGGTCACCACCCCACCGGCCACCAGCACCCAAGCCAGCACCGATCCGTCGACCGTGCCGGCCCGCAACAGGGCTACCTTTCCGATGAATCCTGAAAATGGCGGTATACCACCAAGGTTCAGCGCAGGGAGGAGAAACATGAAGGCCAGCAACGGGTTTGCGGCCAGGCCACCGAGCCGCTGCAAGCTCGACGCGCCGCCTTGGCGTTCGATCAGGCCGGTTGCCAGGAACAGCGTGGTCTGCACGACGATGTGGTGCGCCACGTAGTAGATGGCACCGGACATGCCGGCCTGACTGGACAGCGCCACCCCGAACACCATGTAGCCGATGTGGCTGACCAGCGTGAAGGACAGCAGACGTTTGATGTCGCTTTGGGCGATGGCGCCGAGAATGCCGACCAGCATGGTCAGCAACGCGGCCACCAGCAGCAGGTGGTTCAGCCCGGCGTCGGGGAACAACAGCGAATGGGCCCGGATGATCGCATAGATACCCACCTTGGTCAGAATCCCGGCGAACACCGCGGTGACCGGCGCCGGCGCGGTGGGGTAGGAGTCGGGCAGCCACGCCGACAGTGGAAAAACCGCGGCTTTGATGCCGAAGGCGATGAGCAGTACCGCGAACATCGCGCTGCGGGTGCCGGCGCTGAGGCTGCCGATCCGCACTGCCAGCTCGGCCATGTTCAGCGTGCCGGTCGCGGCGTAGATCAACGCGATGCCCAGCAGGAAAATCAGCGAGGAGACCAGCGACACCATCACGTAGCCGATGCCGGCGCGGATCCGAGCGGCGCTGGCGCCGATGGTCAGCAGCACATAGCTGGCGCTCAACAGCACCTCGAACCCGACGAACAGGTTGAACAGGTCGCCGGCCAGAAACGCCATACACACACCGGAGGCCAGCGCGAGATAGGTGGGCAGAAAGATCGACACGGGCTGGCGGTCGCCGCCGTCGCGGATACCTTGACCGATCGCGTACAGCACCACGGTCAGTAACACGATCGACGACACCACCAGCATCAGCGCCGAGAGCCGGTCGACAACGAGCGTGATGCCCAGCGGGCCCAACGCGGTCGGTCCCCAACCGCCGACATGCAGTGCCACTGTGCCGTCCCGGTCGGTCAGGTACAGCAGCGCCGCGCAGATCACCACGATCAGCGATAGCGCGGCCAACGTGACCGCGCGCTGCAATCGCGGCCGTCGACCCGCGACCAGCGTCGCGGCTGCGCCGATGGTGGGAACCAGCACCGGAAGCGGGGCAAGGTTGGCTGCCAACGTCATCGCGACCCCTGGTGGCCGGGCAGCGCGTCGAGCTCGTCGGGTTCGTCGGTGTCGGGGTAGGGCTCCGACGGGTCGGCGTCGACGTCGGCGGCTTCTTCGTCCGACAGCTGCGCGACGCGGGTGTCCTCAGGATCTTTGCCGACGGCTTCGGCGGCGGTCAGTCGGTAGGAGCGGTAGGCCAGCGCCAGCACAAAGGCCGCCACGCCCATCGTGATCACGATCGCGGTCAGCACCATGGCCTGCGCCAGCGGGTCGGCGGCCGGCTTGTCCGGAGTGTCGTGACCGTAGATCGGCGAATCGCCCGGCGGGCCGCTGACATTGACGATGAGCAGGTTGACGGCATTGCTGATCAGCAGCAGGCCCAGCAACATCCGGGTCAGCGTGCGTTCCAGCAACAGATAGACCCCGCAGCTGGTGAGGCCGCCGATCGCGAGTAATGGAATCAGGTCGACGGTCATGGCGCCCGCACCGCCGATGCCGGATTGGCCAGGTCTTCGCCGACCCGGACGCCGAGGCTGCGTAGCACGTCGAGCACCAGACCGACCACGATCAAATACACGCCGAGGTCGAAGAACACCGTGGTGACGAACTTGACGTGGCCCAACACCGGAATGTCGAAGGCCACCACCGCCGACGACAGCGCCGGCGCGCCGAGCAGCAGGGATGCGATCGCGGTGCCCGCCGACAGGCCGAGCCCGACCCCGAGGATCTTGCCGGCGTCCAGCGGCAGCGTCTCGCCCAGTTCGTAGGGCCCACCGGCCAGATAGCGCAACACCAGCGCCAGCCCCGCGGTCAGACCGCCGGCAAAGCCGCCACCGGGATGGTTGTGGCCGGTGAAAAAGAAATACACCGACACCACCATGATCAGCGGAAAGATGATCCGGGTGGTGACCTCCAGGACCAGCGAGCGGTAACGCGGGTCGCGGTATTCGCTGCCGCGCAGCCAGGTGGTGTCGCTGATCGCGGGGCTGTAGGGGGTGGCGGGAAGGGGCCCGATGTCGGGCTGGCCGTTTTGCGGGATTCGCGGGGCCGAGCCGAACCGGCGGTGCCGGAACACCAGCGACGCCACACCGGTCGCCGCAACCAGCAGCACCGAGATTTCGCCGAGGGTGTCCCAGGCCCGGATGTCGACCAGCAGGACGTTGACGGTATTGGCGCCGTGACCGCGCAGATAGGCCGCGTCGGGCAGCAGGCTTGCGATCGAGGTCCCGCTGCGAGCGGCGATGGCGAACATCGCCAGCACGGTCACGGCGGCGCCGACGGCCACGGCCAGCGCCGCGCGGGGCAGCCGCCGGTGGGTGATGTCGTCGACGTCGGCCGGCAGGGTCCGTAGGACCAGCACGAAGACGACCAGCGTCACGGTCTCCACCAGGAACTGCGTCAGCGCCAAGTCGGGTGCGCCGTGGAACGCGAACACCGCACCACAGGCATAGCCGGTGACGCCGACCGTCAGCACGGCGGCCAGCCGGTTGCGCATCACGGTCGCGCCCAGCGCGCCGGCCAGCAGCAAGCCGGCCAGCATCCCTTGCAGCGGAGAATCCCACAGCCGCAACGAAAATCGGTCCCGGGCCCCCAGCGCCAGCGCTGCCGTCGGGACCAGCACCAGCGTCGTCAGGATCACCGACTGGGTGGCCGGGATCGAGCCGCGCTGAGTCCCGCCGGTCAACCGCACCGACACCACGTCGAGGCCGCGGACGACCGCGTCGTAAACGCGGTCGGCGTTGCCCAGCGGCAGCCACCCCAGCCGCGCGCGCCGCAACCAGGCCCGCCCGAAGAAGGCCGCCGCGCCCAGGGCCACCACCAGCGCCGAGAGCAGCAGCGGCAGACCCACGCCGTGCCACAGCGCCAGCGGGTAGCCGCTGTCGGCGTAGTCGTTCAGCAGTCGCCCTAGCGGTGCGGGCGCCAGGCCCAGCAGCAGACCGGCGGCGGCCAGGACCGCCGGCGCGATCAGGAAGGTGGCGGTGGGTCGGTGCAGAGCTGCGACGGGAGCGCTGGGGGCGTCGCGGCTCTTGCGCGCAAACGCGCCCCACAGAAACCGCAGGCTGTAGATCATCGTGAACACTGACCCGACCGCGACCGCACCCAGCACGTACGGCGCGGCCGTTCCCAGCGACGAACTGTGCGCCAGCGCCGCAAATCCGGCTTCTTTGGCCACGAAACCCAGAAACGGCGGCAGCGCCGCCATACTGGCGGTGGCCGCGGCGGCGATCACCAGCAACGACGGGCAGCGATTCCCCAGCCATGCCAGGCGCCGCACGTCGCGGGTGCCGGTGGCGTGGTCGACGATCCCCACCACCATGAACAGCGCGGCCTTGAATATCGCGTGCGCGCACAACACGGCCAGGCCGGCCAGCATCAGATCGCGGTCGCCGCTGCCGACCAGCACGGTGATCTGTCCGAGTTGGCTGACCGTTCCGAACGCCAGAATCAGCTTCAAATCGTATTCGCGGACCGCGCGCCAGCCGGCCAGCAACATGGTGACCGTCCCGAGGATCACCACGGTGGGGCGCCAGCCTGGTGTGTCCGCGAATCCGGGGGTCATCCGGGCAACCAGATACACCCCGGCTTTGACCATGGCGGCGGCGTGTAGATAGGCGCTGACCGGAGTGGGCGCCGCCATCGCGCCGGGTAGCCAGAAGTGCAGCGGCACGATCGCCGATTTGCTCAGCCCGCCGACCAGAATCAGTAACACTGCGACGGCGACCGCGGTGCCCGGCGGGGGACCGGCTATCACGTCCGACAGCAGATAGCTGCCGGCGGACTGGCCCAGAATGATGATCCCCACCAGCATCGCCAATCCGCCGGCCGTGGTCACCAGCAGGGCTTGGCTGGCGCCGCGGCGGCTGTTCAGACGCTCGGCGTAGTGGCCGATGAGCAGGAACGACAACACCGTCGTCAGCTCCCAGAAGACGTAGAGCATCAGCATGTTGTCGACCACCACCAGGCCGAACATGGTGCCGGCGAACGCGACCAGCTCCGCGGCAAAGCTGGGCAACCGGTTCTCAAGGTGTCCGTCGTGGTGGCGGAAGTAGTCGGCGCAATAGACCAGCACCAGTGCGCCGATGCCCAAGACCAACGTGCTCATGATCGCGGCGAGCGGGTCGAACCGCAGCGCGATGTTCATGGACAACTCGGGCACCCAGTTGAACTGAACCGTGTGGTCGGTGTTGCTGGGCCAGTTCAGCACCACCCAGCTCAGCGACCCCAGCGGCACCAGCGCGAGCGGATAGAAGGCCAACCGGCCGTATCTGCGCACCAGCAGCGGCGCCGACGCGGCGGCAGCCGCGTGGGCAAGCAGGATGGCGAGCATGGCACTCCGGTGTCGGGGTGTCGTTGAGCCCCCGCGCAAGAGGGCAAAGCGGGGCGTCACCCTGTAGGGCAATTTCGCCTGGCAGTCTACCGATGAATCCGGCATCGCGCGACGCCAGCTAACACCTGTTTCCTTGCTACGCCAACGGAACGGCAAGCCGCGCAAGCAGTTTCACGAATTCACCGAATTACTCGGACGGCACCCGGTTGCGGTCGTGACCGTTCGTGCAGTAGAAGTCTTTATCGGGCGAAGCGATGAGGCGTCAAACCGATTGTCCGGGTGAGTTATCGAGATGCAGGTACATCTTCAAGTCGACGGATCGCCGGTCCGTGCGCGGGCAAACGCGGCAGAGATCGCCGCGGCCGGCGCCGACGGCCTGTTCACCTTCGAGGGCCCGCACGACGTGTTCTTTCCATTGGTCGTCGCGACCGACGCGACCAGCCTGGAACTGATGACGAACGTCGCGATCGCCGGGCCCCGCAGTCCGCTGCATCTGGCGCACGCCGCTTACGACCTGCAGGTCTACAGCGGCGGCCGGTTCCGGCTCGGACTGGGTTCGCAGATCAGGCCGCATATCGAAAAGCGTTACGGCAGTCGGTGGGAGCGGCCGGCCGCGCGAACCGGCGAGGCCGTCGCCGCAATCAAAGCGATATTCGCCGCGTGGGAAGGGCAGTGTCGCCTGGATTTTCGCGGTGAATTCTTCACGCACACCTTGATGCCGCCCAATTTCAACCCCGGGCCCAATCCATTCGGACCGCCTCCGGTGCTGATGGGCGCCCTGGGTCCGGTGATGACGCGCACAGCGGCGGAAGTCGCCGACGGCCTGCTCGTCATGCCGTTCAATAGTGCCCGCCACTTCGCCGAACGCACGATCCCCGCCGTGGAAACGGGGCTGCAGCGCGCACAACGGCCGTCCGGGGAGTTTGCGATCATCGCTCAGGTGATGGTTGCCGTTGGCCGTGACGACGCTGATCTGGCAGCCGCGATTGACGGGGTGGCATCCCTGATCGCGTTCTACGGCTCGACTCCGGCTTATCTGCCCGTGCTTGAGACCGAGGGGTGGGCGGATGCCCAGCCGGAGCTCAACGCGCTGTCCAAGCAGGGCCGCTTCACCGAGATGCGCAATCTGGTCACCGAAGCGATGGTGGCGCGGATCGGGATCGTGGGACCTCCCGAGCAGTGTGCGCAGCAGATCGCCGCGCGGTTCGGCGATCACGCCGCCGAGGTGTGCTGTTATTTCCCCGGCTACACGCCGCGCAGCGCCGACGTTGCCGACTTTATCGACGCCCTGCACCGGATCCCTGTCCTGCGATGAGCGGCTTGGGGCACAGCGTGTTTCGCGCTGCTATGCGGCAGACCGCTGCGCGCCGAAGCCTTTACGGGCGCTGCGCTCCATCAGTCGCGGTGCGAGCATCCGATGCAGTGGGCCGACCAAAGCCCACACCGTGCGGGCGGCGATTTTGTGCCGATAGTGCAGACGTGTGGTGAGCACGGCGCGCCGGCCATCCGCACGCCGCAGCGTCAGTTCGCCGTGCATGAGCGGTCCGTCCGTGGCCAGCACGACCTCGTCGTGCTCGGAATGCATGATCGTCCAACCGATAGCGGAGGCGTGCGGTCCCAGCCGAAACAGCAGGACGTGGCGGTGAATCCAGACGACCAGCCTTCCCAGCGCAACAGGTGTGTCCAGCGCGTCGCGGAAAGCTTGTTCGGCAGTGCGCTCGTCGCCGTGATGGAGTGAAGCTTCGAAGGTGTCCGTGTAATCAGCCGCGGTTTGAACGAGCTGCCTCGGCGCGGCAATCACCGCTGCCGCAACGCGTTTGAGCATCCAGCGCACCACGACGCGATGCGCGCCGCTGCCGATGACCAGCGCGCGATAGATCGTGCCGTGCAGACCCGGAAATGCCGCCCACGTCTGCGAGCGCACCCGAGTGCTCCGCGGGCCTTCGGAGTCCAATTCGAACACCCACCGATAGACCGCGAACGGGTGCCGGCCTTTCAACACCAGGCGTACCGGCGGCGTCGCTTCACCGAGGACAAAGCCCACCGGGACTGTCGAGGGGTCGTTCGGGTCAGTGCAGATCACTCGAAGCAGCGCCGACCACGTGTCTGCCGCCGGCGCGCCGATCGATATGGCATGCTCGTCGATATAGGATAATCGTTCCATATAGAAGGACTGTACTAGATCGTGGCGCCTCCGCGGAAGCATGAAACCGATGTGATCCTCGACGCAACGCGCTCGTTGGTGTTGGTGGATGGACCGCGGGCGGCCAGTGTCGCGGCGATCGCGAAGACGAGCGGCGCGCCGGCCGGGACGTTGTATCACCGCTTCGGTAACCGCAACGGCATCCTGACCGCCGCCTGGCTGCGTGCGCTCGAACGTTTCCAGGCGCGGGCGATCGCCGCCGCCGGCGACAGCCCCCTCGAGACCGCCGTCGCGATGGCCGTGGCGGCGATCGACTTCATGCGCGAGCACCCCGAGGATGCCCGGCTGCTGCTGACCATCCGGCCGGGCGATCTGCTCGACGGCGAACCCGACGCCGCGTTTCAGCAGACCCTCACCGCCCGAAACGCGCCGCTGCTGGAACGGCTGCACACCTTGACCCGCGAGCTATACGGCAGCAGCGATCCGCGCTGCGTCGATGCCGTCGCCAGAGCCGTCGTTGACCTGCCCTATGCCGTGGTCCGGCGGCACGCGCACGACAAGCTGATCCCGGACTGGTTGGAGGAGGACGTCGCCGCGGCCGTGCGCGCGTTGCTGACGAGCTATCGGGCCTCGGCATAAGCGCGCAGGGCAGCCACCTGCCCGGGATCCAGCGAGGGCCGGACGGTTTCGCGTGCCGCGGCGATATCGGCGGCGGTGATGTCGGCGGCATCGATGTTGCGCCGCATCGCGGCCAACGCGGCTTCGCGCAACAGCGCCGCACAGTCCGCGGCGCTGTAACCGTCCAAATCGGCTGCCAGCACGGCCAAGTCGACATCGGTGTGCAGCGGAATCGACTTGCCGGCGGTGCGCAGGATGTCGTGGCGGGCTGCGGCGTCGGGCGGTTCGACGAACACCAGCTTTTCCAACCGGCCCGGCCGTAGCAGCGCGGCGTCGATCAGATCGGGCCGGTTGGTGGCGCCGACCACCACGACGTCGCGCAGCGGCTCGATGCCGTCGAGCTCGGTGAGCAGCGCGGCCACGACTTTGTCGCTCACGCCGGAGTCGAAGCTCTGCCCGCGCCGCGGCGCCAGCGCGTCGAGCTCGTCGAGAAACACCAGCGACGGCGCCGAATCGCGTGCGCGGCGGAACAACTCGCGGACCGCCTTCTCCGAGGACCCCACCCACTTGTCCATCAACTCCGAGCCCTTGACCGCGTGCACGCTCAGTTGACCAGTGCTGGCGAGCGCGCGGACCAGAAACGTCTTGCCGCAGCCGGGCGGGCCGTAGAGCAGCACGCCGTGCGGCGGCTCGACGCCGAGCCGGGCGAAGGTGTCGGGGTGTTGCAGCGGCCAGAGCACCGCTTCGGTGAGTGCCTGTTTGGTGGCCGCCATATCGCCGACGTCGTCGAGGGTCACGTCGCCGGGCGACGGTTGGCCGCCGGTCGACCGGGACAGCGGCCGGATGACGGTCAGCGCGCCGAGCAGGTCGTCTTGAGTCAGCTGCGGCGGCCGGCTATCGGTGCTGGCGCGGGAGGCGGCACGCAATGCCGCCTCGCGCACCAGCGCGGCCAAATCCGCGACGACGAAACCCGGTGTGCGGCCGGCGATCTCGGCGAGGTCCAGGTCGGCGGCCGGAACGCCCTTCAGCAGCCCCGCCAACAGGGAGCTTCGGGTGGCGGCGTCGGGCAGGCTCAATCCCAGTTCGCGGTCACACAGGTCGGGCCCGCGCAGCCGCGGGTCGAGGTTTTCCGGCACCGCCGAGGTGGCAATGAACGCCACCCCCGTCGTGGCCACCGCCGACCGCAGCTCGGCCAGGATGAGGGTCGCCACCGGTTCGGCGGTCGCGGGCAGCAGCGCGTCGATGTCGGCGATCAGTAGCACGCCGCCGCCGTCGCGGACTCCGGCGGCCGCGGATTTGACAGCGTTGAGGCGTTCGTCGGCAACCAGCGCGCCGACCTCGGGGCCGTCCAGCTCGACCAGCCGTCGGCCGGCGCACACCGCCCGCACCAGCGTCACTTTCCCGACGCCGGCGGGGCCGGACACCAGAACACCCAGATTGGTTGTGGCGCCCAGGGTTTCGAGTAGGTCCGGCTGATCCAGCGCCAGCTTGAGCCACTCGGTGAGCTTGGCAGCCTGGGCCTGAGAGCCTCTGAGGTCCTCGAGCGCGACCGCCTCCCGGGCGGCAGCTGCCGGCGCGACACCGGCACCCCAGCTCACCAGCGAATTGGGTTGCACGCTGACCGGCCCGGCCGGGTCCACGCCGGTCACCGTGAGCAGCTCGGAGGTCCAGCTGATGCCGACTGCCGACGCCAGCGCGCGGCTGGCCTCGGTCGTCGAGGTGCCCGGCCCCAGATCGCGGGGCAGCAGCGATACGGCGTCGCCGACGGTGACCACCTTGCCGAGCAGGGCCTGTCGCAACGTGGCCGGTGGAACCGACTGGGTGGCGAGCGTCGAACCGCTCAGCGTCACCGAGCGGGCGCCGCACACGGCGGCCGGGCTGATGATGACGGCGCTGTCCTCGCGCAACCCGGCGTTGGACAGCGTCACATCGTCGAGCAGCGCGGCGAACGCCGGGATGTCGGCGACCGTTACGGCGACCACTGCCGCGGTGGTCCGCGATCCGGTCAGCGACACCGCATCCCACTCCCGAATTCCCAGGGCCGCAATGGCTTCCGGGTGCAGGCGAACCACACCGCGACGCGAGTCGACCGCCGACGTGTTCAGCCGTGCGGTCAGGGTCAGCTGCCGGCCACCCCTGGGCGGCGGTGTCATGGCGTCCGGCCGGGCTTACGCAAACCCAGCCGCGCCATCGACCGCCGGTTGGGTTGCGCTCGGCGGATGGCGCGGCGCACGGCGCGCCGCTGCTTGGGCTCATGCTCCCAGGCCTCGGGATGCTCGGCCAACCAGCGATGGCTGCGTACCGAGAACGGGATGTGGAGCAGGTAGGCCACGATGGCCACCATGACCAGGATGTAGGGGAACAGGAACGCCGCCGCGGCAACGATCGCCAACGCCGCCAACAGCACCGCCGCCAAATTCGGCGGCACCGATACGGCGTGCATCTTTTTCATCGGCAGCCTGCTGACGACCAGGACCGAGCAGCCCGCGATCCAGGCGCAGACGAACCACGGCGTCGTCCACCAGCCGTCGCCGAACTGCAATTTGGCGGCCAGTGGGCCCAGGGTCGCGATGGCTCCGGCCGGGGCCGGCATCCCGACGAAGAATTCGCGCGTGTACGCCGGCAGAGTGGCGTCGTCGAGCAGCGCGTTGAACCTGGCCAGCCGCAGCACAATGCACACCGCGTAGAGCAGCACCAACACCCAGCCTGCCGGCGACGCCGCCAGCAACGTCACGTAGACCACCACCGCGGGCGCCACCCCGAAATTCACCGCGTCGGCCAGCGAATCGATCTCCTCGCCCATCCGCGACTCGGCGTCCAGGATGCGGGCCACCCGCCCGTCCAGTCCGTCGAGGATGGCGGCGGCGGCGATCAGCGCCATCGCGACGTGCGGCTGGGCCTCCAACGCGAACCGGATCGAGGTGAGCCCGGCGCAGATCGCCAGCACGCTCATCGAGCTGGGCAGGATGCGCAGGTTGACCGCTCGGCGGGTCCGGGGTCTGGTGATCATGACAGTTGCGCCAGCACCGTTTCGCCGGCGAGCGCGCGCTGCCCGACCAGGACCGAGGGTTCGGTGCCGGCCGGGAGATAAGTGTCCAGCCGGGAGCCGAACCGGATCAGGCCGTAGGTGTCACCGATCGACAGCTTGTCGCCGGCGTGCGCGTCGCACACGATGCGCCGGGCCAGCAGTCCCGCGATCTGCACGACGACGATCTCGGCGCCGTCGGCGGTGCGGATCCGCATGCTGATGCGTTCGTTGTCTTCGCTGGCCGCGGCCAGGTCGGCCGAGCCGAACTGGCCGGGCCGGTGGTGCACGGCGAGCACCTCGCCGCTGACCGGGGACCGTTGCACGTGCGCATCCAGTAGCGACAGGAAGATGCTGATCCGCGGCAGCGGGGTGTCGGGCAGGCCGAGTTCGGCGGGCGGCGCAGCCGTGTCCACCACGCACACCAGGCCGTCGGCGGGCGCGACGACGACACCCGGGCGGCTGGGCGGCACCCGCGGCGGATGGCGGAAGAAGCCCGCGCAGGCGCCCGCAGCCAGCAGGCCGGCCCGGCGAAACCATCGGTGGTTGCGTCCGGCCAGGGCAAGGCCCAGGCCGGCGGAGATGAACGGCAGCCCGGCCGGATGTACCGGCGGAACGGTCGAGCGCAGCAGCGCTGCCAGGCGTTGTGGGCCGGAGAGACCGGCGGGGCGGGGGCGTCGTGCCACCCGGTCATCTTACGGAGCGGCGCGGGCGCTCAGCGCAGGTCCCAGATCTGTAGCTCCGATCCGGCCGGGAGCTGGTCGACGTCCTCGGAAATGTCGAGTAGGCAGTTCGCCGACGCGAACCACCGCAGATGGTGTGACGCCGGCGGGCCCCAGCTGGTGACGGTGCCGGCGTCGGCGTCGAACACTCCGCGCCGGAACTGGCGCTTCCCGGGAGGCGACCGCAGCGCTTCGGTGAGCACCGCTGGCTGTCGCGGCCGGTGTGCATCGGGCAGGCCCATCGCGGTGCGCAGCGCGGGGCGGATGAACACCTCGAAGGACACCAGCGCGCTGACCGGATTTCCGGGCAGCGTGATGATGGGCGTGCCCGCCACCCGGCCGGTGCCCTGCGGCATGCCGGGCTGCATGGCCACCTTGACGAAGTCCACGCCCTGGTCGCCGTCGCGGCCAAACGCGTCCTTGACCACTTCGTAGGCGCCTGCGCTGACGCCGCCGCTGGTGATGATCAGATCCGCCTCGGCGGCGTAGCGGTCCAGCACCGCGGCGAACTGCGCGACATCGTCGCTGACGGCCGGTGTGGCGACGACGTCGGCGCCGGCGTCGCGGACCGCCGCGGCCAGCATGATCGAGTTGGACTCGTAGATCTGTCCCGGCTGCAGCGGCGTGCCCGGCGACACCAGCTCCGACCCGGTGGAAATCACCAGCACCCGCTGCCGGGGTAGCACCGGCAGCTCGTGCAGGCCCAGCGCTGCGGCCAACCCCACCGCCGCCGGGGTGATCACCTGCCCGGCCCGTAGCACCGTGGTACCCGCGGCGACGTCTTCGCCGGCGCGGCGGATGTGGCGCCCCTCGTCCGCGGCCTCGCGGATGGTCACGACGTCGATCTGCCCGTCGGTGGCCTCGACCGGCACCACCGCCGTCGCCCCGGCCGGCATCGGCGCGCCGGTCATGATGCGGTGTGCGGTTCCGGCCTCGAGGGTGGGAATGTCGGTGCGGCCGGCTGGAATGTCTTCGGCCACCGGCAGTTTCACCGGTCGCTCGGCTGTCGCGTCGGCGATGTCGGCGGCCCGCACCGCGTAGCCGTCCATCGCGGAGTTGTCGAACACCGGCAGCGATACGGTCGCCGCCACGTCGGCGGCCAGCACCAGGTGCTCGGCTTCGGCGAGGCCGGCGGTGGCGGCCGGACGCGCGGCGATCAGCTCGTCGACGACACGCTGATGTTCCTCGACCGAACGCATCAGAGCGGGAACGTCACGTCGGTGAGTTCCTCGGAGACCGCCCACAGCCGGCGCTGCAACTCCTCGTCGTGGGACTGCGCGCTGGAAGACACCAGCTTCGGGTGACCGCGCTGCTCGCCCAGGCCATCGGGACCGTAGTACTGCCCGCCCTCGACGTCGGGGTCGGTGGCCGCGCGCAGCGTCGGCAGCGCGCCCATCGCCGCGCTTTGGAAGATCAGCGGACCCAGCACGGAAGCGACCGGTCTCAGGATGGTCGGGATGTTGCGCGCCAGTTCGGTGTTGGAGCCGCCGGGGTGTGCGGCCACTGCGATGGTGTTCTTCTGCTGCTCAGCGAGCCGCTGCTGCAGCTCGTAGGTGAACAGCAGGTTGGCCAGCTTGGACTGTCCGTACGCGGCGATCCGGTCGTAGCGGTGTTCCCACTGCAGGTCGTCGAAGTGGATGGCCGCGCGGATGCGGTGGCCCATGCTGCTGACGGTCACCACCCGCGATCCGCGGACTGGCAGCAGGTGGTCGAGCAGTAGCCCGGTCAACGCGAAGTGGCCGAGATGGTTGGTGCCGAACTGCATTTCGAACCCGTCGGCGGTGACCTGTTTGGGTGTCCACATCACGCCGGCGTTGTTGATCAGCAGGTCGATGCGCGGGTAGGCCGAACGCAGCCGGTTGGCGGCGGTGCGGACCGAATCCAGCGAGCTCAGGTCGAGTTCCTGCAACGTGACATCGGCCGGGGGGTGGGCGGCGACGATGCGCGCCAGCGCGGCGTTGCCCTTCTCCAGGTTGCGCACTGCCAGTACGACGTGCGCGCCGCTTTGGGCCAGCGCTGCGGCGGTGTGATAGCCCAGGCCGGTGTTAGCACCGGTGACGATCGCGATCCGGCCGCTCTGGTCCGGCACGTCGGCGTGCGACCATTTGCCTCCTGAGCTCATGGCGCCAAACGATACCCACGGGTGATCGGTTGTGCCGTGCTGGGCATGGCCGACCCCGCCGGGTCAACCCGGTCAACCCGAGGTACCTCGATACCCCGAGCCCACGTTGACCATGTTGCACCAGGCGCCGGTACCGGCGCTCTTGGGTGCGTTGTTGGTCTTCGAGACGACCGTCCGCCCACCGACGGAAACCCGACAGGTCACCGACCCTGGATCGCCGCCGGGATGAACGCCGCTGAAACTCAGCGAAGGCGCGCTTCCGTTGTAGTCGTAGGCCGTCGACCACGGCAAACCCACGACAGCGGTTTCGGGTTCGTCGTCGGCGCCGAAATACGACACCTGCACACCGTCGGCAAAGGAGCCTGTCAACTCGAACGTGATCGGGGTCGACGCGAACGCCGTTGCCGGCGCAGTCAGCAGCAGTCCGCCGCCAAGCCCGAGGACCGCAACCACCCTGCCCGCACGACCGCCGGCAAATTTCATACTCATGCGTAAATTGCAGCACCGTTTCGCAGCTCACGTCAGGCGATCGGGATATCCGCTACAGCTTTCGGGCCGCCTCGATCCGGGTCTTGAGCTGGTCGGTGGTCGCCGCGGCCACCGGCGGTCCACCGCAGATGCGCCGCAGTTCGTTGTGAATCCAGCCATGTGGCTTGCCCGTTCGGTGATGCGCCGCCGACACCAACGCGTTGAGCTCGCGGCGCAGATCGCGCAGCTGACCGTGCCGGATGACCGGCTCGGCGTCACTGCCGCGCCGCTCCAGCTGCTCGGCCTGGCGGCGGCGCAACAGGTCTCGCATCTGCCCGGCATCCAACAGACCCGGGATGCCGAGGTAGTCGTCCTCATCGCCGCCGGTGCCGAACGACGCGCCGTCGAAGATGACCTGGTCCAGCTCGGCGTCGGCGCCCAGCGAGGTGAACGCGTTCTCGATCTCCGACGGCTCGCTCTGGCGGCGCTGCGCGGCGACCAACTCGTCGGTCTCCCGGTGCGGTTTACCCAGCACGTGGTTGCGTTGCGCCTCCAATTCGCTGGCCAGCAGCAGCAGCGAGGGCACCGACGGCAGAAACACACTCGCCGTTTCCCCCGGCCGCCGGGACCGGACGAACCGGCCGATCGCCTGGGCGAAGAACAGCGGGGTCGAGGCGCTGGTTGCATAGACGCCCACTGCCAGCCGCGGGACGTCGACGCCCTCCGACACCATGCGCACCGCGACCAGCCAACGGCTGGTGTCCGCGGCGAACCGCGCGATGCTTTCCGATGCACCCGGGTCGTCGGAGAGTACGACGGTCGCTGCCTCGCCGGTGATCCTGGTCAGCAGGCCGGCGTAGGCGCGCGCGGCCTTCTGGTCCGAGGCGATCACCATGCCGCCGGCGTCGGGCATGTCGCCACCGCGCAACTGCCGCAACCTCGTGTCGGCCGCAGCGATAACCGCCGGCATCCACTCGCCGGCCGGGTCCAGCGCGGTGCGCCAGGCCCGGGCGGTGTGCTCGACGCTCAGCGGTTCGCCGAGCCGCGCGGCGTATTCCTCGCCGGCGCTGTCCCGCCAGCGGGCCTCACCGGAGTAGGCCAGAAACACCACCGGGCGCACCACGCCGTCGGCCAGCGCCTCGGTATAGCCGTAGGTGTGGTCGGCCTGCGAGCGCAGCAGGCCGTCGCGGTCGGGCGCGTAGTGCACGAACGGGATGGCGGCGTCGTCGCTGCGAAACGGTGTGCCGGTCAATGCCAGCCGGCGGGTGGCGTCGCCGTAGGCCTCCCGGATGGCCTCGCCCCAACTTTTGGCATCGCCGCCGTGGTGGATCTCGTCGAAGATGACCAGGGTTCGTCTGCTCTCGGTGCGCACCCGGTGCCGCGCCGGGTGACTGGCCACCTGGGCGTAGGTGACGACGACGCCGTCGTATTCGGCCGAGGTGTGCGCGGCGGTATTGCGGAACTTCGGGTCCAGCGCGATGCCGTCGGCGGCCGCCGCGAATGCCCATTGCACCTTGAGGTGTTCGGTGGGCACGACCACGGTGATCGCCTCGATGCTGCGATCGGCCAACAGCTCCGCGGCGATGCGCAGAGCAAACGCGGTCTTACCCGCGCCCGGGGTGGCGACCAGCAGGAAATCGCGCGGTTTGCCGGTCAGATAGCGCACCAAGGCTCGCCGCTGCCAGCCCCGCAACGCTCGGGTGCTGGGCGCATCGGTTGCCCGCACCCGAGGACTCCTATCTGTCGAGATGCACTGTAGCGCAATGGCATCGGAGCATGGGTAGGCCGCACCATCATTGCGGTGGGCAAGCTGGTCGCGGAAGAAAGCGTTCGGGTGCGGGTTGGGCGTGCCTACTTCGATGAGCATCCGGAGGTCACCGGCGCCGAACTGTTCGACCACGTCGTCGAGCAGGCCCGGGCCGAGGGCTACGACTGGGGCAGCCCCATCGCGGGGCACCTGGTGGGCCAATTCTCGCACAAGAAGCTCGCCGGCGACGGCGCGCAGTGGTACCTCAAACCGGGATCCGGCCGGCCGATGCGCCGCCTGGACGGCTCGGGGCTGCCGTGCCACTGGATCCTCGAGGTGCATCTCGTCCACCCGGTGCGCGGTTTCGGCGGGTTTTACGAAGAGCTGCTCGACCTGCCCTGAGCCGGCGCGGAGGCCGGGGTATGTGACCTTGCACTCTCCATGGGCGAGTGCTAAGAATGTGTTGGCACTCGCGACCGGTGAGTGCTAGGTCGGGACGGTGAGGCACGGGCCGCGCCAGCGGAAACACACCCGAGCCGTCCGTCGCGGGCACTGCACCCGGCCACAGAACGTGTCATCCCCTAATCGGAGGAATCACTTCGCAATGGCCAAGACAATTGCGTACGACGAAGAGGCCCGTCGCGGCCTCGAGCGGGGCCTGAACAGCCTCGCCGACGCGGTAAAGGTGACGTTGGGCCCCAAGGGTCGCAACGTCGTCCTGGAGAAGAAGTGGGGCGCTCCCACGATCACCAACGATGGTGTGTCCATCGCCAAGGAGATCGAGCTGGAGGACCCCTACGAGAAGATCGGCGCCGAGCTGGTCAAAGAGGTCGCCAAGAAGACCGACGATGTCGCCGGTGACGGCACCACCACGGCCACCGTGCTGGCCCAGGCGCTCGTCAAAGAGGGCCTGCGCAACGTCGCGGCCGGCGCCAACCCGCTGGGCCTGAAGCGCGGCATCGAGAAGGCCGTCGAGAAGGTCACCGAGACGCTGCTCAAGGGCGCCAAGGAGGTCGAGACCAAGGAGCAGATCGCTGCCACCGCGGCCATCTCGGCCGGCGACCAGTCGATCGGCGACCTGATCGCCGAGGCGATGGACAAGGTCGGCAACGAGGGCGTCATCACCGTCGAGGAGGCGCAGACCTTCGGCCTGCAGCTCGAGCTCACCGAGGGCATGCGGTTCGACAAGGGCTACATCTCGGGCTACTTCGTGACTGACCCCGAGCGTCAGGAAGCGGTGCTTGAGGAGCCCTACATCCTGCTGGTCAGCTCCAAGGTGTCCACCGTCAAGGACCTGCTGCCGCTGCTGGAGAAGGTCATCCAGTCCGGCAAGCCGTTGCTGATCATCGCCGAGGACGTCGAGGGCGAGGCGCTGTCCACCCTGGTCGTCAACAAGATCCGCGGCACCTTCAAGTCGGTGGCCGTCAAGGCGCCCGGCTTCGGCGACCGCCGCAAGGCGATGCTGCAGGACATGGCGATCCTGACCGGCGGCCAGGTCATCAGCGAAGAGGTCGGCCTCTCCCTGGAGACCGCTGACGTGTCGCTGCTGGGCAAGGCCCGCAAGGTCGTGGTGACCAAGGACGAGACCACCATCGTCGAGGGCGCCGGTGACTCCGACGCCATCGCCGGCCGGGTGGCCCAGATCCGCGCCGAGATCGAGAACAGCGACTCCGACTACGACCGCGAGAAGCTGCAGGAGCGGCTGGCCAAGCTGGCCGGCGGCGTTGCGGTGATCAAGGCCGGGGCTGCCACCGAGGTCGAGCTCAAGGAGCGCAAGCACCGCATCGAGGACGCGGTGCGCAACGCCAAGGCCGCCGTCGAGGAGGGCATCGTCGCCGGTGGCGGCGTGACCCTGCTGCAGGCGGCTCCGGCGCTGGACGAGTTGAAGCTCACCGGTGACGAGGCGACCGGCGCCAACATCGTCAAGGTGGCGCTGGAGGCTCCGCTGAAGCAGATCGCGTTCAACTCCGGGCTGGAGCCCGGCGTGGTGGCCGAGAAGGTACGCAACTCGAAAGCCGGTACCGGCCTGAACGCCGCCACCGGTGAGTACGAGGACCTGCTGAAGGCCGGCGTCGCCGACCCGGTCAAGGTGACGCGTTCGGCGCTGCAGAACGCGGCGTCCATCGCGGGTCTGTTCCTGACCACCGAGGCCGTTGTCGCCGACAAGCCGGAGAAGGCGGCCGCTCCGGCGGGCGACCCGACCGGTGGTATGGGCGGCATGGACTTCTGAGTCTGGTTGTCAACGGGAAGGCCCGGTCTGCTTCGGCAGGCCGGGCTTTTTCGTGCGCCATTGATGACTCTGCCAACACCAGACAAAAGTGCGGGTGGGCTGTCTGGTAGGCGCAGAGTCAATGACAATAACGGCGTGGAGATTCTGTTGCTGGGCACCGGCAGCAGCGACGGCTGGCCCAGCCCGTTCTGCCGCTGCGCCTCCTGCCGGTCGGCGATGGCCGCCGGCGAGATCCGCGGTCAGACCGCCGGGCTGCTCGACAACACGGTGCTGCTGGACTGCGGTCCCGAGGCGCCCCGCGCCGCGGTGCGACGCGGCCGCTCGCTGGCCGATGTGCGCCACATCCTGTTCACCCACGGCCACAGCGACCACGTCGGGCCGGCGGCGCTGCTGATGCGGCACTGGGCCGGCCGGACCGAGCCGCTGGAGGTGCTCGGCCCGCCGAGCGCACTGAAGCAGTGCCAGGATTGGGTCGCCCCCGACGACCCCGTCCGGTTCGTCGAGGTCCACCCCGGCGACGACGTCACGTTGGACCGGTACCGGGTGCGGGTTCTGGAGGCGGCCCACGATTCGGAGCTCGGCGCCGATGCCGTCTTCTACGACATTGCCAGCGGCGACGACCGGATCCTGTGGGCCACCGACACCGGTCCGCTGCCGGACAGCGTGCACGCGGCGATCGCGGGCGCCGGCTTCGACGCGGTGTTCCTCGAGGAGACGTTCGGGACGTTCACCGACCACGGCACCGAGCACCACGACCTGCCGACATTCGCACGCACACTCGCGCAACTGCGCCAATCCGGTGCCGTCGTCGACAGCACCGACGTCGTCGCGATCCACCTGAGCCATCACAACCCGCCCGGTGCCGAACTGGCGCACGTACTGGGTCAGTGGGGAGCACGCCCGGGGCGCGACGGGGAAGTGGTGCGAACCGGCGCGGCCCGCCCCGACTCTGTGCATCCGGTCCGCGCCCTGGTGCTCGGCGGTGTGCGGTCGGGCAAGTCGGCCTACGCCGAGACGCTGCTGGCCGCCGAGCCCGAGGTGATCTACCTGGCTACCGGCGGCACCCGGGACGGCGACGGGGAATGGGCAGAACGGGTGAAGCTGCACCAGGCGCGCCGGCCGGTGTCCTGGCGAACTGTCGAAACCGCCGATGCGGCAGCGCAATTGCGCGCCGCCGGGGCGCCGGTGCTGCTGGACTGCCTGGGCACCTGGCTGACCGCTCGGATCGACGTCCATCAGGCGTGGGACGGCGATGGGCTGGACGCCGTGCACGCCGACATCGATGAACTGGTGGCGGCGTGGCGTGACTGCCCGCTACCGGTGGTGGGGGTGAGCAACGAGGTGGGCAGCGGTGTGGTCCCCGCGACCGCGTCCGGGCGGTTGTTTCGTGATCTGCTCGGCACGGTGAACGCGCGGATCGCCCGCGAAAGCGAGGCCGTCGTTCTCATGGTGGCGGGTATGCCGGTGCCGTTGCGCGGATAACGTGGCTGCAGGCATCCGCCTGACCACGAAAGGACCCACCCCAATGAAAATCTCTGCAACGTGTTTGTGGCGCATTGCGATCGGCGTGGCTGCGGTTTGTGCGCTGGGTGGCGTGGTGGCGTCGCAGCCGGCCGACGCCGCACCCGACCCATGCACCGCTGCGGGCCTGTCGACCACCGCCAGCGGTGTGCTCAGCGACGCCGGTGGATACCTGGGCAGCCACCCGGGAGCCAACGATGTGCTGACCAATGCGGTCCAGCAGCCACCGGCAGACGCCCGGGCGTCGGTCCGGGGCTATTTTGCCGGCCACCTCAACGAGCTGACTGATCTGCAACACATCGCGCAGCCGCTGTCTAACCTGCGAAACCAGTGCGGTGTGTCGGTGTCGCCGGGACAGCTGGCCACCCTCTTCGAAGCGTTGTCGGGCTAGGTCTGTACGGCGAGGTTCACGCAGTCGTAGGCGGGGCTGCAGGTGCTCGGCGGGGAGTCCGCGGTGGCGGGCCGGTGCAGCACGGCGCGGGTGGGCCTGACCGTCAGCGGGTCGATGTTCTCGGCGTGGCCGTCGACGATCAGCGAGTAGCCGCCCGGCGCCTGCGGCGGCCACAGCACGGTGACGTCGCGGTGGGCTTCGGTGTTGGCGCGGGTGTGCCGACCGACCGCCCCGATCTGCAGCACACCGTCGTCGAGGACCGGGGTGACGGCCGCGGTGTGTGCCCGGTATTCGTCGTCGACGCTGATCACGTAGGCGAACCCGTAGTCGCGCAGGGTGTCGGCGAGCCGGTCGAGATCCACCTTCTTGCTCATGGTTCGAGCTTACTTCGGCAGGATGGGGCGTATGGAATTCCGCTACCTCGGCAACTCAGGTCTGCAGATCTCGGAGATCACCTACGGCAACTGGCTCACTCATGGCGCACAGGTCGAAAACGACGTCGCCACCGCCTGTGTGCGCGCGGCGCTCGACTGTGGCATCACCACGTTCGATACCGCTGACGTGTACGCCAACGGCCGCGCCGAGGAGGTGCTCGGCGCGGCGCTGAAGGGTCAGCGGCGTGAGTCGCTGGAGATTTTCACCAAGGTTTACTGGCCCACCGGGCCCGACCCGTTGGGTAAGAACGACACCGGCCTGTCGCGCAAGCACATGATGGAGAGCATCGACGGGTCGCTGCGCCGGCTGCAGACCGACTACGTCGACCTGTACCAGGCCCACCGCTACGACTCCTTCACCCCGCTGGAGGAGACCATGCAGGCCTTCGCCGACATCGTGCGCGCGGGCAAGGCGCTCTACATCGGGGTCAGCGAGTGGACCGCCGCGCAGATCCGGGCCGCTCACGCGCTGGCCCGCCAACTCGGGGTGTCGTTGATCTCCAGCCAGCCGCAGTACTCGATGCTGTGGCGGATCATCGAGCCCGAGGTCGTCCCGGCCTGCCGCGAACTGGGGCTCAGTCAGATCGTCTGGTCGCCGATGGCTCAAGGTGTGCTGTCCGGCAAGTATCTTCCCGGTCAGCCGCCGCCGGCCGGATCACGCGCCACCGACGAGAAGGGCGGCGCGAACTTCATCAAGCGGTTCATGACCGACGACGTGCTCGAGCGGGTGCAGCAGCTGCGCCCGATCGCCGAGGAGCTGGAGCTGACCACGGCGCAACTGGCCGTCGCGTGGGTGCTGCAGAACGACAACGTCGCCGCGGCGCTGGTCGGTGCTTCGCGGCCGGAGCAGGTCACCGAGAACGTCAAGGCGGCCGGGGTGCAGATTCCCGACGAGCTGCTGGCCCGCATCGACGAGGTGCTCGGCGACGTGGTCACCCGCGACGCGGAGCTGGTGGCGAGGTCGACCCCGTCGCAGCGCATCGTTTGAGCGCTACGTCGAGTGGCCAGTTGCCGCACGCATTTTCGTGATTTGCGTGCAATAACTGGCCACTCGGCGGATCACCGCCGCCCGCGCACCAGCCGGCCCGGGCGGGCTTCGGTGGGCACACCATCGCGGGCGATCACCTCACCGGCGACGATCGTCGCCACATACCCGTCGGCGGTCTGGTCGAGCCGGCGTCCGCCGGCGGGCAGGTCGTGGGTGACCACCGGCTTGTGCAGCCGCAGCCCCGCATGGTCGATGACGTTGAGGTCGGCCTTGTAGCCGACGGCGACTCGGCCGCGATCACCCAACCCGGCGACGCGGGCCGGCACCGACGTCAGCTCGCGGATTGCCTCGGCCACCGACAGCCGCCCCGACGCCCGGTCACGCGCCCAGTGCGTCAGTAGATACGTGGAATAGCTTGCGTCGCAGATCATTCCGTAGTGGGCACCGCCGTCGCCGAGGCCCAGCACGACGTCGTCGCGGCGGATCAGCTCGCCAACGGTTGTCAGCGAGTTGGTCTGGAAGTTGGCCATCGCGCCGAGCAGGATCGCGTGGCCGTCGTCGTCGAGCAGGCGGTCGTAGGCCTCCTCGGCCGGGTCCACGCCACGCGCCCGGGCCCGGGCCGCGATGCTGTTCGTCGCATCGGGCTCGTAGTTGGGCTCGTCGCCCAGCGGGAAGATCCAGTCCCACGCCTGCGCCAAATAGAACAGCGGATTGATCGCGGCCTCGGTCGGCCTGTCGGCCAGAATGCGGGCCCGCACCTCCGGCCGGCGCATCTGCGCGACCCGCTCGGCCAGTGGCAGCCCGGCGATCTCGCGATAGCTGGGATAGAGCATGAACGGGTTGACGGTCAGGTCCAGGCCGATCATCAGCCCGATCGGACGGGGCAGAACCTGCGCGGTGATATCGGCGCCGGCGCCGTTGGCCTTTTCCACCATGGTGATCGCGTCTTCCCACAGCGGGTCACCGGAGTTGCCGACCACCAGCGTGAACGTCACCGGCAGCCCGGTGTCCCCGGCGGCGTCGAACACCTGCTGCAGCACCGGCTGATACCCGCCGGCCGGGATGTCCGGCACAAACTGGATCAGGCCGCCGCCGCCGTCGGCGATACCGCGGGCGATCTCGAGGATCTCGTTCTCCCCGGCGTCGTAGCTGGGAATCTGCCGGCCGCCTTCGGTGCGGTGTGTCGCCAGCCGCGACGACGCAAACCCCAACGCGCCGAGCTCGACGGCTTCCTTGGCCAGCGCCCGCATCTTGGCCAGGTCGTCGGCGGTGGCCGGTTCGCGGTCAGCGCCGCGCCGGCCCATCACGTAGACCCGCAGCGGGGAGTGCGGCAGATAGGCCCCCACGTCAATATCGAGCTGGCGTGACTCCAAAGCATCCATGAATTCGCCGAAGGTCTCCCACGTCCAGGGCAGGCCGTCGGTCATCACGACGCCGGGAATGTCCTCGACGCCGGCCATCACGTCGACCAGCACGTCGTGGTCTTCGGCGCGGCATGGCGCAAAGCCCACTCCGCAGTTGCCGACCACCACCGTGGTCACGCCGTGCGCCGACGACGGATTCAGCCGGTCCGACCAGATCGCCTGGCCGTCGTAGTGGGTATGCAGGTCGACGAACCCGGGCGTGACCAGCAGCCCGGTCGCATCGATCTCCCGGTCGCCGGGACCGTCGAGGACGCCGACTGCCGCGATCACGCCGCCGCGTACCCCGACATCACCGACGTAGGGCTCACCTCCCAGCCCGTCGACGATGGTGCCGTGACGGATCACGAGGTCGTAGGTCATCTAAATAATCTACGACCCCGTCGGTGGCCCATGCCAGGCTCTCTATTCATGATCGATCACTTCGGCATCAACTGCGCCGACTACGCCAAAGCTCAACAGTTCTACGACCGGGTACTCGGCGTCCTCGGCTACACGCGGCAGATGGATTTCGGCGAAGCCATCGGATACGGCCGGGACGGCCACCCGGCCTTCTGGATCGCCGAGGGCACCGGGATGGGGCCTAGCCGCGAGATACATGTTGCCTTCCAAGCCGCCGACACCGACGCGGTCACGGCGTTTTACGAAGCTGCGCTGGCGCTCGGCGCCGAGTCGTTGCACGCGCCGCGGCTGTGGCCGGAGTATCACCCCGGCTACTTCGGTGCGTTCGTGCGTGACCCCGACGGCAACAACGTCGAGGCGGTGTTCCACGGGGCGTAGCGTCGGCAGCATGGCTGAATCCGATGCCGCTGCCCAGGAATTACTTCGCGATTCGTTCACCCGGTTGGTCGAGCACGTCGACCAGATCACCGACGGGCTCACCGAAGAACAGTCCAGCTACCGGCAGAGTCCCAACGCCAACAGCATCGCGTGGATGATCTGGCACAGCGCCCGGGTGCAGGACGTGCAGCTTGCCGACATCGCCGGCGTCGAGCAGGTCTGGACCCGCGACGGCTGGGTGGATCGGTTCGGGCTGGATTTGCCCCGCGACGACACGGGCTACGGCCACAGCCCCGAAGATGTGGCGAAAGTGCAGGCCCCGCGCGAGCTGCTGGCCGGCTACTACCACGCCGTGCACAAGCTGACGCTGGAGTACGTCGTCACAGTCACCGGTGACGAGTTGGCCCGCGTGGTCGACACGCACTGGGATCCGCCGGTGACGGCCAGCATGCGACTGGTCAGCATCATCGACGACTGCGCCCAGCACCTGGGCCAGGCCGCCTACGTGCTCGGCGTCGCGCATCGGCGAACTTGACCGCCCGGGCGAACTTGACACCTGTCGACCCACGTCAAAGCCCCGGCTAGCATGGCCGGTATGACCGCCACCACATCGCCAGCACCCACCCCCGAGTTCACTGGTACCGGCAGCGTCCGCAATCCCGCTACCGGCGCCGTGGCCGGTGAAGTGCACTGGACCGATCCCGCCGACGTGCCCGCGATTGCCGCGGAGCTGCGCGTGGCCCAACGCGAGTGGGAGCAGCGCGGCGCCAAGGGGCGCGCCAAGGCGCTGGCCCGCTATGCGGTGTGGCTGGGCGAGCACCGCGACGAGATCGAAGAGCTGTTGATCAAGGAAACCGGCAAGTCGGCCGTCGACGCGGCACAAGAGGTGCCGCTGTTGATCATGATTCTGTCGTACGTGATCAAGACGATGGAAAAGGCGCTCGCGCCCGAAAGCCGGCCGGCCGCGCTGCCGTTCCTGGCGATCAAGAAAATCACGCTGCACTACCGGCCGCGTCCGGTGGTCGGGATCATCGCGCCGTGGAACTACCCGGTGGCCAACGCGCTGATGGACGGTATCGGCGCGCTGGCGGCGGGATGCGCGGTGCTGCTCAAGCCGTCCGAACGCACCCCGCTGACCGCCGAGGTGCTGCGCCGTGGCTGGCGGGAGTCCGGTGCGCCCGACGTGTTTGCGCTGGCACAGGGCGCCCGGGAGGTGTCCGAGGCCGTCATCGACAGTGTGGATTACCTGCAGTTCACCGGTTCGAGTAACACCGGCCGCAAGGTGATGGAGCGCGCGGCGCGCCGGTTGACGCCGGTCAGCCTGGAGTTGGGCGGCAAGGACCCGATGATCGTGTTGGAGGACGCCGATGTCGACCTGGCCGCCCACGCCGCGGTGTGGGGCGCGATGTTCAACGCAGGCCAGACCTGTGTCTCGGTCGAGCGGGTCTATGTGCTCGACGCCGTCTACGACCAGTTCGTCGACGCGGTAGTCCGCGACGTCAAGGCGCTGCAGGTGGGTGCCGGCGATGGGTTTACCTACGGCGCCCTGATCGACGAGGGGCAGCGGGCGGTCACCGAGCGCCACGTCGCTGAGGCGGTGGCCGCGGGGGCGCGTGCGCTGACCGGCGGGCAACGGCCCGACGGTCCAGGCAGCTTCTATCCGCCCACGGTGCTGGTCGATGTCGACCACTCGATGGCCTGCATGACCGAGGAAACCTTTGGTCCGACCTTGCCGATCATGAAGGTCGGCACCGTCGACGAAGCGATCCGGCTGGCCAACGACAGCGAATACGGATTGAGCGCATCGGTCTTCTCCAAAGATGCGGCACGTGCCAAAGATGTTGCGCTGCAACTCGATTGCGGCGCTGTCAATATCAACGACGTGATCAGCAACCTGATGTGCACCACCGCCCCAATGGGCGGCTGGAAGGCGTCGGGCATCGGGGCGCGGTTCGGCGGCGCCGAGGGACTGCGCAAGTACTGCCGGGTCGAAACGGTGGTCGCACCGCGCACCAACGTCGGCGCGGGCGGCAACTACTACCACAATTCGCTGAAGGCGCTGACCCGGATGAACCGGATGATGACCAAGATGGCGCTGGCAAGGCCGCGCCGCACCGCGAAGTAGAAGTAAGCGTGCGGTTCGCAGCCACGGCGCTGCTGTGGCTGCTGACCATGCTGGCGCTGGCGGTGGCGGTGCCGACGGCGTGGGCACAGCACAACATCGTCGACGCCGACGGGTATGCGGGGCTGGCCCGAGAGGCGGCGGGTGAGCAGGCGTTGCAGGCCGCGGTGGCATCGCAATTGAGCGCCACTGCGACGAGGCTGATCAGGGAGCACGGCTACAGCGTCGACGCGTCGCGGCTGCACGGTGTCGCCAGCGCCTACACCGCGGGCCCATCCTTCCCTGCAGACTTCGCGCAGGCCAACCGAGTTGTGCACGGGTGGCTGTTCACGCGCCCCGCGACCGCGTCCGATCCGTGGGTCATCGATCTGGCGCCGATGCTCGAAGACAGCGCCTTGCAGCAGACGCTGTCCGACTACCACGCCCGGGCGCCGTCGACGCTGACCGTTCCGGTGACGGTATCGCCGTCAAAGACGTTGCAGCCGGGCATGTTACGACCACTGGCGTTGTGGGGGCCGTGGGTGAGCCTGGGCGCGGCGCTGCTCGCCGGTGTCTGCGCGGTCTTGACGTTGGTCGCCGCCCGCAGCCGTGGTAGGGCGCTGGCCGGCCTCGGTGTCTCGGCGTTGCTGGTCGGCGCCGGCGGTTGGGCGGGCGTTGAGGTCGCCCGCGGCCGGATCGGCAATGCGCTCAACCACACCGCCGGCGATATACGCCGCGTCGCCGATGCCATGGTCGGCCACGCCGAAGCGAGCCTGCACCACTGGCTGAACCTGACGTTGGCCGCCGGCGCCGTGCTGGCGGTGTGCGGCGTCGTCGTGGCGATGCTGGGCAGCGTGCGCAACCGGCCCGAACGCTAGCCTGCGCTCGGCGGCAACATCTGGAAGCCGGTCAAAATCGTGTCTGCATCGCGCGCGAACGCCGGGTTGTCCGGATCAGCGGAGCCGACGGTGAGGGTGGTGGCGTAGGTTTTGCCACCGAAGACGCCCACTACGGCCAGCATGGTGGAGCGACGAGCCGGTATCTCGCCCATCGGCGGCGCGGTGTAGGTCACGCTTTCGGCGCGATACCCGCACCGTGTGGTCGGGGTCGTGACCAGGTCGGTAGCGCCCAGTCCGGCGGTCAAGCCCCTCCGCTCGCCGTCAAGTACCTCCTGAGGGTCCGCGGACCCGTCGGCGGTTTCCAGCGTGACCACGGCGTTGGGGGCGAATTTGTTGGCGATCAGGTCCCGGTTCACGATGGCGTACCGGACGATCTGTGAGTCGAACAGCGTCGTGCGTTCCCATCCCCGCGGTTGCGGTATCCGTAACTGCGGCTCGCCCAGAGCATGAGATTCGATTGACGTCATTGGCGCCGAAACATCTTCACACGGACCAGCTTTGGCGCTTTCTGCACCAGGCGCCTTTACCGCCGAACCCGAAACCAAAGTCGTACAGCCGACCAGCGTCGACAGCGCCGCTGTTGTCACCGCCGCACGCGTCAGCTGTTTCCACCGCATATCCAACACTGACGCCTTCCTAGCGCAACGGCAACTGGGCAAAGATCGTTCCGGTCGGCTGAGGCGATCCGGTTCCGGGTTCGACGGTGAAGGCCAGCGCACTGGAGTTCCCGAGGTCAGTCAACACCGCAGTGGTTGACGGCGCCACGGTCGCGGCGTTCATCGTTCCCGCCGAGACCGGGCCCTTATCGCCGAGCAGCCACATCTGATACACGGTGCCCGGCGAGGGTGGCGGCACGTTGTTCATCACCAGCACACCGGCGTTGCGGTCGCGGGAGAACACGACGGTTGCTGTCCCATGCTCGGCGAGCGGGCGCGACACTGTCTGTACGTCCGGCGCCGCCATGATCTGCTCGGCGACCGTCGGGGACGCAGACGGTCGCAGCGCCACCCCGACTCCGAACGCCCCGAGGCCCACCACGATTGCCGCTGCCGCGGCCAAAGCGGCTGTACGCCACCGGGCATAGCGCGGTTTGATCGCGGAAAGCACCGCGGCACGTAACTGGGTCGGCGGTTCCGTGGCGGTGGCGGCCGACACCACGGCCATCGTCTCGCGGACTGCGCGCACCTCGTCGCGGAAGGCCTGCGCGACCGCTGCCGGTGCGGCGGCGAGCCGTCGGTCGATGTCGATGCGTTCATCGTCGGAGATGGCGTGCAACGCATACGGTGTGGCCAGCTCGAGCAGCTCAAAGGTCGGCTCGGTCATGGCACACCCAGGCAGTCGCGCAGGCCGCGCAGCGCGTCGCGCATTCGAGACTTGATCGTCGACAGGTTGGCCGACAGCCGTCGCGACACCTCGAGGTAGGTCAGCCCGTCGTAATAGGCCATCTGGATGCACTGACGCTGCGCGTCGGTCAGGCCGTCGAGACATTCGCTCACCCGACGCCGCTCGTCGCTGGCGATTGCCGAATCGGCGACGACGTCGTCCGGCGTGTCAACGGTCGCCGCGCCGTAACGCGACTCACGCTGGCCGGCGGCCTGCTCGGAGCGCACCCGGTCAACGGCACGCCGATGCGCCATCGTCAATAGCCACGACAGCGCTGAGCCTTTAGCGGAGTCGTAACTGCCCGCGGTCCGCCAAGCCTCGAGGTAGACCTCTTGGGTGGTCTCTTCGCTGTAGCCCGAATCGCGCAGCACCCGGATCACCAACCCGTACACCCGCGTCCGGGTGCGATCGTAGAAGGCGGCGAATGCGTCGGGGTCCCGACGGGCCACCCGGCGCAGCAATGCGTCGAGGTCGCTGCTCAGCCGCGGCGGTCCGGTCATCGACCGGTAGCCTATCCTCTCCACCACGGCGGTCGGCATCTTCGGCCTATCCCGGCGGGCGCGGGATGAAAAACGATGTCCGTCGCTGGTATTCGTCGAAACCCGGGCGTCCTGCCATGTACTTCTCCGCCAGTCGGGCGCCGCTCACGTGCACCAGGAAATATGTCATGAGCAGCGGGGAGAGCACGGTCACCAACGCCCACCAGCCGGTGATGGTGACCAGCCACAATCCCCACCACAGGCAGGCGTCGCCGAAATAGTTGGGGTGCCGCGTCCAGGCCCACAAGCCACGGTCCATCACCTTTCCGCGATGCGCGGGGTCAGCTTTGAACACCTGCAGTTGGCGGTCTCCGACGGCTTCGAAAGTGACGCCAACCGTCCACAGCAGCACGCCGACCACGGTGACCGCCAGCAACGGGCGGGGGGTGGGTCCGCTGACGGCCGACAGTTGTACGGGCAATGCAACGAACCAGATGGCAAATCCCTGCAGTACGAATACCTTACGTACCACCTGACCCAACGTGGCGCCGCGCAACATGTCGGCGTAGCGAGGGTCCTCACCCTTGCCGGCCGTCTTGCGGTGGATATGCCAGCTCAGCCGCGACCCCCACATCGCGACCAGCGCCAGCAGCAGCCACCGGCGCGGGGCGTCGCCGCTGCCAAGAACCGCGGCGACGACCGCGACCGCGATGAAGCCGATCCCCCAGGCGACGTCGACGACGTTGTAGCGGCCGATACGCCGCCCGATGACGAAGGCGATCGCCTGGATCACCGCGATCACCGCGATCGAGACGCCGCAGACGACGGCGAAGGACGTGAGGTTCACCGCGCGAATGTCCACTGGTAGACGTTGAGGTATCCCGACCGGAACCCGGCCTCCGCGTATGCCAGATAGAACTCCCACATCCGGGCAAAGACGGCGTCGAAGCCGATGTGTGACAGGGTAACTCGTCGCTGCATGAAGCGCTCCCGCCATAGCCGCAACGTCTCGGCATAATGCGGCCGCAGTGCGAGGTTATCGACGGTGCGTAAGTCGGTGTGACGAGCGGCGATTCGCCGTATCGCCTCGGCAGAGGGAATCAGCCCGCCCGGAAAGATGTACTTCTGGATCCAGGTGTGTGTCCTGCGGGTAGCCAACATCCGGTCGTGCGGCATGGTAATCGCCTGTATAGCCGCGCGTCCGCCCGGCGTCAACAGCTGTTGCAGCGTGCGGAAGTAATCCGGCCAGGCGTGATAGCCGATCGCTTCGATCATCTCCACCGACACCACCGCGTCGTAGCGTCCGTCGACGTCGCGGTAGTCGCAGCGGTCGATCCGGACCCGGTCGGACATGCCGGCCACGGCGACTCGTTCTTGCGCCAGCCGCTGCTGCTGCACCGATAAGGTCACCGAGCGAACCTGCGCTCCCCGTTCGGCCGCGCGGATGCACAGCTCGCCCCAACCGGTACCGATCTCGAGCACCCGGGTGTCGGCTCGCACCCCGGCAGCGTCGAGCAACCGATCGATCTTCTGCCGCTGGGCATGCGCAAGATCAGGCCATGATGCTGGCAGGCGGTCGAACAGGGCGCACGAGTAGGTCATGGTTTCGTCGAGGAATTCGCTGAACAGGTTGTTCGACAGATCGTAGTGTGCAGCGATGTTGCGCCGCGCTTGCTCGCGGGCGCTATGTGGCGAACGAGGTTGAGCAGCAACGGCAATCGGCCGCAGCCAGTGCAGTCTGGCCGGCACCAGTTCGTCCACCGACGCAGCGAAGGCCGTCAGCACGTCGGTCAGGTTGTCGGTCTCCCATTCGCCGGCCATGTACGACTCGCCGAATCCGATCAGGCCGTGTCGCCCGACCCGGCGAGCCAGGGCATCCGGCTGGTTGATCACCAATGTTGGCGACGTCGGGCCGCCGGCCCCGATCACCACACCGTCGGGGTAGACGAGGCGCAGCGGCAATCGTCTCGCCGCGCGGCGCAGCAGCCGGTCGGCAATCGAAGCCGACGCGGCGGCAACAGGGCCCGACGGGACGGTGGTCACCGCGGGCCAGCGTTCGGAATCTATTGCGCCGAAGGTGTGTTGGCCGATGACACTCACCGCGGTACCACCGGGACTTTTCGCAGCCACAACCTGACCCCTTGGATACGGATGCGCAACGCGACCATCAGCGGCGCCAGCGGCGAAAGCAACTGCATCCGCGCGACGTGCCGCACCGTTGCCGGTTGACGGGTCCCGCGCAACGTCGCGACGAATGCCGGTTGCCCATCGCCATGCAGCGTCACCACAACGTCGACCCGTCGGTCGGGGGGCGGCGCCAACACCTGGTAATGACCTGTCACCGGATTGAACGGCGAGACATAAAACTTCTTGGTGACGAGCACCGGGGTGTTCGCCGGCGGCAGCAGGTACGCGTGGCGCTTCCCGTAGGTGTTGTGCACTTCGGCGATCACATGCCGCAGTGCCCCGTCGCGGTCATGGCACCAGAAGACGCTGATCGGGTTGAACACGTAACCGAGCACTCGTGCCTGTAGCAGCGCGGTCACTTTTCCGTCCGCTAACGACACGTCGTGCGCGGCGAGGAAGGTGTCGACCCTTTCGCGCAGCGAGTCGCCGGAAGCACCGGTGAAGTGGTCTTGGGCGTGGAACCGGGCGAAGGGCCGCAGCCACCAGGGCAGTGCCGGCAGCTCGTCGATATCGATATACCAGCTGTAGCTGCGGTATTCGAATGAGTGATACACCGGCGCCTGTCGGCGGTGGGTAATTGTCGTGCGATAGATCGCCGGGGTCAGCACGCCATCACCTGCTCAGTTCGTACCGGCCAATCGGCGCCCAGTCGCTGGGCCGCCCGCAGCCCCGACGCCGCGCCGTCCTCGTGGAACCCCCACCCGTGGTAGGCGCCGGCGAACACCACCCGGTCGTCGTCGAGGGTTGGCAACAGCCGTTGCGCAGCAACAGATTCCGCTGTATACAGCGGATGGCTGTAGGTCATTTCGGCGATCACCGATCGCGGATCGATCCGGCCGTGGCCGCCGAGTGTGACCAGGAAACGCCGATCGGCCCGGATGCGCATTAACCTGCTGACGTCGTACGTGACCACAACTCGGTCGCTGCCGGCCGTGATCAGGTAATTCCATGAGGCGCGGGCACGCCGGTGCCGGGGCAGCACCGACTCGTCGGTGTGCAGTTGGGCGCGGTTGGTCGAATACGGAATCGACGCGAGGACGGCCCGCTCGTATGCCGATGGGTTGTCGAGCAGCAGCAACGCCTGGTCGGGATGTACCGCGATGACTGCAGCGTCGAAAGGCCGCGGTGGTTCGACACCGGCCTGCACGAGCACCCCGCTGGGCAGCCGGCGCAGCGAATGCACCGGCGTAGCGGTGCAGACGTCGTGCATCCGCGACGCGATCGCCTGCACATAGCGTTGCGACCCGCCGGTCACCGTGCGCCACGTTGGTGAGCCGAACACCGACAGCATGCCGTGGTGGCCGAGGAACACGAACAGGTAGCGGGCCGGGTAGCGCAGCGCGTCGTCGGCGCCGCACGACCACACCGCGCCCACCAGCGGTGTGATGAAGTGCTCGACGAAGAACGCGGAGAAGCGGTGGCGACGCAGAAAGGCATCCAGCGTTTCCAGATCGTCGTCGTCGCCGCCATCCAGTAGCCGGGTCGCGGCGCGATGAAACCGAACGATCTCGCCGAGCATGAACAGATAACGCGGTCGGGCGGACTGCCGGCAGGCGAACAGCCCCCGGATACCGAGGGCGCCGGCGTATTCCAGTCCGGTGGCGTCGGCGCGCACCGACATCGACATCTCCGACTCTTGGGTCGCCACTCCGAGGTCGACGAACAATCGGCGCAGCGTCGGGTAGGTGCGGTCGTTGTGCACCAGAAACGCCGAGTCGACCTTCACGATGGTGCCGTCGCCGCGGTCGACGTCATGGGTGTGCGCGTGGCCGCCCAGTCGGGTGTCCGCCTCATACAGCGTCACCCGGTCGCGTCGGGACAAGGCGTAGGCGGCGGTCAGACCGGCCACACCGCTGCCGATCACCGCCACCGAGCGCGGAGATGACTGCTGCACATCAGCTATTCGGAGAGGACATCCAAACGGATGGGCCGCTCCGCCCATCCGTGACGGCCGTCACTCCGAATCAGAACTGTCTGACCCGTAAGCGGCGGCGTTGCCGCCTTGACGAAGGAGCCGAAACGGAATGAAGGACGTTGTGTCCAAGCCACTCGCGATCACGTTGGCGGCGATCGCTGCTGTGGGGTTCTCCGCGTGTGCCAACAACAAATCCGAGTCTGAGAAGCAGACCAGCATGAGTCCAGTCACCAGCTCGGCGGTGAGCACCCCGAGCGCGATGGCAGATCCCGCAGCCGATCTGATCGGGTCTGGTTGCGCCGATTACGCGGCTCTGCACCCGACCGGTCCGGCTTCGGTGGCGGGGATGGCGCAGGACCCGGTCGCGACGGCCGCGTCGAACAACCCGATGTTGAGCACGCTGACATCGGCGCTCTCGGGCCAGCTGAATCCCAAGGTGAATCTGGTCGACACGCTCAACAACGGCCAGTACACGGTGTTCGCGCCGACCAACGCGGCATTCGACAAGCTGCCCGCCGCGACCATCGACGAGCTCAAGACCAACTCCGACAAGTTGACGAGCATCCTGACCTATCACGTGGTCCAGGGTCAGCTCAGCCCGGCGAAGGTTGACGGCGCTCACAAGACCCTGCAGGGCGCCGAGGCCACGGTCAGCGGCCAAGGAAACGACCTCAAGGTCAACGACGCGGGACTGGTGTGCGGAGGGGTGCACACCGCCAACGCGACGGTATACATGATCGACACGGTGCTGATGCCGCCCGGTCAGTGATGAAGTAACACCGTTGCCAGACAAGGCAGCTCGCGTCGGCGAGCTGCCTTGTCGCCGTTAACGGGTTGGTCGCGCAGCGAAATTGGTGGGCTGTGAAGGCGATCCAACACGGGCTTGGCTGCGAATACCGGACATGGTGACGCTTGCGTTGATCGGGCTGGTCGGAGGGTTCGTGACCGGCATATCGCCGTGCATACTTCCGGTCCTACCGGTGATCTTCTTCTCCGGTGCCCAGCGCACTGCCGACGCTGAGCCGGCGGGCCCGGGCGGTGGGGTTGCCGTTGCGGTCAAGCCGAAGCGCTTGACCCTGCGACCGTACTGGGTGATCGCCGGCCTGGTGTGCAGCTTCACCGTGGTCACCTTGGCCGGCTCGGCATTGCTGTCGCTGCTGCACTTGCCGCAGGATGCGATTCGCTGGGTCGCGCTGGTGGCGTTGGTGGTGATCGGGCTGGGCCTGATTTTTCCTCGCGTCGAGCAGCTGTTGGAGCGGCTGTTCTCCCGCGTACCGCAGATTCACATTGCCACCGGCGCAAGCGGATTCGGCCTCGGTCTGGCGCTGGGGGTGCTCTACGTCCCGTGTGCTGGTCCTGTTCTCGCCGCCATCGTGGTTGCCGGTGCCACCGCGACGGTCGGCCTGGACACCGTCGTCCTCACCGTTACGTTCGCGGTGGGCGCCGCGGCGCCATTGTTGTTCTTCGCGCTGGCCGGTCAGCGAGTGGCGGAGCGGGTCAGCGCATTTCGGCGCCGACAGCGCGAAATCCGCGTTGTGGCAGGCATCGTGACCATCCTGTTGGCGGTAGCGCTGGTGCTCAACCTGCCCGCAATGCTGCAGCGGGCCATCCCCGATTACACCGGCTCACTGCAAAGCCAGTTGGGCGGCGATGAACAGATCCGGGATAGGATCAACCTCGGCGGCATCGTCACCGACCAGAACAGGCAACTGAGCAATTGCGCAAACGGCGCGCCGGCGCTGCAAAACTGCGGGCCTGCTCCTGAAATCAAAAATATTGCCGGGTGGTTGAATACGGCCGGCGGCAAGCCGATCGATCTGCGCTCATTGCGGGGCAGGGTAGTGCTCGTCGACTTCTGGGCGTATTCCTGCATCAACTGTCAACGCGCCATTCCGCACGTCGAGGGCTGGTATCAGGCCTACCGGGACAAGGGTTTCGACGTGATCGGCGTGCACACCCCCGAGTACGCGTTCGAAAAGGTTGCAGGCAACGTCAAAAAAGGCGCCGCCGATCTGGGGATCACCTATCCGATTGCGTTGGACAACGGCTACTCCACGTGGACGAACTATCGCAACCGTTACTGGCCCGCCGAGTATTTGATCGACGCCGGCGGCACCGTGCGGCACATCAAATTCGGTGAGGGCAATTACGACGCCACCGAAAAACTGATTCGCCAACTGCTCGGTGATGCCCAGCCTGGTGTCACATTGGCGGCACCGGTCGACGCGCCCGACACCACTCCGCGGCGCGGCCTCACTCCCGAGACGTATCTCGGAGTGGGCAAGCAGGTCAACTACGCCGGTGCTGGCATCTACGACGAGGGTTCGGCGACATTCGCCTACCCGCCGTTGCTGCCGAACGATTCTTTCGCCCTGCGGGGTTCATGGGCATTGGACTACCAGGGCGCGACGGCGGGGGACGGCGCTTCGGCCGTCGAACTCAACTACCACGCCAAGAACGTTTATCTGGTGGTCGGGGGGACCGGTTCCGTCTCGGTGATTCGCGATGCCACGACGACCACCGTGCCGATCAGCGGACCGCCGACCTCGCATCAGATCGTGGCGGGCAGCGAGGTGGCCCGCGGACACCTCGAAGTCCGGCCCAGCGCAGGGCTACAGGTGTTTTCCTTCACCTACGGGTAGTGGCGATCGCAAGCACGTTCACGGCGTGATGACGTGCGACGGGTCGGGTCGTAGCTCCGGCGGGGCCTGGCTGTAGTCGCCGAACGGCCCGTCGCGGCGTTCGATGGCGGCCCGCACCCCGTCGGTGGCGGCGGTCTGAATGAACTCCAGCGCGTCGGGAGTGTTGCGCATCAGGCCGTCGAGGATGCCGCCGAGGGTCTGCGTCGACGCCAGACCCATGTTCTCGTAGGCCTGGTTGACAATGAGCTTCTGAGCTCTTAACTGCGACAACGGGATTCGCGCCAGCTCGGCTGCGATTTCGGCGACGCGAGCCTCCAGTCGCTCGAACGGCACCGCCTCGTTGATCAGCTCGACCTCGGCGGCCTGCACGCCGGTCAGCGGCCGGCCGGTCAGCGAATGCCACTTGACCTTGGCCAAACTGAGCCGATAGAGCCACATGCCGGTCAGGTAGGCGCCCCACATCCGGCTGTACGGGGTGCCGATCACGGCGTCCTCGCTGGCGATGACGAGGTCGGCGCACAGCGCGTAATCACTGGCTCCGCCGACACACCAGCCGTGCACCTGCGCGATCACCGGTTTGGAGGCCCGCCAGATCGCCATGAACTTCTGGGTCGGTCCGGTTTCGCGGGCGCTGACCATGGCGAAATCCTTACCTGGATCCCACTGGCCGTCGGTCATCATGGTTTCGCCCCAGTGCTGGAAGCCGCCGCCGAAGTCGTAGCCGCCGGAGAACGCCCGCCCGGCACCGCGCAACACGATCACTTTGATCTCCGGGTCGCGTTCGGCCAGCCCGACGGCGGCCTCGATCTCGTCGGGCATCGGCGGCACGATGGTATTGAGCTGCTCGGGCCGGTTCAGGGTGATGGTGGCGACCGGACCGGCCGTCGCGTACAGCAGCGTTTCGAATTCGGGTGTTGGCATAGTCAGAACACCTCCACATCTGCATGGTGCCCGCCGGCTCGGCTCAGGCGGCGATCACAGGTTATGAGCGGCGCCTCCAGCGCCTCCGCCAACGCGACGAAGACTGCGTCGTATGTCGTCAAGCGGTGACGCAGGTCCCACACCCGGTCGGCAAGTGGACCCAGCGGATACCTGGTCAAGGCGATGTCGCCGATGTCGGTGCGGGCATCCTCCAATCGTGCCTCCGCGACGGCCTTCGTCCGCGCCAGACGTCGCAGCGCATGCAAGATCTCGACATCGACGAGGTGCGGGGCATGTAGGTCGCCGTCATCGGACAGTCGTGCCAACAACCCGGGCTTAGACGGGCGGGCCAGCACAGCGTCGATGAGCGCCGATGTGTCTACAACGATCACCGATCGCGGCCGCTGCGCACCGCGTCGACGATCACGTCGGCGCTCGTGCCGCCGCTGCGCCGGCTCGAGCGGACCAGGACGTCGGCGACGAGCGGGCGGTCGGCCACCCGCACGAGTTCGTCAAGCAGATAGTCCGACAACGACATTCCGGCTGCGACCGCCCGAGTACGCAGCGTGCGGTGGACCTCGTCAGGCACATTGCGGATCTGGACCACCTTCATGGCCCAAGCTTACACCCATTTCAGGTGTAACACATCTTGGCCACACCCACCCGCCAAGGGGCCTTGCCGCGGCATCGACTTCCACCGACGGTCGGTAGCGAGGAAGCTCTTAATTCTCCCTTAAAATTCTCATCAATTCTTTAACTTTGCGTTAGGGTGACTGCCATGGCGGCTCTGAGCGATCGCAGCGGCGCATGAACCAGTTCGACGTGGCGGTGGTCGGCGCCCGGTGTGCGGGCTCCCCGCTGGCGACGATGCTGGCGCGGCAGGGCTTGAGCGTGTGCGTGCTCGACCGGGCCCGGTTTCCGTCCGAGACTCCGTCGACGCACATGATTCAGCCGTGCGGGGTGCAGATGCTGGACCGGCATGGCCTGCTCGACGGGATTCTGGCAGCCGGGGCGGTACCGCTCGATCGACTCACGCTGATCAACGATGACGTTCGGATCGACGCGACGGTCGATCGGCAGGTGGCTCCCTACCCCGCGTTATGCGTTCGGCGCGTGACGCTGGATGCGCTGCTGGTGGAAGCCGCCGCTGCGGCCGGCGCAGAGGTGCGCACCGGTTGCCGGGTCACCCAACTGATCACCGACGACGGTCGGGTAATCGGTGTGGAGACGTCCGCCGGGCCGGTTCATGCGCAGTTGGTGGTAGGAGCCGATGGCCGGCACTCGACGATTGCGTCCTGCGTGGATGCCCGCGAGTACCACGTCACGCCGCCCGGAAAGTTGTACGCCTGGGCGTATTTCGAAGGCGTCAGTAACCGAGACGGGCGCGCGCGGCTCGGTCGCCAGCGGGCCGTGGGTTTCCTGGCCGGCCCGACCGACGCGGATCTGTACATGGCCGCGATCGGGATCGATATGACCGACCAGGCCGAATTTCACCGCGACCGCGACGCCAACTTCTCCGCTGCCATCCGGACGTGGCCAGAGCTCGCCGACCTCCTCGCCGACGGCCGTCGCATCGGCCCGATCCGGGTGGTCAGCAACTGGTACGGCTATTTCCGGCAGGCCGCCGGCCCCGGTTGGGTGCTCGTCGGCGACGCCGGGCACTTCAAGGATCCGGCGCCGGGGCAAGGCATCGCCGACGCGTTGCGCCAGGCCGACAAGCTCGCCACGGCCATCATCGACGGGCTGGGCAACAGCAGTCTCGACGCTGCGGCGCAGCGATGGTGGCGATGGCGCGACGACGATGCCTACGAAATGTATTGGTATGCACGCAATGTCGGCGCGCCAGGGGCGGTTTCTCCATTGATTAAACGTGTGCTGCGGGATATCGCGGCCGATCCTGACGCCACTCGAACGCTGTTCCAAGTGATGAACCACGACGTTCGTCCGTCGCAGTTGTTCGCCCCGCCGCGGCTCGCGCGTGCCGCGCTAGGAGCATTCCGAGATGAGCCCAGCCAGATCGTGGCAACCGTCAAAGAGATCGTCGGCGCAGGGAAACAAAACGCGCGGCAAGGCCGGCAACGACGCCTACAGCCGCCTGGCATGTCCGATACGGCCTGGGAGCGACGGTAACGCCGACGTCAGGCAAGATGTCCTCCGTGGAGCCGGACACTCGCTGGCATCGGCTGCAACGGCTGCTGATGCGAATGTTGTCGCTACGCACCATCGTCTTCATCGCCGCGCTCTCGGTGGTCATCCTGGTTCTGACCCTCGGGGCCTGGGTGTGGATCGGCGTGACCAACGATCAACACAACCAGCTGGACCGGCGACTGGACTCGGTAAGCAGCCTGGGTGATATCAGCACCCTGCTGAGCAACCCCAACGGCGATCAGCCCATACCGAGTGGCGACCTCGTGCGCACTGCGCGGATCGGGCCCGCGACCATATCGGTGCCCAGCGACATCGTGTTGCCAAAGCTGGACAACGGTTACGCCGATACCACCATCAACGGCGTCGAATACCGAGTCCGCACCTTCACCGCCGGCCATGCCTCGATTGCGCTCGGCGCCCCATTGGCCGAGGCCCAGAACCGAATCAACGAACTGCATCTGCGGGTTTTGCTGATCTGCGGCGGCGTCATCGTCGGCACGGTTCTGGTCGGCTGGGTCATCTCGCTGATCATGGTCAATCCATTCCGGCTGCTGGCTCAGCAGGCGCGAGCCATCAACGCGCAGTCCAACCCCGACGACGTCCAGGTCCGCGGCGTGCAAGAGGCGGTCGAAATCGCCGAGGCGGTCGAAGGAATGCTGGCCCGCATCGGCAACGAGCAGCAACGCACCAAAGCGGCCTTGGAATCTGCGCGTGACTTCGCCGCGGTGGCCTCCCACGAACTGCGCACACCGTTGACCGCCATGCGCACCAACTTGGAGGTGCTGTCGACCCTCGAGCTGCCCATCGAGCAGCGCAAGGAAGTCGTTGGCGACGTCATCCGTACCCAGGGCAGGATCGAGGCGACGTTGTCGGCGCTCGAACGGCTGGCCCAAAGTGAACTGACCACTGTCGACGATTTCGTCCCGTTCGACATCACCGAACTGCTGGATCGCGCCGTGCATGACGCGGTTCGGGTCTATCCCGACCTGAACGTATCGCTGGTGCCCTCGCCGACCGTGCTGATGGTGGGGCTGCCGGTCGGGCTGCGGCTGGTGGTCGACAACGCGATCGCCAACGCGGTCAAGCACGGTGGCGCTACCGAAATCGTACTCAGCGCAACCAGTTCCGCCTATGGCGTGGAACTCGCGATCGACGACAACGGCAGTGGTGTGCCCGAGGAAGAACGTGCCGCGGTCTTCGAACGGTTCTCCCGCGGTTCGACGGCATCGCGGTCAGGCTCGGGGCTAGGGCTGGCGCTGGTTGCCCAGCAAGCCGAATTGCACGGCGGCAGCGCAGCATTGGAGACCAGCTCGCTCGGCGGTGCGCGTTTGGTGTTGCGGCTGCCCGGAACGCACGACAACTAGCGCTGCGAGTGACGACGGCGTCTGACCAGCCACCGGATGAGCACGGCGATCACGACAGCGGCCAACGCGGCCAAAAAATACTTTTCGTAGCGCTGGAATTCGGTGTAAATCGCGGCGATGTGGTCGCCGGCCAGAAAACCGACCAGAACCCAGAGGCCCACCCACGCGGTGGCTCCCAACACGTTGTAGGCGAGAAAGCGCCACCAGCGCATGTGCGCCAGACCGGCCACCACTCCGTTGGCCTGCCGCAGTCCGTCGATGAACCGGGCGACCGGTACGACGACGTTGCCGTGTTTGGCGAAGAAGCGCTCGGCCGCAGCAAGCCGGTCCTCGGTCAGGAATATGTAACGACCGAAGCGCAACACCAATGGTCGGCCGCCGTAATGGCCGACGGCATAGCCGATGTTGTCGCCGAGAACGGCAGCCAGCAAACCCAATGCCAGCACGACGGCCAGGTTCAACCGGCCGGTTCCGGCGTAGATTCCCGCAGCGATCAAGACCGTTTGGCCAGGCGCCGGAATGCCGAAGCCCTCCACGCCGACCAGAGCCACTACCGCTGCATAGCCGTGACGGTCCAGAACGGGGGCCAACGATTGCAGGATCCCGGGCAGCTCCGCAGACATGAACGCAAGAGTGCCCGAAAGGCGGTGCTGATAGACGTCGACGGCTCCGTTCAGCGCTGGCACCGTCGGATGTCCGGGGCACAACGTCGTGCTGTTGATCGCCACACTTTGCTGGCACAGCTGATCTCGTCGCTACGACGGCAACTGCATCCACGCCGCGGCCGCGGGGATAAGTTTCGAGCCGCACGCTGGGCAATTGCCGTCTGAACCAGCCCGCCGCATCCATTATTCTGGTGTAATGGCCGACGGCGAAATAGAGATCAATGCCGCGCGCCTGACAGCGGGCGGTGACTCTTGCGATTACGCTGCGGGCTCGGCGCGTAAAGCCCATGAACAGTTGTCGAGCGCACCGCTAGCGTCGGGAATTTTTGGCAGCTTTGCTGAGGCGGATGCCTTTCATGCCAAGCTCAGCGAGGCTCATCGAAGCCATCGCGAGCGACTGGAGAGCCATCACGCGGTGTTGATGGACTTGTCGGAGAAATCCAGCCTGGCGGCGCGGACGTTCGTCGATACTGACGAATCGGCTGCCGACCACCTCCGCGCGGCTGGCGACCGTTTGAAATAGGGCTAACCGTTGCGCCCGGCGGGACTTGTCCACCTCGATGTGGGCGAGTTGTGCGCGCTTGCCGGTGGCGATCCGTGGCAACTCGATGACGAATTGCAGGCCGGCGACGCGGGCGCAATCAACAACCTGGCGGACGCGTTCCACAGATCTGGCAATCACGTCAAAGAAGCTGATGACGACTTCAACACGGCGAAGCAGAAATTCCGAGAAGGATACCAACGTAACGGGTCCGAACACCCGATCAATGAGTCGGCCGAGGTTACGCGGGCGACTGCTGCACTCAATGGGCACCGGGAGCAACTGTCGCAGATCGCGGTCAAACTGGAGCAAGTCGCTGCGACACTGGCACAAGCGCAGCGCGACAGTGATGCCGACATCGCCGCATTGAATGGGCAATTACACGAACTGGATGACCAGATCGGTGCTGCGGAGGCGGCTGATCAGAATGCCGGCCCATTACGCTTGGCGGCTGCCGGAGCAGTCCAGTCCGCGGTGAAGAACATAGAAGCGATTCGCGGTGCATATGCCGGGCAACTGCATGCGGCGGAGGCCACCATGATGGCGAAAGGCTATGTGCCAGACGCGCTCGACGATGTGGATGGGGTCCCCGGTGACGCACCCGCTGACGCGGCCCGTCGCTATGAGCAGTCTGGTCAGCGGGCGGCGGACAGACGCATGATCGATCAAGCCAAAGCCGCGGGCAAAAGTGATTCGGTCGCCGTGGTGGGGCAGCCGGGTGGTTACACCGAAGAGGAAGCCGCTGCGGCGCAACGATTACACGACTACGACGTCATCAACGATAAGGCCATCAATGAGCCCGGCCGAAACGCCATCGATGTACACGACCGCGCTCAGGCCCGCCGGTTGGCCGGCGAACGCCTCGACGACTACAACATGGTGCACTCGACTGGCCCGGTCGCTAGAGACCCGGTGCTCGGCGGTGATGCCCGCACGCGCGCCCAAACTCGGCTCGACTTGCAGCAAAAGCTGGAAAAGGGCGGCCTGTCCTGGAGCGCCCAACCGAAGACGCCCGATCAGGCTACCCAGATGATCGATCAAATGGAGGCCAGCGACCGCAACCAAGTGCTCGCACGTTTGCCCGAGCAGCTAGCTGAGGGCGGCATGTCGCGGGAGGGCGCCGCCCAGTTTGTCGAAGACCTTGCCCACGGAAAGATTCCGGAGGAATACATCGAGGCAGCAGGGGCTGGTAGCAAAGCATTCGATGGCGGAAAGGAGGGAATCAAAGGCTTCGCCGAGGCGCTGCCGACCGGCAAGCATTGGGCACCGGGAGCCGCCTTTTCCGCTGAAGACGTGGAAGCACTCAAAAAGTTCGGCGGTCGCGTCGGCATGGTCGGCAGTTTGGTTGAACTCGGGACAGGTTTATACGAGTGGCAGCACGGCGAACCCGCGGGCGAGGTCTTGGCAAAAGCGGGCGCCGGCATGGCAGGAGCGTGGGCGCTCGGCGAAGCTGGAGCTATCGGCGGTGGTGCGCTCTTCGGTCCGCCTGGAGCATTCGCGGGCGCGCTATTCTTGGGAACGCTCGGGGCATTCGGCGGCGAAGCGGCCGGTGACAAAGTTTTTAAGTGGTTTGCGGGGTAGCATATGAAAACCTTCTTCATTATCGTAACCCTGCTCGGGGCCTTGCTTCCGGTACTGGTGCCATTCGACAACCGTCAGCTCGGACGACGGTTTTTTTGGGCGGGATTCGTAATCGCAACTGTATCAGCATTTTTTATCGCATACCCCCCCGACTGGAAATCGGGAATCTGGTTAGCACTACTGCCTTTTACGTTGATGCTAATAAATGCGTACTTCAGTACCTCCCACATAAAAATCCGTGGCAAAATATACGCATTCAACGTCAGTGACAGCCTGCCCGACTCCTCCTCGGGGAAATCCTCACTTCCACGACGCGGCGAGTCGGACTACGACCCAGCGCCTGACTCGTACAGCGGTATGGCCACCGCCAAAAAGTCTTGGTGGCTCATGGTTTTTGTCATGATCTTGTGTACGTTCAATGTGGTCGTTAGAAGCGACGACAAGCCCTGGTTGGCGCCGCTGATGGCGGCCGCCGGTGTCACTATAGCGATTTTGTTCGGCTATATGGACGCCAGTTGGGGTTACCACGTTGCCCGCCGTCAGCGCATACAGTTCGTAATCACTTCGGTCATCACCGCCGGGGTGTTCACCGTTCTATATTTCGCCGCATATCGCGCAGGCAAGCGCTGGCCATTGCGGCGCAAACAATCCATGGAGTACCGCGCACACCCGCGGCACCAAAAGAGATATCCTTAACTCCTCAAATTGAGCAGTGCTTCGCACAGGTTCGGTAGCCAGAAGACCGGTCTGGTGGTTGCGCTTGTGTTCTTCGCTGGGCCGCATCGGGCGGAAACAATTTGAAAGCTGATCAGTCGCCGCCCAGCATCCGCCACAGGAATGCGAAGCTGAGCGCGGACTTGAACGCGATCTGTTTGTTGTCGGCCGCGCCGGCGTGGCCGCCCTCGATGTTCTCGTAGTACCAGACCCGGTGCCCGGCCGCTTCCAGCGCTGCGGTCATCTTGCGGGCATGCCCCGGATGCACCCGGTCGTCGCGGGTCGACGTGGTGATCAACACTGGCGGGTACTGGCGGTCAGGCGAAATATGGTGATATGGCGAGTACTTCGAGATGAACTCCCAGTCCACGGGGTCGTCGGGATCGCCGTATTCGGCCACCCAGGACGCCCCGGCCAAAAGTAGGTGGTAGCGCCGCATGTCCAGTAGCGGCACCTGGCACACCAGCGCGCCGAACAACTGCGGGTATTGGGTCAACATGATGCCCATCAGCAACCCGCCGTTGCTGCCGCCCTGCGCGCCCAGTTGCGGCACCGTGGTGATGCCGCGCACCACCAGATCGGCTGCCACCGCCGCGAAGTCCTCGGCTACCTTGTGCCGGCCTGCGCGCATCGCCTGGGTGTGCCAGCCCGGACCGTACTCGCCGCCGCCGCGAATGTTGGCCAGCACATACGTGCCGCCGCGGGCCAGCCACAGCCGGCCCAGCACGCCGTCGTATCCGGGAGTGCGGGCCACTTCGAATCCGCCGTAGCCACCCAGCAGGGTGGGGCCCTTCGCCTCGGCGGGCCGCACGACGAAGTAGGGGATCGACGTGCCGTCCCGCGATGACACGAAATGTTGGGTGACACTGAGGTTCTCGGCGTCAAAGAACGCTGGGGCGGCCTTGACCTCGTGCAGCGGCCCATCGGCGGATCCCTGCAGCAATCGCGACGGGGTGTCGAATCCGCTGGAATCCAGGAAGATCTCGTCACCGGTGTCATCGGCCGCCACGATCACAGTGTTGGTATTGGCCGGCACGTCGGTCACCGGACGACGCTCCCAGCTGCCGGGGGTGACGATCTCGACGCGGCTGGCCACGTCGGCCAGCGTGACGATCACCAGCCGATCACGCGTCCACGCGTAGTGGTGCAGGCTGGTGTGCTCGTCGGGTTCGAACACCACCCGTAACTCCGCTGTGCCGGCGAGAAATTCGTCATAGTCGGCGGCCAGCAGCGAACCCGCAACGTACGACGAGCCGCCAATGAACCAGTCGGTGCGCAACTCGATCAACAGCCACTGCCGGTGCACTGACACCGTCGCGTCGGTCGGCGCGTCGATGCGGATCAACTCCGAACCATCGGGGGAGCCGCGCAGTTCGTAGACCTCGTCGTTGAAGAAGTCGACGGCGCGGTTCACGAAGGTGCGCTCGAAACCCGGTGTGCGGTCGGCTCCCGCTGACACGTTGACGTCTGCGCGCGACCCCTCAAAGACGGTTTCAGCGGCCGTCAGTGGCGTGCCGCGGTGCCATCGCTTGACGACCCGCGGGTAGCCGGATTCGGTCAGCGAGTCAGCGCCGAAGTCGGTGCCCACCAGTAGGGTATCCGGCTCAAGCCAGCTGACCTGCGACTTGGCTTCCGGCAACTCGAACCCGCCGGCAACGAATTTGCGTGTGGCCATGTCGAATTCACGAACGATCGCGGCGTCGGAGCCGCCACGGGACAGGCTGACCAGGGCGCGGGTGTGGTCGGGTTCGATGACCTGCGCACCGGCCCACACCCAGTTTTCGTCATCGGCGCCGGCCAGTTCGTCGACATCGATCAGCACATCCCAATCCGGGGTGTCGGTGCGGTAGCTCTCCAAGGTGGTGCGCCGCCACAGACCTCGAGGGTTGGCGGCGTCGCGCCAGAAGTTGTACAGGTATTCGCCGCGGCGCCGCACATACGGGATACGGGCATCAGTGTCGAGCACCTCCAGAGCCTCGGCGCGCATCTGCTCGAACTGCTCACCGGAGAACTCGTCGACGGTAGGTTCGTTGCGCGCGCGCACCCAGTCCAGCGCGTCGTCACCAGCGATGTCCTCCAGCCACAGATACGGGTCGTCCAACTCGTCATCAGGCATGGAAGTCATTGTGACCGCAGCGGTACTGTGAGCTGTGTAACACCTGAAACGAGGAGTTGATCCGATGACCGTCTTCGCACGTCCGGGCTCTGCAGACGCGCTGATGAGCTTTGAATCCCGGTATGACAACTTCATCGGGGGCGAGTGGGTGGCGCCGGCCCAGGGCCGGTATTTCGAGAACCCGACGCCGGTGACCGGTCAGTCCTTCTGCGAGGTGCCCCGCTCCGACGAAACCGACATCGACAAGGCGCTCGACGCCGCGCACAGTGCCGCGCCGGCGTGGGGTAAGACCCCGCCAGCGCAGCGCGCGGCGATCCTTGCCAAGATCGCCGACCGCATTGACGCCAATCGGGACAACCTGGCGCTGGCCGAAGCCTGGGACAACGGCAAACCCATCCGGGAGGCGCTGTCCGCCGATATCCCGTTGGCCGCCGACCATTTCCGGTACTTCGCCGCCGCGATTCGGGCGCAGGAGGGTTCGCTCTCGCAGATCGACGACGACACCGTCGCCTACCACTTCCACGAGCCATTGGGCGTGGTCGGGCAGATCATTCCGTGGAACTTCCCGATCCTGATGGGCGCCTGGAAACTGGCGCCGGCGCTGGCCGCCGGCAACACCGTGGTGCTCAAGCCGGCCGAGCAGACCCCGGCCTCCATCCTCTACTTGATGAGCCTGATCGGTGATCTGCTGCCACCGGGTGTGGTCAACGTGGTCAACGGATTCGGCGCTGAGGCGGGCAAGCCGTTGGCGTCGAGCGATCGGATCGCCAAGATCGCATTCACCGGGGAAACCACCACCGGGCGACTGATCATGCAATACGCCAGCCAGAACCTGATCCCGGTCACCCTGGAGCTCGGCGGCAAGAGCCCCAACGTCTTTTTCTCCGACGTGATGGCGGCCAACGACGACTTCCAGGACAAGTCGCTGGAGGGTTTCACCATGTTCGCCCTCAACCAGGGTGAGGTGTGCACCTGCCCGTCGCGCAGCCTGGTCCAGGCCGACATCTACGACGAGTTCCTGGAGCTCGCGGCGATCCGCACCAAGGCGGTGCGGCAGGGCGACCCGCTGGACACCGAGACCATGCTGGGCTCACAGGCTTCCAACGACCAGTTGGAAAAGATCTTGTCCTACATCGAAATCGGCAAGGACGAAGGCGCCAAAGTCGTCACCGGCGGTGAGCGTGCCGAGCTGGGCGGCGACTTGTCGGGTGGCTACTACATGCAGCCGACGATCTTCTCCGGCCACAACAAGATGCGGATCTTCCAGGAAGAGATTTTCGGCCCGGTCGTGGCGGTCACGTCGTTCACCGACTACGACGACGCGATGGGGATTGCCAACGACACCCTCTACGGCCTGGGCGCGGGCGTATGGAGCCGCGACGGCAACACCGCCTACCGCGCCGGCCGCGACATCAAGGCCGGCCGAGTGTGGGTCAACTGCTATCACGTGTATCCACCGCACGCGGCGTTCGGCGGTTACAAGCAATCCGGGTTCGGCCGCGAGTGTCACAAGATGGCCCTCGAGCACTACCAGCAAACCAAGAACCTGATGGTGTCCTACTCGGACAAGGCGCTCGGCTTCTTCTGATGACCGACCGCGTGGTGATCACCGCCGCCGCCGCCAACCTGCTGGAGCAGCTGATCGAGCGGCACGGCGCGGTGATGTTCCACCAGTCCGGCGGCTGCTGCGACGGGTCGTCGCCGATGTGCTATCCCGATGGGGACTTCATCGTCGGCGACCGCGACGTGTTGTTGGGTCTGCTTGATGTGTCAGACGGAGTGCCGGTGTGGATCTCCGGCCCGCAGTTTCAGGCCTGGAAGCACACCCAACTCCTCATCGACGTGGTGCGCGGCCGCGGCGGCGGGTTCAGCCTGGAAGCTCCGGAGGGGATGCGATTCTTGTCTCGCGGGCGTGCCTTCACCGACGCCGAGAACACCGAACTGGCGGCCGCGCCGGTGATCACCGGCGCCGACTACGCCCGCGGTGAGCGCCCGCCGGAGCGCAGTGCGGTGGTGACCGAGGCCACTGACGCATGCCCAATACCGACGGGACGCGCCGGACCGGTACCGCAGTAGCCGGTAGCCACCGCAGTAACGTGGGAAAGCGTGATCCCACTGCCCCGTCCATGGCTGCTGACCAGCGCGATGCTGGTCGGCACCGCGCTCGGATTGGTGGCCGGTGTCGCGGCGACGGTTGTGGTTCGGACACCGGTTCGGCCCGATGTTGTCATCGGGTTGGTGCTCGGGGTGCCCACCGTGATCGGACTGCCGATGATCCTGCTCTTCAGACGACGCTGGGCCACCGCAGTGGGCGTGTGCGCACTGGCGCTGGCGCCCGGCTGGTTTGGTGCGCTCGTCGCAATTGAGGTGGTGATGGCTTCTGCCTGAGCAGGACCGCGACGGCCGCGAATCGCTGCCGCAGACCGAACCGTACGTGCCGACCTTCGACACCGGCGCACAGCCCCGGGCCGCCGAACCGCCGACGTCGGGTCGGCCCCGCCGACGGTGGCGACGAAAGCCCAAGCCGGCAGCACCGGATCCATCACCGGCGGAGCCCACGACGCAGCTGCCGCCCCCCGTTCCGCCCGGGTCTGCGGTGCCGGCCGGGCCGAGGACCGAACTGGGCGCCGAGGATGCGCCCTCGATCGAGGCCATTCCGGTGCAGTCGAGCGGCGCACCCGCCGCACCGGCCGCCGAGTTCGCGTCGGAGCCGATTCCGCCCGCCGCGCATTCCGTGACGGTGCCAGCCCGCTACTACTACCTGAAGTGGTGGCAGCTGGTCCTGGTGATCATCGCGGTGTGGATCCCGGCAGCGGTGATCGGCGTGGCCCTGTTCTCCTGGTGGTACTCCCTGCCCGACAAAGCACCCGCCGTGTTCGTCGTGCTGATCTACGTCGTGGTGTGCACGGTCGTCGGATTGATGATGGCGATGGTGCAGAGCAGGCCGCTGATGTCGGCGTTGGCGATTGCGGTGATGTCGGCGGTGTTCGCCTCGGCTGCCGCCGCTTCCCCGTTGTACGGGCACTACTACTGCCAGGTGCATTCCCAGCACGGCGGCCACTGCCTGGCCGGCATCATCCCGTACTGAGCGCCAAGTCACGATTGCATCCCAGCTTCGCTGGTGTCGGCCCCGTTGGTCTATCGTCTACACCGACGGTGTTGAACTGGTCGCCGGACCTCGCCTCACGCCCGTGAACATCACCTACTAGATCGGACGTGACGCGAGATGCTGCGGTACCCAAACCTTCGCTGCTGCGCGCGCTGAACGTCGATGGCCATCACCGACGTACCTGAATACGCCCATTTGAGCGATGCGGACATCAAGGAGCTCGGCGCCGCGTTGGAGGCGATCCGTTGCGAAACCGAGGCTTCGCGCGGTGCCAAGGATCGGGCATACATCAAGCGCGTCATTGCTTTTCACCGTTGCCTCGAGGTCGCCGCGAGACTGGCCATCGTCGGGAGCAAAGGCAAGTTCGGCTGGGCGGTCGGAACCACGGCCCTGGCCGCGGCGAAGTGCATCGAGAACATGGAACTCGGCCACAACATCATTCACGGTCAATGGGATTGGATGAACGACCCGGAAATCCATTCCAGCACGTGGGAATGGGACATGGTCGGTCCCTCGTCGCAGTGGCGGTCCTCGCACAACTACCGGCACCACGTGTTTGCGAACGTCGTCGGAGTGGACGAGGACCTTGGATTCCGAATCATGCGAGTGACTCGCGACCAGGACTGGCGGCCGGCGGCATTGCTGCAGCCGTTGTACGCGGTGCTGCTGGCCCTGGCCTTCGAATGGGGCGTCGCGATGCACGGCTTGTATTCGGTGCAGGACGGTGAAACGGCAGAGGCCGGTAAAGCCGCCCACAAAAGGGCGCTGATCCGCAAGATCGCGCGCCAAGTCGTCAAGGACTATGTCCTCTTTCCTGCGCTGAGCCTTCGGCGGTGGCGCCGCGCGCTCGGGGCCAACGTGGTGGCCAATGGACTGCGCAATGCGTGGGCATACATCGTGATCGTCTGCGGTCACTTCGCAGACGGAGCGGAGAAGTTCACCCCGTCAGTGCTGGAGGGCGAGACGAAGCCCGAATGGTATCTCCGGCAAATGTTGGGGACCGCGAACTTCCGGGCCGGGTCGGTACTGGCGTTCATGAGTGGCAACCTCTGCTACCAAATCGAGCATCACCTCTTTCCTGGTCTACCGAGCAATCGGTACCCGGAGATCGCCACACGGGTGCGCGCCTTGTGCGTCGCCTACGACCTGCCCTACACGACCGGTTCGTTGCTTCGCCAGTACCTGCTCACCGTGCGCACCATCTGCAAACTGGCACTGCCGGACCGGTTTCTGTCCGCTACCTCCCACGACGCACCAGAGACCGCGTCAGAGGACAGGTTCCGCAATGACTCGAAAATTTCCGAATTGTCAGGGGTCGGGGGCGATGTGCGGCGCAGTGGATTGGCGACCGCAATATCCGCTCGCAGGCACCGGCGCCGTCAGTTGGCCGCTTAGGCACGGTCGAGGCGGCCCGTTACTGTGGTGCCGTGACCCATTATGACGTCGTCGTCCTCGGAGCCGGCCCCGGCGGTTACGTGGCCGCGATCCGCGCCGCCCAGCTGGGGCTGAACACCGCAGTCGTCGAACCCAAATACTGGGGGGGAGTCTGCCTCAACGTCGGCTGCATCCCGTCCAAGTCGTTGCTGCGCAACGCCGAGCTCGCGCATATCTTCACCAAAGAGGCCAAGACCTTCGGGATCAGCGGCGAGGCCAGCTTCGACTACGGCAGTGCCTACGACCGCAGCCGCAAGGTCGCTGACGGCCGGGTTGCCGGTGTGCACTTCCTGATGAAGAAGAACAAGATCACCGAGATCCACGGCTATGGCAGGTTCACCGATGCCAACACGCTGTCGGTCGAACTCAACGACGGCGGGACCGAACAGGTCACCTTCGACAACGCAATCATCGCCACCGGCAGCAGCACTCGGCTGGTGCCGGGCACGTCGCTGAGCGACAACGTGGTCACCTACGAAGAGCTGATCATGACCCGCGAGCTGCCGGCCTCGATCATCATCGCCGGAGCCGGCGCCATCGGCATGGAGTTCGGCTACGTACTGGCCAACTACGGTGTCGAGGTCACCATCGTCGAATTCCTGCCGCGAGCCCTGCCCAACGAAGACGCCGAAGTGTCTAAAGAGATCGAGAAGCAGTTCAAGAAGCTCGGTGTCAAAGTCCGCACCGGCACCAAGGTGGAGTCGATCTCCGACGACGGATCACAGGTGACGGTCACGGTCAGCAAAGACGGCAACGCGGAGGAGCTCAAGGCCGATAAGGTGTTGCAGGCCATCGGCTTTGCGCCCAACGTAGCAGGGTACGGCCTGGAGGCGGCCGGGGTGGCGCTGACCGACCGCAAAGCAATCGGCATCAACGACTACATGCGGACGTCCGTGTCGCACATCTATGCCATCGGCGACGTCACCGGACTGCTGCAACTGGCGCACGTCGCGGAGGCTCAGGGCGTCGTCGCCGCCGAAACCATCGGCGGTGCAGAAACTTTGGCGCTTGGCGACTACCGGATGTTACCGCGCGCCACGTTCTGCCAACCCCAGGTGGCCAGCTTCGGGCTCACCGAGCAGCAGGCCCGCGACGAAGGGTATGACGTCAAAGTCGCGAAGTTCCCATTTACCGCCAACGGCAAAGCACACGGGCTTGGCGATCCCAGCGGGTTCGTCAAGCTGGTCGCCGATGCGAAATACGGCGAGCTGCTCGGCGGGCACCTGATCGGCCATGACGTGTCGGAGTTGCTGCCGGAGCTCACGCTGGCGCAGAAGTGGGACCTGACCGCAACTGAGTTGGCGCGCAACGTGCATACGCATCCGACGATGTCTGAGGCGTTGCAGGAATGCTTCCACGGCTTGACCGGTCACATGATCAATTTCTAAAACAGTGGGTACCGAGTCGGTGTGGGGTGTGGTTGGCGGCGCGGTCGTCGGCTACATCGCATGGTTGGTGGTGATGACGGTCGGCAACGCCGTCACCACGGTGAGCCGCTGGAGCCTGGCCGCGTTGGTACTCTCTGTGCTGCTGGCGATCTGGGCCGTACTGTGGGGGCGACGGCAACGTGAGCGACGCAACTACCCGATGGCCGCGTTTGTGTTCGGCTTACCGATTCTTCCGGTTGTGCTGTCCCTGGCGGTACTGGCCGCCACTTACCTGTGATCTGGGTGGTCCAGCGGGATCTCGAGGGCCGAGATGGTGGCGGCGAGTCCATCGTATTGTGCTGCAAGCATGCAGAACTCGATGAGCTGACGCCGATCGAGGTGGCTCGACAATCGTTTCCAGGTCTCGGTGCTGATCGATCGGTCATTGACGAACTCGTCGGTGGCATCCAGCAGCGCTTGCTGCCGGCCGGTCAGCCCGCCCGTTGCCTTCGGCCAGCCGAAGATGGCCTCCTGGGTCTGCGCATCCAGCCCGCGCCCACGCGCCATCCGGCGATGGTGTTGCAACTCGTATTCGCAAGACCGCACGTGCGCGACCCGCAGGATCACCAACTCGGTGTCGATGCTCGGCAGCCGGCCGCGCAGCAGCGCACCGGAATAGGGCAACCACATCCAGAACAGCCGCTTGTGCTGGCCCAGCGTGGTGAACAGGTGCATTTGCGGGGCACCGACGGTGCGGGCGCCGAATTTCGACAGGACCCAGTTGATCGGCCCCAGTTCGCGCAGCCGGCCCGACGCGGGGATGCGCGTGCTCACGGTTGCTTCACCAGGTAGGGCGACACCGTGCTGCGGTGCTCGTCGAGGTCTAATGCGCGGCCCAGCGCGGGGAACGCCCGCTGGGGACAGTTGTCGCGCTCGCAGACCCGACAGCCCGCGCCGATCGGTGTGGCGACATCGCCCGACAAGTCGAGTCCTTCCGAATAGACGAGCCGGTGGGCGTGCCGCAATTCGCAGCCCAGTCCGATCGCGAAGGTTTTACCGGGCTGACCATACCGCGCCGCTCGCCGTTCCACGGTGCGGGCCACCCACATGTAGTTGCGGCCGTCGGGCATCTGAGCGATTTGCACCAAGATCTTGCCGGGATTGGCGAACGTCTCGTAGACATTCCACAACGGACAGGTCCCGCCGCTCGACGAGAAGTGAAAACCGGTGGCGGACTGGCGCTTTGACATATTGCCCGCGCGGTCGACCCGAACGAATGAGAACGGCACGCCGCGCATCGACGGCCGCTGCAGGGTGGACAGGCGATGCCCGATGGTCTCGTAGCTGACGCGGTAGAACGACGAGAGCCGCTCGATGTCGTAGCGGAAATTCTCGGCGCTGTCGTGAAACTGGCGGTAAGGCAACACAGTGGCGGCGGCGAAGTAGTTGGCCAGGCCCAAACGTGCCAGCTTGCGCGACTCCTCGCTGGTGAACTTGCCGTCGGTGACCATGGTGTCGATGAGGTCGCCGAACTCCAGATACGCCAATTCGGCGGCCATCTTGAATACCCGCTGGCCCCAGGACAGGTGATTGCTGATATCCAGCGTCTTGGCATCCGGGTCGTAGCGATGCAGCACCGCCTCGCCCAGATCAATACGCCGGTTGATGTGCACACCGTGCACGTCGGTGAGCCGGTTGGCCAACTCGACGGCCAGCTCACCGCGGTGCATCCGCATCCGCACGGTGAGATCCTCTGCCGCCGTATCCAACTCGTGGAGATAGTTCTGGCGCTGATAGAAGTAGTCGCGCACCTCTTCGTGCGGCATGGTGATCGATCCGCTGCCGCTGCCGTCGGAGAACCGTTCTTCGGTGGCCGCGGCCAGTTGTGCGGTGGTAATCCGGTAGCGCCGATGCAGGTTGACCATCGCGCGCGCTAAGTCGGGGTGGGCGCTGACCATCTCGGCCACCTCGGGCAAGTCGACGCCGATGTCCAGGTCGCGGTCCATGGTCACCTCGCGCAGCTCGGCGACCAGCCGGGTGTCGTCCTGGGAGGCGAAGAACGTCGCGTCGACCCCGAAGACCTCGGTGATCCGCAGCAGCACGGCCACCGTCAGTGGTCGTACATCGTGCTCGATCTGGTTGAGGTAACTGGGCGAGATCTCCAGCATCTGGGCCAGGGCGGCCTGGCTGAACCCGCGTTCGCTGCGCAGCTGCCGAACACGCGAGCCGACGAAGGTTTTAGACACCCGATCAGGTTACCCGGGTTGTGAAGGTGGGCTTCGCAGACTTGGCACTCCGACACGGATTGGCGCGCTGCCTTGGTGGTTTAGCATAATTTGCCGAGGGTGGGGAGTAATCGGGGAGTAAATCGTGAGCCTGGATAAAACAATGATGCCGGTGCCGGACGGGCATCCCGACGTCTTCGACCTGGAATGGCCGCTGCGTGTTGCCGACATCGACCGCGAAGGCCGACTGCGCTTCGATGCGGCCGCCCGGCACATTCAGGACATCGGCCAGGACCACCTGCGCGAACTGGGCTTTGAAGACACTCATCCGTTATGGATAGTCCGGCGCACCGTGGTCGACCTGGTCCGCCCGGTGGAGTTCCAGGACATGCTGCGCATGCGCCGGTGGTGTTCAGGCACGTCCAATCGGTGGTGTGAGATGCGGGTGCGCATCGACGGCCGCAGGGGCGGGCTGATGGAGTCCGAGGCGTTCTGGATCAACATCAATCGCGAAACTCAGGGCCCGGCGCGGATCGCCGACGATTTCATCGAGGGCTTGCGGCGCACGACCAGCGTCGACCGCCTGCGGTGGAAGGCGTATCTGACCGCCGGTGACCGTGAGGACGCCGTGGAAATCCACGAGTATCCGGTCCGGGTTACCGACATCGACTTGTTCAACCACATGAACAACTCGGTGTACTGGGGCGTGATCGAGGACTACCTGTCGTCACACCTGGACATGCTGAAGGCGCCGCTGCGGGTGGCCATCGAGCACGACGCCCCGGTCTCGCTGGGCGACAAACTGGAGATCATCTCGCACATCCACCCGCCCGGATCCACCGAGCGATTCGGTGCCGGCCTGGCGGATCGCACTGTTACAACGCTCACATACGCGGTCGGCGACGAGACGAAAGCGGTCGCCGCGCTCTTCGCGCTGTAACCGGCTGCCGGCCGCGGCGTTCTCGGCAAACATGGGCATTGACCTGCGCAATCGTGTTACTGACGAGTAACTACTGAAACGGTTCAGAAAAGCCGAGCTTCGCAAGCTTTGCAAATGCGAGGAAAGTCCTAGCCAAACTTGGCAACTTAAACGGGTGGACCTGCGGAGCTAACCTGTGCCATCTTCGATTTAGCAAACCAGTGAAGCCGCTGCGGAGTTAACAAGCCTGGAAACCACTCGGGGTCTTTCGCGGCGGTGACGAACCTCAAGGAGCACCTCAATGTCGACCGTTGGCACGCCGAAGAGCGCCGAGCAAATCCAGCACGACTGGGACACCAACCCGCGGTGGAAGGACGTCACCCGCACCTACAGCGCCGAGGATGTGGTGGCGCTGCAGGGCCACGTCGTCGAGGAGAACACGCTGGCTCGCCGGGGCGCCGAGGTGCTCTGGGAGCAGCTGCACGACCTGGAGTACATCAACGCGCTGGGCGCGCTCACCGGAAACATGGCGGTGCAGCAGGTTCGCGCCGGCCTGAAGGCCATCTATTTGTCCGGTTGGCAGGTCGCTGGTGACGCGAACCTGTCCGGTCACACCTACCCCGACCAGAGCCTGTATCCGGCCAACTCGGTGCCGCAGGTCGTGCGCCGGATCAACAACGCACTGCTGCGCGCCGACCAGATCGCCAAGGTCGAGGGCGACACCTCGGTGAAGAACTGGCTGGCGCCAATCGTCGCCGACGGCGAGGCCGGCTTCGGTGGCGCGCTCAACGTCTTCGAGCTGCAGAAGGCAATGATCGCGGCCGGTGTCGCGGGCTCGCACTGGGAAGACCAGCTGGCTTCGGAGAAGAAGTGCGGCCACCTGGGCGGCAAGGTGCTGATCCCGACTCAGCAGCACATCCGCACGCTGACCTCGGCCCGGCTGGCCGCCGACGTGTGCGACGTCCCGACGGTGGTCATCGCCCGCACCGACGCCGAGGCGGCGACGCTGATCACCTCCGACGTCGACGAGCGTGACCAGCCGTTCATCAGCGGTGAGCGCACCCGCGAGGGCTTCTACCGCACTCGCAACGGCATCGACCCGTGCATCGCCCGGGCCAAGGCCTACGCGCCCTTCGCCGACCTGATCTGGATGGAGACCGGCACGCCCGACCTCGAGCTCGCCAAGAAGTTCTCGGAGTCGGTCAAGGCGGAGTTCCCCGACCAGATGCTGGCCTACAACTGCTCGCCGTCGTTCAACTGGAAAAAGCATCTCGACGATGCGACCATCGCCAAGTTCCAAAAGGAGCTTGCCGCAATGGGATTCAAATTCCAGTTCATCACGCTGGCCGGCTTCCACGCACTCAACTACTCGATGTTCGACCTGGCCTACGGGTATGCCCGCAATCAGATGAGCGCCTACGTCGAGCTGCAGGAGCGCGAGTTCGCCGCCGAGGAGCGGGGCTACACCGCGACCAAGCACCAGCGCGAGGTGGGTGCGGGTTACTTCGACCGCATCGCCACCACCGTCGACCCGACCTCGTCGACGACCGCGCTGAGCGGCTCCACCGAAGAGGGCCAGTTCCACTGAGCCCTACGCCGAATGTGAAACTGTTGCGAGTTTTCCGCCGATTTCTCGCAACAGTTTCACGCTCGGCGCAAGGAGGAACATGATCGAACGAGTAGGCGTCGTCGGAGCCGGACAGATGGGCGCCGGGATCGCGGAGGTGTCAGCGCGCGCCGGGGTCAACGTGACGGTCTTCGAAACCACCGAAGCACTCGTTACCGCCGGACGTAATCGCATCGCCAAGTCGCTGGACCGCGGCGTCAGCGCGGGCAAGATCACCGAACGCGAACGGGACGACGCCGCGGCGTTGCTGACCTTCACGACCGACCTCAAGGACCTTGCCGACCGCCAACTCGTGATCGAGGCCGTCATCGAGGACGAGACCGTCAAGGCCGGCCTGTTCGCCGAACTGGACAACACCATCACCGATCCCGAGGCGGTGCTGGCGTCGAACACCTCCAGCATTCCGATCATGAAGCTGGCTGCGGCGACGAAGAACCCGCGGCGAGTGCTCGGGTTGCACTTCTTCAACCCGGTGCCGGTACTGCCCCTGGTCGAACTGGTCTGCACGCTGGTCACCGACGAAGCCGCCGCAGCTCGCACCGAGCAATTCGCCAGTGAGGTGTTGGGCAAGCAGGTCGTGCGTTGTTCGGACCGGTCCGGCTTCGTGGTGAACGCGCTGCTGGTGCCCTACCTGCTGTCGGCGATCCGGATGGTCGAGGCCGGCTTCGCCAGCGTCGAAGATGTCGACAAGGCCGTGGTTGCCGGGCTCTCCCACCCGATGGGGCCGCTGCGGCTGTCCGACTTGGTCGGCCTGGACACGTGCAAGCTGATCGCCGACAAGATGTTCGAGGAATTCAAGGAGCCGCAGTACGCCCCGCCGCCGCTGCTATTGCGCATGGTCGAGGCGGGCCTGTTGGGCAAAAAATCCGGGCAGGGCTTCTACTCTTACTAGAGCCGGGCATTCCGAACTGACCAGAGTTGCGGTGCGCGCCACATCCTTCAGATGGGGTCGTACCGTCTCTCACAGCTACGGTAAGGTGCTATCCCCAGAGGGGTCCAAAGCGCGCGATAGGTAACTGATGGAAATGACAAAACTAAGACCGTACTACGAAGAGTCCCAAGCGATCTACGATCTTTCCGACGAGTTCTTTTCATTGTTCCTTGACCCCACGATGACGTACACCTGCGCATACTTCGAGCGCGACGACATGACGCTCGAGGAAGCCCAAAATGCGAAGCTGGATCTGGCCCTGGACAAGCTGAACCTCGAGCCGGGCATGACGCTGCTCGACGTCGGCTGCGGGTGGGGCGGGGCGCTGGTCCGGGCGGTCGAGAAATACGACGTCAACGTCATCGGCATCACGCTCAGCCGCAATATGTGCGACTACAGCAAGGCCAAGCTGGCCAGCATCCCGACGAAGCGCACTGCGGAGGCGCGGCTGCAAGGCTGGGAAGAATTCGACGAGAAGGTCGATCGGATCATCACCGTCGAGGCCTTCGACGCGTTCAAAAAGGAACGGTATGCCGCATTCTTTGAGCGCGCCCGCGACATCATGCCCGACGACGGCCGGATGTTATTGCACAGCCTGTTCACGCATCCATGGACGTATTGGCATGAGCATGACATTCCGGTGACGATGAGCGATTTGCGGTTCATGCGGTTCATCAGCCAGGAAATCTTCCCCGGCGGCCAGATGCCCTCCCAAGAGGACATCCTTGAATATTCGCAGGGTGCCGGATTCTCAGTCGGGCAAATCCAAAATTTGCGCCCGCACTACGCGCGGACGTTGGACACGTGGGCGGCTAACCTGCAGGCCAATCGGGATCGCGCCATCGCTGTCCAGTCCGAAGTGGTCTACGAACGCTTCATGCGCTACCTGACCGGGTGCGCGGACTTTATGCGGCGGGGCATCACCGACGTCGCGCAATTCACCCTGACCAAATAGCAAAGGCCATGCGCCGCAAGGCGTAAGACGGATCAGCTCGTGCCGACGACCAATGGCCGTTAGACCAATGGCCGTCAGGCGGCTTTCTTCTCCATGGTGAACTGGCAGACGTTGGTGTAGCCGTCGCGGAACAGCTCGCGGCATCCGGTCAGGTACTTGATGAAGGTCTCGTACATCTGCTCGCCCTTGAGCTCGATCGCCTCGTCCTTGTGCGCTTCGAGTGCCTTGGCCCAGGTGTCCAGGGTGCGGACGTAATTCTTGCCAATGAAGTGGTGCCGGGTGATGTCGAAGCCAGCCTCGGTGGCGTACTTGTTGACGATGTCGACCTGCGGCAGGCGGCCGCCCGGGTAGATCTCTTTGCGGATGAAGCTGATGAACCGCATCAGTGACATCGTCCTTTTCAGCCCGAGCTTTTCGCCCTCCTCGGCCGACGGCACCACGATGGTGTGCAGCAGCATCTTCCCGTCGTCGGGCAGCACGTTGTGGCACATCTTGAAAAAGTCGGCGTAGCGCTCGTAGGTGCCGATTCCGTCGGCGAAGTGCTCAAAAGCCCCCAGCGACACAATGCGATCGACCGGTTGGTCGAACTCTTCCCAGCCGTGCAGCCGCACCTCTTTGGACCGCGGCGAGTCCATCTCGTCGAATTTTTGCCGGCAGTGCGCCAACTGGTTTTCGCTCAGCGTCAGACCGATGACGTTGACGTCGTATTTCTCGATCGCGTGCCGCATGGTCGAACCCCAGCCACTGCCGATGTCGAGCAGCGTCATCCCGGGCTCCAGTCCCAGTTTGCCCAGGGCCAGGTCACGTTTGGCGTGCTGAGCTTCTTCCAGCGTCGTGGCGCCATCTTCCCAGTACGCGCAGCTGTAGGTCATCGACGGATCGAGCCACAGCTTGAAGAATTCGTTCGACCGGTCATAGTGCGACTGGACGTTGTCGACATCCGGCTTCAGTTCGGTTTCCCCCGTGCCCTTTACCCCACTCATAGGCGCCGACCCTATACGGCGGCTCGGGCCCCGGCAATCGTGCCCCCGCAGGATCGACGACGACCCCGCAGTGCGGGATAAGTGAGGCTCCGTTCGCGGCGGCGCGAACCACGGCCAGGTTTACGCTTGACCGGTATTAGGCCGGGGTAATTGGGTGGTGTTGGAAGGGCCATCGAGGGAAAGGAACGAAGCAGCGCCATGGCCGAGTTCTCGACCGGAAATGGTTTCCCCGATGTGGTTGTCACCGGTGTCGCAATGACCACCGCCCTGTCAACCGACGCGGACAGCACGTGGAAGAAGCTGCTGGACGGACAGAGCGGAATCCGCAAGCTCGATGATCAATTCGTCGAGCAGTTCGACCTCCCTGTTCGTATCGGCGGGCATCTGCTCGAGGATTTCGACCACGAACTGACGCGGGTAGAACTGCGCCGGTTCTTGTTTCTGCAGAAGATGTCGACGGTGCTCGGCCGGCGCGTCTGGGCCAACGCCGGCTCGCCCGACGTCGATGTCACGCGGTTGATGGTTTCCATCGGCACCGGGATGGGGTCGACGGAGGAGATGGTCGTCTTCTACGACGACATGCGCGAGCGCGGTATCCGGGCGATAAGCCCGCTGGGCGTGCAGCAGGCCATGCCCAACGCCGCCGCGGCGGCGGTCGGGCTGGAACGGGGTGCCAAAGCCGGAGTCTCTACCCCGGTATCCGCCGACGCCGCCGGCGCCGAGGCCATCGCCCAGGCGTGGCGCAGCATCGTGCTCGGTGAAGCCGACATCGCGATCTGCGGCGGCGTCGAGACCAGAATCGAAGCGGTTCCCAGCGCGGCGTTCAGCCAGATGGGCCTGCTTTCGACGAACAACGACGATCCCGCCGGTGCGTGCCGCCCGTTCGACAGGGATCGCGACGGATTTGTGTTCGGCGAAGCCGGTGCACTGCTGGTGGTTGAGACCGAGGAGCATGCGAAGGCCCGGGGCGCCAACATCTTTGGCCGGCTGATGGGCGCCGGCATCACCTCAGATGGCTACCACATGGTCGCGCCCGATCCCAATGCCGAACGGGCCGGCCACGCGATGATCCGTGCGATCCACCTCGCGGGGCTGACGTCGGCCGACATCGACCACGTCAATGCCCACGCCGCCGGCACCGCAGTCGGCGATCTGGCTGAAGCGAAGGCAATCAACAAGGCGTTGGGCGCCCACCGGCCGGCGGTCTACGCGCCCAAAGCTGCGCTGGGCCATTCGATCGGCGCGGTCGGCGCCGTGGAGTCGATCCTGACCGTAATGGCACTGCGCGACGGGATCGTCCCCCCGACTTTGAACCTGCGCAATCTTGATCCGGACATCGAGCTGGACGTGGTGGTCGGTGAACCGCGACCTGGCCACTACGAGTATGCGATCAGTAATTCGTTCAGTTTTGGCGGCCATAATGTCGCGTTGGCCTTCGGACGATATTGATACCGAAGTGCGGTAGCCGCAGCTTCAGACGGCCCGCAGCAGCGCGCCGATCGCCAGGCCCACCACCAACAGGGCGCCTGCCTGACGCACGTGCACCCAGGCCAATGCCGCATACCACAGCGGCCACACGGGGAACCCTTCCGGCGGCGACTCAGGCGGCGGGCGACGAAAATACGGCCATACCTTGACAAGTCGGGGCAGCGCCAAGACGACGAGCAGTGCCGGCCAGGGCATCGCTTGCGCCAACACCGCCGCGACGACAAGGCAATAGAACCCGACCATCATTCCCAGCGTGGCCGCCCGGGCGCGGGCTTCGCCGAGCATCACCGGCAGCGTGCGAATGCCGAGCGGCTCGTCGTAGGGGATTTTGTCGATGTGCTTGCCCATCAGCACCGTCGTGCACAGCAAGCCGTAGGGCAGCGCCGCCAGCACAACCTCCCAGCCCACCGTCCCGACCGCGGAATAGTACGTCCCGCAGACCATCAACGGGCCCCAGACGACGAAGACGTCGGGCTCGCCCAGGCCGCGCTTCTTCAGCCGCACCGGTGGGGCGGTATAGGCGACGCTGAGCAGGAAGCCGGACAGTGCAAACGCCAACACCGGCCAGCCGCGCGCCCACGTCAGCACGATCAGGATGGCCAGGTCGGCCACATTCACGACGGCGATCGCCACCAGCAGGGTGCGACGGCTGACCAGCCCCGACAGCACCGGATGCGGAGCGTAGAGGGCGCGCGGGTAGCTGGCGCTGTCGGTCCCGGTTTGGATGTCGTACAGGTCGTTCATCAAGTTGTTGGCAGTGTGCGCCAACGTGATTCCGACGATCGCGAGGACCAGCCAGCGCCAGTCCAGCCCCGGTTGTCCGAGGGCCAGCAGCGCGGCGACCAGACCGGAAACCAGCGTCATCGGAAGCACCGCGGCGCGGGTGACGACGATCCAGCGGGTGACGGCATCGACCGGCCCGTCGGGGGGTGGATTGGTGGTCCGCAATGCGTAAGCCCAGGACCGCAGTCGCGAGCGGGCCGTCACCTCAGGCATCACTCGAGACTAGACCCAGCCCGCGGCCTCAGTGCGGCACTGCGGGCACGACCGGCGACGGATGCGGTTGATTCCGGAAGTTCTCCAGCGACCCGCCCACCTCGACGATCCCGACAAGCGCATTCCAACTCAGCATTGTCAGGTAATCGATCAGCTCGTCGGCACTCATCCGCGGATTCAGCAACCAGGAGTGGGTGGCCAGTTGCACGCCACCGACGATCATGTACGCCCACGGCTCGACGCCGCCGACGTCCATCCCCGCCGGCTTCATCCGCCGTCGCAGCATCACGGCGAGCATCCGAGCGATGATCCGTTCGGAGTCGGCGACCACCTTGTTCTTGCCGGCCGAGTTGTTCGCCATCACAAACCGGTAGGGCTCGGGTTCGGCCGCGACGGTGTCGACGTATACCCGGATGATCTCGCGAGTCAGGTCGAAGCCGTCGAGGTTCGACGACAGCGCCGCGGCCATGTTGGGGATCAGCGTGATTTGCGCGAACCGCATCATCACTGCGGTCGTCAGATCGTTCTTGTCGACGAAATAGCGGTACAGGACCGTTTTGGAGACCCCGATCTCGCCGGCGATCTCGTCCATGCTCACGTATTGCCCGCGCCGCCGGATCGCCTCGATGGTCCCGTCGATCAACTCGTTGCGACGTTCCACCTTGTGCTGGTGCCATCGTCGCTTCCGGCCATCGGTCTTTGGGGTCCCGGCCGGGGCCTGCTGTGCCACTATTGCTGCTTCCCATCCACTCGACGCCCTCGATACTACTGGTTAGTACTGCTCTGCAGTTGCGGGCGGTAACAGTTACTTCGCGCACTAGATACCTGATAGCGGATGATGGTGTGGTGGTACATCGAGCCAATCCGGCGGCCCGTCCGGCCGTGACGGACTTGATCCCGCTGCCGCCGAGGGCGCGCCGAACTGCCGCGTCGTTGGCGGAGTCGTTCGCCGGGGCCGACCCGCAGGCAGACGCCGAGCGGCGCCGGGGACTGCGCCGGATGAAAGTCGTGGCGCTGAGCTTCCTGGTTGGCGCCACCGCGGTCTTCCTGGGTTGCCGGTGGGCTCAGACCGGCGGCACCGCCCCCACGTGGGTGGGTTATGTCGGTGCGGCCGCGGAGGCGGGCATGGTCGGTGCACTGGCGGACTGGTTCGCAGTCACCGCGCTGTTCAAACATCCGCTCGGTATCCCGATTCCGCACACCGCGATCATCAAGCGCAAAAAAGACCAGCTTGGCGAGAGCCTTGGGACGTTCATCCGGGAGAACTTCCTGTCGCCGCCGGTCGTCGAGACCAAACTGCGGGATGGTCAGATCGCCGGACGGTTGGGCAAGTGGCTGTCGGAGACCTCTCATGCCCAGCGGGTGGCCACCGAAACGGGCACGGTGCTGCGGGTGCTGGTGGAACTGATGCGTGACGAGGACGTTCAGCAGGTCATCGACCGGATGATCGTGCGGCGCATCGCCGAGCCGAAGTGGGGTCCGCCGGCGGGCCGGGTGCTGTCCACCTTGCTGGCCGAGCACCGGCAGGAGGCGCTCATCCAGTTGCTGGCCGACCGGGCGTTCCAGTGGTCGCTGAACGCCGGAGAGGTGATCCAACGGGTGGTTGAGCGTGACTCGCCAAGCTGGTCGCCGCGGTTCGTCGACCACTTGGTCGGCGATCGCATCCACCGCGAGCTGATGGATTTCACCGACAAGGTCCGCCGCGACCCCTTCCACGAGCTGCGTCGCTCGGCCACTCGCTTTCTCTTCGAGTTCGCCGACGATCTGCAGCACGACGAGGCCACCATCGCCCGGGCCGAGGCCGTCAAGGAGCAACTGATGGCCCGCGACGAGGTCACCAACGCCGCGGCGACTGCCTGGAAGACGCTGAAACGGCTGGTGCTCGAGGGCGTCGACGATCCGTCCAGTGCGCTGCGTACCCGCATCACCGATGCCGTGGTGCGTATCGGCGAATCGCTGCGCGACGACGCCGACCTGCGTGACAAGGTGGATAACTGGATCGTGCGCGCCGCCCAGCACCTGGTCTCCCAGTACGGGGTGGAGATCACCGCCATCATCACCGACACCATCGAGCAGTGGGACGCCCAGGAGGCCAGCCGCCGCATCGAATTGCACGTCGGCCGCGATCTGCAATTCATCCGGATCAACGGGACCGTGGTGGGTTCGCTGGCTGGCCTGGCGATTTATGCGATCGCCCAGCTCGTGTTCTGAGTTGTGCTAACTAGTGCTTGCAAAAGTTAGCACTTGGTCGTACTGTGGTGCGCGTCAGCACCGACGACCGACGCCGCCGGGCAAATGAACCAAGGAGTCACTGATGCAGCAGGAGGAGAAACTTGCCGCAGTGGTGTCGACTGCTGCGTCAGACATCGGCAGTTTCATCAGGACGCAGCGCGAGGCGGCGCAGGTGTCGGTGCGGCAGTTAGCGGAGAAGGCCGGTGTCAGCAACCCGTACCTCAGCCAGATCGAGCGGGGCCTGCGTAAACCCTCCGCTGACGTGCTCAACCAGATCGCCAAGGCGCTGCGGGTGTCTGCCGAAGTGCTCTACGTGCAGGCCGGGATCCTTGAGCCCAGCGCGACCAGCGAAGTCCGCGACGCCATCGTGACCGACACGGCGATCAGCGAACGGCAGAAACAGGTTCTGCTCGACATTTACACGTCCTTCGTGCAACAAAACGAAGCCGCCCGTGAGGAGACCAAGTCTGCTGAGCCTGCTTGATGCTGCCTAATTCACGACGTTTGGGTATGCCAAACATCTGACCGCCAACACGTAAAACGATCCACGAAAGGGAAAACACCATGGCCGACAACCCGACCATCGACGATCTGAAAGCCCCGCTGCTTGCCGCGCTGGGCGCCGCTGACCTGGCCCTGGCCACCGTCAACGACCTGCTCGCCGAGCTGCGCGAGCGCGCGGGGGAGACCCGCACCGACACCCGCAGCCGCGTCGAGGAGAGCCGCGCACGCCTGACCAAGCTGCAGGAGGACCTGCCCGAGCAGCTGCGTGAGCTGCGTGAGCGGTTCACCTCCGAAGAGCTGCGCACGGCTGCCGAGGGTTACGTCGAGGCCGCGACCAGCCGCTACAACGAGCTGGTCGAGCGTGGCGAGGCCGCCCTGGCGCGGCTGCGCAGCCAGGCGGGCTTCGAGGACGCGTCGGCCCGTGCCGAGGGGTACGTCGACCAGGCGGTCGAGTTGACCCAGGAGGCGCTGGGCACCGTGGCGTCGCAGACCCGCGCCGTCGGCGAGCGTGCCGCCAAGCTGGTCGGCATCGACCTGCCCAAGAAGGAGCAGCCCGCCAAAAAGAGCGCCGCCAAGAAGGCTCCGGCCAAGAAGGCCCCGGCCAAGAAGAGCGCCGCCAAGAAGGCTCCGGCTAAGAAGGCTCCGGCCAAGAAGGTCACCCAGAAGTAAGCCGCTTCACCCACCACTCGACTCCGAGTTGCCCCTGCTGGGGTGACTCGGAGTCGACGTTTTGAAGGGCGTCCGCATACCCTTACAGGGTGATGCTCCAAGGTTTGGTCGGCACCATCCTGATGATCGTGCAAGTCGCCGTAGTGGTGACGTCCGTCTATGCGTTCGTGCACGCGGCAATGCAGCGCCCTGACGCCTATCCCGCGGCAGGCAAGCTCACCAAGCCGGCGTGGCTGGGAATCCTGGGCGCCGGTATCGTGGCGGCCTCCGTGCTGGCTTTCCTCCTCGGCGTGCTTGGTCTGGCTGCAGCTGCCTGCGCTTCGGGTATCTACCTGGTCGATGTTCGGCCCAAACTTCTTGAGGTTCAAGGTAAATCGCGCTAGTCGGATGCGATTGCTCGCTGTGCCGGCGGCGGCACTTCCCGCGCTGCTGGTCGCCGCCCCGGCGGTCGCCGACCCGGGCGCTGCGGGGCCGTCGACGCCCGGATACGCACCGCCGTTTGTAGACCACGCCGAATGGGTGCAATGGGGCCGGCAGTCCAGCCTGCGCGTCTACCCCACCGCGGCGGCGCGCGCTGCTGCCAGGCAGGCCGTCACCGACAGCACGGCCACCGACGAAGCCTGGTCCGAGGTCGTGAGCCGGGCGCCCAACGCCGACACCCCTGGTATGCGGGAGCAGTTTGTCTGCCACTGGCAGGTGGCGGAGTTCGTGCAGCCCGGTAAGACCAGCTGGAATCTGGAGCCGTGGCGACCGGTTGTCGACCCGACCGAGATGATCGGTTCCGGCTGCAACCCCGGCGGCTGGGAAGAACCGTTCTAGTGCCGGGCCCACTGACCCGCCGGCAGGTGGCGGCACTCGTCGACCACACGCTGCTCAAACCCGAAGCCACCGCCGCCGACGTGGCCGCCGTCGTCGCCGAAGCGGCCGAATTGGGCGTGTACGCCGTCTGTGTCTCTGCGTCGATGGTCCCGGTCGCAGTCCGCGCCGGCGATGCGCGAATAGCTGCCGTCGCCGGCTTCCCGTCCGGTAAGCATCTGACAGAAGTGAAGGCCCGCGAAGCGACGCTGGCCGTGGGTTCCGGCGCCACCGAGATCGACATGGTGATCGACATCGGCGCGGCCGTTGCGGGCGACGTCGACGCCGTGCGATCGGAGATCGCCGCGGTGCGCGCCGCGGTACCAACCGCGCTGCTCAAGGTGATCGTAGAGTCGGCGGCGCTGCTAGCACTGGCCGATGAGCGCACGCTGGTCGCGGTCTGCCGCGCCGCCGAGGACGCCGGCGCCGACTTCGTCAAAACCTCGACTGGCTTCCATCCGGCCGGCGGAGCCTCGGCGGCTGCTGTGGCACTGATGGCCGACGCCGTCGGTGGACGGCTCGGGGTCAAAGCCAGCGGCGGCATCCGCACGACCGCTGACGCCCTCAGCATGCTCGACGCGGGTGCCACTCGACTCGGCTTGTCTGGCACCCGCGCCGTGCTCGACGGGCTTTAGAGGTTGTCGAAGCAGGAGTCCTGACTGGACGACGACGACGCCGGGATAGTCGCGTTTTGCGTCGAGAACGTGGCCTCGACGCCGGAATCGGTGACCTTGACGCTGTCGGCATGGATACCCAGCGGGTAATTCTTGGTCGCCTTGGAGGTGAGGTCGTCGAGGTTCTTTTGCACCGTATCCGTCGACATCGTGGAGCCCAGCGCTTTCAGGTCGACCACCTGCAGCGAAACCCCGTTGTCGGCGAGTTGCGGCTTGACGGTGGCACTGTCCAGCAGGCCCTTGAGTTTGATGGTGCCGTCGCTGGGATTGGCGGTGACTTTGCTGGTCACCAGGTTGCCGATCACCGGGATGGCGTCCTGGATCGACTCTTTGATGCCGTCCGTCGACCAAGTGATCGTGCCGTTGAGCGACCCGATCGTGCCCTTGGTGTTGCCGCTGCCGTTCAGGTCGACGTCATGGATGTTCAGGTTGAGCGTCATGCCCTTGGCGCTGCGGATCTGGTTGCCCGCCGTCTGCACGGAGATGTTGGTGTAGTGGCTGTTGATGTACTGCCATAGCACCGGCGGCGTGGCGGCGAAGGACACCTTGGCGCTGTCCTGCACCTCGCACTGCACCGCGTTGGCCACCTTGCTGTCGGCGGTGTGGCGGGTGTACAACTCGGCGCCGATCAGCCCGGCGAACACCACGAGCAGCACAATCACCAGGATCAGCAGGATCGACGTCCGATTGCCGGAAAATCGGGTGAGCACGTTCATTGGCTTGTCTTTGGGCTCGGTGGACTCCATTGGGGTGGGCAGCTTCGTGGTGGCCGGCTCCGGTCGGTTGGGTGGCGGGGCCGGTTGGCGCGCTTGCGGCTGCGGCGGACGCCCCGGCGGCTGATGCGGTAGCGGCCCGGCCTGGCGCGGCGGCGGAGGAGGCGGACCGGGTGGCTGCGGCCGGTTCGGCGGGGGCGGCGGCTGCGGGCGCCCGCGCTGGGGAATCCGTTCGGTGGGGGATTGGGAGGGGCCTGGACCTGGCCGCGGCTGACCAGATGGCCCTGACGGGCGAGCCCATTCCGACGGGTCGCCGCCCGAAGGCCCTTGCGGTGTCGTCACCAGCGCGATTGTGCCCTACCGAGCTGAACGAAATCTGAAAATGGTCACAGGTTGGCGAAGCAGGGATCGGATTGCCCGGGTGGGATAGCGGCGTCGCGCGTCGAAAAGTGGGCCGCCACACCATCTTCGGTGACTTGCACGCTGTCGGCATGGATACCCAACGGATAGTTGTTGGTCAGCCGGGAGGCGAAGATGTCCAGCGCCGATTGCGCGGTCTCGCTTGGCACCGTGACGCCCATCGCGGCGACTCTGACGACCTGCAGCCATAGCCCGTTGTCGGCGACCTGCGGTTTGACGGTGACGCTGCCCAGGCCCAGGCCGCCGTTGAGTTCGATCGTGCCGGCACCGGGGTTGGTGGAGACACTGTTGACCAGGCCGCCCACGAACGGAATGGAATCCGCCACGGTTTCCTTGATGCCGTCGGACGTCCAGGTGATGTCGGCGTCCAGCGCGCCTATCGTGCCCTTCGAGTTCGCGTCGCCGTGCAGGTCGACGTCATCGATCAGGATGTCGGCCTTCATCCCCTTGGCGTCGCGGACCTGGTTGCCTGCGGTGTGGATCGAGATATCCCGATAGTGGCCCGTGATGTGCTGCAGCAAAAACGGAGTGGGGCCGAACGACACGCTGACCTTGTCGTGCACCACGCATTCGGTCGCCGCGGCCACCACGCTGTCGGCCCGATGGCGGGCATAGATTTCGCCACCGACCAGCCCGGCGATCGTCAGCGCGACCACGATCACGAGAACCAAAACGATCGAAACCGGGTCGCGCAGCCAACGGCGCCTGTTCTTCACTGGTGCGTCCTCCGACGGCGGCAGTTGCGACGTTGACTCGGTCGGGGCGTCGTCCGCCGGTGGCGAGTCGGCCTGACCCGCTGCGGACGGTTGCGCAGCACCACCTTCACTGCCGGGGCGAGCCCATATCGACGGGTCGTCGTGCGGTGGTTCCGGCGGATTCGTCACCCGGGCGATTCTGCCTCATCGGCGTCAGCGAAGTCGGCCTGGTTGCGCAGCACCGCGATGCTGTCACGGGCGGCTTGCACGCGGTCCAGGTCGATGTCGGCGACCAGCAGCGCAGGGTCGGCGCCTGCGGCGGCCACGATCTCGCCGAACGGCGAGACCACCAGGCTGCCGCCCACCCCGGTCGGGGCGCCCGAGCCGCCCAGTTGCCGGCCGGGATCGGCCTGCCCGGCCGCAACGACGTAGCTGGTGGAGTCCAGCGCCCGGGCGCGGGTCAGCAACGTCCATTGGTCGAGCTTTCCCGGGCCCGACCCCCACGACGCGGCGACGGCGATCAGCGCAGCGCCGCGGCGCGCCAGCGCGGTGTACAGCTGGGGGAACCGGACGTCATAGCAGGTGGTCAGCCCGACCCCGATCCCGTCGACGTCGATCAGCACCGGCTCACGGCCCGGCGCGACGGTGCGTGATTCGGTGAAACCGAAGGCGTCGTAGAGGTGGATCTTGTCGTAGTGCGTATCGGTGTCCGGACCGGCCGCGAGCAGCGTGTTGGCGACCCGGCCGTCGTCGGCGGGGGTGAACATGCCGGCGATCACGGTGATGCCGGTGTCGGCGGCGATCCGGCGCACTCCGTCGGCCCACGGCCCGTCGACCGGCTCGGCGACCGGCGCCAGCGGCACACCGAACCGGCACATCGTGGCCTCCGGAAACACCACCAGCGCCGCACCGGCGTCGGCGGCGCGGCCGGTGTAGTCGCGCACCAGCTGGAGGTTGGCTGCCGGGTCGGTGCCACTGAGGATCTGCGCCACCGCAATCCGCATGCCCACCAGCCTAAAACTTTGCCGAACGTCGACTTGTCGGGCAGAAATACACTAAATCGCCCAGCAACTCGACGCTCGGCCGCATCACGCGTTCTCGTCGATCCACATGCTGGTGAAGCGCTGCTCGGCGATCAACAGCTCGACGAGCTGGCTGCCGATGAAGTTCTCCAGCTTGCCGCCGACGAGCGGGATCCGAACCTCGACAGTGGCCCGGAATTTCAACCGCGCCCCACCCGATTCGGCCACCGGCTCCAGCACCGCGGTACCGGTCAGTGCGGCCGGCGCGTCCAGGATCGAGCCGACCACGGTGGCGGTGGCGGCGCCGTTGCTGATCGGGTCCCAGGTCTCCTCGCGGCGGACGCACAGATCGCCCCGGTGAAACTGGGTGACTACTCCGGGCAGCCGGTCGCTGCGCAGCACCTGGGTGGTGATCACGTCGATCGTGCCGTCCTCGACGCGCATCGAGTCCAGCATCGCGTCGTCGGCGCCCGAATCGGCCAGCCGGGCCAGCCAATACGACTCGTCGCTGAACGCTCGAAGAACCTCTTCGACGGTCGCCCCGTAATCGGTGGACATGTCGAATGAACGCGGCATAGCAAATCACGCTACCGTTACCGCCCGTGGCGGGAACGTTGTTCGCCGGTGCGCATGTCGCCGAGAAGGTGCCGCTGGCGCCGCTGACCACCTTGCGGGTCGGCCCGATTGCGCAGCGCGTCATCACCTGCTCGAGCACCGAGCAGGTGATCACCACGCTGCGCCAGCTGGACGCCGACGAGTGCCGCCCGCTGCTGGTGTTAGCCGGTGGATCCAATGTGGTGATCGCCGACGCGCTGACCGATCTGACGGTAATTCGCTTGGCCGCCAACGATATCCGTATCGACGGCAACATCGTGCGGGTCGAGGCCGGTGCAGTGTGGGATGACGTCGTCGTCGCTTCCATCGAGCACAGTCTCGGCGGACTGGAATGCATGTCGGGCATCCCGGGTTCGGCGGGCGCGACCCCGGTGCAAAACGTCGGTGCGTACGGGGCGGAGGTGGCCGACACCATCACCCGGGTGCGGCTGCTGGATCGGCGCAGCGGCGAGGTGCGCTGGGCGCTGCCCGGCGAACTGCGCTTCGGCTATCGCACCAGCGTGCTCAAACACTCCGAGGCGGCCGTCGTGCTCGAAGTGGAGTTCGCGCTGGACGCCGCCGGCCGCAGCGCGCCGCTGCGCTACGGCGAACTGGTCACCGCGCTGGGCGCGACGGCAGGCCAACGGGCCGAGCCCGCGGCGGTGCGAAAAGCAGTGCTCGCGCTGCGGGCCCGCAAGGGCATGGTGCTCGACCCGGCCGACCACGACACCTGGAGCGTGGGATCGTTTTTCACCAATCCGGTTGTCGCGCCTGAGGTTTACCAGCGGCTGGCGGACGAAGCGCATCGTCCGGTGCCACACTATCCGGCGCCGGACGGCGTAAAGCTGGCCGCCGGCTGGTTAGTCGAGCAAGCCGGCTTCGGCAAAGGCTATCCGGGCGCCGAGGGGGGCCCCTGCCGGCTGTCGACCAAGCATGCGCTTGCTTTGACCAACCGCGGTGATGCCACCGCCGCCGACGTGGTGGCGCTGGCCCGCACAGTGCGCGACGGAGTCCGTGATGTGTTTGGCATCACATTGATGCCCGAACCGGTGCTGGTCGGCTGCGTCCTGTAGCGCGCGCGTGCACGGGGTAGGTCGTTTTCGCCGGTATCTTTGTGTGTCGTGAACACAGCGCGTGACCTGCCGCCGATCAACCGGCGCCGGGTTTTGACGACGCTGGCGGTGGGGATGTTCGCGCCGAACCTTTTGGCGGCTTGTGTCGGGGGATCAAGCAAACAATCGGAGAAGGCCAAACCACCGCCGGCGGCAAGTTTGACGTTCCGGCCGGCCGACAAGGCCGAGGATGTGGTGCCGACGGCGCCGATCAGCGTCGAGGTGCGCAACGGCTGGTTCCAGAGGGTGGCGTTGACGAACACCGCCGGCAAGGTGGTGGCCGGGGCGCTCAACCGCGACCGCACCGTCTACACCATCACCGAGCCGCTTGGCTACGACGCGTCCTACAGCTGGAGCGGTTCGGTGGTCGGCCACGACGGTAAGGCGGTCCCGGTCGCCGGGAAGTTCATCACCGTCACCCCCACCAAGCAGGTCGACGGCGGCTTCCAGCTCGCTGACGGGCAGACCGTCGGCGTCGCCGCGCCGATCATCATCCAGTTCGATGCGCCGATCGCGGACAAGGCGGCAGTCGAACGGGCGCTGAAAGTCACCACCGACCCGCCGGTCGAGGGCAGCTGGGCGTGGCTGCCTGACGAGGCCGCCGGAGCCCGCGTGCACTGGCGCACCCGCGAGTACTACCCGGCGGGCACCAAAGTCAACGTCGACGCCAAGTTGTACGGGCTGGAGTTCGGCGACGGCGCCTACGGCAAACAGGACATGAGCTTGAACTTCGAGATCGGCCGTCGTCAGGTGGTCAGGGCCGAAATCTCCTCGCACCGCATCCAGGTGGTCCGAGACGAAGGCGTCATCATGGACTTCCCGTGCAGCTACGGCGAAGGCGACAAGGCGCGCAATGTCACCCGCAACGGCATCCACGTGGTCAGCGAAAAATATGCGGACTTCTACATGTCTAATCCTGCCGCGGGCTACAGCAACATCCACGAGCGTTGGGCCGTGCGCATTTCCAACAACGGCGAGTTCATCCACGCCAACCCGGCAAGTTCTGGCGCACAAGGCAATTCGAACGTCACCAACGGGTGTGTCAACCTGTCGACGTCCGACGCTGAGCAGTACTTCAACAGCGCGATCTACGGCGACCCGGTCGAGGTGACCGGGAGCCGGATCGAGCTGTCCTACGCCGACGGTGACATCTGGGACTGGGCGGTGGACTGGGACACCTGGGTGGGGATGTCGGCGCTGCCGCCGGCCAACGGGTCCAAGCCGTCACCGGCGTCGATGCCGCGCAGCGCGCCCGCTACCCCCAAGGATGCGCCCACGTTGTCGGGCACCCCGACGACTAGCGTCCGACCCGGCGGCTAGCGCTCGCCTGATCGCGCGGCCGGATCACGATCTGGTCGAGGTTGACGTGCGACGGGCGGGACGCCACGAACCCGACCACCTCGGCGATGTCGGCGGCCACCAGCGGCGTCATCCCGGTGTAGACGGCGTCGGCGCGCTGCTGGTCACCGCCGAACCGCACCAGCGAGAACTCGGTTTCGACGGCGCCGGGGGCAATTTCGGTGAGCCGCACCGGCTTTCCCAGCAATTCGCCGCGCAGCGTGCGGTGCAGCGCGCCCTGCGCATGCTTGGCGGCCGTGTAGCCGGCGCCGCCGTCGTAGATCTCGATCGCCGCCACCGAGGTGACGGTGACAATCAGGCCGTCGCCCGACGCGATCAGTTTGGGTAGCAGTGCGCGGGTGACTCGCAGCGTGCCCAGCACATTGGTCTCCCACATCCACCGCCAGTGCGCCAGGTCGGCGTCGGCCACCGGCTCGAGGCCCTTGGCGCCGCCGGCGTTGTTGACCAGCACGTCGACCCGGTCCAACTGGCCCGCCAGCGCGTCGACGGCGGCATCGTCGGTGACGTCGGCCACCACGGCGGTGCCGCCGATCTCATCGGCCAGCGCGGTGATCCGGTCGGCCCGCCGCGCCACCGCCACGACGTGGAAGCCCTGGGCAGCGAGGGTTCGCGCGGTCGCCTCGCCGATCCCGGCGCTGGCCCCGGTGACCACGGCGATGCGCTGGCCCGACTCCGCTGATCTCATCGGACCAACTTTAGTAACCGTGCTAAATTCCTCGGTGTGTACCTGAGCGCATTGTTCGGTCTGACGTCCGCGTGTCTGTTCGCGGACTGCGCGTGTTGTCGCCGCGCACTTTGCCGCGCCTGACCGGCCTTCCCAACAACCGAAGCCGGAGTGCGGCCAGACCCCGCCATCGGATCCCGGAGAAGGACACCCCCCGTGCGCACAACCACCCTCACCACCTCACCCCACAGCCGCCGGCCGTCGCTGCGAACTCGCCACGTCGTGACGCCGTCGCTGCATCTGTCCGACAGCGCCGCGGCCTCGGTATTCCGGGCCGTGCGGCTGCGAGGGCCGATCGGCCGCGACGTCATCGCGCAAACCACCTCACTGAGCATCGCCACGGTGAATCGCCAGGTGATCGCCTTGCTGAACGCCGGACTGCTGCGAGAACGCGCCGATCTCGCCGTGGCCGGCGCGATCGGTCGTCCGCGGGTGCCCGTCGAGGTCAACCACGAACCGTTCATGACACTGGGCATCCACATCGGTGCACGAACCACCAGCATCGTGGCCACCGACCTGTTCGGGCGGACGCTGGATGCCGTCGAGACCCCCACGCCCCGCAGCGGCCAGGCACCCGCGCTGGCCTCGCTGGCCGACGGCGCCAGCCGCTACCTGAGGCGCTGGCATCGGCGTCGCCCGCTCTGGATCGGGGTGGCCATCGGTGGGGCGGTCGACGGCGCCAGCGGGCATGTCGACCATCCCCGGCTGGGCTGGCGGGAAGCGCCGGTGGGGCCGGTGTTCGCCGACACGCTGGGCTTGCCGGTGTCGGTGGCTTCCCATGTCGACACAATGGCGGGCGCCGAGTTGCTGCTCGGCATGCGCCGGTTGGCCGCCAGCACCTCGACCAGCTTGTACGTCTACGCCCGCGAGACCGTGGGCTATGCACTGGTGATCGGCGGGCGGGTGCACAGTCCGGCCAGCGGACCGGGCACCATCGCGAACCTGCCCGCGGCCTCGGAACTGCTTGGCGGGTCCGGTCAGCTGGAATCCACCGTCAGCGACGAAGCAGTGTTGGCCGCCGCGCGGCGACTGCGGATTCTGCCCGCCGCCCGCGCCGGCGGCGCCACCGGCACGGTCACCGAGCTGTTGCGGGCCGCGCGTAACGGCAACGAGCAGGCCAAAGACGTGCTGACGGAGCGGGCCCGCGTGCTCGGTGAAGCGGTCGCGTTGCTGCGTGACCTGCTCAACCCGGACGATCTCGTTGTCGGCGGGCAGGCGTTTACCGAGTATCCGGAGGGTATGGCGCAGGTGGAGGCGGCGTTCGCGGCTCGCTCGGTGCTGGCGCCCCGCGATATCCGGGTCACCGCGTTCGGCAACCGGGTCCAGGAGGCCGGCGCCGGCATCGTGTCGCTGGGCGGGCTCTACGCCGATCCGCTCGGCGCGATGCGCCGGGCCGGGGTGCCTGGTTCGGCGCTGATAGTTACCGACCACGAGTCGTCGGCCTGACGTGGGACGTCGGGTGGTGCTGCAAAGATGACGGGGTGCCTCCGACTGAGATTTCCCGATTGGAGCCCCACCGGCCGGACGCCGCGGAGTTGACCGGTCTGCGCCGGGCGGCGGTGCTGTCGGTGCACACCTCCCCGCTGGCCCAGCCGGGCACCGGGGATGCCGGCGGAATGAACGTCTATGTGCTGCAAACGGCCCTGCATATGGCGCGGCGGGGCGTGCAGGTAGAGATCTTCACTCGGGCCACCGCGTCCACCGACCCGCCGATCGTGCCGGTGGCACCCGGCGTGCTGGTGCGCAACGTGGTGGCCGGCCCCTTCGAAGGCCTGGACAAATACGACCTGCCCACCCAGTTGTGTGCGTTCGCGGCCGGGGTCCTGCGCGCCGAAGCCGCCCACGAGCCGGGCTACTACGACATCGTGCACTCGCACTATTGGCTGTCGGGACAGGTCGGCTGGCTGGCCCGCGACCGTTGGGCGGTGCCACTGGTACATACCGCGCACACGCTGGCCGCGGTGAAGAACGCGGCCTTGGCCGACGGTGACGCGCCCGAGCCTCCGCTGCGCTCTGTCGGCGAGCAGCAGGTTGTCGACGAGGCCGACCGGTTGATCGTCAACACCGAAGACGAAGCCGCGCAACTGGTTTCGCTGCATCAAGCCGACCCGGCCGGGATCGATGTCGCGCACCCCGGTGTCGACCTGGACGTGTTTCGGCCCGGTGACCGGCGCGCCGCCCGTGCTGCGCTGAATCTGCCGTTCGACGAGCAGGTGGTGGCCTTCGTCGGGCGGATTCAGCCGCTGAAGGCGCCCGATATTCTGCTGCGCGCGGCGGCGCGACTGCCGCGGGTGCGCATCGTGGTGGCCGGCGGACCCTCGGGCAGCGGTCTGGCCGCGCCGGATGGGCTGGTTCGGCTGGCCGACGAATTGGGTATCACCGCCCGGGTGACGTTCCTGCCGCCGCAGTCGCGTGCAGAACTGGCCAGGCTGTTCCAAGCCGCCGACCTGGTGGCCGTACCCAGCTATTCGGAGTCGTTCGGCCTGGTCGCCGTGGAGGCGCAGGCGTGCGGAACACCGGTGGTGGCCGCCGCCGTCGGCGGGCTGCCGGTGGCGGTGCGCGACGGGGTCAGCGGCACGCTGGTGTCCGGTCACGACGTCGACCGGTGGGCCGATGCGATCGACGAGTTGCTGGAACTGGGTGCCGGGCCGCGGGCCGCGGCCTTGAGTCGCGCGGCGGTCGAACACGCGGCCACGTTCTCCTGGGACAACACCGTCGATGCGCTGCTGGCCAGCTACCGCCGGGCGATCAGCGAGTTCACCGCCCGTCGTCCGGTGCGTGAGCTGGCATCGGCGCGGCGAGTGCGGCGCTGGGCGCCGCGCCGGGGGCTGCGAGCCGCGCCGTGACTGACGTTCAGCGGGTGATCGAGGATGCGCTGGATTCCAGCAAGCTGACGTATTCCCGGCATGAGGGCGCCCACGGCGGGCTGCCCGGGCTGATCGTGGAGTTGCCCGGCGAACGCAAGCTGAAGACCAACACCATCTTGAGCATCGGCGAGCACTCGGTGCGGGTCGAGGCATTCGTGTGCCGCAAACCCGACGAGAACCACGAGGGCGTCTACCGGTTCCTGCTGAGACGCAACCGGCGCCTCTACGGGGTGGCCTACACGCTCGACAACGTCGGCGACATCTACCTGGTAGGTCGGATGTCGTTGGCATCGGTGGACGCCGCCGAGATCGACCGGGTGCTGGGACAGGTGCTTGAAGCGGTGGATTCGGACTTCAACACGTTGCTGGAGTTGGGTTTCCGGTCGTCGATTCAGAAAGAGTGGGAATGGCGGGTGTCTCGCGGTGAGTCGTTGAAGAATCTGGAAGCGTTCGCCCACCTCATTGACGACGACGACGAGCAGGACGCCTGACGACGCGTGAGAGACTTGCCGGCATGGGAGACACTGCCACGTTGGTGCTGCTTCGCCACGGCGAGAGCGAATGGAACGCCCTCAACCTGTTCACCGGTTGGGTCGACGTCGACCTGACCGACAAGGGCCGCGCCGAGGCGATCCGCGGCGGTGAGCTGATGGTCGAACACGACCTGCTGCCCGACGTGCTCTATACCTCGCTGCTGCGGCGGGCCATCACCACCGCGAACCTGGCACTCGACGTCGCAGACCGGCACTGGATCCCGGTGCGGCGCAGCTGGCGGCTCAACGAACGCCACTACGGCGCGCTGCAGGGGCTGGACAAGGCTGAGACCAAGGAACGATATGGCGAGGAGCAGTTCATGGCGTGGCGTCGCAGCTACGACACCCCACCACCGCCGATCGAGCAGGGCAGCCAGTTCAGCCAGGACACCGACCCGCGCTACGCCAATATTGGTGGCGGTCCGCTGACCGAATGCCTGGCCGATGTGGTGGCCCGATTTCTGCCGTACTTCACCGACGTCATCGTGCCTGACCTGCGGTCGGGCAAGACCGTGCTGATCGCCGCGCACGGCAACTCGCTGCGGGCGCTGGTGAAGTACCTGGACGGGATGTCCGACGAGGAGGTCGTCGGGCTCAACATTCCGACCGGGATCCCGCTGCGCTACGACTTGGACGCCGACCTGCGGCCCACCCTGGCCGGCGGCAGCTACCTCGACCCCGAAGCGGCGGCCGCCGGGGCGGCCGCGGTCGCCGGCCAAGGCGCCCGGTAGCGCCAGTGGAATGGCCCCACCAGCGAGCGTGAAACTGTTGCGAGATTTCCCCGATTTTTTCGCAACAGCTTCACGCTCGGCGCGCGCGGGCGGCCGCCTTGAGCGAACGCCGCGTAAACAGCGGTCGAATACATGGCTCGCAGCGTGTGACATGTCCGATTTTGGCCGCGCGCTACTGGGGTGAAGTTCACCGGGATTTGTAGGATTTTTATGTGACTGTGTTCTCGGCGCTGTCGCTGGCCGGGGTTTCGATCGTCCTGGCGCTGGCCGTCGGCATCGCCGTCGGTACCCGCCTGGCGCCGCGTGTCCTCGAGCGACGGCAGCGGTCAGCCGCAGAATGGGCCGGTATCACCGTCGCGCAGATGCTGCAGCGCATCGTCGCACTGACGCCGCTGGGCACCGCGGTGGTGGACGTCCACCGCGACGTGGTGTATCGCAACGACCGCGCCGACGAGTTGGGCCTGGTGCGCGACCGTCAGCTCGACGACGAGGCCTGGCGGGCGGCGCGCCGGGCGTTGGCCAGTGGCGATGTTGCCGAGTTCGACATGCAGCCCGCCAAGGGCTCGGCGCCCGGCCGGTCGGGGTTGTCGGTGCGCGGCGAGGCGCGACTGTTGAGCGAGGAGGATCGCCGCTTCGCCGTCGTCTTCGTCTACGACCAATCCGAGTACGCCCGGATGGAGGCGACCCGTCGTGACTTTGTGGCCAATGTCAGCCATGAGCTCAAGACCCCGGTCGGTGCGATGGCCGTGCTCGCTGAGGCGCTGTTGGCGTCGGCCGACGACCCGGATACCGTGCGCAGGTTCGGTGAGAAGGTGCTCGTCGAGGCCAACCGGCTCGGGGACATGGTCATTGGGCTGATCGAACTGTCCCGGCTACAAGGCGCCGAGCGATTACCCGATCTGGACGCCGTCGATGTGGATGCGATTGTCTCCGAGGCGATTTCACGCCATAAGGTGTCCGCGGAAAGCGCCGATATCGAGGTCCGCACCGACGAGCCGAGTGGCCTGCGGGTGCTGGGCGACCAGACCTTGCTGATCACGGCGCTGGCCAACCTGGTGTCCAACGCCATCGCCTACTCGCCGCGTGGGTCGTTGGTGTCGATCAGCCGTCGCCGACGCGCCGATTCCGTCGAGATCGCGGTCACCGATCGCGGCATCGGCATCGCGCGCAAAGACCAGGAACGGGTCTTCGAGCGGTTCTTCCGCAGCGATAAGGCACGGTCACGGTCCACTGGCGGCAGCGGGCTGGGCCTGGCGATCGTCAAGCACGTCGCCGCCAATCACAACGGCAGCATCGGGCTGTGGAGCCAGCCTGGAACCGGCTCGACATTTACCCTGTCTATCCCGATGTACGTCGACCCCGGCGACGAACCCGATCAACCGCCCGAGCCCCCGGCTCGGCCCAAAAGAGTCCAACGAGAGGAAGAAGTACGCAAATGACCCGCGGTGCCGACGATGCAGAGCGGAGCGATGAGGAGGAGCACCGCAAATGACTAGCGTGCTGATCGTGGAAGACGAGGAGTCGCTGGCCGATCCGCTGGCATTCCTCTTACGCAAAGAGGGCTTTGATGCCACGGTCGTGACCGACGGACCCTCAGCACTGGCCGAGTTCGACCGGGTCGGCGCCGACATCGTGCTGCTGGACCTGATGCTGCCGGGCATGTCGGGCACTGACGTGTGCAAGCAGTTGCGGGCCCGTTCCAGCGTGCCGGTGATCATGGTCACCGCCCGCGACAGCGAAATCGACAAGGTCGTCGGACTGGAGCTGGGCGCCGACGACTATGTGACCAAGCCGTATTCGGCGCGGGAGCTGATCGCCCGGATCCGGGCGGTGCTGCGCCGGGGCGGTGACGACGACGCCGAAGAAGCCGACGGCATCCTGGAATCCGGACCGGTGCGCATGGATGTCGAACGCCACATCGTCTCCGTGAACGGCGAGCCGATCACGTTGCCGCTCAAGGAATTCGACCTGCTGGAGTATCTGATGCGCAACAGCGGGCGAGTGTTGACACGCGGGCAGCTGATCGACCGGGTGTGGGGCGCCGACTACGTCGGCGACACCAAGACCCTCGACGTGCACGTCAAACGGCTGCGGTCCAAGATCGAGGCCGATCCAGCCAACCCGGTGCACCTGGTCACCGTGCGGGGGTTGGGCTACAAACTCGAAGGCTGACCCTCCGCAGCCGAGACTGCGGTAAGCGCCAATTTTTCGTCGTCCGGATGACGCGCTGGACGCAGTCTCGATGCCGTCACCGCAGCCTCGGTCCGGCGCAGCTCGCCGGAAACCGTTGACACGTTGACACAGAAATGTAGTCTTTGTGTCAACGAGTCATCCGGCTAAGGAGTGGCCATGGGCGTCGGTACCGCACCGCACATCGATCCGGAACGCCTGGCGGGCCCGGTGCGACCCCGGGTGATGAACGAGTTTCGCAAGCACAGCGGCAGTGTGTTCGCCGGTGTCTTCGGAGCCGCCGCCTTCGACGAGGTCGCTTTGGTGCCGGTGGCCGCCGCAGTCGACAAGACCGGACGCTTTGAACGCAACTTTGCCGATCGCGGTGTGCGCAGCGGGTTTTCGGCGCTGTTGGCCATTTGGGGCGACGCCGACGACCGTGCGGCCGAGGGCGAACGCCTCAAGCTGCTGCACCGCGACGTCCGCGGCCGCGGCAAGGGCGAGTTCGCCGATGTCCGCTACAGCGCCTTGAGCCCGCAACTGTGGAACTGGATCGCGGTCAGCGGCCTGTTCGTGGTGCTGCGGTCCTTTACGCCGGCCACCGGAATCGCACTGACGCCGACCGAGGAGGAAGCGGCCTACCAGCAACTCGTCGCCGCGTTCAGCGCAATCGAACTGCCCGGCAAATCCGGCAAGTTGCCGCCGACATACGCCGATGCCATCCGCTACTACGACGACATGGTCGACACCCACCTTCGGGCCAACCCGTTTCTGGACCGGGTGACGGCGGGACTCACCCGGCTGCCGTTGCCGACCCTGCTGTTGCCGGCGCCGCTGCGGGCCGGCATCACCCCGCTGTGGTTCGCCGCGCGGCCGGTGGCCGGCCGGGTGGTGAAAGTGTGCTCGTTCGGCGTCATGCACCCGGGCGTGCGGGAACTGACCGGCTTCCGGTGGCAGGGCCGCCACGATCGCGAATTCGCGCTCTACACCCGCCTGCTGCAGCTGGCCTGGCGCGTGCTGCCGGACCGGCTGCTGCTGGTCCCATTGGCCTACAACCGGCTGCAGTACGAGAAGCTGGTCAAACTGCACCGCTCGGTGGCGCTGGACTCCTTCGCCCCGCCCCGGGGCTGCCCCGTCGGCTGACACACTGGTACAGATGCGGCGCACACGGAACACCACCAGCCCCACCGAGCAGGAGGGGGCCATCCTCAAGGCCGCTGCCGAGGAAGTCTCACTGGTCGGGGTCGGCCGCGCGAGCATGGATGTGATCGCGCGGCAGGCCGGCGTCAGCCGCAGCACGCTGTACCGCCGGTTCCCCAGCCGCGATGTGTTGATCACCGAGCTGGGGCGCCGCACATTCGACTTCGCGATGGATCGGCTTCGCACCGTCGGCATCGATTCCGGCCCGAAAGACGCTGCGGTAGCGGCTTTCTGCGAAGGGCTGCGGTTATTGACCACCGAACCGGTGATGCGGAAATTCCTACAGCTCGACGCCGAGCTGCTGGCGGTGCCCGGCATCTTCGCCGAGGCCGAGGCGTTCCTCGACAGCGCATCCGCGGCGATGGCCAAAGCGCTGCGTGCCGCCGGGGCCGCCATGCCCGACCACGACCTGGCCGCGGTCGCCGAACTGCACATCCGGCTGGCCTGTTCACTTGCGCAGGTGCCGAGCAAGGTGCTCGACGTGAGCGACGACGCCGCCGTGCGCGCGTACGCACGAATGCATCTGGCCCCGCTGGTTTGGTAGCGCTGCGTCGTCGTTCCGCCCCGCAGAACGCACGGTCGTCCAGGTGTGGTGGATTACGATTGCGAACGTGTCGGCGGATGTAGCTCTCGGTCGCGGGCGGTTGCCCGCGTTGACGGGGGACGCCCGGGTCGACCGCTGGCGTGAGCACCGAGTTGCAGTGCGCGCCGAGTTGATCGAGGCGACGCTGCGCGCCATCGAGGAATACGGTCCGGACCTGTCGATCGACGACGTCGTCAAGACAGCCGCAGTTCCGCGCCCAAAGCTCTACCGGTTCTTCGCCGACAAGCATGCGTTGTTCACCGCGGTGGGTGAGCGAGCGCAGGAGATGGTCATCGAACGCGTCGTGCCGCACTTCAACTTCGCGGGCACCGCGCTGGAATTGGTGCGCTCGGCAGTGCGTTCGTATGTCGACCTCGTTGACGAGCGGCCCAATCTCTTTCGCTTCCTGGTCGGTTCGCATTTCCGCGACGAGCATTCGCCCACCGAGCTGATCGACAACGCCAGACCGCTGTCAAACGCCACGGTCGACGTGGTGGCCGCGCTGTTGCGCACCCAGGGTGGAGACTCCGGTGACGTCGAGTACTTTGTCGACGCCGCGCTCGGGGCCGTGGCTCTTGGCGTGCTGCGTTGGCTCAACAGTCCGACAATCAGCAAAGACGCCCTCGTCGAACAGCTGACCACCTTCCTGTGGGGTGCATTCTCGGCGTGCGCGGCGGCCCGCGGAGTGGACCTGGATCCCGACTCCAAACTGGATTCACTCGCCGGCAACGACTAGGCCGCTCGCCGCCCGATCGAACACCCTGTCTCGTCGCACCGACCCCTTGTGCCCCCTTACGCCGCGCGGTACTCTGGCCAATACCGGTACTGGTAGTACTAGTTACTAACTGTTCGGGAAAGGCTGAGGTCATCATGACGGGCAAATTTCGCCGGAAACGTCCGGACGCCACAGCCACGCGCCCGAGTTATCCCACGACGCGACGGGTGCGCTTCGTCTTGGGCGAGGACCGCGCGTACGAAAAGTACTTCGTCAACGACGACATGGTGTTCAGTCACTTCGTGGCCGGGTTGTCCGGCTCCTTCCCACCGGGAGAAGAGTCGTTCATCCGTTCGGTGCGCCGGTTCTCGGACCGCCTCGCCGATAAGGCGTTGCAACAGCGAGTTGCCGGCTTCATCGGTCAGGAATCCACTCACGGCCAGCAGCACCGACAGATCAACGAGAAGCTGATCGAAATGGGTTACCCGATCGGGTGGTGGGATTCGAAGTCGTTCAAAGAACGGTTTATTCGCTTCGAACAGCGGCTGCCGAGCCGGGTGCACCTGGCCATGACTGCGGCCTCCGAGCACTACACGGCGGTGCTTGCCGAGCGGATACTTGGCCGCTCGGAGCTCCAGGCGATCCCGGGTGAGCCGGAGATATGGAACCTGCTCAACTGGCACGCGCTGGAAGAGCTTGAGCACAAGTCGGTGGCCTTCGACGTCTACCGCGCGATGGGTGGCTCCGAACGTACCCGAATTGCCGTGATGTGGGCGATGATCGCGCTCACTTTTCCGATCACGCTGACCACGCTGGCGATCTCGCTGGCGCGCGACCCGATCGCGCGGCGCCAGCCATTGCGGCTTGCCCGGGAGGCGCGCGCACTATTCGGCGGCCCGCTGTTCAGTGGCCTGATCTACGACCTGGCGAAATACCTGCAACCGGGATTTCACCCGGACGACATTGACACCCAACGATTGCTGCAGGAGTGGCAACAGGAACTGTTCGGTCCGCAAGGAGCCCTTGTCGACCATTTGAAGTGATCGAACACGACGCCCCAAGGAGACGAGCATGGCCGACCGGAACGTTGCTGTTGCGCGACAGGGGGATTCGGCCCCGATCGGCTACCCGAAGGTACGGCGTATCCGGTTTCGCTTCGGCGACCCGCAACCGATGAACCATCACTTCGTCGAGGGCGACATCGCTTTCAGCCACCTCGTGGCGTTCTTGTCGGCGGCCTTCCCGCCGGGGGAGGAATCGTTCATCAGGTCGGTGCGGCGCGTCGCCGATCGGGTGACCGATCCGGTGCTGAAGAAGCGGGTGGCCGGATTCATCGGCCAGGAGTCGGTGCACGGCCAGGAACACCGCCGGCTGAACGAAAAGCTCATCGAAATGGGCTATCCGTTCGTCCGGCTGTTGACCTTCCCCACCGACAGCCGTCGCCACCGGCTGATCCTGCGTCTGGAGAACCGGGCGCCGGCGCTGGTGCACCTGGCGATGACGGCGGCGGCCGAACACTACACCGCGACGCTGGCCGAGCGGGTGCTGTCGCGTGACGAGATCCAGGCGATTCCGGGCGATCCCGAGGTGTGGAATCTGCTCAACTGGCATGCCGTCGAGGAGCTGGAGCACAAATCGGTGGCCTTCGACGTCTACCGTGCGGTCGGCGGTCCCGAGCGGATCCGGATTGGGGTGATGGCGGTGATGTATGTGCTCACCATCCCGGTGGTGACGGTGGCGACGGTGCTGTCGGTGCTGACCGACCCCAAAGGATGGCACCCGATCAAGGTGCTGCGCCAGACCATCGGCATCTTCCGGGGACCGCTGGTGCGCGGCTTGATGGCAGACCTGCGCGCTTACATGCGACCGGGCTTCCATCCCGACGACATCGACACTCGTCAGCTGGTCGAGGAGTGGCGCCAGGAGCTGTTCGGCGCTCAGGGGTCCCTCGTCGGTCACCTCAGGTAACGGGCGGTCCGCATTGAGCACACTGCTCGACACCGCGCAGGCCGCCGCTGCCGAGCGGGTATCTCCCGACCACGAGGTTGTCGTGGTGGGAGCCGGGTTCGGCGGGATCGGCGCCGCAATCGCATTGCAGCGGCAGGGAATTCACGACTTTCTCATCATCGACAAGTGGGATCAGGTCGGCGGCACCTGGTATGCCAACACCTATCCCGGGGTGGCCGTGGATATTCCGTCATTCATCTACAGCTTCTCCTATGAGCAGCGTGGCGGTTGGTCCCGGATCTTCGCTCCGGGATCAGAACTGCGTGGCTACGCCGACGACATGGTGGACAAGTACGGGCTGCGGGGCAAACTACGGCTGAGTACGACGGTTGCCGCCGCGACGTTCGATGAACGCCACAGCATGTGGCGGCTGGCCACCGACGGCGGTGCCGAGATCACCGGCCGGTATCTGGTGCTGGCGGTCGGCGGACTGGAGCGCCCGAAGATGCCCGACATCGCGGGGCTTCGCGACTTCGGCGGCACGCTCATGCACACCGCCCTGTGGGACCACGACGTCGCACTGGCCGGTAAGCGGGTCGCGATCATCGGCACCGGCGCGACCGCGCTGCAGGTGGTGCCGGCTATCGCCGACGAGGTCGAGCATCTGACGGTCTTCCAGCGGACACCGATCTGGGTATTTCCCAGACTCGACATGGAAATGAATCCGGTCAGCCGATGGATCATGGAACGCAAGCCGATCCGGTCGGCGGTCCGGCTGGTCGGAACTGTCGGGACCGAAGTCGCCATGAGCGGGGTGTGGATGGGGCCACGGTGGCTGACCGAGACCGGCCGCCGGATGCTCGAGGTTTCGACCCGACGCTGGATGCGCAGCCAGGTCAACGATCCGGTGATCCGGGAGAAGCTGATTCCGCGATACGGATTGGGATGCAAGCGACCGTCGATGTCGAACGACTATCTGCAATCGTTCAACCGTCGCGATGTCAGCCTGGTCAGCGACACCATCGAATGCGTCACCGAACGCGGGGTGCGTACTGTCGACGGGGTAGAGCATCCGGTCGACGTGCTGATCTGCGCGACCGGGTTCAAGCTGTGGGACAAGGGCGCGGTCCCGCCGTTTCCGGTCATCGGGCGGCACGGGCTAGAGCTCGGAGCATTTTGGGACGAGCAAAGATACCAGTCCTATCAAGGGGTTTCGGTGCCCGGCTTTCCGAACGCCTTCGCGATCACCGGCCCCTACGGCTTCGTGCTCGGCTCGTATCTGTGGATGATCGAGGCGACGTCGGCGCACCTGAGCCGGGCGATCGCGGAGGCGAAACGCCGCAAGGCGACGGTGTGCGAAATCCGCCTGGAGGTCCACGAGGAGTACTTCCGCAAATGCCTCAAACGGCAGCAGAAGAACTTTCTGTTCACCCCGGTCTGCGCCGGCTCCAACACCTACTACCTGGACAACAAGGGTGATTCGCCGTTCAGGCCGTCGACTCACGGTGAGATGTACTGGCAGAACCGCCATTACGATATCGACGTCTATCGCTACAGTGCAGGCCCCGCACAGGAGCGCGCGTGAAAATCAACAGATTGCGACCACGCCTCGTCGTCGTCACCGGTGCGGGAAGCGGGATCGGGCGGGCAACGGCGATGAAATTCGCCAAGCTCGGCGCCCATGTGGTGGCCTCTGACATCGACGCCGACGCGGCCGCTGCCACCGCCGCGATCATTCGGGGCAACGGGCACCGAGCCTCAGCGGCACGGCTTGACGTCACCGACCCCGACGAGTGGGAGTCGTTCGGCGCAGCGGTGCGCGCTGAGCATGGTTGCGCCGACGTGCTGGTCAACAATGCGGGCATGCTCGTCGGTGGTCCGTTTCTGGAGCTGAGCCCCGCCGACTGGGACCGTCAACTGAGTGTGAACCTGATGGGCGTGGTTCATGGTTGCCGCGTCTTCGGCGCGCAGATGATCGAGCGCGGCGCCGGTGGGCACATCGTCAATATCGCCTCCGCGGCAGCTTTCACTCCCACCCCGGTCATGTCGGCGTACTCGGTGTCCAAAGCGGGTGTGAAGATGCTGACCGAATGCCTGCGGCTCGAACTCGGGCCCAAAGGCATTGGAGTCAGTGCCATCTGCCCCGGAGTGATCAACACCAATATCGGCGAGAACGCGGTCACCGTCGGTGTCGACCAAAAGCTCATCGAGCAAGGCAGGGAGATCACGCGGCGTCTTCAAGAACTCGGCGAGAAGCTTCCGTTCGCTCCGATGAGCCCGAACCTGGTCGCGGCGGCGGCGGTGCGCGCGGTGCGATTCGACCTCGCGGTTGTGCCGGTTCGTACCGAGGCCTGGCTCGGCTACTTCCTGCTGCGTATCGCTCCGGGCGTCAATCGCCGTATGGCACAGCCGTTCTCGGTGGACACCTTGCAACGACTGGGGAAGCGACTGAGCGAGCGCCCCTAGCACTTGGGTTGTCACTAGTTTCGACCCGCATGTCCACCCCATTGCACCATGACACGGCTACACGTCCTTGCACGGTTCTGAGGGTTCCCGCGGTTAAAGTTAATGCCTGTTTCTCGGGCGGCACGGTGAGGAGCCAGCGGTGACGACGTTGACGCAGACACGGCTCGCCGAATACGTTCGCGACCAACTTCAGCCCCCGCTCGCGACGGTCGGCGGCTTCGCCCGGATGTGCGTGCTGACCGGAAAGGCGCTGTTCCGTACGTCCTTTCAGTGGCAGGAATTCATCCTGCAGTGCTGGTTCATCATGCGGGTCTCGTTGCTGCCCACCATCGCGGTCGCGATCCCGTTGACCGTGCTTGTTGTATTCACGCTCAATACGCTGCTGGCCGCGTTCGGTGCCGCCGACGTTTCCGGGGCAGGAGCGGCGCTAGGCGCGGTCACCCAACTAGGGCCGCTGACCACGGTATTGGTCATCGCGGGCGCTGGGTCGACGGCCATCTGCGCCGACCTGGGCGCCCGTACCATCCGTGAGGAGATCGACGCGATGGAGGTCCTCGGCATCGACCCCATTCCCCGGCTGGTGGCACCGCGTGTCGTCGCGGCCACCGTCGTCGCCACCCTGCTCAACGGCACCGTCATCACCATCGGTCTAGTGGGCGGCTTCGTGTTCGGCGTTCACATCCAAAATGTCTCGGGCGGCGCGTATCTAGCCACCCTGACCCTGGTCACCGGGCTGCCCGAGGTGGTCATCGCGACGATCAAGGCCGCGGTATTCGGACTGATCGCCGGTCTGGTTGGCTGCTATCGCGGGCTGACCACCAAAGGAGGCCCCAAGGGCGTCGGCATCGCCGTCAACGAAACCCTGGTGTTGTGCGTTCTCGCGCTGTTCGCAGTCAACGTGGTGCTGACCACGATCGGCGTGCGGTTCGGGACGGGACGCTGAGATGTCAACGACCGCCGTTGTGCGGGCCCGCTTCCCGCGGGCGACCACCAATGTCAATCGTTACGTCGGCAGCGTCGGGCGAGGATTGGACCAGGCCGGGCAGCTGGCCCGGTTCGCGGCGAACAGCAGCTGGTCGATTGGCTTGGCGCTGCGCCGCTATCGCACGGAGACGCTGCGGCTGATTGCCCAGATCGGTATGGGCACCGGTGCCATGGCCGTCATCGGCGGCACCGTCTCGATCATCGGTTTCACCACGCTGTCCGGCGGGTCGCTGATCGCCATCCAGGGCTTCGCCTCGCTGGGCAACATTGGCGTGGAGGCGTTCACCGGATTCTTCGCCGCCTTAGTCAACGTACGTGTCGTGACCGCCTTGGTGACTGGCGTCGCGTTGGCGGCGACCGTCGGCGCCGGCGCCACCGCCGAGCTGGGTGCCATGCGCATCAGCGAGGAGATCGACGCTCTTGAGGTGATGGGCATCAAGTCGGTTGCGTTCCTGGCATCCACCCGGATCCTGGCCGGACTGGTAGTGGTCATCCCGCTGTATGCGATGGCACTGGTGATGTCGTTCCTCGCGGGGCAAACCGTGACGACGTTGTTCTACGGGCAGTCGGTGGGGACCTACGAGCACTACTTCCGGACATTCCTGCGCACGGAGGACGTGTTCTGGTCGGGCGCGCAGGTCATCGTCATGGCGGTAGTGGTGATGATCACCCACTGCTACTACGGCTATAACGCCAGTGGCGGTCCAGTCGGGGTGGGCGAGGCCGTCGGCCGATCGATGCGGTTCTCGCTTGTCTCGACGGTGCTCGTTGTCCTGCTCACGTCGATGGCGCTCTATGGCGTCGATCCGAACTTCAACCTCACGGTGTAGTCGACATGACCATCCCGATCAAGGAACGCAAGCCGCGCACCTGGCCGGACAAGCTGGCCGGTGTGGGGTTATTACTGGCCTGCGCCTTGGTGCTTGGGCTGACCTACGGGCAATTCCGTGGCGACTTCACCTCCACGACACGGTTGACGATGCTGACCGCGCGGGCCGGACTGGTGATGGACAAGGGGGCGAAGGTCACCTATAACGGCGTCGAGGTCGGCCGGGTCGCTGAGATTTCCGAGGTTGACCGGGACGGTAGGCCGGCGGCCAAGTTGGCGCTCGATGTGGATCCGAAATACGTGAAGTTGATTCCGGCCAACGTCGACGCCAAAATCCAGGCCACCACGGTTTTCGGCAACAAATACGTTTCGTTCACCGCGCCCGAAGACCCTTCCCCCGAATCGATCTCGCCGGGTGACGTCATCAACGCCATGTCGGTGACCACCGAATTCAACACGTTGTTCGAAACGCTGATGGAGCTTTCCGAGCAAGTCGATCCGATCAAGGTGAACTTGACGCTGAGCGCGGCTGCGCAGGCGCTGAGCGGATTGGGCAAGAAGTTCGGGGCGTCGATCGTCAACGGCAACGCCATCCTCGACGACGTGAATGCGCGGATGCCGATGATCCGTCACGACATTCGGCAAGTCGCAGCTCTGACGGAGACCTACGCCAACGCCGCGCCCGATCTCGTTGACTTCATCGACAATGCGCTCACCACGGCGCACACGTTCAATGCACAACAAGACGATCTGGACGCTGCGCTGCTGGCGGCGATCGGCTTCGGCAACACCGCCGGCGACGTCTTCGAACGGGCCGCGCCGTATCTGGAACGCGTTATCGGCGATCTCGTTCCGACGACCCGGCTGCTCGACACGCACAGCCCCGCGCTGTTCTGCACGATCCGCAATATCTCAAATCTCGTGCCCAAGATCACCGAGTTGGAGAGCGGTAACCAGTACTCCGCGGCGCTCGGGGTGGCAATCACAGGTGCCGAGAACCCCTACGTCTATCCCGACAATTTGCCGCGGGCCAATGCCAGAGGCGGGCCCGGCGGCGCGCCGGGCTGCTGGCAGCCGATCACCCGCGATCTGTGGCCGGCGCCGTATCTGGTGATGGACACCGGCATCAGCATCGCGCCTTACAACCACTTGGAACTCAACCAGCCCCTCGCCATCGAATATGTGTGGGGACGCCAGTACGGGGAGAACACGATCAACCCATGAGAATTACCGGTCCGGTTATCCGGTTGGCCGCCATCGCGTCGGTGCAGTTGCTGTTCACTGCCATCATCGTGGTGGTTTTCGGTCAGATCCGGTTTGACCGGACCGACAGTTACTCCGCGGAATTCAGCAGTGCCAGCGGATTACGCGCCGGCCAGTTCGTCCGGGCGTCGGGTGTTGAAGTCGGCAAGGTCAAAAAAGTGGACTTGATCGACGACGATCGGCGGATACTGGTCGTTTTCAGCGTCGAGCGCTCAGTGCAGCTGTATGAGTCGACCACGGCACAGATCCGTTACCAGGATCTGATCGGCAACCGTTATCTGGAACTTGGCCGCGGCGAGGGCGAGGCGGCGAACAAAGTTCTGCCTCCGGGCGGATTCATCCCGCTGGCGCGCACTCAGCCGGCGCTGGATCTCGACGCACTGATCGGGGGGTTCAAGCCGCTGTTTCGGGCGTTGAACCCGCAGAAGGTCAACGACATCGCCTCGTCGATCATCACCGTGTTCCAGGGGCAGGGCGGAACCATCAACGACATTCTCGATCAGACCGCCGAGCTGGCTTCGCATCTGGCTGAGCGCGACCAGGCGATCGGCGAAGTGATCACCAACCTGAACACGCTGCTGGACACCACGGTTCGGCATCGGCAGGAGTTCGACCAAACCGTGGACAATATCGAGACATTGGTCACCGGCTTGAAAAACCGGGCCGACCCGCTGGCCGCCGGTATGGCACATATCAGCCGCGCAGCCGGAACCGTGGCCGACCTGCTGGCCGACAACCGGGACCTGGTGCGCAGCGCCGTGAGCCACTTGGAGACTGTCGCTGCGCCGCTCGTCGACAACCGCGGCCAAATCGGTGATCTGCTGTCGCAGTCACCGAAAGCCTTCAATCTGGTTGGCCGCACCGGCGGTCTTTACGGTGACTTCTTCAATTTCTACCTGTGCGACCTGTCGATCCGGCTCAACGGACTGCAACCGGGCGGTCCGGTGCGCACCGTCCGGCTCTTCCAACAGCCGACAGGCAGGTGCACGTTGCAATGAGAACGCTGGAACCTGCCAACCGGGTACGTGTCGGGGCGATGGCGATCGTCACGGCAGCCCTCGTTGTCGGTGTGGGGCAGAGCTTTAGCAGTGTTCCGATGCTGTTTGCGCAACCGAGCTACTACGCGCAGTTCAGCGACACCGGCGGCCTGTCGAAGGGCGACACCGTTCGCATCGCCGGCAAGGACGTCGGCACCGTGCAAAGCGTCGCCATCGACGGCAACCACATCGTGATGAAATTCTCGACGGGCACCCACACCATCGGGACCGAGAGCCGGTTGGCGATCAAGACCGAAACCGTTCTGGGCAAGAAGGTGCTCGAGGTCCAACCGCGAGGCTCGGAGAAACTACGCCCGAACGACGTGCTGCCGCTGGGACAAAGCACCACGCCCTACCAGATCTACGACGCGTTCTTCGACGTCACCAAGGCCGCCGCAGGCTGGGACATCGACACGGTCAAAAGGTCACTGAATGTGTTGTCCCAGACTGTGAGTCAGACCTCTCCGCACCTGAGCGCCGCCCTGGATGGGGTGGCCAAGTTTTCGGACACCCTCGGTAAACGAGACGACCAGATCAAGCACCTGCTGGCCTCGGCCAGGAAAGTAGCCGGTGTCCTGGGGGACCGTGGCGAACAGATCAACGCGCTGCTGGTCAACGCGCGGGCGTTGCTGGCGGCTTTCAACCAGCGGGACCGCGACATCAATGCGCTGCTGGGCAACGTCGCGGCGTTCTCCGGGCAGGTGCAGGGACTGATCAACGACAACCCGAACCTCAATCACCTTCTCGAGCAACTACGCTCGGTGACCGACGTACTGGTCGAGCACAAAAACGACCTTGTCTCCGTGTTGACGAGCTTGCAAAAGTTCACCGCGTCGCTGAGCGAGGCCGTCAGTTCGGGGCCGTACTTCAAAGTCATGGTGGCCAACCTGCTGCCGTATCAAATTCTGCAGCCGTGGGTGGATGCGGCATTCAAGAAGCGCGGCCTCGATCCCGAGGACTTCTGGCGCAGTGCGGGTCTGCCGGCGTTCCGGTTCCCCGACCCCAACGGCACCCGGTTCCCCAATGGTGCGCCGCCGCCCGCACCGCCAGTGCTGGAAGGGACCCCGGGTCATCCGGGACCGGCGGTGGCGCCGGGATCACCCTGCTCGTACACGCCGGCACCCGAATTGCTTCCGCGCCCGGGCAATCCGATGCCATGTGCGGGCATCGACCAAGAGCAAGGCCCGTTCGGACCCAATGGGCCCTACCCGGCGTTGCCCGACGTGTTGTCGTCGCCGCCCGACCTCAAGGGCATGCCCCCGACGCCGGGCATCCCGAGCGGGGGCCGGCAAGGTGTTGCGCCGCCCGACGTTCCGGGCACGCCGGTGCCGTTGCCGCCCGCGCCGCATGGAGCGCGCACAGAGCCAGTAGGGCCGGCCCCGCTACCCGGGGTGCCGCCTGCTCCGCTGCCTCCGGGACCGCCGTCGCCACCGGGACCAGGCCCACAGTTGCCTGCCCCGTTCATCACGCCCGACGGGACGGGAGGTAGCAGCGAATGAGCACCATCTTCGATATCCGAAAACTCCAGCTGCCCAGACTTTCACGGGCGACGATCATCATCGGTTCGCTCGTGGTGGTGCTGGGCCTGGTCGCGACGGTCGCAGGCTGGCAGCTCTACCACCGGCTGACCAACAACACCGTCGTTGCCTACTTTCCGGCGGCGAATGCGCTTTATGTCGGCGACAAGGTTCAGATCATGGGCGTGCGGGTGGGCGCCATCGATGCGATCGAGCCGACCGGCGACAAGATGAAAGTCACCTTTCACTACCAAAATAAATACAAGGTGCCCGCCGACGCCTCGGCGGCGATTCTCAACCCCACACTGGTGGCGTCGCGCGCCATCCAATTGGAGCCGCCCTACGACGGCGGTCCGGTGATGGGCGACAACGCCGTAATCCCCATCGAACGTACCCAAGTGCCGGTCGAGTGGGACGACCTGCGCAACCAGGTCACCAACATCATCGACAAATTGGGCCCCACCCCCGAACAGCCCAAGGGCCCGTTCGGCGACGTCATCGAGTCGTTCGCCGACGGGTTGGCGGGCAAGGGCAAGCAGCTCAACACCACGCTGGATGGACTGTCGACGGCGCTGACCGCGCTCAACGAGGGCCGCGGGGACTTCTTCGCGGTGGCGCGCAGCCTGGCGTTGTTCGTCAACGCGCTGCACCGAAACGACCAGCAATTCGTCGAACTGAACCAACAACTCGCACACTTCACCAACATCTTCACCAGTTCGGATCAGGCGGTGGCCCGCGCGATACAGCAGACCGACGACCTGTTGTCGACCGGGCAAAAGTTCTTGTCCGAGAACCGTGAAGTGCTGACCCACGACCTCAACAACCTCGGCGAGGTGACCACCGCCATCGTGCAACCGACACCGATCGACGGTTTGGAGACCGGACTCCATGTGCTGCCCCACATGGCCGCCAATGTCCTCGGGATCTACGAGCCGGCGCACGGCGGATTGACCGGGGTGCCGGCGCTGGTCAACTTCGCCAACCCAATGCAGTTCATCTGCAGCATGATTCAGGCCGGTAGCCGCCTGGGGTATCAGGATTCGGCCGAACTCTGCGCCCAATATCTGGCGCCGGTCCTAGATGCGATCAAATTCAATTACGTCCCGTTCGGCATCAACGTGTTCACCACCGCCGATACGTTACCCAAGAACATCGCGTACTCAGAAGAGCGACTCCAGCCGCCACCGGGTTACAAGGACACCACGGTGCCCGGGATCTTTTCGCCGGATACTCCGTGGTCGCATCGTAATTCCGAACCGGGCTGGATCGTCGCGCCCGGCATGCAAGGAGTCGAGGTATCGCCCGCCACCGCGAGCTTGCTGACGCCGGAGTCGTTGGCAGAGCTCATGGGTGGCCCGGACATTACGGCGCCACCGCCCCGCCAGAACATGGTCGGGCCGCCGAATGCCTACGACGAGAACAACCCGCTACCGCCGCCGTGGTATCCGCAACCGCTGCCGTCGCCGGCACCCGCACCGGGACCACCAGCCGATGCTCCACTCGGTGCCGCCGAGGCACCCGGACCGGCAGTCCCGGGCTCATGATGCGCGCGATACGCGCTGTGCGCCGGCGGGTTTGGCAAGGCGTGGCACTGCTGGCGGCAACCGTGATGCTGACGTCGTGTACGAGCTGGCGCGGTATCGCCAATGTGCCGTTGCCCGGCGGACCGGGCAGCGGACCAGGTTCCTACACCATCTATGTGCAGATGCCGGACACCTTGGCGCTCAACGGCAACAGCCGGGTTCTCGTCGCCGACGTCTTCGTCGGGACTGTGCGGGCAATCGAGCTGAAGAACTGGATCGCCACGCTGACACTGGATCTGGACAAGGGCATCCGGCTGCCGAAGAACGCCACCGCAAAGATCGGCCAGACCAGCCTGCTGGGTTCTCAGCACGTGGAATTGGCCGCACCGCAGGACCCGTCGCCGCAACTGCTGCATAACGGCGACACGATTCCACTGAAACACTCATCGGCGTATCCCTCCATCGAACGGACATTAGCCAGCGTGGCTATGGTGTTGCGCGGCGGCGGCATCCCGAACCTGGAGGTCGTGCAGGACGAGGTCAACAACATCCTGACCGGGCGGGCCGGTCAGATCCGTGACTTCCTGCACAAGCTGGACACCTTCACCCGTCAACTCAACCAGCAGCGCGACGACATCACTCGTGCCATTGACTCCACCAACCGGCTGTTGTCCTATCTGGCCGGGCGGACGGATGTACTGGATCGAGCGCTCAGCGAATTGCCGCCGCTGGTCAAGCATTTCGCCGACGAGCACAACCGGTTCGTCGAAGCGATCGATGCGGTGGGACGCGTCAGCGCCATCACGGATCGGACGCTGTCGGCGTCGCAGGACAACCTCCACCAAGACCTGCAACTACTGCAGCGACCGCTCAAGCAACTCGGCCGCTCCTCGCCCTATCTGGTGGAGTCGCTGAAACTCCTGCTTTCCCCACCGTTCACCCTCGATGCCTTGCCTAAAATCGTGCGCGGCGACTACATCAACGTTTCCGGGGCGCTGGACCTGACGCTGAGCACCATCGACAACGCTGCCCTCACCGGCACGGGATTCTCCGGGGCACTGCGTGCCCTCGAGCAGTCCTGGGGTCGCGATCCCGCCACGATGATCCCCGACATCCGATACACCCCCAACCCGGCTGATGCGCCGGTGGAGCGAGGGGAATGACGCGATGTTGACTCGGATGATCCGCGGCCAGTTGATCGTGTTCACCGTTTTGACCGTGGTGGCGCTGGTTGTGCTCGGCTGGTATTACCTGCGTATCCCGAGCCAGGTCGGCATCGGCCAGTACACCCTGACCGCCGAGTTGCCGGCTTCAGGCGGTCTGTACCGGACCTCCAACGTGACCTACGGGGGAATTCAGATCGGCAAGGTCACCAAGGTCGAGCCGACGAAGAAGGGCGCCCGGGCCACGCTCAGCATCGACAATCGCTACCGGATTCCGATCGACGCGTCCGCCAATGTGCATTCGGTGTCGGCGATCGGCGAGCAGTATTTGGATCTGGTCTCGACGGGAAATCCGGGCAAGTTCTTCTCGCCGGGGCAGACCATCACCAAGAGCACCGTCCCCAGCGAGATCGGGCCCGCCCTGGACGCCGCCAACCGCGGACTGTCGGTGCTGCCCAAGGAAAAGATCGGATCCCTGCTCGACGAGGGGGCCCAAGCCGTTGGGGGATTGGGGCCGTCGTTGCAACGACTCGTCGACTCCACCCAGGCCATCGTCGGCGACTTCAAGGCCAATCTTTCCGACATCGACGACATCATTGGCCACTCGGCACCGATCCTGGACAGCCAGGTCAACTCGGCGGACGAGATCGAACGTTGGTCTCACAACCTGGATGTCGTGGGCGTCCAAATCGCCGAGCAGGACCAAAACGTGAAAAGCATTCTGCGCCAAGCCGCGCCGACTGCCGATCAGGTCAACGCGGTGTTCGGCGATGTACGCGAGGCGTTGCCGCAGACCCTGGCGAACCTAGCCATCGTTACCGACATGCTCAAGCGGTACAACAAGAACCTCGAGCAGCTGCTGGTGTTTTTGCCGGAGGTCGCGTCCATCGCACAGACGGCGGTCGCCGGGTCGCCGGGGTCGGTGATCATGGACTTCAACCTGTCGATCAACAATCCGCCGCCGTGCCTGACCGGCTTCATCCCCGCATCGGAGTGGCGTTCTCCGGCGGACACCAGCATTGCGCCGTTGCCGACCGGGACCTACTGCAAGATTCCGCAAGACGCGCCGGCCAACGCGGTGCGCGGCGCACGCAACCTGCCGTGTGTCGACGTTCCCGGAAAGCGAAGGGCCACACCGCGGGAGTGCCGCGATGACAAGCCGTATGTTCCGTTGGGTACCAACCCGTGGTACGGCGACCCCAACCAGATCCTCAACTGCCCGGCACCCGGCGCGCGCTGTGATCAGCCGGTCACTCCCGGGCAGGTGATACCGGCTCCCTCAATCAACAACGGCCTCAATCCGGCCCCCGCCGACCGGCTTCCGGGGCCGACTCCTCCGCGCAGTGATCCACTGCAACGCCCGGGAACGGGAACCGTGCAATGCAATGGGCAGCAGCCCAACCCGTGTGTCTACACCCCGGCCAGTCCGACGGCGATCTACAGCCCGTCCAGTGGTGAAGTGATGGGTCCCGACGGCGTGACGTGGGCGGTGCACAACTCAGCCGAAACCGGAGACGACGGCTGGAAGGCCATGCTCGCGCCAGCCGGGTGAGCCGATTCAACTCAGGCAGCGACGATTTCGTCGGCGACCGCCAACGCCAGCGCCATGATCGACACCTGTGGGTTGACCTCCGGACAGCTGGGCAGGATCGAGGCGTCAACGACCCAGACCCCGTCGACGCCGCGCAGTCGGCCCGTCTCGTCGACCGGACAGCGCTGCTCGTCGGCGCCGGCAGCGGCGGTACCGGTGGGATGGAAGGCAGCCAGGTGCAGGCTTTTTGGGTTCGTCCGCCGCAGCAGGCTCTGCAGCGCAGGCAGCGAGGACACCGTCGGCGCGCCGGGCAACCCGGTGAGCACCTCGACGGCGCCGGCGGCGAACAGCAGCTTGCCGATGGCTTCCAGCGCGGTGATCAGCTTGGCCGTGTCGTCCGGGCTGATGTCGTAGCGCACGAGTGTCTGCCCGCGCGGCGAGTAGACCCGGCCCACGCCGTGGTCGGCGATCATCGCCCCGAACGTGGCGACCTGCGGCGCCCGCTCCAGCCACCCCAGCAGCTCGGCGCCGTAGCCGGGAAACACCATCGACCCCATGCCCGGCGGAGTCGACGTCGCTTCGATCAACACGCCGTGCGTGGCGTGCAGTTCGTCGACCGCGGCGCTTTGCAGGACGCCACGCCATGCCACGATCTCGTCGTGGAAGTAGCCGGCCAGCATGGCGGCCGGATGCAGCGCGAGGTTTCGGCCGAGCCGCGGATGGCCGCCAAGGCCGCTGCGCCGCAACACTCCCGGCGTTTCGGTCGCCCCCGCAGCAACGACGACGATGTCGGCGAGCACGTCGACGGCGGTGCCGTCCGGGCGCCGGGCCCGGACGCCGCGGGCGCGACCGTGCGAATGCAGTATCCGCTCGACGCGGGCATCCGACACGATCCGCGCGCCGTGCGCGCAGGCTTGCGGCAACGCGTTGAGGTGCACACCGAACTTGGCGTTGCGCGGACAGCCGATCGCGCATTGGCAGCACGCATCGCAGCCGGGCGCGTTGCGGGGAATCGGCGCCGCTTGCCAGCCCAGCGCCGCGGCCCCGTCGAGCAGTAGCCGGCCGTTCTTTCCCATGATCTCCAACGGCACGGGCGCCACCTGTAACGTCTGCTCGACGTCGTCGAGGTGGCCGGCCAGCCGGTCCGGATCGGCCAGCCGCAAACCGAACTCGTCGCGCCAGCGCCGCTGGACGGGCAGCGGGGGCCGATAGCAGGTCCCGGAGTTGACGACGGTGGTGCCGCCCACCGCCCGCCCGATCGGCAGCACCACGGTCGGGCGTCCCAGCGCCAGCGTGGCACCCCCGCCGCGATACAGCCCGGCGTAGCGGTCGATCGGGTGCGTGTCGCGAAATTCGTTGACGCTCCACCGCCGTCCTTCTTCGAGCACGACGGTGTTGATTCCGGCGCGCGCCAGCGTGCGGGCCGCCATGGCACCGCCTGCCCCGGAGCCCACCACCACCGCATCGGCGTGGATCACCGACGGCGCCGCAGTCGACGCGGTGACCGTCAGCGCCGCGTCGGGGCGGGCCACGTCGTGCTCGGTGCCGCGGCGCAGCAGCTCCGCGGCGTAGCTGTCGGCGCCATTGGCGAGCAGCACGATGGCTTTGAGCCCCTCGACTGCAGCGCCGGCATCGGGGCTGAGTGTGGCTACTCGGCGCAGCACTGCAGTGCGCCGCTCTGGGGTGAGCCGGGACAACGACCGGCCTGTGGTGAGATAGCCTGCCGCGGCAAGGGATAGCAGCCCCGCCCGTAGCGCACGCCGGGATGTCGCCGGCAGCTGCCTGACGTAGCGGTCGACGCGTTCGACCAGCTGCGCCGGTGCCGGGCCGCCACTTTCCGGCGGCAGAAGTGCGGCTCCGAACGAGGCGGTCGCCCGTTCGGCGAGCCGAGTCATGTTCGTCCGAGCCGGCGGCCGAGCTTGAGAAAGAACGGGTAGGTGGCAAAGATGCCGGCTGCCAGCGCATGCATCGGCCAATTCAGCTGCTGGGTTCGCATGCCGAAAACCCCGCTGTTCCACATGAAGTCGCGCCCGTTCTGCGCCCGGAACGGCCGCCACAGCAGGCCCAGCCCCGGCACGTTGTTGTACAGCCCGAACGAGCCGCCGAAGAACACCCCGAGAGTGGCGGCCTCGGCGGCGTCCCGCTGTTCGGCGGGCAGACCGCGTTCGATGAGCACACCGGAGGCGACCAGCATCGGTGGATCGAGCAGAAAACTCATCACGGAATCCTTTCGTTGACGACGGGCGCTGCTTCGCCGCGCAGGCCGACTTCGGCGTGTCCGGTGCCGATCACCGACCAACGGCGATCACCGACCTCGACGTGAACATCGGCCTGCTCGGTATTGGTGCACACCGCGGTGGCGCCATCTGGATCGGTGTATGCCAGGCTCACGCAACGGTTTTCGGGCTGGTCGACACGGATTAGCACCGGCTGTCCGCTGATCCGGCCCTCCAGCTGCCAGTGCTGCACGCTCAAAGAGGTGCGCATCCGCAGTGCCGGCAAGCCGTGGGCAGGCCAATCCTTTCCATCGATCCGGAACCGCACGAAGGCCATCGGTGGCAGCCGACGCAGCCCGGGGGTGTGCGAGACTGCGGTGACCACCTCGAGTACGTCGCCATCGCCGAGGTCTGCGTGAATCCAGCCCCAGCGCTTGGCGTTACCGCGGCCGTAGATGTGGGCCACTCCGCCGCGCCAGCCGTCGATGCGGTGTGCGGTGTCGTCGACGCTGACCGAGCCGGTGAACTGTGCAGTGGGGGCCAGAACGACCTGGGCGCCGGGCAGCAGTCCGTGCTCCCAGGCCGCGCGCGGAAACGTCCACAGCGGGCGCCCGGTGTCCTTCCAACGCAGATCCCACGCCAGTGACCCGGCGCGTCCGGCGAATTCTTCGCAGCTGATTCGCGCGTGGCCAACCCGCAACCAGGCCGGTCCGGTCGCCGGTCCAACCGGCTCGGGACCGAAGCGTTCCGTGCGTGGTGGCCCGTCGGCCGCGAACCAGGTCGACCAGCCGTGCCCGTAGGGCGGCCCCTGCGTCGGTGCCACTGTTTCGTAATGCACCCACAGGCCGGCGCGGGTCACCGGATCCGACAGCGTCGCGTACCAGACCTCCAGTCGGCCGGGCTCACCGCGCCAGCGCGGCGCGGCCGCCGAACGCCGCTCGTCGTCCATGGGCGTCCACTATATTGGTTGCGCCAATGAACCAGTCAAGTCCAATCCGGCCGCCGGATCGCCAGCGTGTCGACGAGCAGATCGCCGCGTCGATCGCCGATGCGATCCTGGACGGCGCCTTTCCGCCCGGATCGACCCTGCCGCCGGAGCGAGAACTCGCCGAGCAACTCAATGTCAACCGCACCTCGCTGCGGCAGGGCCTGGCCCGGCTGCAGCACATGGGCCTGATCCAGGCCCGGCATGGCAGCGGCAACGTGGTCTGCGACCCCGACGAGCTGACCCACCCGGCGGTGGTCGAGGCGCTGGTGCGCAAGCTGGGCCCGGACTTCCTGGCCGAGGTGCTGGAGATCCGCGCGGCGTTCGGCCAGTTCATCGGCCGGCTGGCCGCCGAGCGCGGCACCGGCGAGGACGCGGATGCGCTACGCGCCGCGCTGGACACGGTCCGCGCCGCGACGACATCCGAGGCGCGGCAGGAGGCGGACCTGGCGTTCTTCCGGGTGCTCGTTCACGCCACCGGCAACCGGGCGCTGGGATTGGTGTACCGCTGGGTCGAAGACGCCTTCGGTGGTCGCGAACATGAGCTCACCGCCGCCTACGACGACGCTGACACGGTGCTGGCCGAGTTGAGTGCGATCACCGACGCGGTGCTGGCGCGCGAGACGACGACGGCCGCGGCACGCGTCGAGGCCTATCTGGAAGTCAGCGCGCTGCGCATGGTCGAGTCCTTCCAGCAGGCATACCCCGCGGATTAGCCGGCTATTCGGCGGCCCGGGTTGCCGGATGGACCGCGACGAGCCCTAATGCGCTGCGCCGCTTGCACATTGCGGCCAGTTCGGCGTAGGCCTTTTCGCCGAGCAACTCGGTCAGTTCGGCGGCCAGGCTTTCCCATACCTGTTTGGCGCCGACATGGGCGGCCGGATCGCCGGTGCAATACCAGTGCAGGTCGGCGCCGCCGGCACCCCAGCCGCGGCGGTCGTATTCGGTGACGGTGGTTTTGAGGATCTCGCTGCCGTCTGGGCGGGTCACCCATTCCTGGCTTCGCCGGATCGGCAACTGCCAGCAGACGTCGGGCTTCATTGTCAGCGGCTGCACGTCGAGCCGCAGCGCCGCGGTGTGCAGCGCGCATCCCGGCCCGGCTTCGAACCCGGGCCGGTTCAAGAAGATGCACGCACCCTTGTATTTGCGGGTGCGCCACTGCTCCTCGCCGTCGTGCTCGTCGAGCTCGAGATAACCCTTGCGGCCCAGTCCCTTTTCGCGGAACTGCCAGTCGTCGTCGGTCAGCCGGGAGACGGCATCGTCGAGCCGGGCACGGTCGTCGTCATCGGACAAAAACGCTCCGTGCGAACAACATCCGTCGTCGGGGCGTCCGGCCACGGTGCCCTGGCAGGCCGGTGTGCCGAACACACACGTCCAGCGCGACAGCAGCCAGGTGAGGTCAGCTGCGATCAGGTGCTCGGGATTGTCCGGGTCGTAGAACTCCACCCATTCGCGTGCGAAGTCCAATTCGACCTCGCCGGGATGGGCCGAATGCGAGCTGGTCACGATTTCCACGGTAGACCAACGTTCGGTTCGCTCAACGCCAACGTAGGCTGGTGTTTCGTGCGATTGGGTGTGCTTGACGTGGGCAGTAACACGGTCCATCTGTTGGTCGTCGATGCGCGCCGGGGTGGACACCCGACGCCGATGAGTTCGACCAAGGCCACGCTGCGGCTGGCCGAGGCCACCGACAGCTCCGGCAAGATCACTCGCCGCGGTGCCGACAAACTGATTTCGACGATCGACGAGTTCAGCAAGATCGCGGTCAGCTCGGGCTGCGCGGAGCTGATGGCGTTTGCCACCTCGGCGGTTCGCGACGCGGAGAACTCCGAAGACGTGTTGTCCCGAGTGCGCGCCGAGACCGGCGTCGAGCTCCAGGTGCTGCGCGGGGTCGACGAGTCGCGGCTGACCTTCCTGTCGGTGCGCCGCTGGTACGGGTGGAGTGCCGGACGGATCATCAACCTCGACATCGGCGGCGGATCGCTGGAGCTGTCCAGTGGTGTCGACGAGGAACCCGAGGTCGCGTTGTCGCTGCCGCTGGGCGCCGGACGGCTGACCCGCGACTGGCTGCAAGACGATCCACCCGGGCGGCGGCGAGTCGGCATGCTGCGCGACTGGCTGGACTCCGAGCTGGCCGACGCCAGCGAAACCGTTCTGGAATCGGGCAGCCCTGACCTCGCGGTTGCGACGTCGAAGACCTTCCGGTCGCTGGCCCGGCTCACCGGCGCGGCGCCCTCGGCGGCGGGGACCCGGGTGAAGCGGACGCTTACCGCCAGTGGCCTCAGACAACTCATATCTTTCATCTCTAGGATGACCACCGCTGACCGTGCCGAGCTGGAAGGAGTGAGTGCCGAGCGGGCGCCGCAGATCGTGGCGGGAGCTCTGGTGGCCGAGGCAAGTATGCGAGCGCTGTCGATCGAAACCGTGGACATCTGCCCGTGGGCGCTGCGGGAAGGTCTCATTTTGCGCAAACTCGACAGTGAAGCCGACGGAACCGCTCTCGTCGAAACGTCCGTGCGGGATGCTGGTAACCGGCACGCTGATCGGGCTGCTGTTGGCCGATCGAGGAGCAACACACCATGACTGGACCCAATGACAGCTCGAGCACCCGGCCGATCTCGGTAGCCGAACTGCTGGCCAAGAACGGCACTATCGGTGCGCCGCCGCCCGCCGGCCGTCGTCGGCGTCGGCGCGGCAACGACGACGCGGTGACCGTCGCCGAACTGACCGGCGAAATCCCGGTCGTCAGTGAAGACGCCGAGCCCGACGAGACACCCGCCGCTGCGCCGGCATCGCACTCCCGTCGCCCCAATGGCGCCGTCCGGGTCGACAAGCCGTCGGACGACGAGGCCGAGGCCGCCGACACCTCCCCGTATTGGTCCGAACCGCAGCCCCGCTGGCCGGAATCCCCGCCGCAGCCCGCGCGCGAATCGCGGCCCGAGCGCAGTCCCTATCCGCTGCCGCTGCGCAAATCCGTCCCGGTCGACGACGAGCAGACCGGCGACGATGCCGACCGGACTGCGGCGCAAGCAGGTGCCGAGGGGATGAACCCGGATCCATTGGAGGATTACGCCGGCATGCCGGTCGACGTGATGGACACCGACGTGCGGGAAGCCGAACCGGCTGCTGACGACTCCGCGTACGTGCGGTCGTATCTGCGCGCCTCAGCCAGCCGACTCTTCGGCGGCAAGAGCGCTTCCGATGACGTCGATGTTGATGCCGAAGCCGAGGCCGACGACGACTACGCCGACATCGACGACGTCGACGAGGATTACCCCGACATCGACGATCTCGACGGCGAAGCGGCCGCTGACGTCGACGACGCCTACGCGTGGTCCGGTCGCACCGAAACCATGGTGCGCGGCGGTGTGGTTGTGCTGCAGTCGATCCTGGCCGTCGCCTTCGGTGCCGGACTGTTCATCGCGTTCGACCAGCTGTGGCGGTGGAACAACATCGTGGCTCTGGTGCTGTCGGTGCTGGTCATTCTCGGCCTGGTGGTCGGGGTGCGGGTGGTCCGCAAGACCGAGGACATCGCCAGCACGTTGATCGCGGTCGCGGTGGGGGCACTGGTGACGCTGGGGCCGTTGGCGTTGTTGCAGTCCGGCTAACTGGTCAGTGCGCCCAGCCATCAAGGTCGGTCTCTCGACGGCCTCGGTCTATCCGATGAGGACCGAGGCCGCCTTCGAGTACGCGGCCAACCTCGGCTACGACGGTGTCGAGCTGATGGTGTGGGGCGAATCGGTCAGCCAGGATGTTGCCGCCGTCGCCAAGCTCTCCCGGCGCTACCGGATGCCGGTGCTGTCGGTGCACGCCCCCTGTCTGCTGATCTCGCAACGGGTGTGGGGCGCCAATCCGATTTCCAAGCTGGAACGCAGCGTGCGGGCCGCCGAAAAGCTGGGCGCCCAAACCGTCGTCGTGCATCCGCCGTTTCGGTGGCAGCGGCGCTACGCCGAAGGGTTCGCCGAGCAGGTCGCCGAACTGGAAGCCGCCGGCGACGTGCTGGTGGCCGTCGAGAACATGTTCCCGTTCCGCGCCGACCGGTTCTTCGGAGCCGGGCAGTCCATCGAGCGGATGCGACGCCGGGGCGGGGGGCCCGGCCTGGGCATTTCGGCGTTCTCGCCGTCCTACGATCCGTTGGACGGAAACCACGCGCACTACACGCTGGACCTGTCCCATACCGCGACCGCCGGCAGCGACGCGCTGGAAATGGCCGAACGGATGGGTTCGGGCCTGGTGCATCTGCATCTGTGCGACGGCAACGGGCTGCCCGCCGACGAGCACCTGGTGCCCGGCAGGGGCAGCCAGCCGGTCGTGGAGGTGTGCGAGATGCTGGCCGCCGGCGGCTTCGCGGGCCACGTCGTGCTGGAAGTTTCCACGTCGGCGGCGCGTTCGGCCCACGAGCGGGAAGCCATGCTGACCGAGTCGCTGCAGTTTGCCCGGACGTATCTGTTGCGTTGAGGCCCGAAGGACACTGATGAGTTCTGGATCAACCCTGTTCAGCGACGCGATGATGTTGCGCGAGACGGAAGTCGACGGCGTGTTTGAGGGGGAGCTGAACGAGCACTGGACCATTGGGCCCAAGGTGCACGGCGGCGCGATGCTGGCGTTGTGCGCCAATGCCGCGCGCACGACACACGGTGACCCGAACGTGCAGCCGGTCGCGGTGTCGGGCAGCTACCTGTGGGCGCCGGACCCCGGCCCGATGCAACTGGTGAGGTCGATCCGCAAGCGCGGCCGGCGGATCAGCGTGGTCGACGTCGAGCTCAATCAGGGCGAGCGGACCGCGGTGCACGCCGTGGTCACCCTCGGCGAGCCCGAGCACATGGTCCCGCCGCTGCTGTCGGCCAACCCGGTCACGGAGCTGATGGCGCCCGAACCGCCCGCCGACGTCGCGCCGATCGGTCCTGGGCATCCGATGGCCGGGCTGGTGCACCTGGCCGAGGGCTGCGACGTGCGGCCGCTGGTTTCGACGCTGGAGCCCACCGATGGCCGGCCACCGATGATCCAGATGTGGGTGCGGCCGCGCGGCATGGCTCCCGATGTGCTGTTCGCGCTGATGTGCGGGGACGTGTCGGCGCCGGTGAGCTTCGCGGTGGGCCGCACCGGCTGGGCGCCCACCGTGCAACTCACCGCCTATCTGCGCGGATTACCGGCCGACGGCTGGCTGCGGGTGGTGTGCACGTGCATGCAGATCGGCCAGGACTGGTTCGACGAAGACCACACCGTCGTCGACTGCGAGGGCCGCATCGTGGTGCAGACCCGTCAGCTGGCGATGGTGCCTGGTCGCTGAGTAACCGAGGTCTGCCATGCTTGCCCCCATGGCCAGAATCGCGATCATCGGCGGCGGCAGCATGGGGGAGGCGTTGCTGTCCGGCCTGCTGCGGGCGGGGCGGCAGGTCAAAGACCTCGTGGTGGCCGAACGACTGCCCGTCCGCGCCCGCTACCTAGCCGAGACGTATTCGGTGCTGGTGACCTCGCTGACCGACGCAGTGGAAAACGCGACGTTCATCATCGTCGCGGTGAAGCCCTCCGACGTCGAGCCGGTCGTCGGCGAGATCGCGCATGCGGCCTCCCAGGCCGAGGACGGCAGCCCCGAGCAGGTGTTCATCACCGTCGCGGCCGGGGTCACCATCAGCTACCTGGAAGCCAAGCTGCCGGCCGGCACACCGGTGGTGCGGGTGATGCCCAACGCGCCGGCGTTGGTCGGGGCGGGAGTCAGCGCGCTGGCCAAAGGCCGCTTTGTCGCCCCAGAACAGCTCAAAGAGGTTGCCGCTTTGTTCGACTGCGTCGGCGGGGTGCTCACCGTCCCGGAGACCCAGCTGGACGCGGTGACCGCGGTGTCCGGTTCGGGCCCGGCGTATTTCTTCCTGATGGTCGAGGCGTTAGTCGACGCGGGCGTCGGCGTCGGCCTGACCCGTCAGGTCGCCACCGAACTGGTTGCCCAGACGATGGCGGGATCGGCGGCGATGTTGTTGGAGCGGATGGAGCAGGACCGGGCCCCGGCCAGCGAAGCGGCGCCCGACCTCACCATCGATACGACGGCGGCGCGGCTGCGGGCGACGGTGACGTCGCCGGGTGGCACTACCGCGGCTGCGCTGCGGGAACTCGAGCGCGCCGGTTTGCGCAGTGCAGTCGACGGGGCGGTGCAGGCCGCTAAAAGGCGCTCTGAGCAGCTAAGAATCACATCAGAGTAATTCATAAATTTTTTCTGATTTCCTACCACCCGTCGCAGGAACCCCACTAGTCCCGCTATTCTCCTCTTTGTATGCACGCGTGCGTGCCAGCGGAGGGGAAGCCGCTGGGACTGCGCGGGCCTGACTGATTGGGTTGCGATGACGTCTATGAACGGGCCATCGGCGCGGGATTCAGCTGGCGGCAAATCGGCACGGGACACTGGTTCGCCCGACGGCCAACAGCCCAGGACACAATTTCTCACTGTGGCCGAGGTGGCGGCGCTGATGCGGGTCAGCAAGATGACGGTCTACCGGTTGGTTCACAACGGTGAACTGCCTGCGGTTCGCGTCGGGCGATCTTTCCGGGTGCACGCGAAGGCCGTGCACGACATGCTGGAGAGCTCCTACTTCGACGCCGGCTAAGGCCCACACCGCGTTGACAGTGCGTTCGCGGCGTCCAACTGTGCGCACAGTCGACGCTTTTCCGTTCCGGGTGGCGGCCCAGGTAGAGTAACCGGGTCATTTCAGCAGCGGCCACGTGGACTCGGATGGCCACACAGATAGCGGAGTTATGGGCTCAGTAATCAAGAAGCGGCGCAAGAGGATGTCGAAGAAGAAGCACCGCAAGCTGCTTCGCCGTACCCGAGTGCAGCGCAGAAAACTCGGCAAGTAATTTTCAGCCCGAACTCGCCGCTGGCCGCCGTTGTTTGGTAACGCCGTGGTAGCACCAGCCCGTTAGGCTGGCGGGGTGGATTCGACGGGCGATCAACCCAGTCCCGGACCGGGCGCCAAATCTCGCGGCACGGGCACCGATACGGTCCATTACCCGAAAGTCGTCCTGGTTACCGGTGCGTGCCGGTTTCTGGGCGGTTTCCTGACAGCCCGACTTGCCCAAAACCCGTTGATCAACCGGGTGATCGCGGTGGATGCGATTGCCCCCAGCAAGGACATGCTGCGGCGGATGGGCCGCGCTGAATTCGTCCGCGCCGATATCCGCAACCCGTTTATCGCCAAGGTGATTCGAAACGGCGATGTCGACACCGTGGTGCACGCGGCGGCGGCGTCGTTTGCGCCGCGGGCCGGCGGCGGCGCGGCGTTGAAGGAAATCAACGTCATGGGCGCGATGCAATTGTTCGCGGCTTGCCAAAAGGCGCCCTCGTTGCGCCGGGTCGTGCTGAAGTCGACGTCGGAGGTCTACGGGTCCAGCCCGCACGACCCGGTGATGTTCACCGAGGACAGCAGCAGCCGTCGCCCCTTTCGGGAAGGCTTCCCCAAAGACAGCCTCGACATCGAGGGGTATGCGCGCGGGCTGGGCCGGCGGCGGTCCGATATCTCGGTGACCATTCTGCGGCTGGCCAACATGATCGGCCCGGCGATGGACACCACGCTGTCGCGCTACCTGGCCGGGCCGCTGGTCCCGACGGTGGCCGGCCGCGACGCCCGACTGCAGTTGCTGCACGAGCAAGACGCCCTGAGCGCATTGGAGCGCGCCGCGATGGCCGGCAAGCCCGGCACCTTCAACGTCGGCGCCAGCGGGATCATGATGCTGTCCCAGGCGATCCGGCGGGCCGGCCGGATCCCGCTGCCGGTACCTGGATTCGGACTATGGGCGCTCGATTCGCTGAGACGGGCTAATCGCTATACCGAAATCAATCGTGAGCAACTCGACTATCTCAGCTATGGCCGAGTTATGGACACCACCCGAATGCGCGACGAACTCGACTTTCACCCAAAGTGGACGACGGCTGAAGCATTCGACGATTACCTTCGCGGCCGAGCCATGGCTCCCATTCTCAAGCCTGAGTTGGTACTCTCCTTGGAAGGTCATGCCGTATCCGCAGCGCAGCGCCTAGGCAACCTGAAATCAATCCCATGGGGTGGGGGCAGGTAGATATCGTGGCGGGCGAAAACAGGGCGAAAGTCATTCCGCTGCACTCGAATCCGAATCGTGCAGCCGCGCAGCGGCGTGCCGGCCAACGGACCGAGGCCTCACGCCGACACCCGTCACTGCTTTCCGACCCGGACGCGCGGGCATCGGCCGAGCAGATTGCCGCGGTCGTCCGCGAGATCGATCAGCATCGGCGGCTCGCCGGCGGCAAGCCCCTGGCCGCATCGTCCGGCAACGACCTTGCGCAGCGGGTGGGCGCCGTCGCCGAATTCCTCCGCCAGCGGCTCACCGGTGACTACAACATCGACGAGTTCGGCTTCGACCCGCATTTCAACGACGCGATCGTGCGGCCTTTGCTGCGGTTCTTCTTCAAGTCCTGGTTCCGCGTCGAGGTCAGCGGTGTTGAGAATCTGCCGGACACCGGTGCCGCGCTGGTGGTCGCCAACCACGCCGGGGTGCTGCCGTTCGACGGGCTGATGGCCTCGGTGGCAGTGCACGACGAACACCCGGCCGGCCGCGACCTGCGGTTGTTGGCCGCCGACATGGTGTTCGACCTGCCGGTGATCGGCGAGACCGCCCGTAAGGCCGGCCACACCATGGCCTGCACCGCCGATGCCCACCGGCTGCTGGCCGCCGGCGAACTCACCGCAGTGTTCCCTGAGGGATACAAGGGACTGGGTAAGCGATTCAAGGACCGCTACAAGCTGCAGCGCTTCGGCCGCGGCGGGTTCGTGTCGGCGGCGCTACGCACCAAGGCGCCGATCGTGCCGTGCTCGATCGTCGGCTCCGAGGAGATCTATCCGATGGTGGCCGACCTCAAGCTGCTGGCCCGGCTGTTCGGGCTGCCCTACTTCCCGATCACCCCGTTATTCCCGCTGGCCGGTCCGGCTGGGCTGTTGCCGTTGCCGTCGAAATGGCACATCGCCTTCGGTGAGCCGATCTCGACGACCGATTACGAAGCGGCCGACGCCGATGACCCGATGGTCACCTTCGAATTGACGGATCAGGTGCGCGAGACGATCCAGCAGACGCTGTACCGCCTATTGGCCGGGCGTCGCAACGTGTTCTTGGGCTAGCGCCGATTAGCGGCCGAGCGTCGACTTGTTGGGCGCAAATCCCTGGATTTCAACGATAAGTCGACGTTCGGCGCCGTGAATTAGGCCGCCGGCTTGACCAGGGTGAACTGGCAGACGTCGGTGTTGCCGTTGCGGAAGAGATTGGCGCAGCCGGTCAAATATTTCATGTACCGGTCGTAGACCTCTTCGGACTGAATCGCAATGGCCTCGTCCTTGCGCGATTCCAACGCTGCGGCCCAGGTATCCAGTGTCCGCGCGTAGTGCAACCGCAGCGGCTGCACGCGGTCGAGCCGGAAGCCGGCCCTGGTGGCATGCTCCTCGACCGTCGCGACTGCCGGCAGCCGCCCGCCCGGGAAGATCTCGTCCATGATGAATTTGACGAAGCGGATCAGCGTCATCGTCGTCTTGATGCCGCGCTGCTCGATCTCCTCAGCGCTGGGGATCACGATGGTGTGCAACATCATCACCCCGTCGGCCGGCAACGCTTCGTAAGCCATCTTGAAGAAGTCGTCGTAGCGGTCGAAACCGAAGTGCTCGAACGCGCCGATCGACACGATCCGGTCGACCGGCTCGTGGAACTGCTCCCAGCCCTGTAGCCGTACTTCTTTGGAGCGCGGGCTCTCCATCGCGTCGAACGACTTCTGGACGTGTGCAGCCTGGTTCTTGCTCAGCGTCAACCCGATCACGTTGACGTCGTACCGCTGCACGGCGCGCCGCAGCGTCGCGCCCCAGCCGCAGCCGACGTCGAGCAGCGTCATCCCCGGCTGCAGGCCCAGCTTGCCCAGCGACAGGTCGATCTTGGCCAGCTGCGCCTCTTCCAGCGTCATGTCGTCGCGCTCGAAGTAGGCGCAGCTGTAGGTCTGCGACGGATCGAGAAACAATCGGTAGAAGTCGTCGGACAGGTCGTAGTGCGACTGCACGTCATCAAAATGCGGCGTCAGGTCGGTGTTCATTGGCTCGTTCGCCCCCTGGTTCATCGCGCTGACACTAAGCCCCGCCCCGAATCGACGCAATTGCGGCGATCGTCGCGGCCGCGTCGGTGTCTGGGTTGGACGATTCTCCGAGCATCGTGACGATGCTGGTGATCACTGGTTTGCCGTCGCCGTCGGTGACCTCGCTGCGGATCTCGGCGATCACCGTGCCGTGGGATTCGATCACCGAGTCCAGGTAGGTGTCGAAGTACAGCCGGTCGCCGGCCATGATCGGCCGGTGGAAGACGAACTTCTGGTCGCGGTGTAGTACCCGGGCGAGATTGATCGGAATGTCGAATTTGGTGAAGACGTCCAGTTGGACGCGCCGTCCGGCGACGGCGAGGAAGGTCAGCGACGCGACCACCGCCGGATGGCCCGCCTCGGCGGCAGCGGTTTCGGAGATGTGCATGGGGTGCTCGTCTTGGACCGCACTCGCGAACTCACGGATTTTTTCGCGTCCGACCTCGAAGTAGTCCGGGAATCGGTAATGGGTGCCGATGAGTTCTTCGGTACCTTCGGGCACTGCCATGCGCTGCTCTCCGCTCGTATGGGCTCAGCGGCGCAGCCTATCAGCGGAATTACCGATTAGCCGCCTCGCGCGCTACCCGCGCTCGTGTCGACGCGACACGGGGCGGATGCGGTCGGTGCGCCCCTCGCGCGCTAGCCGCGCTCGTGTCGACGCGACACGGCCGCCGCCAGGGCCCCGCCGGCTGCGCCCAACGCCAGCGCCGACGGCACCCCGATCCGGGCCGCTTTGCGCGCGGTCCGAAAATCGCGGATCTCCCAGCCGCGTTCCCGGGCCAGGCTGCGCAGGCGGGCGTCGGGATTGATGGCGACCGCGGTGCCCACCAGCGACAGCATCGGTACGTCGTTGTAGCTGTCGGAATAGGCGGTGCAGCGCCTGAGGTTCAGCCCCTCCCGGATGGCCAGCGAGCGCACGGCGTGGGCCTTACCGGTGCCGTGCAACAGTTCGCCGACCAGCCGGCCGGTGAACACCCCGTCGACCGATTCGGCGACGGTGCCCAGCGCCCCGGTCAATCCCAGCCGGCCGGCGATGGTCACCGCGAGCTCGTAGGGCGTGGCGGTGACCAGCCACACCTGCTGGCCGGCGTCGAGGTGCATCTGCGCCAATTCGCGCGTGCCCGTCCAGATCTTGTCGGCGATGATCTCGTCGTAAATCTCCTCGCCGAGCGCCATCAGCTCGGTGGTCGGCCGGCCTTCGATGAACGCCAGCGCCTTGCGCCGGCCGGCCGCGACGTCGTCGCTGTTTTCTCGACCTGACAGCTGAAACTTGGCCTGCGCGTAGATGAATCCGAGCACATCGCGGTAGGTGAAGTACTTGCGGGCAGCCAGCCCCCGGCCGAAATGCACCAGCGAGGAGCCCTGCACCAGGGTGTTGTCCACGTCGAAAAATGCGGCCGCGGTGAGATCGACCGGCGGCTGCTCGGCATCCGGCGCGTCGGCGGCATGCAACCCGTCGAGCGCACGTTCGGCGCTGGCGTTGGAAGCTACCGTCTGCGGGTCGACTCCGCCCGGGCCGAGAGACACCATCTCCGACCTCCTCTCGGTGCGCCGACTCTGCCGGTTCAACCCTATCCGCCCAGGGCTTGCCGCTTTACCCCGTGAGACGGGTGCCACACTGTGGCCATGGGCCCCCGGCAGGTGCAGTTGCTGACCCGCGACGGATGTGCGATCTGTGCGCGGGTCTACGCACAACTGGCCGAGTTGGCCACCGAATTGGGTTTCGAGCTGTCGGCCACTGACGTCGACGCGGCGGCCGCCGACGGAAATCCCGGGCTGCGTGCCGAATTCGGTGATCGGCTGCCGGTGGTTCTGCTCGACGGCCGCGAGCACAGCTACTGGGAAGTCGATGAGCCTCGGCTGCGCGCCGATCTGGCCGAACGGTGACGTTCTCGGCCGCCACACCGTGACCAGCGCAACGCGAATTTGGTGGCCAACCTGTCGAACGACTACCGTGGATGTCAGTTCGTTCACTGGACTTCGTTCGTTTTTTTGGGCAAAGGGGCAGGCCAGGTGATTCAGCCGTGAGCGTCCTGCTCTTCGGGGTCTCCCACCGCAGCGCGCCGGTTTCGGTTCTGGAGCAGCTCTCCACCGATGAATCCGACCAGATCAAGATCATCGACGAAGTGCTGCAGTCGCCGCTGGTGACCGAGGCCATGGTGCTGTCGACGTGCAACCGGGTCGAGGTTTACGCGGTGGTCGACGCCTTCCACGGTGGTCTGTCGGTGATCGGGCAAGTGCTGTCCGAGCATTCCGGGATGTCGCTGGGCGATCTGACCAAATACGCCTACGTCCGTTACAGCGAGGCCGCCGTCGAGCATCTGTTCGCGGTCGCCAGCGGCTTGGATTCGGCGGTGCTCGGCGAGCAGCAGGTGCTCGGCCAGGTGCGCCGCGCGTACGCGACCGCCGAGACCAACCGCACGGTGGGCCGGGTGCTGCACGAGCTGGCTCAGCGCGCGCTGGCCGTGGGCAAACGGGTGCATTCGGAGACCGGGATCGACGCCGCGGGTGCCTCGGTGGTGTCGGTGGCGCTCGGCATGGCCGGCAACAAGCTGGGCGGGGCCGGCCTAGTCGGACGGACGGCCGTGGTGATCGGCGCCGGCGCGATGGGGGCGCTGTCGGCGGCGCATCTGGCCCGGGCGGGCATCGAGCATGTCCACGTGGTCAACCGATCGCTACCCCGCGCGCAGCGGCTGGCCCGCAAGGTCCGCGAATGCGGCGCCAAAGCCGAGGCCTGGAGTCTCGAGCGGCTGCCCACTGCGCTGGCCGACGCCGACGTCGTGGTCAGCTGCACCGGTGCGGTGCGCCCGGTGGTTTCGCTGGCCGATGTGCATCACGCGCTGGCCGCCGCCCGCCGGGACGAATCCGCTCAGCCACTGGTGATCTGCGACCTCGGCATGCCGCGCGACGTCGACCCGGCGGTGGCCGGCCTGCCCGGCGTCTGGGTCGTCGACATGGATCGCGTGCAGCGCGAACCCTCGGCGCGAGCCGCGGCCACCGATGCCGCGGCCGCCCGCCACATCGTCGCCGGCGAAGTTGCCACCTATCTGGCCGGCCAGCGGATGGCCGAGGTGACCCCGACGGTGACCGCGCTGCGTCAGCGCGCCGCCAACGTCGTCGAGGCGGAGTTGCTGCGGCTGGACAATCGGCTGCCCGGGCTCGAGGCCACCCAGCGCGACGAGGTTGCCCGCACCGTACGGCGAGTGGTGGACAAACTGCTGCACGCACCGACCGTGCGGATCAAGCAGCTGGCCAGCGCACCCGGCGGCGACAGTTACGCCGAGGCGTTGCGTGAGCTTTTCGAACTCGACCAGACCGCCGTCGACGCTGTCGCCACGGCTGGCGAATTGCCCTCCGTCCCAACCGATTCCACTGAGTAGCCGCTTGACCGACGTGATCCGGATAGGCACTCGGGGAAGCTTGTTGGCCACCACCCAGGCCGGTGGTGTCCGAGACGCTCTGGTGGCTGCTGGCCATTCCGTGGAGCTGGTCACCATCAGTACCAAGGGCGACCGCTCGTCCGATCCGATCGAGACCCTCGGGGTCGGCGTGTTCACCGCGGCGCTGCGCGAGGCCATCGAGGACGGCCGCGTCGACGCGGCGGTGCACTCGCACAAGGATTTGCCCACCGCCGACGATCCGCGCTTCACGGTGGCGGCCATACCTGCGCGGGAAGACCCCCGTGACGCCGTGGTGGCCCGCGACGGACTGGTGCTGGCGGAGTTGCCGGCGGGCTCGGTGGTGGGCACGTCATCGCCCCGGCGGGCCGCACAGCTTAGAGCACTGGGTCTCGGTTTGGAAATCCGCCCCCTAAGAGGCAACCTAGATACCAGGTTGAACAGGGTAAGCAGTGGTGATCTCGACGCGATCGTGGTGGCTCGGGCGGGTCTGGCCCGGGTGGGCCGGCTCGACGCTGTCACCGAGACGCTCGATCCGGTGCAGATGTTGCCAGCGCCGGCTCAAGGAGCGCTCGCCGTCGAGTGCCGCGCCGGGGATGCCGGACTGGCGGCACTGTTGGCGGAACTCGACGACGTCGACACCCGCGCGGCAGTCACCGCCGAGCGTGCCCTGCTCGCCGAACTGGAGGCAGGTTGCTCCGCGCCGGTGGGCGCGATCGCCGAGGTGGTCGAGTCCATCGACGAGGACGACTCACATGTCTTCGAGGAGCTGTCGCTGCGCGGCTGCGTGGCGGCGCTGGACGGATCCGACGTGATCCGCGCGTCCGGTATCGGCAGTCCGGGGCGGGCACGAGAGCTGGGGCTCTCGGTGGCCGCGGAGCTGTTCGAGCTGGGGGCTCGGGAACTCATGTCGGGCAGCGCGCGGTAGGAACCCGCGCGAGAACGAGGTGGGAGTAGCACATGACTCGCCAAGTAGGCGTACGAGGACGTAAGCCGAAGCCGGGCCACATCACGTTTGTGGGCTCTGGCCCGGGAGACCCCGGTCTGCTGACGACGCGGGCCGTCGTGGCGCTGGCGAACGCCGCCCTGGTCTTCACCGACCCTGACGTGCCGGAGCCGGTGCTGGCGTTGATCGGCAAGGACCTGCCGCCGGTATCCGGTCCGGCCGAACCCGGCGCCCAGGCCGACAGCGGGGCGGCCGAAGGCGCCGGTGAGGATCCGACGACCGCCGCGGTGGTATCGGTCGGCCCGGACATCCGGCCGGCTCTGGGAGATGCGGCTGAAGTAGCCAAAACGCTTGTCGCCGAGGCTCGTTCCGGGGCCGACGTGGTACGGCTGGTGGCCGGTGACCCGCTGTCGGTGGACGCGGTCATCACCGAGGTCAACGCGGTGGCGCGCAGCCATTTGCATTTCGAAATCGTGCCGGGACTGGCCCCCAGCTCCGCGACCCCGACGTATGCGGGGCTGCCGCTGGGCTCATCGCACACCGTCGCCGACGTGCGCGCCGACCTCAAAGAGGACGACTGGTCGGCGCTGGCCGCCGCGCCGGGTCCGCTGATCCTGCAGGCCACCGCATCGCATGTGGCCGACGCGGCGCGCACCCTGGTCGAGTACGGGCTCACCGAGTCGACGCCGTGCGTGGTGACCGCGTCCGGCACCACCTGCGCGCAGCGTTCGGTGGAGTCGACGCTGGGCGTGCTGGCCGAGGGCGCCGCGCTGGGCGGCACCGATCCGGCCGGGCCGTTGACCGGACCGGTGGTGATGACCATCGGCAAGACGGTGGCCAACCGGGCCAAGCTGAACTGGTGGGAGAGCCGCGCCTTGTACGGCTGGACCGTGTTGGTGCCGCGGACCAAGGACCAGGCCGGCGAGATGAGCGAGCGGCTGACCGGCCACGGCGCGCTGCCGATCGAGGTACCGACGATCGCCGTCGAGCCCCCGCGCAGCCCCGCGCAGATGGAACGCGCGGTCAAGGGCCTGGTCGACGGCCGCTACCAGTGGGTGGTGTTCACCTCCACCAACGCGGTGCGCGCGGTGTGGGAGAAGTTCGGCGAGTTCGGGCTGGACGCCCGGGCGTTCTCCGGAGTGAAGATCGCCTGCGTGGGTGAGGCGACGGCTGACCGGGTGCGCGCCTTCGGGATCAGCCCGGAGCTGGTGCCCTCCGGGGAACAGTCCTCGCTGGGGCTGCTGGACGAATTCCCGCCCTACGACAGCATTTTCGATCCGGTCAACCGGGTCTTGCTGCCGCGGGCGGACATCGCCACCGAGACGCTGGCCGAGGGGCTGCGCGAACGCGGCTGGGAAATCGAGGACGTCACCGCCTACCGGACGGTGCGGGCCGCCCCGCCGCCGGCGGCCACCCGCGAAATGATCAAGACCGGTGGATTCGACGCGGTCTGCTTCACGTCGTCGTCGACGGTGCGCAACCTAGTCGGCATCGCCGGCAAGCCGCATGCGCGGACCATCGTCGCCTGCATCGGCCCCAAGACCGCCGAGACGGCCGCCGAGTTCGGTTTGCGCGTCGACGTACAGCCGGAAACCGCCGCGGTGGGTCCGCTGATCGAGGCACTGGCCGAGCACGCTGCGCGGCTGCGGGCCGAGGGCGCGTTGCCGCCGCCGCGTAAGAAGAGCCGCAGGCGCTAGTGGCGATCGCACAGCCGAGCGTGCGTGTTTGTACTCCGACACGCCGTCGAAGCTGGCATTCTGCGCACGCTCGCGGCCGGCAACAGCGGACTTGAGCATGAGCGCGTATCCCCGGCAGCGCCCGCGCCGGCTCCGCTCGACACCGGCGATGCGGCGCTTGGTGGCGGAAACGTCGGTCGAGCCACGGCGTTTGGTGCTGCCGATGTTCGTCGCCGACGGCATCGACGAGCCGCGACCGATCGCGTCGTTGCCCGGTGTGGTGCAGCACAGTCGCGACTCGCTGCGCGCCGCGGCCGTCGAGGCGGTGACCGCCGGGGTGGGCGGGCTGATGCTGTTCGGGGTGCCCCGCGAGCAGGACAAGGACGCCACGGGCACGGCCGGCTGTGACCCGGACGGCATCCTCAACGTCGCATTGCGTGATTTGGCCAAGGACCTCGGCGAGGCGACGGTGCTGATGGCCGACACCTGCCTCGATGAGTTCACCGACCACGGGCATTGCGGCGTCCTCGACGAGCGCGGCCGGGTCGACAATGATGCTACGCTGGCGCGGTATGTGGAACTTGCTGTGGCGCAGGCAAATTCGGGCGCTCATGTGGTCGGGCCGAGCGGAATGATGGACGGGCAGGTGGCGGCCATCCGCGACGGACTGGATGCGGCCGGTCACACCGACGTGGTCATCCTGGCCTACGCCGCCAAGTTCGCGTCGGCGTTTTACGGCCCGTTCCGGGAGGCGGTGAGCTCGAGCCTGTCCGGTGACCGCCGCACCTATCAGCAAGAGTCCGGCAACGCTCGCGAAGCGCTGCGCGAGGTGCAGTTGGATCTCGACGAGGGCGCCGACATCGTCTTGGTCAAACCGGCGATGAGCTACTTGGACGTGGTCGCGGCCGCTGCGGACATCTCGCCGGTGCCGGTGGCCGCCTATCAGGTGTCGGGGGAGTACGCGATGCTCGCCGCGGCCGCGGCCAACGGGTGGATCGACAAGCGGGCCGCCGTGCTGGAGTCGTTGACGTGCATCCGGCGCGCCGGCGCCGACATCGTGCTGACCTACTGGGCCGCCGAGGCGGCAGGCTGGCTTTCATGACTGAGCCGCCCAGCTGGCCGAGCTCCCCGCCGGGACCGCCCGGGCCGCCGGCCCCGCCTGGTCCGCCGCCGGGCGAGCCGCAGACCCGTCCGGTGGACGTCGATACCGGCTTTTGGCTGTGGCTGGCCGCGCTGCCGTTGATGCTGATCGGCTATGTGGTCGACCTGGTCGCATCCCCGACCAGTACGGGGTCCGGGCTGGTGTTGGCTGCATCCTTGCTGTTCGCGGCGGTGCTGTGCGCGATCGTCGTGACGTTCCTGATCCTGATGCGGGCCGGTTATCGCTGGGCCCGCACCATATTGACCGGCGGCGGCATTGCCGCGGTTGTCTACATCGCGAGCCGGCTGTTCAGTGTGGACTGGCCGCCGGTGGCGGCGGTGATCTGTGCGGTCAGCGGCATTATCGGGTGCGTGTTGATCGCCGGAGGAATGTTTTTGCTGCATCGCAGCGACGCGCACGACTACTTCACCCGGTGAGCGTTCCGCCGTTCTCGCGAGCCAGAAGCCAGGGCTGTGATCGCACATCGAACCACAACCGAGTCTTCTGCTTCGCGCTGCTCCGCATCGTCGCCGCGATAGGCTGGCGCGCGGCGTACAGCTCGGATCAGGGGACAGGATTTCAGTGACCGCAGGGACGGGTACCAAACCGGCTCCGTTGTTCTACGAAGCCGGCGCGAGCTGGCTGTGGGTGCTGGCCGGCCCGCTGTCGGCGGGCGCGATGTTGATGATCGAAAAGTCCAGCGGCTACGGCTGGCAGCTGCTGGTTCCGATGGTCTTTCTGGTGCTGGTGTCGGGTTTCGTCGGCCTGCAGGTGAAGGCTGCCCGGATTCATACGTCGGTCGAACTGACCACGCAGACCCTGCGGCAGGGCACCGAGACCATTCAGGTGGCCGACATTGTGCGGGTCTACCCGGATGCCGAGCATCCGCTGGTTTCGGAAAAGGAGTTGCAGCGCTGGCAGTCGGCGCGCGCGCTGGGTGAACTGATCGGCGTGCCGCGCGGCCGGGTGGGTATCGGGCTGCGGCTCACCGGGGGCCGCACGGCGCAGGCCTGGGCACGTCGGCACCGCTCGCTGCGGGCCGCGCTGACCCCGCTGGTCGAGGAGCGGGTCGGGCCGGCCGCCGAGGTCGATTCCGCCGACGAGGATGGATCAAGCCGGTGAGGGCCGGCGTCCGCGCCGTCGTCCAGCTCGCGCTGGCCGGCGCCGCGGTGCTGGGCTGCGCGCTCAGCTGGTCACAGGTGCGTTCGACAGTGGCCGTCGCTCCGATCCTGGACGGCCAGCCGGTCACCACCTCGGTGGTCTACGACCCGCCGCTGCTGTTGTTGACCCTGCTGCTGGCGACGCTCGCGGGGGTGCTGGCAGTGGTCGGAATCACCAATCTGCGACAGACCCGGGATACCCCGTAGGGGTATTCTCGACGGTATGACCACCACCGATCTCGACCTTCGCGGGATGAGCTGCGCGTCCTGCGCGGCGCGAATCGAGCGTGGTCTCAACGAGCTCGACGGTGTCCGCGCCACGGTGAACTTCGCCGTCGAGCGCGCCCACGTCGAACACGACTCTGCCGTCTCGCCCGGTGAGCTCATCCGCGCCGTCGAGTCGGCCGGATACCAGGCTTCGGTGGTCAGCGAGCACGCCCATCACCACGAAGACGTTCCCGAGAGCCAGCTGCGGTCGCGGTTGGCCGCTTCGGCGGTGCTGGCCATCCCGGTGGTGGCGCTGTCGATGGTGATGGCCTGGCAGTTCGCGGGCTGGCAGTGGCTGGTGTTCGCGCTGACCACCCTGATCGTGGTGTGGGGCGGGTACCCCTTCCACCGGGCCGCGCTGCAAAGCGCCCGGCACGGCGCATCAACCATGGACACGTTGGTGTCGCTGGGCACGCTGGCCGCCTACCTGTGGTCGGCGCTGGCGGTGCTGCGCGGCTCGGGCCACGTGTACTTCGAGGTGGCGGCCGCAGTCACGGTGTTCCTGCTGGCCGGCCGCTTCGCCGAGTCGCGGGCCAAGCGCTCGGCCGGCGCAGCGCTGCGCGCATTGCTGGATCTGGGCGCCAAGGACGCCGCGGTCCTGCGCGACGGCGTCGAGGTCCGGTTGCCACTCTCAGAGCTGCACGTCGGGGACGTTTTTGTGGTTCGCCCCGGGGAGCGCATCGCGACCGACGGGGTGGTTGTCGACGGCGCCTCGGCGTTGGACACCTCGGCAATGACCGGGGAACCCACGCCCGTCGACATCACCGTCGGCGACGACGTGCTCGGCGGCGCGCTGAACACCTACGGCCGTGTGCTGGTCCGTGCGGTCAAGGTCGGCGCCGACACCCAGCTGGCCCGGATGGCCCAGCTGGTGGCCGACGCGCAAAACGGCAAGGCATCCGTCCAGCGGTTGGCCGACCGGGTCTCGGCGGTGTTCGTGCCGGCGGTGTTGGTGCTCGCGGCGCTGACCCTGGCCGGTTGGCTGTTGGCTGGTCAGCCCGCCGCAGCGGCGTTCACCGCGGCCGTCGCGGTGCTGATCATCGCCTGCCCGTGCGCGCTGGGCCTGGCCACCCCGACCGCCATCCTGGTCGGCACCGGGCGCGGCGCCCAACTGGGCATCCTGATCAAGGATCCGCAAGTGCTCGAGACCGTCACCGGCATCGACACCGTGGTGCTGGACAAGACCGGCACCGTCACCACCGGCGTGATGACCGTCGATGCCGTGGAGCCCGCTCCGGGCGAGGACGCCGAGGTGGTGTTGGCCCGCGCGGCGGCCGTCGAGGCGGCGTCCGAACATCCGGTGGCCGCCGCCATCGTGGCCGCCGCCGGCGACCGGGTTTTGCCGCCGGTTACCAACTTCGTCAACGATCCCGGCACCGGTGTCCACGGCGATGTCGACGGTGTGACCGTCAGCGTGGCCAAGGCGCAGGAGTGCGACGGGCGCACCAGCGTCGAGGTCCGCTGGGACAACCGAGCGCGCGGCATTATCCGCCTGGCCGACGACGTGAAACCAAGCAGCGCACAGGCGATTTCGCAGCTGCGACAGCTGGGTATCCGGCCGCTGCTGCTGACCGGCGACAACGCTGCCGTCGCGCGCCGGGTGGCCGCTGAGGTCGGCATCGACGCCGCCGACGTGATCGCCGGGGTGCTGCCGACCGGCAAGGCCGACGCCGTCAAGGTCCTGCAGGCAGAGGGCGCCCGGGTGGCGATGGTCGGTGACGGCGTCAACGACTCCGTGGCGCTGGCCACCGCCGACATCGGCATGGCGATGGGCACCGGCACCGACGCGGCGATCGAAGCCGGCGACGTGACCCTGGTGCGGGGCGATCTGCGCACGGTGCCGACGGCGCTGCGACTGTCGGCGCGCACTCTGCGCACCATCCGGATGAACCTGTTCTGGGCGTTCGGCTACAACGTGGCGGCGCTGCCTTTGGCGGCGCTGGGCCTGCTCAACCCGATGATCGCCGGCGCGGCAATGGCGTGCTCGTCGGTTTTGGTGGTGGCAAACAGCTTGCGTCTGCGGCGATTCGGCCGCTGACGGCTAAAACGTCGCGGCTCTTAGCAAAAGTCCGGATTCCCGGAATTGTCGGATGCAATCCAATTGTCTGTGTGATCATCGCGGCTACTGACCATTTGCCACCGGGATAACCCCGGCGACGAAACGGATTTAGGGAGGAATTCAGTGAATTCTGTACGGTTTTCTGGTGTTCGTCGCAGCGTGGCGAAGGCCGCGGTCGTGGGTACTGTGGTCGCCGCGCCTGCCTTCGCGGCGATAGCCCCGGCGGGTGCCGATCCTGCCGACCCCGACCCGTTCAGCCCGTCCGACTGCATTGCGAACGCAAGCGCGATGTGCAATGCGGGTCCCTATGGCCCCAACAGTCTTACCAATCCAGCGAACATCAATAGCCCGTTGAATCCGGACAGCCCGTTGAATCCCGCCAGTCCGATGGACCCGGACAATCCGGCGAATCCGATGAGTCCGATGAACCCCATGAGTCCGATGAACCCGATAAACACCGGCACCCCCGGCCAAATCTGATCCGGGCAGGCGAGACTGCGCCCAGCGCATCGAGACTGTACTGGTAGCGGATGTCGGCG
>NZ_JCALCK010000039.1:0-3302 GCF_059812285.1 Mycobacterium sp. NGS62 | reverse complement strand
GCGGGCGATGAACGCGCGGTGGGCCGTGATGACCTCTTCGGGGTAGACGGCTTTGTAGCCCATGGTGACGTTGATGTCGCGGTGGCCTGCGACGAGCTGGGCAATGTGCGGCGGCATCCCATGCATGATCGCGTCGTGATCAGGATCCGGCGGAAGTCGTGAGGCACGAACCGCAGCGGTTGCCCGCTGGCGTCGGTGAGCCCGGTGCCGGCCAGCGCGGTGGTGATCAGCTCGCGGATCGCGGGCCCGGTGATAGGGCGGTGCTCGCCGCCGAAGCGGCGCTGGAACAGCAGTGGCATCGGCGGGTTCCAGACTCGTTCGTGGTAGTCGTAGGCGATCGAGCGGGACAGCGCCATTGGGGTCACGGACTCGGCTGATGATCGCCGAGAGCACGTCGGCCAGCTCCGGGCTGATCACCAGCAACCGTTCGGTGTCGGTCTTGGACGGCGCGATCTGCAGGAGCGGGACGAGTTCGCCGGTGGTGGGTAGCCGGTAGTGGATCAGGCTATGGTGCGACAGCTCGGTCAGCTCTTCGATGCGTACGCCGGTGTGCCGAAGGACTTCCACTGCGGCCCATGTCCAGAACGCTTGGTGCTCTTCGTGGCTGAGATCGCGCCGCTTGCCGGTGTCGGGTTCTTCGGCCCAGATTTTCCCGGCCGTGGCGTGGCTTGTGATCGAGCGGCGCAGCGTCTGGCTGGCGCTGGTGAACGACGTGCCCGGCTCGGTGGCTTCTGCCGCTTGTAGCCGCTCGATGGCGGCCTGCAGGTCGCTGGTGACGGTGTTGACCAGCACGGACATGACCGGCAGGCGTTCGCGGGTGCGTTGATCCATCCGGGACTTGCGGTGGGAGCGCTTCTTCTTCTGCGCCGCGGCGTCGGTGTCGCGGATTGGGCAGGGCGCCACCCACGGCCCCCAGCGGGACGGGTCTTCGGCGGCCCATTGACTCAGGTCGAGGTAGAAGGCGCGCACGGTCATCAGGTGGTCGGCGGCGTTGATCCGCGGCGCGGTCCGCACGGTGAGCTGTCCTTCGACACTGGTGCGGATGGTCTTGGTGGCGATGCGCTGTTTCCAGGCGGTCGCGACGTCGGCGGGCAGGTGCAGCGATGCGATGCCGGGGTGATGAATCTCCAAGTCCCGCCAGAACAGCCGGCCCAGGGTGTAGGAGAGCTTGTGCAGGCTGGCGTAGTCCAGGCTCGGCTGGCGTTCCCGCAGATAGTCCACCAGCAGGTCCCGCACCGGCCGGCAGACGAGGCGGTAGCGGTCGATGAGCTGCTCACTGCTGAGCTGGCCTCGGGTGCGCAGACCCCGAGCGGTCGGTGTGGCACCGTCGAGCACGCCGGCGGTGCGCAGCAGTTGGTAGAAGTACGGGCTGAGGGCCGCCCGCCCGGCCTGCTGGTCCTCGGCGACACGCAGTAGCTCTAGGCAGTCGCCGACGGTGATGTCGCTGACCAGGCCGCCCTTGGCGGCCAGGATGGCCGCGATCCGCCGCAGCGCCAGCTGGGCGGTGTGCGCGTTGACGCCCGCGCCATCACACAACGTTGTCAGCCGCGCGAACCCGGCCGGGTCGCGGGTGCCGGCGATCTCGCCCACCAGATCCCGCGGGGTGCTCGGTGTCATCAGCCAGCCCAGACTGGGGCGGATCACGTCGCCGCAGACCAGCAGCGACATGCCCCGGGCCAGAGCGAGACGGCCCCCTTCGTTGTCGGCCCGGCGTCGGCCGGTGCTGGCCAGCCAGCCGGCCGCCAACCGCCGCCACGCGATGTTGCCCTCAGTGTCGGCGCCCGAGGCCAGCCACCGGTCCTGCCAGCTGTCGCCGGGCTGGTGTTCGAGCCAGTCCAGCACCCGGGCCAGACCGCGGCGCCGCTCGGCCTGCAGGCCCGCCGAGGCGGTGGCGTACGGATCAGTCAGCAGCCGGGCAGTGAGCAGCTGTCGGGGCTGCACGGTTGCCGGCCAGCTGTCCGGCAGCGGGCGCGGCGGGAATTGGCGCAGCAGCGCCAGCGCTCTCGACGGACCCGACTCAGGCCGCCCGGCGGGGCGCGCTCCCTGATAAAGCGCCCCCGACACGGTGCCGGTGATCGGCGCCGCGCCGGTCACTGACCCGTCCGTCCGAACAGCACTTGCAGTGATTCGGGCCGGTAGCCCATCCGGTTGTCTACCGCACCCGGTCCGGCGGTGGGAGCCTTCGCGCGTCGGTCGTGGTGGGCCAGCACCGCAGCGATCATGTCCTCAACCGGGGCGGTCACATACAACTGTGTCGTGGACAAGTGGGCGTGTCCAAGGACCCACTGCACGTCGGTCAGGCTCATCTGCGGGTCGCGAGCCATCCGGTAAGCGGCCGAATGCCGAAGATCATGCAGCGACCAGTTCGCTCCCAATGCGGCGTTGGCCCGGGTGAACATCGCCCGCGCCGCGTGGTAGTTCAACACGCGCAACGGCCGCCGCAGGGTCCACCACAATGGCTGATCCGGGCTCGTCGGGACCAGCCCGGCTAGTTGCGCTTGATACAGCCGCAGCCACACGAACGCATCCGGCGATGCGGGCAACTGCTGCAACGCTCGGTTTCCTTTCCGGATCACGGTGATCAGCTGTTGCCCCGGGTCGACGTCGGCGAGCGTGGCACCCAAAAGCTCCGAAGCCCGCGCGCCTGTCGAGATCCAAAACGCCACCCGCGCCCGATCCCGATGTGAGCTCAGCTGAGCGAACAGCTCGTCGAACGCCGCGTCTGGGATTTGGCGCGGCGCCCGCCTGACCAGCTTGGGCCGGAACCGTCCGCTGCGCTCGGCTGTGAACGGATCCATCGGGTTGTGATGCGAGTTCGCCCGTCCGGCTCGCCGATGGCGTCCCAGCGGGAGCGGGTTCACCATCGGCCCGCTGCCCGCTTCGAGGTGGAACTCGTAGAAGCCACGCAGCACCGTCTCACAGTGCGCCACCGTCGCCGCCGCATACTTCAACCCGGGCGCCCGCTTGCCGGTCACCGGGTTTGGCGCCAACATCCGCCGCCGCGAGGAAGCCGCCGGTGTAGCCGTTCGTCCAGCGTCCCGATATCGCCAATGCACCCCAATCGGCTTGTCGATCAACTGAATCCAGCAGCAGAAATCGCGCGCCTCCACCGCGGTCGCCCGGTCCCAGGGCAGCTCGATCGCCCACACAAACCGGAACCAGCGCAACAAGTCCAGGCCATAGGACCGCAGCGTGTTCGCCGAACGACCGCACGCCTGCATATCCCGCAAGAACGCCGCGACGGATCCGACGACAGCGCCATCTGCGTCAAGGAGCCGATACGGCTCGAACACCTCGCCCGT
>NZ_JCALCK010000038.1:0-3445 GCF_059812285.1 Mycobacterium sp. NGS62 | reverse complement strand
CAGATTGGTTGGAACCGATCATTTGCGGTCGGCTGTCGTAATGCCACTCGGCCCGTCAAAGTGGAGTCACGCGGAATCGAACCCCGATCTGAGCCTTGCAAAGGCCTTTCGTCACGTCCAGAACCATCGCCGCGGCCGCCCAGCGTCGACGTGCAACCACGGCCGTAATTCCGTGGAGCCTAGGCTGTGTGAGTTCATGACATAGGTGACAGATGAGTCGCGTCATAGGTGTTCGCGGGCATTCAGGGTGAGCACGTGGGGGTAGGGGTCCGGCGCTGACGATGAGCAGCGTGTCGGTTTGTTGTATCCCGGTTTGTTGTCCTCGGTGCCGGGGCGGCACGGTGATCAGGTCATTGGTAGGCGACGGCCCTCCCGTCGTCTCTTGCCGGAGTGCTACGGGAGGGCCGCCTGTGTGCGCTTGGAGGCGCAGTGGTCACCGTAGAAGCAGATATCGATCAAGTCGAGGGCAGGCTGGCGTCCGGTGAGTTGAGCTGCCCGTGCTGCGGCGGTGTGCTGGCGGGCTGGGGGCGGGCTCGAGCGCGGCTGTTGCGCGGCCCGGATGGACCGGTGGAGCTGTGTCCGCGTCGGTCGCGATGCACCGGTTGCGGGGTGACGCATGTGTTGTTGCCGGTGACTGCGTTGTTGCGCCGGGCCGACACCGCGGCGGTGATCGTGTCGGCGCTGGCGGCGAAGGCCACGCGCCGGGTCGGGTTCCGCCGCATCGCCGCGGGTTTGGCTCGCCCGGCCGAGACGGTGCGGGGCTGGCTGCGCCGGTTTGCCGAGCGTGTCGAGGCGGTGCGCTCGGTGTTCACCGTGTGGCTGCGGGGAATCGATTCTGACCCGGTGATGCCGGATGCGGCCGGTGGGGTGTTCGCCGATGCGGTAATGGCGATCGGTGCGCTGGCGGCGGCGATCGGGCGCCGGTTCGTGCTGTCTGGGGTGTCGCTGGCCGAGACGGCCGTGGCGGTGTCGGGTGGGCGATTGTTGGCGCCGGGCTGGCCCGGCGAGTGGGTGCAACACGAGTCGACCCTGCCGTAGCGGTCGATTGGGCCGTAAATCTGTGCGCTGTCGTGTGTTTGACGGACAGCAAACGGAAAGGAGCGGCCGGTGGTGGTCGGCGATGATGAGGAGAAGGTGCGGGCCGATCGGGCCCGGGCGATCGGGTTGTTTCGGTATCAGTTGATTCGGGAGGCCGCCGATGCGGCGCTCTCTACCAAGCAGCGGGGGAAGATGGTGCGCGAGCTGGCCTCGCGCGAGCACATCGACCCGTTCGGGCGCAAGGTGCGGATCTCGCGGCAGACCATTGACCGGTGGATCCGGGACTGGCGGGCTGGCGGGTTCGATGCGCTGGTGCCCAGCCCGCGCCAATGCACCCCGCGCACCCCGGCCGAGGTGCTGGAGCTGGCGGTGGCGCTGCGGCGGGAGAACCCGGATCGCACCGCCGCGGCCATTCAGCGGATCTTACGAACTCAACTGGGGTGGGCGCCGGATGAACGCACTCTGCAGCGCAACTTCCACCGGCTCGGGCTTACCGGGGCCACCGCCGGGTCGGCGCCGGTGTTCGGCCGGTTCGAGGCCGAGCGCCCGAACGACCTGTGGACTGGAGATGCGTTGCACGGCATACGGATCCAGGCCCGCAAGACGTATCTTTTCGCGTTTCTGGACGATCATTCCCGGCTGTTGCCCGGCTACCGTTGGGGTTATGCCGAGGACACGGTGCGGCTGGCTGCCGCGCTGCGCCCGGCGCTGGCCTCCCGCGGCGTGCCGAAAGCGATCTACGTCGACCGCGGGTCGGCGTTCGTCGATGCATGGTTGTTGCGTGCGTGTGCCAAACTCGGTGTGCGCCTTATTCATTCCGCACCAGGCCGGCCCGAAGGACGGGGCAAGATAGAGAGATTTTTCAGGACGGTGCGTGAGCAGTTCCTAGTCGAGATCACCGGCGAACCCGGCGTCGTCGGCCGCCACCACGTCACCGACCTCGCCGAGTTGAATCGGATGTTCGCGGCCTGGGTGGAAACCGTCTATCACCGCACGGTGCATTCCGAAACCGGGCAGACCCCGCTGGCCCGCTGGTCAGCTAGTGGCCCAGTCGCGCTGCCCGCCCCGCAGACGCTCACCGAGGCGTTCCTGTGGGAGGAACACCGCCGCGTGACCAAGACCGCCACCGTCTCGCTGCACGGCAACCGCTACGAAATCGACCCCGCCTTGGTGGGACGGAAGGTGGAGTTGGTGTTCGACCCGTTCGATTTGACCCGCATCGAGGTGCGGCTGGCCGGCGCCCCGATGGGGCTGGCGGTCCCGCATCACATCGGACGGCACTCGCACCCGAAAGCCAAACCCGAAACCCCCACCACACCACCGAAACCCAGCGGTATCGACTACGCGCAGCTGATCGAGACCGCGCACGCCGCCGAGCTCGCTCGCGGCGTCAACTACGCCGCCCTCACCGGGGCTGCCGATCAGATCCCCGGGCAGCTCGACCTACTCACCGGCCAGGAGGCCCAACCGAAATGATGGACAAACTGATCTCCTACTACGGCTTCTCCCGGATGCCGTTCGGCCGCGATCTAGCCCCTGGCATGCTGCACCGGCATGCCGCCCACAACGAGGCAGTCGCCCGCATCGGCTGGTGTGTCGCCGACCGCCGCATCGGCGTCATCACCGGCGAGGTCGGCGCCGGCAAGACCGTCGCCGTGCGCGCCGCACTGGCAGCCCTGGATCGCAGCCGCCACGCCGTGATCTACCTGCCCGACCCCACCGTCGGGGTGCGCGGCATCCACCACCGCATCGTCGCCTCACTGGGCGGGCAACCCCTGACCCACCACGCCACCCTGGCTCCCCAAGCCGCCGACGCGCTGGCCGCCGAACAAGCCGAGCGCGGACGCACCCCCGTCGTGGTCGTCGAGGAAGCTCACCTGCTCGGCTATGACCAGTTGGAGGCGCTGCGGCTCTTGACAAATCACGACCTCGACTCCTCCAGCCCGTTCGCCTGCCTACTCGTCGGCCAACCCACCCTGCGACGGCGAATGAAACTTGGCGTGCTCGCTGCGCTCGACCAACGCATCGCGCTGCGCTACACGATGGCGCCCATGACCGACACCGAGACCGGCAGCTACCTACGCCACCACCTGAAGCTGGCCGGTCGCGACGATGCCCTGTTCTCCGACGACGCCGTCGGCCTGATCCACCAGACCAGCCGCGGCTACCCCCGCGCGGTCAACAACCTCGCGCTCCAAGCCCTCGTCGCCGCGTTCGCCGCCGACAAAGCCATCGTCGACGAATCCTCCACCCGCACAGCCATCGCCGAAGTCACGGCAGACTGAACACCACCCCGACACCCCAAACACCACCGACCCCGCCGGACATCTGCCGGCGGGGTCATTTCATGCCCACACATCCTCACCGTCAACGCCGCCATCGTGCTCACCTTGAGTGCCGGTTAACA
>NZ_JCALCK010000037.1:0-3975 GCF_059812285.1 Mycobacterium sp. NGS62 | reverse complement strand
GTTATCTGGAGTCCTCCGGGTGGTGTCCTTGATGTCCGACACGAGGCGTTGAGGTCCCAGGTTCTGGGTGGTGGACGTGCTTATCTGCAGTCGTCCAGGAGGCAAGAGCCTGCGGAGGGGCGATGCAGATTGCACGAGTTATCTCGCCGGTCTCGTTGCGTGAGTCGTGGACCGTTCTCGATGACGACGATGCTCCGGTAGCACCGGTCGACCGGTATCTGGCGTATCTGACCGACATCGAGCGATCACCGAACACGGTCAAGGCGTACGCGCACGATCTCAAGGACTGGTTCGGTTTTCTCGCCGACCGTGGCCTGGACTGGCGCACGGTGCGGCTCGATGACGTAGGTGAGTTCGTGGCCTGGCTGCGGCTGCCGCTGCAGGCCCGGCATGGGCAGGTCGCGGTGTTGCCGTCGGTGCCGCATCACTGCACGGAATCGACTGTGAACCGCAAGCTTTCGGCGGTCGGGGCGTTTTACACCCACGCTGCACGAGACGGGGTGGATGTCGGCGCTCTGCTGACCTCGTGGCAGGTCGGCGGCGCGCGTGGTGGTTGGAAACCGTTCCTGCACCACATCAGCAAGGGCACGCCGAGGTCGCGGCGGGTGATCGCGTTGAAGGCGCCGAGGAAGCTGCCGCGGGTGCTCCCGCCGAACGAGGTGCAGGCGATCCTGGATGGTTGCGGCCGGCTGCGGGACCGATTGTTGTTCGCCGTGCTCTACGACACCGGGATGCGGATCGGTGAGGCGCTTGGTTTGCGGCACAACGACATCGCCGCTGCCGAGCATGAGGTGACGGTGCGGCGACGCGATAACGCCAATGGCGCACGCGTCAAGTCACAGACCATCCGCACGATCCCGGTCAGCAGCGCGTTGATCCGATTGTTCGCCGACTACCTTCACACGGAGTACGGCGATCTGGACAGCGATTATGTGTTCGTCAACCTGTGGGGTCGTCCGCAGGGGCATCCGCTGACCTACGCCGCGGTCTACGACCTGGTGCGGAGGCTGCGCCGGCGGACCGGGATCGACTTCGACCCGCACTGGCTGCGACACACGGCCGCAACCCGGCTGCTGCGCGACGGAGTCAGCATCGAGGTGGTAGCGCACCTGCTCGGACATGCGCACGTGGCGACGACGACCACGACGTATGGGCACCTCACCGTGGAGGACGCTCGGCGGGTCATGGAACAGGCAGGCTGGTTCACCGATGGGCAGGTACGGCTATGAGCGCGCCGTCGCTGAAGCCTGCCGGCCCGTCGGGGCTGCTCGGCAAGCTGATGGCCGAGGTCCGCAACGAATTCCGCAGCGATGTACTGGAATTCGGGCCCGAGGATCCGGTGTTTGGTGGAGCCGAGTGCCGGGTTGAGGGGTGCGAGCGAACCGCCCGTGGACGTGGCCTGTGTGAAGGACATCGGCAACGGTGGCATGAAGAGGGACGTCCGTCCCTGGAGCGGTTCGCCGTGTCGACCGATCCGCGGTGGCGGCGGCGACAACCGAATCAGCGTTGCCGGGTGCCCGGTTGCGGTTACGGCTCTGCACGTGGCGGCATGTGCGGGCTGCACGCACAACGATGGGAACGTGCCGGGCGCCCCAGCCTGGCCGGATGGCTGGCCGAACCACAGCCGTTCAAGCAACCAGCGGCGGGCGCGACCTGCCGCATCCTGCACTGCGAGCTCTGGCCGCAGGGCACGTCTGCGTTCTGCCAAACCCACACCAATACCTGGAAGGTCAACGGCAGACCCGACATCGATGAGTTCGCCGACCGCTTCGCCGCCGAAACCCCGCTGGCCAGCGAGCAGATCCGGCTCGACCGGCTGACCGGTCAGCTGAAGCTGGAACTGCAGTACGTGCTGCAACGCCGTCACGACGATCGGCAGGGCAAGCTGACCCCGGACGTGGTCATGCGCGTCGTGAGGACACTGGCCGCCGCAGGCGTGGGCTCCCTGCTCCACCACGACGAGGACACCTGGCACGACTGGGCTCGGTCGACGATCAACGACACTCGCTCCCGTGGGTTCCTCAGCTACGCATCCCGGGTGATCGCCGACCTGGCCGAGGCCGGCGGCTGGGACGCCGAATACCCGCGCGATGTCTGGCGCATGCGCCGACTCGGCTACGACGGAGACCGCACGCTGCGGTTCGACGGTATTCCGCAGCCGTGGCTGCGGGATCTGGCCAAGCGGTGGGTCCGGTGGCGGCTATCGACCGGATTGGGCCTGGAAGCCGGCGGCGGCAGGCCGGTCGTTGTGCTCACCCGCTTCGCCGGGTTCCTCGCCGACATCGGCGTCGAGAGCATCGACCGGATCAACCGGCCGGTGCTGGAGCGCTATCTGGCCAACCTGCGCGGCGACTCCATCGGTGCCCAACGTCGCGGGACCCATATCGGGCTGCTCAACCGGTTCTTCGCCGCCCTCCGCCAACACCGTTGGGACACAGACCTTCCCGCAGACGCGATGTTCTTCGCCGAGGACTACCCGAAACGCGACGAACGGTTGCCTCGGGCACTGGCCGAACAGGTCATGACCCAGCTCGAGGATCCCGATAACCTTGCCCGATTCGCCGACCCTGCCCACCGGTTGATCACGATCATCTTGATGCGTTGCGGGCTACGCATCACTGATGCGCTGCGGCTGCGCAGCGATTGTGTGGTCGCCGACTCCGAAGGCGCACCGTATCTGCGCTACCTCAACCACAAGATGAAACGCGACGCGTTGGTGCCCATCGACGAGCAGTTGCGCGAGCTCATCGCCGAACATCGCAACCACACCTCCCAGCGTTGGCCGGCAGGCACGCCGGTGTTGTTCCCACGGCCGACGAAGAACATTGACGGCACCCACCCGATCGCGAGTCCCACCTACCGGATGGCGCTGTTGCGCTGGCTGTCCGTCTGCGACATCCGTGACGAGCACGGCCGGCCGGTGCACCTCACCCCGCACCAGTGGCGCCATACCCTGGGCACCCGGCTGATCAACCGCGACGTCCCGCAAGAGGTCGTGCGACGCATCCTGGACCACGACTCCGCGCAGATGACCGGGCACTACGCCCGCCTGCACGACACCACCGTGCGCCGCCAGTGGGAGGCGGCTCGCAAGGTCGACATCCACGGCTCCACAATCATTTTCGACCCGTCCGGGCCGATCGCGGAGGCCGCCTGGGCCAAACAGCGCCTCGGCCGAGCCACCCAGGCCCTACCCAACGGCTACTGCGGACTGCCGGTGCAGCAGAGCTGCCCGCACGCCAACGCCTGTCTGACCTGTCCGATGTTCCTCACCACCGCCGAGTTCCTGCCCCAGCACCACCAGCAGCGGCAACAGACCCTGCAGCTGATCACCGCCGCCGAAGCCCGCGGACAACAACGTCTGGCCGAGATGAACCGCCAAGTCCTGCACAACCTGGACAACATCATCACCGCCCTCAACGATCCACAACCAGGGAAGGCCAAACATGCGGGCTAACAACAGCATCCACCTCATCCGCGCCGCCCAGCAGCGGCACGAACACACCCGCGCCAAGGCCATCGCTGCGATGCACGAACTCGACCGGACCGGCGCCCTGCTCACCTTCGAATCCGTCGCCCGCCACGCCGGTGTCTCCCGCTCGTGGATCTACACCCAGACCGACCTCAAAGACGAGATCCGCCGGCTCCGCGCCCAGCACCAGCCCGAGCCAAGCACACCGTTACCCGCCCGACAACGCGCCAGCGACGACTCCCTGCGGCAGCGCCTCGAAATCGCCAACCGCCGCAACCACGAACTCGCCGACGAGAACCGGCGGCTACGCCGCCAACTCGCGTGCGCCCTTGGCCAACTCCGCGACGACACCGGCCGACACCGCGAACCAAGACATCACACTTCGGTAACGATCGGGCCGTGCTGACCGCCAACCGATATCGACCTCCAGCCGCGTCATGGATACCCTCCACGACACAAACCTGCAGGTCACAGCAGCTATCGCGGGCAGGACTCCAGATAAC
>NZ_JCALCK010000036.1:0-4047 GCF_059812285.1 Mycobacterium sp. NGS62 | reverse complement strand
TCGTCGAAGGCGAGTCCTACCGGCAACGCCAGAAGCCGCGACCCAAGAAGGCGGTCCCTCCGACTCCGTCGGATTGACCGCCAGCCACCCAATCAGCGACCATCAACGCACGGCCTAAAACCGGAACAACCCGGTCCCATGCTCATGGCCAACCGGTGGTCCCATCACCCTGGCAAACGACAAGCTCTGGGAGGACAACTACTGCGTCTACGGGGCGCGCAAGCTGTGGAAAACAGCACGTAGGGCCAGCCATGATGCGGGCGAGATCAGGTGGCCCGGCTGATGCGTGCCGCTGGCATCGAAGGCGTGCGGCGCGGCAAACGAGTCCGCACCACCAAACCCGACCCGGCCGCGCCGCGTCACCCGGATCTGGTCGGGCGCAAGTTCACCGCAACCGCTCCGAATCAACTGTGGGTCACGGATCTGGTGCGCCGCGAGGCGCTGTTTGACCGAGTGGAGGTGAGAGACCACCAGTTTCTCGCTGTCGCAGCAGCGGGTTGAAGCTGAGGGCAGCCTGATCCCTGGGACGGGGGTGAGGGTGGACAGCGGCCCTGACAACGACGAGTCGTGCCAGAACTGCCAGATGGTGCGGGCTCGGCTAGCAAGACGGAGAGGTATACGTGAGGAACCAGTGTCTGAACGCCCCTCAAGTGCACCCACCAGCCCCGAACCTGGCGGACATGGGCTGGGTCGCACCGCGTACCCATCTGGCTGAGGTCTCCGCGTCTGGCTTGGCCGGGTGTGGTTGGCCAGGTGGGGAACTCGCGGATCGGAGAATGTCGTCGGTTCGGGAGGCCATGGTGAAGGCCTGCGGCGTAGCCATGGCGATGGTGCAGGGGCATAGCTGGATGCCGATCCCGTCGAACGGTCAACAGTGAACGCGGGAACCCTGCCGCGGGCCCCATTCCGCATCGGGCAGCCTGCTCGGGCTGGGTGGGAAGGTCCGTCGCCGACTGATGCCGGCGGCAGGGGGCGGAGAGCTCGTAGTAGTCGGAGGCCGGGAAAGCCGGTCACAGGGCGAAGGGGCTCAGTTTGATTGCGCAGCAACCAATGCATGTGAAGGAGCCACCGGTGAATACGGGTGATTCGTGGTCAGCCGAGGTCGTCGTTGACACGATGTGGGCATGGCACCGAGTACTTGCGATGCAGACGAAGCTGCACCGTTGGGCGACGGCCGATCCCGGCCGTCGGTTCGATGATGTGTTCAACCTCGTCTACGATCCTGCGTTCCTGCTGGCAGCGTGCGACCGGGTACGGGGTAACAAGGGCGGTCGCACTGCCGGTGTGGATGGGGTCGTTCCCCGTTATGTCCCCGCCGACGATGTGACCGAGATGCTCGCCGAGCTTCGCCAGCAGGTGAAGACCGGTCAGTTCGCGCCACTGCCGGTACGAGAACGCCGAATTCCGAAGGCGAACGGAAAGACTCGCTCGCTGGGAATCCCGACGATGACCGACCGGATCATTCAGGCGTCCTTGAAGCTGGTGCTGGAGCCGATCTTCGAGGCCGACTTCGAACCCAATTCCTACGGGTTCCGGCCACGACGACGAGCCCAGGATGCGATCGCCGAGATTCACTACTTCACGACGGGCAACCGCTCCTACGAGTGGGTGTTCGAAGGTGACATCAAGGCGTGCTTCGACGATATCGACCACACCGCGCTGATGGCGCGCGTGCGTTATCGGATCGCCGATAAGCGTGTGCTGGCGTTGATCCGCTCGTTCCTGAAGTCGGGCGTCCTCACCGAGGACGGTCTCAACAGGGGTACCCGCACCGGCACCCCGCAAGGTGGAATTCTTTCACCGCTGCTGGCCAACATCGCCTTGTCGGTGCTGGACGAGCACTTCACCGCGAAGTGGGAAGCGCTCGGACCGTACTGGACCCGCGCCAAGCATCTGCGGGCCGGGGGCGCGGTGATGAAGCTCATCCGCTATGCCGATGACTTCGTCGTTCTCGTCCGCGGACCCCGCGCGCAGGCCGAAGCGTTGTTCGGCGAAGTGGCCACAGTGCTGGCTCCGATGGGTTTGCGCTTGTCGGAGGAAAAGACCCACCTGACCCATATCAATGACGGGTTCGACTTCCTGGGCTGGCGCATCCAGCGCCGGACTTGGCAGGGACGCGGCGGGACCAAGAGAACGGTCTACACCTACCCCTCGAAGAGATCTCTTGCTTCGATCAAGGAAAAGATCCGTGTCTTGACCCGCCGGAACGCTCATCGCACGCTCGCAGATCTGCTGCGTCGGCTCAACCCGGCCATCAGAGGCTGGTGCACGTACTTCCAGCATGGGGTATCCAATCGAACCTTCTCCTACGTCGATCACTTCGCCTTCTGGCGCATCGTCGGCTGGCTGAAGAAACGCCACCCCAAACTCAACGTGCACACCGTGATCCGCCGCTACCTGCCCGCCTGGCACATCGCGGCGGATGGTATCGAGTTCTTCCGCGCACCCACGGTCCCCGTGACCCGGTATCGCTACCGAGGAACCCGTATTCCGAATCCATGGACGAGCGTCCCCGCGGCATAAATCAAATGGAGAGCCGGATGCTCAGGAATGGGCACGTCCGGTTCGGAGGGCGGGCCGGGGAAACCCACCAGCTGCAAAGCCGACAGGGCGCCCCGGTCCGACCCCTACACGTTCGTCCCGACCTGGGCCGGGGTGGCCTATGTCTGCTTCATCGTCGATGCCTACTCCCGGATGATCGTCGGGTGGCGGGTAGCGTCCCACATGCGCACCGCCATGGTGCTCGACGCGTTGGAGATGGCCCGATGGTCACGTGGAAACACGTTGTCCGGCTTGACATGTCACTCCGATGCCGGATCGCAGTTTACGTCCATCCGCTATGGCGAACGGCTCGCTGAGATCGGCGCGGCGCCCTCGATCGGCTGTCAAGGGACATGAAGAACTGCCCAGTGGCGGTCATGAAAACTGCCCGGTGGTGGCCATGAGATCTGCCCACTCGCGGCCACCGGACGTGCCCCCGGCGTAGTTAGGTCAAGGCGTTCACCCCCTTGCCGGCCATGGCCTGGGTGAGTCGCACGCTTTCCCCACTGGTTTGGCAGACGTGTGCGTGGTGCAAGAGCCGGTCGACGGTGGCTGTAGCCATGGTCTTGGGCATCAGCTCATCGAATCCGGCGGGATGAAGGTTGCTACTCAACGCGATCGAGCGTTTCTCGTAAGCGGCATCGACGAGCCGGTAGAGGCCCTCGGCGGCGTCGGCGCCCACCGAGAGCAGCCCGATGTCATCGACCTCGATCAGATCGGCGCGCAGGATGCGGCCGATGGCCTTGGTGACGGTGTCGTCGGCGCGGTGGCGACGTACCAGCGCACCGAGTTGTTCGAGGCTAAACCACGCCACGTGCATCCCGGCTTCGACGGCTTGTTGGCCGAGGGCTTCGAGCAGAAACGTCTTGCCGGTGCCTGATGGCCCGCAGACCACCAGGTTTTCGCGGCGGTGGATCCATTCCAGGGTGCGCAGTGCGGACTGGGTGGGTGCCGGTATCGACGACAGCGTCGGGTCCCAGCCGGCAAAGGTTTTGCCGGTGGGAAACCCCGCACGGGTTCGGCGGGTTGTCAGTGCGGAGCGGTCCCGCCCGGAAACCTCTTCGGCCAGAAGCGCTTTGAGCACTTCGCCGGGGTCCCAACGTTGCGCTTTCGCGGTGGCCAAAAGCTCGGGGGCCGCACGGCGGATATAGGGCAACCGCATCCGCTTGAGTAGGCGCTCCAACTCGGCATCTAGTGGCGGCGCCGAGGGTGTGGGTGTGGCGGTGCTCATGGCTGGCCCCGATCCCCGTCGAGTAGCGCGGCGATGCGCTCGGCGATGTGGGTGGCGAACCACGCGGTCTTGTCGGGCGTGCGGTAGCCGCCGAAAAACCGGGCGAAGTCAGCGCGGGTGTGCTCGTCGGCGTCCTGCAGCCAGCCAGCGAGCTCGCCGATCAGCCACGCCCACTCGAACAGTTCCCCGGCCGCCACGGCGACCAGCTGGTCTGGATCATCGGCACCGTCGGTGCTGAGCAGGATCGATGCGCTCTTCGATGAGATGTCTAGGTA
>NZ_JCALCK010000035.1:0-4078 GCF_059812285.1 Mycobacterium sp. NGS62 | reverse complement strand
TGTCGAAATCGCTGACCACTTGGGCTATGAGCACGGCGATCCGGTCGGGCACGGCTCGGGCAACTCCCGCAACGGCCATGGCCGCAAAACCGTGCTGACCACCGCCGGCCCGGTCGAACTCGAGGTCCCGCGGGATCGCAACGGCACCTTTGCCCCCGTGATTGTGCCCAAACGCAAACGCCGCCTGGGCCAGGTCGAAGACATGATCTTGTCGTTGTATGCGCGCGGGATGTCGACCCGCGATATCACCGAGCACCTGGCTGAGGTCTACGGCGCGCAGGTCTCGGCGGCCACCGTTTCCCGCGTCACCGACGTGGTGGTCGACGAGATCGCGGCTTGGCAATCCCGGCCGGTCGATCCGGTGTATCCGATCCTGTATATCGACGCCATCCGCATCAAGATCCGCGACGGCGGCGTGGTGGCCAATAAGGCCGCCCATGTGGTGATCGGCGTCGATGTCGACGGGATCAGGCAGGTGCTGGGCATCTGGATCCAGCAGACGGAAGGATATGGAACGAGCACAGGTTCGATTCCCCGGATTCGTGCTGCTGTCTGAGGTTTTCCCACCGATTGGCGTGTCGCTGATCCTCAAGGCGTAAGCCCGCGAGTTAAGGTACTGCCTCGAAACCTCAGGTGCGAGGAAGGTGCGCGGTGGGCGACGGGCGGCTGCGGGTGATCACCGGCCAGGTCGCGCCAGTCGTGCAGACGCAAGATCCGCAGCGGTTTCAGGCCGAATGTGTGGAGGCCTTCGTGGCGTCGTGGACCGCACGGGGATTCGCCGAATCGACGATTGCTAACGACGTCGGCGTGCTGGAACGGATGCTGGCAGCACTGGGACGACCGGCGTGGGAGGTGACCGCCCAGGACGTCGACCGGGTCGTGGGCGAGCTGGCCAGCTCGGGTCGAGCGGTATCGACGCGGCGGAACTATCTGCAGGTGTTCAAGGGCTTTCACCGATTCCTTGAGGTCCGCAAAGCGGCAGAGATCGAGGCTGCGTTCGGGGTGCGGCTGGCCTGTCCGCTCGACGAGTTCAACGCCGCCCGCCATGTCAGCGACGACTCACCGAGCGCGGATGCCCCGCCGACTCCGGAGCGGGTAGGCGCCTTCTTCGAGTTCCTCAAGGGTCGGATCGCGACCGCCCGTAAGTACGCGCCGGCCGCACGCGATTATGCGCTGTTCCGCACGCTGTATCACGCCGGGCTGCGGTCGGAAGAAGCGGTGATGCTCGACCGCTCGGACGTGCACTTTGGGCGCGGCACGTTCGGCAAGCTGCACGTGCGGTTCGGCAAGGGCGCCAAGGGGTCCGGGCCACGACCGCGATGGGTGCCGATGCTGGACGGGCTGGATCTGGTGGTGCGCTGGTATCTCGATGACGTGCGCGGCCGGTTCCCGGATAGTCCGGTGCTGCTGTGTGAGGAGTCCGGCGGCCGGATGGCAGCGGCCACGATCCGCAACCGGCTGCGGCATTTGATGAGCGTGGAGGGACGGCCCGAAGCTGAGTGGTTTAGCCCGCACGGGATGCGCCGGGCCTGCGCCACCCACAACTATGAGCGTGGCGTGGATCTCGTTGCTATTCAACAACTTTTAGGACACTGGACAGTCGCATCGACCATGCGGTACGTGCGCCCGTCGGAAACCTTCATCGAGGACGCCTACCAGCGCGCTATCTCAGCGACGCTGAGTGAACTGACCGGGCAGGAGTGAGCATGCAGATCAGGTGGAAACTGCGGATGGCCGCCGCTCAGCGTGAGGTTTGGACCGGGGTCCAGCTGCAACGGGTGCTGGCCGAGAAGGCCGGATTGGAGCTGTCCTCGGCATCGGTGTCGGCGTTGTTCACCAAGCAACCCAGCCAGCTCAAGCTGTCCACCCTGATTGCGTTGTGCACCGCGCTGGAGTGCACGCCCAACGACCTGTTCGACATCGACACCACCCCACTCGCACAACCGATTTCGCCGAAGCCGGCCAAGGTCGTGGTGAACGACGCTCAGGCGTCGCGGCGTGGCCGGTCGATGCCGCCGATCTGATCGTGACCCGACGGATCCGGGACTGCCCGCGGTGTGGCCGCGCGGTTGGCAAGCCCGACCGTGACCTGTGTGCTCGATGCCACTGGGCAGCCGCTCACGCGCCGGTCAAGCATCCTTGCCCGCGCTGCGGCATCGAGCGGGTCCTGCAGCCAGACACCGGCCACTGCGTGCGCTGCTCGCGCGCCTGCCAGATCTGCGGGGCGCCGGTGCTGTTCGTCGACCGCGATATCTGCAAGGACTGTGTCCGACGACAACGGCGCGACGCCGATCGAGCCGAGTGCCCGCGTTGCCGCAAACACAGGGTCCTGCGATCTGATACCGGTTGGTGCGGGCCGTGCTCACATCCGGGCCGGCCACCGAATCGAGACGCCGCCTGCGTCGACTGCGGGCGGGTCACCCGACTGACCGGTGCCGGGCGGTGCCGGTCCTGTTGGGCGCGCTCGCCGCACAGGATCCCGGTTTGCGCCGCCAATCTGGCTGCAACACTGGATGATCCACCTGACTGGCTCGGCGACTTCGCCGCCTACCTGGTCGGCCGTCACCATCCCAGCCGTGCTTGCGCCATGCTCAGCCGACTCGGCAAGCGCATGCTCGACGATTCCCCGGTGCACCCGCAGGCACTGCTGGAAGCCGTCGCCGCCGACGGGCCACTCGCACGGGCTCTGGAAGACTTCCTCACCGCGAGCAAGCTGGCGCTGCGGTCAGACCACGACGAGCGCCGCGCCGCCGCCCGCCGACAGTCCCGCATTGACGCCGTGCCCGAACCATTGCGGCCAGCGGTGGCCAGGTTCGCCGAGCACCTCGTCGCCGGCCGCGATCGCGCCCGCCGCATCGGCGCTCACCCGCGCGGGCACGCCACGCTCGAGGCCCGGCTCACCGCGATACGCGACTTCGCGCAGTTCCTGACCGCCCGCCGCGGCAAGGCCGACTGGGCCACCATCGAGGTCGGCGACATCGAGGCGTTCCTGCACGCTCATCCCAGCCGACGCGCCTCCTACCTGACCGGGCTACGCCAGTTCTGCCGCTACGCTCGCGGGCGCCGACTGATGCTCATCGACCCCGCCGCAGAGTTGAAAGCACCGCAGACCATGGCATTTCGCGGCCCTACTCTTCCCGCCGACCGCCAGCGCGAGCTGTTCCAACGATGGAGCACCGACCCCGACGTGCACCCCCACGAGGCGTTCGTCGGACTGGCCGCCCTGCTCCACGGCGCCACCACCCAAGAACTGCAACACCTGACCGACGCCGACGTCGACCACGATCGGCACCGCATACGGCTGGGTCGCCGACCACAGCCCACACCATTGGACCCGTGGACCTGGACAGCGCTGCAACGCTGCCTCGAGCGCCGAAAAACACTCGGCAGCAACAACTCCCACCTGCTGATCACTATGCAGACCAAGGCCACCCGAGCGCCGGCCTCTGACGGCTATGTCAAGACCACCCTGCGCGAGGTCGGCATCCAACCCCGCATCCTGCGCTCCACCCGACTGGTCGACCTGGTCGGCACCGTCGACCCCAAACTCGTCGCCACCGCCTACGGCATGCGCCACGAGGCCGTCATAACCTACCTGGCCGACCACGTGGACACCGCCCGCCTACCGAACCCGTGACAATTCAGGCGGCGCCTTGCACATGTTCGCGCGAACCCGTGCGCTTTCGCCAAGTTCTGGCATGGGGTGCTTACCGAGCTGCGCAACCGGGGGTGTCGCGATGCGCTGTTTGTGTGCTGCGACGGACTGACCGGGCTACCGGAATCGATCACCGCGGTGTGGCCTCAAGCCATCGTGCAAACGTGCGTCGTGCATCTGCTGCGTTCGGCAATGCGCTATGCCTCCTACACCGACCGCAGAACAATGGCCGCCGCGCTGCGGCCGATCTACACCGCGCCGACCGAAGAGGCCGCCAGGCTGGCCATGGAGGACTTCCGCGCCCAATGGAAAACCAAATCCCCCGGTGCGGTCGCGGTCTGGGACCGCGCCTGGAGCGACTTCGTGCCGTTTTTGGCGTTCCCACCCGAGATCCGCAAGATCATCTACACGACCAATGCCATC
>NZ_JCALCK010000034.1:0-5041 GCF_059812285.1 Mycobacterium sp. NGS62 | reverse complement strand
TCATCGCCGGTCTCTGGATCACTGCAGGTAGCTACGTTCTCACCGCGAAGGATGTCGCGGTGGCGCACTCACCCGAGAAGCCGACGCAGTCGCCGTTGGCGGCATTGTCCCTTTCCCTGGAGGAGTCTAAGAATGTCACCTACGAGGTGTTCAGTTCGACCAACTCCGAGGTCACCGTCTCCTATCTCGATGAGCAGGGCCAAGCGAAGCTGTTCACTGGACCGTCACCGTGGAGCATGACACTAACGACAAGCGATATCGGGTTCGCGGCCGGCGTGACGGCGCTTTCGGCGAACGACACAGTGACCTGCCGGATCAGCGTCGACGGCAATGTCACCGACGAGAAGACCGACATTGGCTCCAGTCCTTCGGTTAGCTGCAACCTCTTGGCTTTTCGCAAGCTGCCCGGTTAGGACGCATCGTTGGCTCCTGTACAGGACGGCTCCAGGCTTTCTCGCATCTCGGCGTTGATCAATCGATTAGCGCTACCGATCGTCGGGATCTGGATCCTGGCCGCGGCTGGGTTGAATCTGGTTGCCCCGTCGCCGGCGAAAATGATCCTTGAGCACAGCCGGCCGATGATTCCCACCAACACGGTGTCCAGCCAGGCGATGCAGCGCATCGGCAAAGCCTTCGGCGAGTCGTCATCGAATAATCAGGCGGTCATCATCATCGAGAAGGACGAGCCGTTCGACGACGACGACCGCCACTTCCGCGTCGACCTCTTGCGTAAGTTGGTGGCCGACACCGACAGCGTGGAATCGGTGTTCGATACCTGGTCGGGTCCGCAAGCCGCGGCACTCACCGAAAGCCCGGATAAACAGCTGACCTTTCTGCAACTGCACCTGGTCGGCGATCTCGGCACACCGGATGCCTTCAAGTCGGTCGAGTCGGTGCAATCGGTCATTAACTCGATGAAGAAGCCGGACGGGACCACTATCTACATCACTGGTTTGAGCCAGGCAGCCTTCGATCAAATCGAGTCGGTCATGCACGATGTCGTTGTCATCGGCACCCTCTCGGTCATTCTCGTCGGGATCCTGTTGCTGCTGATCTACCGCTCCATCTTCGTTGCGGTGCTGCCGCTATTCACGTTCGGCCTCGCCATCGGCACTGCCACACCAGTGGTTGGCCTGCTGATACAGGCGAACCTGCTGCCGGCATCGATGTTCACCAACGCGATGATGAGTGCGCTGATGCTCGGGGCGGGCACCGACTATTCGATCTTCGTCATCGGCCGATACCAGGAGGGGCGGCGCAACGGCCTAGGCATCGACGAGGCTTTCCAAGCCGCCTACCGTGGGATCGCCCCGGTGATCCTCGCCTCCGGTCTGACGGTGGCTGGTGGGCTCGCCTGCATGGATCTCACCCAACTGGATATGTTCCAGACCATCGGATTGCCCTGCGCCACGGGCATGCTCGTTGCGGTCGCCTCTGCGCTGACTGTGACACCTGCTGTGCTGTTGATCGGCGCGAAGAAGTTCGGACTATTCGAGCCGCTGGCGCGGACCCACAGCATCACGATGTGGCGGCGAATGGGCATCCGGATCGCCCGTTGGCCCGTGCCCATCTTTGTCGGGACCTCGGCCGTGCTCGTCGTGTTGATGCTGGCCATCCCGACCGCGGAATTCAACTACGACGAACTCGACTTCGTGCCCCCGAAGCTATCGAGCTCACAGGGTCTGGCTGTAGCCAAAAAGCACTTCCCGTTGAGCCAGCTGTCCCCGGACACCATCCTCATCGAGGCCGACCACGACTTGCGCAATTCGGCAGACATCGGCGTGCTGGAGAAGGCGGCGCAGAGAATCAACCAGATGCCCGACGTCAACTTCGTGCAATGGCTTACTCGGCCGCTGGGCGTCCCGTTAAATCAAGCCTCGCTGACCTACGGGGTTGGCTATGTCGGAACGTTGATGTCGCAGAACTCGATCGTCCTCGACCAGCGTGCCAAACAGATGCGCCAACTCACCGACAACCTCGGCCAGATGATCACCACGATCGACGGGCTGCAAACACAGTTGGCCTCCGCTCAGCAGGGCATGCAACAGCTCAATTCGCTAGCCGCGCAGATCCAAGACAGAGTGCGCAACCTCAACGACCGCATGAACAACTTCAGCGCCATCATCGAGCACGTGCGCCAATCGGTTGATGCCCAGCCGGATTGCGCAGCACAACCCCTGTGCAAGGGAGCAAAGACAGCGGTGACCAATTTCGACGGCATCAACACGCTCAGCACGACCGTGCAGCAGCTGGCACGCAATTCCCTGTCGGTCGGCAACAATCTGTTTAAGTCCGCCGATGCCATTCCGCTCATGACCAGTTCGCTCACGCAGATGCACGACATTGCGGTGTCGATGAACACCACCTTGTCGGAGCTGATAGCGCAGATGAACACCATCACCGACTTCATGCGCGACTTCGCGACGAGCAACGCGGGGACGGGCGAATACTTCTACTTCCCCGCGCAAACTCTCGATGACCCGCGGTTCAAACCGATTTTGCACCTCATGTTCTCCGCCGACGGCAAAACCACCCGGATGCTGGTCATGGGTAAGAACGACAGCTTCAGCATCGGCGGGATGGACCTCGCGCAACAGTTAGGCCCTGCCATGGAGGTGGCCCTGAAGGGAACTCCACTGCAGGGCAGCATCATCAGCATCGGGGGCGCCAGCGCGATGATGAGCGATTTGCACGCTATCCTCACACACGACGAGAAGATCATCCTGATCAGCGCCCTAACGCTGGTACTCACGGTCATTCTGATTCTGCTGCGCAGTGTGAACGCGGCGGTGATCGTGGTGACCTCGGTGGTGGTGTCCTTCGCGTCGACCCTCGGGCTGAGCCTGCTGATTTGGCAGCATCTGCTCGGCACGCGATTACACTGGTCCATCCCGGTGGCCGTCTTCGCGATCCTGATATCGGTTGGCGCGGACTATAACTTGCTGATCGCGTCTCGGTTCAAAGAGGAGATGGGTGCTGGGATCCGGACTGGGGTCATCCGTTCGGTCGCGGGCACCGGAGGAGTGGTCACAACCGCCGGCATGGTTTTCGCGATGACGATGTTCGCCATGGTGGGCGCAAGCCTGCTCAACGTTGCCCAGATGGGTTCTACCATCGGGCTTGGCCTGATCATCGACACCTTCATCGTACGGACCTGCACGGTGCCGACGCTCGCGGTGATGCTCGGCACGAAATTCTGGTGGCCGATAACGCTTACCGCGAAGCGGTGCTAGCACGTTTCGGCCTTTTGGTGATCTTGTTGACTACCGCGACGGGTCCCGCCCGCTGCCGTCGAGTTTTTCCGAAGGTGCGTCCGATGAAGTTCGAGTACCGGGTGCGGCGATGTTGTTCGGCCGCAGATAGGCGGTCAGGCCCTCGCGATCGGTCAGGTTTTTCATCGCTGCCGAAGATCTTGGCCAACACGCTGCGCAGCCGATGTTCTCTGAACTGGTTGGCGTAGAGGGTGTTTGGTGGTTGGGGTCAGGTGAGGTTGCGCTCAACGAGGTGGCTGAAGTGCGGGATGCCGAGGTGGATGGTAGCCGCACGACCTATCAGGCTGGCGATATCGCGCAGTCCGACCTGTGTGGTTCCCGTCGACCATGGTCCCGGCCGGGTACGGTCAGACCCGTTGCCGATGCAGTTGCCGGTGCTGACGATTGCAGGCTATTTGGCGGTGGCTCTCAGCGGTTCCTGATCACGACTTGCCGTGGCGAGGATTTATTCGAGGCCGCTCCTCGTTGGGCGTACGGTACCCGATACACGCGGTACCATGTATTGTCAGCATCATGAATGAGTGTGACTGGCAAGATCGGCCCACGCGCGCCCACGTCGGTTCTATTTGCTGGCAGTCGCGCCTGCTGGCGTTGCTGACGGCGATCTTCGTGCGCCCGGTGCTCGCTACCTTGACCGTCATCGGCATGGTCGTCAACCGTTTTCGTCCTGATATGTTGCAGCGTGCACGTCTTGATGTCATCGACAAACTGCTGCGGATGCCGCCGTTGCCGGGAACTGAAGTGGTCCCCGTAACCTTGCCGCGCTGCCCGGCCGAGTGGGTCGTATTTCCGGCGGCCCGCGGCTCGGACCGGGTTATCGTCTACTTCCACGGCTCGGCGCTGGTGACTTTGGGCCTCAATTCGCACCGGCGGTTGGTCAGTAAGCTCTCGCAACAGACCGACGCGCAGGTGTTCAACGTGGGTTACCGGCTGGCCCCGCAGGCCCGTATTGAGGACGCCGTATCCGACGGGCTCGACGCCTACCGGTACGTTATATCGCTCGGGTTTTCAGCAGATCGCATTGTGCTGGCCGGAGATTCGGCGGGGGGTATGGTAGCTGCCGGTACCGCGCTGGCCGCCCGCGACGCCGGGCTGCCGGTGCCTGCGGGCCAGGCGTTGATGTCACCGCTGACGTCGTCGGATATGGGACTGAAGTATCGGGCATTCAAAGAGCATCGCGACGTGATGTTTCCCTTCATGACGGTGAAGTTCCTCTATGACGTGTTCGTCACCGTCAACGGCACCCGTCCGGCGCCGGTCATGGCGTCGGAGGCTGATCTGCACGGCCTTGGCCCGTTTTTGCTTCAAGTCGGCACCCACGAGATGCTGCTGAATGACACCCTAGTGCTGGCCGAGCGGCTGCGGGCCGACGGGGTGCCGGTGTGGGTTCAGCAGTGGCACAAGGCGATGCATGTGTTCCAATTCGGCTTCGATGTCAACCCAGATGCTCTTCGCGCCGTTGAGGAGGTAGCGGCATTTATCCGTTACCTCACCGCCCCACCTGAAGAAGCTAGCGTCGCGTAGTCGCAAGTTTGCGCGGGTCGTGCGACGCAGAACAACCGATGGCGTGTCGTAGGAGTACTTTGGGCGTCCTCGGCTTACGTGGCAGCCTTGCGACGCTGCGACCCAATCCCGGTGACCGCTTCGCGGCTGCGGTGAGCCTGCGGCGGACATTGCCACGCGACCAGCCGGTCACCTCGACCACCTGATCCAGAATCCTGCCCTTATCCGCCTTCGACGACTTCACATACGGCGGCGGCCGGCCTGCG
>NZ_JCALCK010000033.1:0-5484 GCF_059812285.1 Mycobacterium sp. NGS62 | reverse complement strand
TGCCAATTCGCCGCGGGCGCGGGCGGCCTCGATCATGTGCAGGGCGGGGCGGTCTTTCATGCTGCCGCCGGGGTTAAACCCTTCCAGCTTGGCCCAAAACCCCCGACCGGCCGGCGCCAACGGCGCCTCGATGCGCAGCACCGGGGTGTTGCCCACCAGGCCGGCGGGGCGCGGGCAGTCGCGGGGCTCGAGGACCTTCAGCGCCGTAACGGAGTGAACACAAGTGTTGTCAAAAGAAAGAGCTTCAGTCATGGGATTCGTCGCTTTCACGTGCACGCCGCGACAGCACTGCGCGGCAAAAGTTGACAGGGGTCAGCGGTCACCGGCCGCCGGCACAAGGGCCTACGACCTGATGCTGACCACGTCAGCGACGAGACAAGCAGAACCGGGTCAAGACGTCTTGACCGGTTAGCGAAAAAGCCGGTGCGCGCGGGGGGCCCCGCCCGGCGGGCACCCCCAGCTGGGTCAGCCCACCAGCGGCGGCCACAGCGGCCATCACACCCAATGCGATCAACGCAACCACGGCCGAACCCGAGCGCGGCAGCACCGCCGCGGTGAACTGCTCCGGATGCTCGCCCGAGGAACCCTTGCCCATATGCGGATGATCGACGGAAAACGTGGACTGCTCACCACCACTTGCCGAAGCCACCACCGCGTGGGCCGGGTCCGGCGCCGAAGACTGCGAATGCATGATCACACTGTCGGCGGCGATTAGCACGCCCCACGCAGCCAACCACACTGCAGCCCCCACCACCGCCACATACCGCAGCCGAGGCAACCCGCTAGCGCCGCCAAACCTCATAACAACCCAAATCCTAACCGCGGATATGCGACAGCGACGAGGAGCTGATGCCGCTTGTGTCCGACTCGTGACGATGGGCTTGCGTGTTTACCGAGCGGTGCGTGGGCCCGTGCGGGTCTGCGCAGTGCGTACATGCGCCCGCGAAACCGGGTTCGCCGAGGCGGCCGGACTTTTCGTGCTCAACCTGTAGCGTGATGTGTGAAATTTTGTGCGTGTGCGTCAGCAACTCCGCTAACTCGGCCCGGGTGTTATGGCAGTCGCGGTCTGCATCTACGATCACGTGCGCCGAGAGCGCCGGTTGCCCTGAAGTTATTTCCCACACGTGCAGGTCGTGAACTTCGACCACCGCGTCGCGTGCCGCCAGCGCCTGTCCAATCGCTTCGGGCTCGACTCCGCAAGGTGCGGCTTCTAATAGCACCAGGCTTGCGGCACGCACCAATCCCGTTCCGGCCTTTGCCATCAACGCCACCACAACGAGCGTGGCGATTGCGTCGGCACGCGCAAACCCGGTGAACACGATCACCACGCCGGCGACTGCCGTTGCGATGAAAGCGAACAGGTCGTTGAGGATGTGCTGGAAAGCGCCCTCGACGTTGAGGCTGGAGCGGTTGGCGCGACTGATCATCCACGTTGCGGCCACGTTCACCACGACTCCGACTAGGGCCGTCATCAGCACCAGCTTGCCGGTGACCGGCGGCGGGTCAATCAGCCGACGGGCCGCCTCATAAGCCAGCCACCCCGCCAATACTAGTAAAGTCAGGCCGTTGGCCAGCGCAGATAGAATTTCTGCCCGTCGCCAACCGTAGGTCATACGGCCCGCCGCGGGCCGTGCTGCCAGCCCGATAGCCCACAGCGCCAGAGCAATTGAAGCCGCGTCGGTAAGCATGTGCGCCGCGTCCGAGATCAGTGCGAGGGATTGTGCAACGATGCCTACCGCCACCTCACCGACCATGAATGCTGTGATCACCGCCAGGGCGCCGGCCAGCCACCGCCGGTCAGCATCGGTTGTGTGCCCATGCCCGTGGGCGTGGCTGTGTCCGCTCATGGTCGCATCCTCTCGGGACGGCTGGGGGCTAGATCCCCGGCTACACTTGCTCTGTCGGACATTCCGGTTCGTTTCCCCATATGAGTTGTGCCTCTTCTTTCCTCGGTGTTGGCTTCCATGGCGCAACGCCGGCTTTGGGTCACTGTCTTATCCGCCGATCGCTGAGCGCGGCATGACGGTGGACGAAGATCGAAACGTGGGCAGCGCGGCATAGTCCATCGGCTCGCCTCCAACGATCTAGCCGACTGCGGGGAGGGCGCCGGTAGTCATCTGAATCGACGCCGGCGTGCCGACCGTCCGCATGCGGTTCACCCAGTGCCACGGCTGATGCCTCTACCTCGCTAACCGCAGGGGCTATCAGACATTCCTGAACGCTGTTCTGTTTCAAGCGATCCCTGGGTTCGCGAGCGTCTTTCGGAGTCAAGCGTCTTTCGGAGTCAAGTCGAATGAGCGCAAATGTCGCAGCAACACCGACGAAAAACAATGCTGTCCAGAGTGTTTCGGTATCGTCCCGATGTACTGCTGCGCCGCGTATCATCCCTGTCGCGAAATGGCCGATTAGGGTTCCGATTCCGACGCCGGTGTTGCAGAACGCGTAATGCGTTACCACTAAACGGTTACCGACAAGAGTAACTACGGTATTCATTTCCAACGGGAACAGGGCGGCGGAACAGACCGCAGGCAGCGCTGCTGAGACTACAAGCGCTCCGAGAGCCGCTGACGTATATAAGCCCTGACTGGCGGGCAGCATCATCAGCGGCACATACGACACAGCCAGGATGGCTAAACCGACAGCCAAGCTACGCCCACAACCCCATCCGTCGGAAAACCAGCGGGTGATCCGCAACTGGCCGGCGACAGCCACCCCACAAAAAATGGCAAACACGCCGGCGGCAAAACAACTTTGGAACCGTGGTGTCAGTACCGACGCCTGCAGAGGCAGGACAAGGTACACCTGGAAGGTAAATACATACGAACCCATCATCGCCGCGGCGAAGAGCAGGAAAGACCGGTTGCCCAGGACGATCCGCCAATCCTGCAGAACCGATGCGGATCTCGGCGCCCCTTCGCTCTGCTGGAGTAGCATTCGCACGACTCCGGCCGAATGGCCGCCGGTACCCACTGAGCACACCAGCACATCCATCTCGCCCAGCTGGACGAGCAATTCAAAGGCCAGCGATTGATACCCGCCGACGTTGTCGGACTTGTTGTACTGATCCGGAGTCCATGCACCGGGACCGGTGGCCAACAACTGCGCGACCCGATTTTTGCGGGCTTGCTGCCGCCCACCAACCGGGTGCGGTGCGTCGACGAGGACAACGTCGGCGCCGTAGGCTGCAAGCATCCGCCGAATGATCGGTTCCAGCGCGGTATCGGTGACAACGGTTACCGGATGCCCATATACCTGGCCCGCTAAAGCGAGTCCTAAACCCCGGCTGCCGCTGGCGGACCCCACGATGCGCGCTCCGGGCAGCAACCCGCAGTGGGCGCGCGCCTTCTCGACCATGTGCATGGCCGGGCGTTCCTTCATGCTGCCACCTAGATTGAAGCCCTCAAGGCTGGCCCAGAAACCACGGTCCGGCATGCTCCGGGACGCTGAGATCCTCAGCACCGGAGTGTGTCCCACCGAGACACCCGGCCGCCCATAGGCGGCGGGCCTGCGCTGCCAGCGGGACCGCGTCCTGGTGGCGGTAAGTGGTGGGATGGAATATAGATTGTTGCCACTGTGAACAAAGTCATTCATCTGATCGTCATTTCCATAAGCGCGCGCGACACGCGACAATTGGCATGAGCGGCGTTCACCGGCGGGCCACGCGAAGCGAAGCGGCCTGACGATGACTGATCAGCGACGAGACAAACAGAGCCGGGTCAACAGATCTCGACCGGCGCAACGCACTCCAAACGTAGCGGGCGGGCCCCGCCCCGACGCGACCGCGGGGTGGGCTAACCATCCCGCCCTACTGACTGAACTGACTGCGGCGCCGAAAGTTACCAACGCGGCCACGGACGGCGTCAAGGCAGCGGTCACGAACTGGTCGTCGTGGTGTGTCGACGAATCTCTCTCTGCATGCGCATGGTCAGGGAAAAGCTGATACCTGACAACTTGCGACGAAGCAATCAAATTCAACGCTTCACCGGCAACAATTTCCGGACCTGTTGAGTTACTTCTATTTTCGTGGTGGTGTGCGCCGACGATGATTATCCACAACATCAACCATACTAAGGCTGCTACCGCGGCCAAACGGCGTCGCTGCGGTGTCGGATCGGCGAAGTCAATTCTCATGACAACCCGAAGCTAGCACCACACGGGAACGATGTCGTCGGCAACAGCCTTGCCACGACAATATGTGCGCAACTTGTCACGGCTCGTTCAGCGCTTGCTCACCACTAGCTCACTTAACGAACCGGATCGAACTGTGACCCGCCCCAGGTTTGGCTATTTTGCAGTCACCCCGGTTCGGTGCGTGAGCGGCCCGCCAATTGGTTCTTCTTGCGTTCGGGTGCTAGGCGGCGATCGATGGTGGCCGCCGCCGTGGCGCTCAGCAGTGCCGCGGTGTCGTCGTCGATGTCCAGCTCGCCGAACCGCCGCAGGATCGCCACCAGCCCGCCCAGCGTCGTCGCGTCGGTGTCAGCCGCGTGCGCGCGGGCATTCCCAGCACTGCCCAGCAAGACCAGCGCCGCATCAACTTTCGGCCCATACTTCGGGGCACGCGGTCGCCTGAGCTTAGCGATCGTCGGCCGCAGCGCCGGGCTGAGCGCTTTGCGCGCGTGGTTGCGATGCCATCCCCCGGTGGCGCACGACTCGTCGAGGATCCGGCTCTTGCCGCCTTGTCCGTTCGCGCGTAGCGAGTCGCGATTGTCTTCGTTTCATCGGTACCCAGCGTCTGGTGACCAGAACGGTACGAGCCGTGTAACTTTGAGAGATTTACGCACGGTTCTGCGAGGGCCGAAGGGTGAAATCGCCTCCGGCTGTTCAGCGATCAGCGATTTCAAACGACCTCCGATCCAGCCTTTGACGGCTTGATGTCTGATGTTTCGAAGGTGATGTAGATGGGACGCTCGGGTAGCTTGCCCTTGTTGAACGTCGCGCCGGCACGGACGAGGGCGACGAGGTGGGGTGCGTTGATGGCACGCCAATGGGCTTGTGCGGCATCGATCAGCCTGTAAGCCATGGCAATTCTAGCAGCGCGTAAACCCGGACGTTTGCTAACCTTGGTCCGTAAACCTACGGTGGCAAGAGTGCTTTCGATCGTTGTCTTGAGTCCTGCGAACAACGTGCTCGATGTCCGACACGAGGTGTTGTGGTCCCCGGTTCTGCGTGGTGGACGTGGTTATCTGCAGGCTCGGGACTTTGTCTGGCATTGCGTGGCCCTCATCACCTATTGCGGGATCTTCCTGGACTTCGGCGAGCCCGAGGCGCTCACCCAACTCGAGTCCCGGGTCGGCTATGGATACGGCTTCGCGATGGGGTAGCCGCGGCAGGCACCACTACCGCAAGGACGGCTTCGACCGGCTGTTCTTCTCCAGCTGATATTCGCTGTATGGGCCGCGGACCGCCCTATGAGGTGGCCACCGTCCGGCCACGTCACGTTCAGCAGTGGGATCGCTGCCAGCGACGCCGCCAGATGAGTTCTAG
>NZ_JCALCK010000032.1:0-6725 GCF_059812285.1 Mycobacterium sp. NGS62 | reverse complement strand
AAGCCTTGACAAGCCGCTGAGGCGGCACCAAACTGGTGTCATGTGCCCCCACTTATGGCCAGCGCCACCAGTTTGTGGTGGTGAATCCTGCTGCCTCCAGAACGTGAGGAGGCGCCGATGAGGCTGATGCCATTCGGCGACGCAGACGGCCCCACTTACGGTGCTGACGCGGTGGTCACGGGAGCTGGCAGCGGCATTGGCCGCGCCTTCGCTGTCGAGATTGCTCGACGGGGTGGGCGGGTGGTCTGCGCCGATATCGACCCAGTTCGGGCTAAGGAGACTGTGGGACTTGTCGTCGAAGCCGGTGGTCAGGGTTTGGATATAGAGTGCGATGTTTCCGATGAGGGGCAGGTCCGGCAACTGGCGGAGTCTGCTGAGCGGTGGTTCGGCAGTGCCGCCGGGTTGGTGATCAACAACGCGGGAATCGGCGTGGGCGGAAACGTCATCGGCGAGACGGCCATGCGCGACTGGCGTTCCACGTTGTCGGTGAATCTGTGGGGGGTGATCTACGGGTGCGAGGTCTTCGTGCCGCGGCTACGTAGCCGGGGCAGCGGAGGGGTTATCAACGTTGCTTCGGCCGCGAGTTTTGGCGCCGCGCCTCGAATGGGCCCCTATAACGTCAGCAAAGCTGGCGTGCTGGCGCTGTCGGAAACATTGGCCGCCGAGCTAAGCGGCACCGGCGTCAAAGTCACCGTGTTGTGCCCCACGTTCGTTAAAACAAACATCGTCGACAATCCGCACATCGAGGAGTCGGCGGCGAAACTGGCGGCCAACCTGATGAAGTGGACCGGAGTGTCCCCAGAGTCGGTGGCGCGAACGACGCTGGACGCCCACGATCGCGGTCGACTCTACGTCCTGCCGCAGCTTAACGCCACGATCGCTTGGCAGGTCAAGAGGATGATGCCCAGGACCTATACCCGTGCGCTCGGTCTTATCGAGCGGATCGCTCGGTAAGCATTCACCGGAGATCGGAGAAGAAAATGGCATTCGAATACAGCGATATGCTCGAGACGATCAAAGATCGTCAGTGGGCGCTGGCCGACATCGATTGGGAGGCGCCGGGCGCGGAGTTGATCACCGACGAGCAACGCCCCAACCTCAAACAGTTCATGTCAGATGTGGTCTGGATCGAACATGTCGGAGCCCGCGCTTTCGAGGCGATGGCGCCCAAGGCGCCGTTTGAGGCGTTGAAAGAAATCTACAATTACTTTCACGCCGAGGAGCAGCGGCACGCCAACGCCGAGCTCGCGCTCATGCATCGCTGGGGAATGTTGGAAGAGGGGGAAACCCCCTTGCCGAACAAGAATATTCGGCTGGCGATCGAGTGGATCGACCACTACAGTAATGTGCTCCCGTTGACGGTGATGAGTTCCGCGATCCCGGCGTTGGAATGCGCCTTGGACGGCGCCTTGTTGAAGTTCCTTCTGGACGAGGTAGCAGACCCGGTGTGCGGCGAGGTCTTCAACAAGGTCAACAGTGACGAATCTCGGCACCTTGCGGTGGGCTTCCAGGTTCTCAACGATCTGGGGGCCAGCCCCATGCGGGTACACGCGCTCGAGACGGTGGGAGCGGTTCTTGATCCGAGAATTCTCATGGGCGCCCTGTTTTACATACCGCTGCTGACCAGGATGATGGGTAACCTCATCGCGTGGGGCCTGTCGGAGGAGAAGCTGTACAACGCCGTCACGCGCTATTCGAACGTGGGCGATCGAAGCGAGTTCAGTCGCCGCGTTCCCGCCTATCACATCCTTCGGTCCCACATGTCTGCGACCATCAACCGCGCCCAGCCTTTTCATTTCGTCTCCCAGCGTCTGGGTACTGTGATCGATCATTTCCCAATCGCGGTGCTGGGCAAGTTGCCCTCGTGGGCCGGGGACATGACGTACGAACCGGTTTCCAAGTGAGCGATCAATCGAGCGTTCTGATCATCGGGGCCGGCTTTTCTGGACTTGGTACGGCGATTGAATTGCTGCAGAAGGGGATCGACGACTTCGTCGTTGTCGAGCGGGCAGATGACGTCGGGGGGACGTGGCGTGACAACACCTATCCTGGTGCGGCCTGTGACGTTCCATCTGTGCTCTATTCGTATTCATTCGAGCGGAATCCGGAGTGGTCGCGCGCATACTCGGGCGGTCGCGAGATACTCGACTACGTCAGGGACGTGGTGGAGCGCCATAAGCTCAGCCGATTCATCCGATTCGGGGTCAACGTCACTGGTCTGGAGTTCGACGACGACTCTGGCACCTGGACCGCCTATACCGAGAATGGCCGGCCGTATCGTGCGCGGACAGTGGTGATTGCCAGCGGTCCGCTCGCGAATGCAAGTTTGCCGGCCATTCGCGGTCTGGATTCCTACACGGGCCACAAGATCCACAGCGCCCGATGGGATCACGACTACGACCTGAGCGACAAGCGGGTCGCCGTCATCGGTACCGGCGCGAGCGCCGTGCAGATCGTTCCCGAACTGGTCAAGACGGCGCAGACGGTGAAGGTTTTCCAACGGACGCCGGGTTGGGTGTTTCCGCGTCCGGACTTCGGCTATCCTGGCTGGGCGAAGTCCGCGTTTCGTCGACTGCCGGTGTCGCAGAGCGCGGCGCGCCAGGCGTGGTTTTGGGCGCACGAGATCATGGCTGTCGGCATAGTGTGGAACACGCCGGTCACCACGGCGATCCAGTGGGCGGCGAAGGCCAACTTGCGTCGGCAAGTGAATGATTCCTGGATGAGGCGACAGCTGACCCCCGACTTCCGTCCCGGCTGCAAACGCATGCTGATGAGCAGCGACTACTACCCTGCCCTGCAGCGCGACAACTGCAAACTCATCGCGTGGCCCATCGCGACGATATCGCCTAACGGGATACGGACCGCTGATGCTATCGAGCACGAAGTGGACTGCATCGTGTTCGCGACCGGTTTCGATGTCTGCAAGGCCGGCACGCCGTTTCCCATCACCGGCTTGAACGGTCGGGAACTCGGCAAAGAATGGTCGCACGGCGCCTACGCCTACAAGAGTGTGAACGTGTCGGGCTACCCGAACCTGTTCTTCACCTTCGGCCCGAACTCCGGCCCCGGACACAATTCTGCGCTCGTCTACATGGAGGCCGAGATCGACTACATCGTCAACGCGATCCAATTGATCATCGACCGAGACTTGCACACCCTCGATGTTCGGGAGGACCGCCAGAACAAATACCACGGTGACATCCAACGACGCTTGACCGGCACGACCTGGAACTCGGGTTGCAAGAGTTGGTATCTGACCGACGACGGTTACAACGGCACGATGTATCCGGGGTTTGCGATGCAGTTCGTGCGGCAGTTGTCGAAAGTTGAGCTGGATGACTACGTGACGACTTCGAGGCCTGCTCGACACAAGGAAGTGAAGTCACGGCGAGCATCCGCAGCGGTGCGGACTTCTCACAGCAGCTCGACTCCGAGCCGCAGTAAGAGCACAGCCAAGCAGTAAAGAACCGCGCTTGAACCCGATTGTTCAGCAGTACCCGGTCGGTCCACCCACGATGATTGCGATAGGTCATCTTCGATGAAGCGTGCAGATGTAATGAAAAGCGCGGGTGGGCCCGCCTACGAGATCATCGTGATCGGTGCCGGGTTCTCCGGGATCGGCATGGGCATCAAACTCTTACAAGCCGGCTTCTCGGATTTCCTCCTCGTCGAGGAAGCCACTGATGTGGGTGGAACGTGGCATTGGAACACCTATCCGGGGATCGCGGTCGATATCCCGTCCTACAGCTATCAATTCTCCTTCGAGCGGCGTTCAGATTGGTCGCGTACCTACGCGCTGGGCAACGAACTGAAAAACTACGCAGAGCATTGCGTACGAAAGTACGGTCTGCGGTCACGAATCCGTTTCTCCACCACGGTGACCGAAGCTCGTTTCGATGACGGCTCGACGTTATGGCGCTTGAACACGGCGTCGGGGGAGGAATTGACGGCGCGGTTTATCGTTAATGCCTCGGGCGTGTTGACACGGCCGAAATGGCCGGACATCCCTGGTGTCAAAGACTTCAGCGGCGTAACCATGCACACGTCTCGGTGGGACCACAACGAAGACCTGGGCGGAAAGCGCGTCGCTGTGATCGGCACGGGAGCCTCAGCGGTGCAAGTCATTCCCGCCATCGCGCCTGAGGTCGACGAACTGACCGTGTTTCAGCGCACACCGATCTGGTGCTTGCCGAAACCAGATGTCGCCGTGCCGCGGCTTTTCAGCCGGTTACTCGATTATCTTCCGGGTGGACAACTAGGGATGCGGCTGGCGAGTCAGTCATTCGTCGAACTCACTTTCCCGGTTGCTGCCCACTACTACAGCGCCATCCCCTTGGCATCGATGCTTGAACGCGCGGCTTTGGCCTACATGCGTCGACAGGTGATCGACCCGATCGTTCGTGACAAGCTCACACCGCGCTACGCGCTCGGGTGTAAGCGACCCGGCTTCCACAACGAGTACTTGGCCACATTCAACCGCGACAATGTTCATCTTGAGACCAGCCCTATCACCCATGTGGATACGACCGCCGTACACACGGCTAACGGCACAGCACACGAAATCGATGTGCTGGTTTTGGCGACCGGTTTCAAAGTCATGGAACCAGACAACATGCCGACCTACTCGCTCACGGGTATCGGGGGTCGGGATCACGCCCAATGGTGGGACAACAACCGGCTGCAGGCCTATGAGGGGGTCAGTGTGCCCGGATTCCCCAACCATTTTTCGATCTTCGGTCCCTACGGGTATAACGGGTCGTCGTACTTCGCGCTCATTGAGGCTCAGTCCGCACACATCCTGCGTTGCCTGCGGCACGCTCGCGACCGCCGCGCCACGTATGTGGAGATAACCCAGGAGGCCAATGAGCGTTTCTTTGCAGAGATGCTCAAGCGTCGGCACCGTCAAGTCTTTTGGCACGCCGGCGGCTGCGTCGGCGCGAACAGCTACTACTTCGACAAGCACGGCGACGTTCCGCTGCGGCCTACCACGACGATCGAAACAGTCTGGCGCAGCCGTAGATTCGACCTGGCCGACTATCGTTTCGAAAGCTGCTGTAGTCAACGCCAAGAGGTGTGACCGTGCTAGAACCGGTTTCAGCGCCCAGGGACCCGAGCTTAGCGAGTTTTGCTGTCGCCGCGTCCGTCCGCGGCCTGCTTCGCCCGCTGACCGAAGTCCTTCCCGCTAACCGTGGCGGCCTTGCGATCTTAGACCGGGTGCTGCGCGCAGCCCTCGTCACCTCGGCGCCGCGCCGAGGAGTACGTGTGGAAGAGGTCGATACGAGCTTAGGCGGTGATCGGGTACGCGGCGACTGGATCATCGCCCCCGAAGTCGACCGCGATGGTCCGCCAATCCTCTACGTGCACGGGGGAGCGTTCGCGATGTGTTCCCCGAGAACCCACCGTGGGTTGCTTGGCGAGCTATCGGCCACGTCGGGGCGACCGGTCTTCGCGGTCCGGTATCGGTTGGCGCCACAACATCGGTACCCCGCGGCTGCTGATGACGCCCTCACCGCCTATCGGTGGCTGATCGGCGACGACCGGCGCAGTTCAAGCCGCACGGTAGCGGTGGCCGGAGACTCCGCGGGCGGGCAGCTTGCGGTGGCTACTTCGCTGGGGGTGCGCGCACGCCAGCTCCCGATGCCCGACGCGATGCTGCTGATGTCGCCTGTGCTGGATTTGACCTGTCAGCTTGCCCTGGCCCGGGACGCGCGCCGGCGCGACCCATTCGCATCGGCGGGCTCGGCTGCGCGCACGCTGGGACTCTACATTGCCGGAGCTGACCCTACCGATCCGCGGGTCAGCGTCCTCGACGCAGACCTTGCCGGGATGCCCCCGACATTGATCCAGGTCGGCGGACGCGAAATGTTGCTCGACGACTCACGACAGCTTGCCGATCGGATGCAAGCGGCGGGGTCGGCGGCGCAGCTTCAGGTCTGGCGCGGGCAGGTCCACGTCTTTCAGGCCTTGTTCCGGGTGCTGCCGGAAGCCCGCGACGCGCTGCGGTCCAGCGGAGCGTTCCTCGCGCGCACAGCCGAGGATTCGATCTGCTGATTGCCGCACGGATCCAAACGGACCCACGGTGCAGCAAACGCGTCCCACGTCACCGATGTCATCATTTTCGAAAAGGGCGGTGCGGCGGCTCGGCCCGGTGTGGTGAGGCGCCGTCCGGCGGCCATGGGGTCATGCCGTCCTCCAACGACACGTCCAGCGACCGGAGCAGCGCGGAGAACAGCCGCCAGTTTCCGATCGCGGCCACCAGCTCGACCAGCACGGAGGGGTCGTCATCCAGCACAGCCCGGCACGTGTCCCAGGTCGCATCGGAGATCATGCCGTCACGCAGCGTCTCGTCGGTCGCGGCGAGCACGGCACGCTCCACCGCGCCGAAGTGTTCGGTGCGTTGCCAGTCGCGAACTGCGACCAAGTCATGTTCGGGCACAGCGAGAGCGCGTGCCATCCGCCAGTGCTGCGTCCATTCGTACACCGAGCCGGTGACCCAACCGATTCGCATGATGATCAGCTCGCGCAGGCGGGCGTCGAGCGTTCCGGCCCATAGCAGTTCGTTGAGCATGCCGTTGAGCGCCGCGGCGACGCCGGGCTGATGCAGGGCGATCCGGAAAACCGACAGTTCGGCCATCGCTTCGGGAACGCCTCGTTCGGTGGCGCGTCGGCGGGCTTCCTCGGTGTCGAGCATCGGGATGCGCTCTGCGTTGGCCATGGGTGGTATT
>NZ_JCALCK010000031.1:0-7432 GCF_059812285.1 Mycobacterium sp. NGS62 | reverse complement strand
CGATCACCGACCAACTACGGCAGGAAACCGCTGCCGCAGTCGCCGCCTCAGCCCGGTTGACTGGCACAACGCCAGTGCTGCTGACCGGCGACAACCAAGCCGTCGCCGAGCTGCTCGCCGACCAGGTCGGCATCAGCGACGTGCGCGCCGGACTGCTGCCCAACGACAAAGTGAGTGTCGTGCAGCAATTGCAGGCCGCTGGGCACAAGCTGACCGTGGTCGGCGACGGCATCAACGACGCCCCCGCGCTCGCGGCCGCGCACGCCGGGATCGCGATGGGCGGCGCTGGCTCGGATCTCACCCTGCAGACCGCCGACGCCGTCGTTGTCCGCGATGACCTCACCACCATCCCCGCCGTCATCGCCCTATCCCGGCAAGCACGGCGTGTCGTGATCGCCAACCTCGCCATCGCCGCCACCTTCATCACCGTCTTGGTCCTCTGGGATATCGCCGGCACTCTGCCATTGCCGCTCGGCGTGGCTGGGCATGAAGGCTCCACCGTCATTGTCGGACTCAACGGCCTGCGATCGCTGCGCCACGGCGCCTGGCACCGGGCCGCGCGAGTCACCTGATAGCGGAACCAAAATCCGTGACGATTGCAGCGGCTGACCTACGTGACACCTCGCCGACCATGGCGGTGGGCCGTCGGGCAAATGGCCGATGAAAGTCCGAGAAACCGGGTGAAGGCGGTAATGCAGCGCTTGACCTTGCCGCAGGGGCAGCCCTTTAGGTTCGGATAGTCGACCTGAAAGGACTGTCGGTATGCCAAGACGACGTCGGCGATCGTTTACTCCTGAGTTCAGGTTCGAGGCCGCACATCGTGTCATTGATAGGCATGAGCGTGTCGTTAATGTTGCGCGCGAGCTGGATCTGCATCAGAGCGTGCTGCAGACTTGGGTGCGTGATGAGCGGTGGCGGAGGGCCGAGTCCGGCGCTGGTGGTCAGCCGGACCTTACTGGGGGTCAACCGCTTTCGGCCGACGAGCGCGCGGAGCTGGTGCTACTGCGTGCGCAGGTGGCCGAGCAGGAGGAGGCCATCGCGTTCCTGGAAAAAGCCTCGGTGTACGTTTTTGCGCAGCTGAACCGTCCTGAGTTTCTTGCGCGCTTTCTTTCTTGGGAAAAGTGGCACGATGCACGTTTCGAGCGACCGGGCAATGTTGGCCGCGTTGCTGGGCCTTTTCCTGTCTAGCAGCCAGCGGTCCAGGTGGTGATTTTGATGTCCACCTCATGGATACCCGGGCTCGCGGGGCTGATTACGGCGTCGCCGCTGCCGATGATCGGGGACCGCGCGCGCAGCGTCCATGATCCCGGCGCAGCGAACACACGGAACTCACCGGTGCGCGATGCGACCACCTCCGCGGTGAACTGGTCGGACGCGTCGAGCAGTCGCACAAACGCGCCGCGAACTGGCTGCCCGGAATCGTCGACAACCCGGCCGGTGATCACCGTCTCGTTGTCGACGTCGACACCAGCCGGCACCGCGGTCCGTTCCATAGATGCAGGGCACATATCAGCTTCCCATCTATCGTGGCTCCTTCCGGGGAGCCGATCCAACTACCGTCACTCGTAATGCGCCTGCGCCGGCAGGCCTTCGGTACTTTCAAGCACCGTGATCTTCCCGGTCCAGTCCACTGAGTCATGTTCCAGATCTGGGACCCTTCCTTCATGCACAGCCTCGCCATTCCGCCAGTGGTGGCTCCAACGGTAGGGTTTGCCCGTAGGGCAAGGTCAAGCGCTGCGCGACCATGGCTGGACCTAATCACTTAACGCTCGCGGCGACCGCTCGCCAGTACCGAGACTGTTCGTGTCTTTCGGAATCACCGCCGCATTTTCAAACGTTCTGCTTAGCAGTGTGTTTCGCGATCGCAGGTGCGCTAAGAATCGTGCCTCTCAATACCATTTCTGACGGTCATAGACCGCGCCAAGCGAGTCTCTCAAGTAGATCCATTGCCCCAATGGGGATGGTGTCGCCGCAGCGTGTCGACACCGACACAGCGTGCCTGCATGGAGGCCCGATTATCGCTTACGCACCGCTCCGAGCGTTTGTAGTACGGGCGAACCGTCGCGCGGTCCTATTAGCGGTGGGCCGCTCAGGTGGGGAAGACGTCGGAGTGAGGAGGTTGCAGGCGGTGGGCACGGTCGAGATGATGTAAGGCCACAGCGGCAACGATTCCGATGAGAATCAGTCCTGCCCATACCAATTCGCCGACGCCAATCCGTCGTGCGGAGCCCATAATCGCGCCGGTGGCCAGGTTGCCGACGAGGATTCCGGCCCCGATGATGGTGTTGTATAAACCGTAATGGGTGGCCACCAGTCGGCCGCCCAGCGAGACCACGGTGTCCATCTCGAACGGGAAGACCGCGGCTGAGCCGACGGCCAGCAGGGCAGCTGACATCAAAAGTGCGGCCAGCGCCGGGAGGGCGCCGAAGCGCTCGCGGTCTGCGATGGCGATCAAGGGCAGAAACGACGCTGCCAGCATGGTCAAGCCGACGGCCAGGCTGCGTCTGGAACCCCACCGTTCGGCGAACCAGCGGGTGATGCGCAGCTGTCCAACAACGGCGATCAGGCCTGAAACAGCGAAAAGCGCTGCGACTAATAGTGAGTGTGAGCGCGGCTCCAGCATCGATGCTTGCAACGGCAGCGCAAGGTAGATCTGGAACGACAGCACATAGGAGCCGATCATCGCCCCGGCGAACAATAGGAAAGATCGATTAGCGAGTACGACCCGCCAATCCTGCAATATCGAGCTCTTCTCCGGTGCCGGGTCGGCACGGCGCTGAGGCAAGACCAGTAGTTGCGCCACTGTGAGCACAGCGAAGACCGCCGCTCCGCCTGCCGCGGTGGCCCGAAAGTCAACGGCCATCAGGGCGAGTCCAACCAGCGGGCCCAGCAAGATGCCGGCGTGATTGAAGATGTTGAATATTGCGAAAGCCTCGACTCGGCGGTCGCCGACGTCGGCGGCCAGATAAGCGCGGATCGCTGGGTTGAACAGGGCACCGGCGAATCCGGTGGCCGCCGCGGCGATCAACACGGCGGGCAAGGTCTGGGCTACCGCCAGGAGCGCGAACCCGCCGGCGCGCAGTAGGCACCCAGCCACGATCGGCCACTTGTAGCCCAACCGGTCGGCCAGCGTGCCGCCCACGATGAACATGCCCAGCTCGGAAAAATCGCGAGTACCCAGAACCAGGCCAACGACCCAGGCGGCCAGCGCGAGCGGGCCGGCGAGGTAGCCGGCCAGATAGGGCATCAGCATGTAAAAACCGACGTTGATGCCGAACTGATTGATCAGCAGAATCCGGCTGGGCTTGTCGAAACCGCGGAACCGCGCCACAAAACCCGCCACCGCCGCACCCTATACGTCAACTCCGGCGGCCACGCGTAGACGCCGGTCAGACTCTTTGCGGCAACTCTTTGCGGAACTTACGCAGCAGCAGCGCTGCGGTCGCGGCAAACCCCGTGCTGAGCCCGATCCACACCCCGGCCCCATGCAGTTGCGCCGGGAACGCCAGCAGCAACATGGCGGGTAAGCCAACCAACCAATACCCGGCTGTGGTTGCTCCCAGTCCGGCCTTGGTGTTCCCGATACCCCGCAGCAGTCCGACGGCGATGTTTTGTGTGAAGTCCACGATTTGCTGGATTATCGCGAAGAATAGGAAGAATTTGGCGATCACAATAGTTGCCGAGTCGGTGGGATTTAAAAACGGCCGTAACACCCAGTACGGGGCTACGACATAGAGCAGTCCGAGGATAACCGTGCTGATCACTCCAAGGAGAAGCGCGACGACGGCTATCTGCTCGGCCTGACCTTTATCGCCTTTACCGGTCGCACGGCTGATGAGGATTGATGATCCATGGGACAGGCCGATGCTGATTTGAAATGCGATGCGGGTCAGCTGAGTCACCACGTTATGCGCAGCCAACACGACGGGGCCAAAAGCTCCCATCACCACGGCCGCCAGTGAGGTGATCCCGGCCTCCGAGCCGTATGTCAAGGAAATGGGGATGCCCAAGCGCAGGATTTTGCGTGCTGTTCCGGCGTCGGCATTCCAGCCGTCGATCGACAATAACGGGGCGAGATGATTGTCACGGCGCAGGATGATGTAGAAGGCGGCAACGGTGAGCACCTGCACCAGGCTCGTTGCCAGCCCGATCCCCGCCAAGCCCAGCCGGGGGATGCCCAGCAGACCGTAGATCAACACCAGGTCGAGCGCTGCGTTCACTGCGATGGAGGCGATACTGACCGCCAACAGGGGACCGGGGCGGCGCATGCCGACGGAGAACTGGCGCAAGACATTCAGCCATACCATCGGGATCAACCCCGGAGCTAAGGCGATCATCATGGGTCGCGCGAGGGCCAGCACGTCTTTGTCCACTCCGAAAAACGGCAAAATGTAGCCCAAGGCAATCAGCGCGGCCCCCAGCAGGCCAGCCGTCACCGTGGCCACCAAGAACGCGGATCGGTTGATCTGGCGGATTTCCGTGTTCGCCTCGGCATCCGGGCCGTCGCTTCCGGAACGTGCCTCACCCTGAGCGGCTGCAGTGGCGACTAGGTTTCCCACCGCGGTCACCACGCCGACGCACATGGTGCGCATCAAGTTGTACAAGATCGCGGCCAGCCCGCCGGCGGCGATGGCTTGCACACCGATTAGTCCCATCACGGCCAAATCCGTAGTGGTCAAGGCAACTTGGGCGAATTGCACGCCCGCGATCGGTGCCGCCAAAGCGGTGAGCTCCCGGCCAGTGCGCACTAGTGGAGCAAGGCGCGTCCCGCGGCTTTCACCCACGGGCGCCTGGCTCACAGGTGGTCACCGTTCCGGTCAGGGCGCCAGCGAAACCGGCCCTGATCGTCAGGGGACACTTCGAGTTTGGGCGGCAAGGGGAGTCCATGGAACTCGGATTCGTTCTTATCCATCTGGTAGCCAGCAGTATTGGGGTAGATCAGCAGGTCACCATAACGCGGCTCGCGCGGTAGTTCCACTTTTCGCCAGGTCAGCATGTCATAGTCCAGGCAGCTTGCTCCGCCGACACAGCTTCGAACCGGGCCTGTCGGCGCGAGGTCGTCGGGGCGTTGATCGGGCCACAGCGTCGGATCCGGGAGGAATTCGCTGGACTTCCATTGCTCCGACAAGCTCATGCTCAGCCCGAGGACGGTGGTGATTCCGTAGTCGCCGCGTCGCTTGAATCCCTGGACCGGAAAAACGGTGAAGCCCACCCCGTCAAGTAACGCACGGCCGGGCTCGAGCAGCAGCTTGGTTTCCGTCGTGGCGAACTTGTCGCCGACTGTGCCTCCGCCGCCGGCGTCCTCGCTGGCGAGGATCGCGGTCAGCATGTCGGCCCCGGTCGGCGCCTGGTGATAGGGGTAGAAGTGGGTGAACGTCTTCCCGGCATGAAAGTCGGTTTCATCGCTGTCGCGCAAAAACCGGTCCCACGTCTCGGCGTCGAGATAGCTCACCGCGAATCCGCCACCGATAGAAATGGACGTCGCCGCCAGCCCTTGTGCTCGTGCCTCAACGACTCGGTCCACCAGCTGGGCTGCCAGCTGCGCCCGAGGCGCGACTTCGTATCCGTTGAGGTGAAACGAGAATCCTTCCATTGACACTCGGGACCGCTGCTGGGCGCATTGCTGTAGCGCGGTGTCCAATTCGGTGGGGCCCAAACCAAATCGGCTGTGCGGGTTGACGTCTGGAAGCACTCGCAACAGGATCCGGACGTTCTCGCCGCGATGGGCCAGCGCGATGACCCTGTCGAGCTCGTCGAGGGCATCGACAGCGATCAAGCAACCGTGGCGGGCAGCCAGCCAGAGCAGATGTTCGTTTTTGGCCGGCCCGGTGACCACGATGTCTGAACCGCGCACACCGCAGCCAAGCGCATGAACCAATTCCGGGGCGCTGGCCGCGTCGACACCGGCACCGGTCTGCGCGCAGACCCGTAGCCAGCTCCCGGCTTTGTTGGCCTTCTTGGCGAAAAATACTTGCCCTTGTATCCCGGCCGAGTCGATCACATCAGTAAAAGCCTTGAGGTTTCGGGCGAACCACGGCGCGAACAGCACATGAAATGGCCCGCCGACCGCATGAGCCATATCGGCTAACAGCCAACGGTCGGCGATGACTTGGCGAAACCATCCCGGCTCAATCGCGGGCAACGACAACGGCATTTGCGCTAACTCCACAGTCTGATCTCCTGTCCACGTCCACGAGCGATCGCCTGGGTGGCCAATGCATGTGCGACCGGGATGTCGGTGATGGCCATGCCGCTGTTGAAAACGAAGACCCGGTCATCCTTGTCTCGCCTGCCCGGTGCATGTCCGGCGAGTATCTCGGGCAGCTCCGCGTCCAAGCGTAAGGAGCCATCCTCGTGGGCAAAGCGGGTGCCCGTCACCGCCAGTTGGCCCGCGCTTGTCGCGACAGCGTAGTCGGCGTCGCGCAGCGACGACGAGTGCACGCCGGTCCCGTTCACCGAGATGAACAGCGCCCCCGCGTTGAGCCAGCTCGTCCGGAACTTGATCTCCGTGGTCGGTCCAGCCGACGTCGCGACAAGAACATCGGCTTCGCTCGCGGCTTTCTCGGGATCGGTGACGACTTCGATATCGCGATCTGGGTGCTGCTCGCGGAAAGATGCGCGCACGGCGGCGATGCCGTCGGGATGCGTCGCGTACAGCATCAGCCGATCCAAGTGGGGCAGGGCGCTGACCAGGAAGGGGAAGGTGTATCGGCCTTGGGCACCGGAGCCGGTCACCAGCGCGGTGCGCGCCCCGGGTGGCGCGCATGCGCCGGCGATCAGGGCGGTGTTGGCGGCCGTTCGTAGCGCGGTGACTCGGAAGCAGTCCATAAACGCTATCGGTAAACCAGCCTTATCGTCGTAGAGCGTGATCGTGATGTATTCTTTCTTCCCTTCATCGTTTTGCATGTAATAATCTTTGAACGCTGCGATTTGCGAACCGCCGTCATAGCCGGGCATCGCATAGGCAGCCGAATCCCGATACGGCGAGCGCATCATAATTTTTGCCGGCGCTCGGGACGAACCGTCGGCCACTCGCAGGTAGGCGCCTTTTACGAGTTCCATGACTTCGCTGGGACTGATCGGGATATCGGCGATGTCGCTGCGCGTCAGCACGCGCAGCGCAACGTCTTCGCGCTCTAGAATCTGCTCTACGGGTTGGCTGCTTGTTGTCGGAGAGACCATTTGTTGTGCTCCGTCCTCTCGTGTTTCTAGTCCAGCAGCAGCGACGATTGGAGATGCTGCTGCATTCTGTTTTGCAGCGCGTCTATGCAGGGATTTTCACCTCGACTGAGCCATTTCCCCCGTGAATCCCCGCAGCCGCCTTTCGGATTGGTACCGCCCCGCGCAGCAGTGCGGGGTTGGTGATGGTGGTGGTGCGGGTCCAGGAGGTGATGACGTGGTTGTTGGGGTTGATGATGGTGGCGGGTTGGGA
>NZ_JCALCK010000030.1:0-9286 GCF_059812285.1 Mycobacterium sp. NGS62 | reverse complement strand
ACCCGTCGACCGCCACGCTGACGGGACCACTTTCAGCAGAGGGTTTTGTCATTTGCCCAGTGATGGACCCCCGGCATGTCGTCCCGGGAAGACCCGGTTTGATGCCCGCCTATCCACGTCCACAGTCCCTCAGTAGTTAGGTCTGCAGGCTATCGCAAAGATAAAGATATAAAGATGGGGCCAAGGGTCAGCGCTCGTCTTAATTATCTTGAGCACACGCTGCGTGCGCACGGATTCATCCAGCCGTATGCGCCCAATCCGGCGTCCCTGTACGGGCTTTGGCCGTCAAATTCAGAAGATGTGCCGTGACGGCTTCGTGACGTTCGTATGGCAAAAAGTGGCCGGCGCCGCCGAAGACGACCACCTGGCAGTCGGGAAGCTGGTCGGCGATCCGCCGGGCATGACTCGGCGGGGTCAGCGGGTCCCTGGTCCGGCCATGACGACGGCGTCGAGGTCGCGAAACCCGGGCACGGCGTCGTATCGATTGTGTTGCAGTATCGAGGCACCCAGGGCAGCGACCGCGCGGGGGTCGCTTTGCGCGGTTTGTACGATGACGCGGTTCATATCGTAGCGTCGCGGATGTTTGCCGAATGCGCCTCGCGCGACTTGCCGCAGCAGGAACAGCGGCTTACTGGGGTATTTTGAGCCGAGCCGAGCCGTCAGCATCAGCACCGCTTTCATGGCGTGCTCGGCCCCCCGGAATCCTTCTGATCGCGCCCAGCAGGTCGCCCGCGCTGGTCGCGACGAATGCCACTGCGGCGGCACGTTGCGCGACGACGGCGGGATGGCTCTGCGCCAATGCAATCTCAGTGTCATTCCGCCTAGAGAGTGACCGCCGAAAACGATCGGCCCATCCGGAACCAGCTGTGCAACAACGGCGGCCAAGTCGTCGGCAAGCTGCTCGACCGACGCGGTCGGCGCTCGCGCCGAATCGCCATGGCCCCCGATGGTCATAGGCAACCACGCGCAACGCCGGATCCGCCTTGACCAGCGAGGCGGCGACGTCTTCCCAGAATGTGGCTCGACAACGTCCAACCGTGCGTGAGGACGACCGTCACATCCGGCTCAGTTGAACCCCACTCAGTGACGTGCAGCCACACGCCACCGAGCTGCAGGGTAGGTTGACGGCACAACACGTCGGATCGGCCCCTGACATCCGCACCCTACTTTCCCGTGTTGACGACGGGTGCCGCGTCGGCTTGACTGGCGGTCAGCTCAGCCTGGCTCGTAGCACCCCCTGTCTTTGACAGGCGAGCGCCCAGCCGCTGCAACGCGTCCACCGAGAATGGCTGCGTCATACGGCGGTTGACACCAGGGGCGATGCGGAGCATGAAGTACCCCAACCAGGCCTCGGTGCGCACCGGCACGACCGCGAGATCAAACCGTACAGCGCGCACGGCGGCACGAGCGACCAGATCGGGGCTCATCGGCGAGACTCGAAACTTTTCGCTAAATTCCTGGAGCTTCTTGCTGAACTGCTTTCCCTGTTCGATCACCTCCTGACCGACGCCGACAACGATCGCGCGATCAGCGATGTTGGTGTTGATCACACCCGGGCACACCGCGCTGACGCCGATGCCTTTCGGTCCGAGTTCGAGCCGCAGGCACTCCGTCAGCATCTTCACCCCCGCCTTGGACACCGAGTACGGCGACATCACCGGTGTGGGTGTGAACGCCGCCGCCGACGCGATGTTGACGATGTGGCCACCGCCGCGCTCGACCATCTGGGCGCCGAACACACGGCATCCGTGGACGACACTCATTAGGTTCACACCAAGCTGGCGTTCCCAATCCGACGGACTCAGCTCCAAAAATGGCCCGCCCACCACAATTCCTGCGTTGTTGACCAGCACATCGGCGTAACCGTGATCGGCTAATACGTCGCGGGCGAAGGTCTCCCAGGCATCGGGGTCGGTGACGTCCAACTGCGCCGCCGACGCGCTGCGGGCATGACCGCGGATCATGGCCGTGGTCGCTTGTGCCGCATCCAGATCGATGTCCGACACCACGACATGGGCGCCGAGTTTAGCGAACCTGATCGCCGTCGCCCGGCCAATCCCGCTTCCAGCCCCGGTGACCACCACCACGCGTGGCCGCAATCGGTTGAACTTCACGCGCTCTCCTTCGTCGTGGCCGCGACCGCGTCCGGAACCGTAGCCCCTGTACTGTATCGGTAGACATCAAGGTCGTAATGGCGGTTTTGCCAGTACATTTCGCCGTGCGTCGACGGCCGAAACGGTGAATCGCCCTGGCTGTTGATGTAGTAGGTGTTCGAACCCGCACACGTCGGGGTGAACAGGAAGTTCTTCTCTTGGCGCGTCAGGCATTTCCGGAAATACTCGACGTGGACTTCCTGACGAACCTCGCAGACCGTCGCACCGCGGCGCTTCGCCTCGGCTATGGCACGGCTCAGATGAGCCGATGTTGCTTCGATCATCCACAAGTACGAGCCAAGCACGAATCCGTACGGCCCGGTGATGGAGAACATGTTCGGAAACCCGGGAACCGAAACGCCTTGATACGACTGGTATCTCTGCTCGTCCCAGAACTGCCCGAGATCGAGGCCGTCCCTCCCGATGACGAGGAAGGGAGGCACCGCACCCGTGTCCCACAGCTTGAACCCGGTCGCGCAGATCAACACGTCGATCTCGTGTTCCACACCGTCGGCTGTCCGCACCCCCCTTTTGGTGATGCACTCAATGGCATCGGTGATCAGGCTGACGTCGTCGCGGTTGAAGGTACGCAAGTAGTCGTTTGACATCGACGGGCGCTTGCAGCCCAGCCCGTAGCGTGGGATCAGCTTTTCCCGAATGACTGGGTCATCGATCTGCCTGCGCATCCACCGCCGAGTAGGTACCTCAAGCATCCGGCGGCTTCCGTTCGTCAGCCACCGCGGGCCAGCCCACATCCCGGCCATCGCGATCTCGGTGGCGACAGTGCCCACCATGCGGATAGCCGAACGGATTCGCTTACGCCCCAGAATCCAGCGCCCGGCGGACGCGATCTGCCTGTCAGGTTTGGGGAACACCCAGATCGGTGTCCGCTGGAAGACGGTCAAATGTTCCACTTCGTCGACAATGGACGGGAGGACCTGCAGCGCCGTCGCGCCCGTGCCGATCACTGCGACGCGCTTGCCCACCAGCGCCACGTCATGATCCCACAGCGCGGTGTGCATGAGCACACCCCCGAACTCGTCGAGACCCGCGATATCGGGCATCTTCGGGTGCTCCAGGCCACCGACCGCCATGACGACATATCGGCCGGTGATCTCCTGGTCAGCGTCGGTGGTCAATCGCCATAGGCTATTGCGTTCATCGAACACCGCCGAAGTGATCGTGGTGTTCAGCCGCAGCTTCTCACGCAGGCCGTACTTGTCCACAAGGTCGCTGGCGTAATCGCGAAGCTCGTCACCCGGAGCGAAGATCCGCGACCAATCACCACGCTGCTCGTAGGAAAAGCTGTAGACAAACGAGGGAATATCGACCGCCACACCCGGATACGTGTTCGCATGCCAGGTACCGCCTACCTGATCCCACTTGTCGACGATCACGAAGTCGTGAATACCTCTGCGTTGCAGGGCGATACCAGTACCGATACCGCCGAATCCAGCTCCGACGACGACGACTTCATGGTCGGGAGTGACACGTTCGGCGGTGGGTAACTGCTCGATGTCGATCGTTGTACTCAACTTGAACCTGTTGCCTTCCTGCTACTTGAGGTGGCCGACGAGGGTACCGTCGTCGCCGAACAGCTCCTGCCGCCACTGCTGCACTAGCGCGGTCGTGTCGACATCCTCGGGATGGAAGCCCGGCTTCAGGTACACGCGCACATCGGCCATCAGCCCCTGCACCAGCGGGCCGCGGAACAGCGCGCGCGTTTGACGCGCCACTTTGATCGGACGCCATCCCTTGGAGTCCGTTGCGATTGACAACAACACCCCGACCGTTACCACCGGGATCGTCAGGACGTACAGGACCGTCATCACCCCGATCCGAAGCCATTCCGACCCACCGACAGCCCGGTAGACGTCGAACGCCACCGACTTGTGTTCCAGCTCTTCCACCGCGTGCCAGTTGAGCAGGTTTCGCACCTCGGGATCGCCAGGGATTTTTTGTATCTCCTCGCCCAGCATCCGCTCAGCCAGCGTCGCGGTGTAGTGCTCGGCCGCCGCCGTGATCGCCAGAGGTACCCGCGCGGGCAGCAAGTTCTCGATCCGCACGATCAACCGCTCCCGGCGGCTGTCGCGGTCAAACATAAACAGCCGGACAAACGGGTAGCCCATCTCGATCAGCTTCTCGTTGAGCCGGCGGTGTTCCTGCCCGTGCACCGACTCTTGGCCAATGAATCCGGCTACCCGCTTCTTCAGCACCGGATCGGTCACCTGGTCGGCAAAGCGCCGAACCGACCTGATAAACAACTCCTCACCCGGCGGAAACACGCCGGATAGCAACGCCACAAGGTGACTGAACACGATATCGCCCTCAACGAAATGGTGTTTCATCGGCTGGGGGTCGCCGAACCAAAACCCAATCCGCCGAACTTTCGGATACGCGCTCTGGGCCACTTTCTCTGTAGCTGTTCCGTGTTTCACAGCCACTGCCTGACTAGCTTCCATGGCAATCTCTTTTGAAGGTGTTCGTCGATCACTTCAGGTAGCCGACGAGTTCTCCGTCGGTGCCGAAGAGTTCCTCTTGCCAGCGCTCCAGCAACGCGTTCGTGTCGATGTCGTCAGGATGAAATCCCGGTCGCAGGTATTTCGCGAGGTCTGGGATCAAACCCCGGAATATAGGGCCACGGTAGAGCCGATAGGCCTCCCGAACCACCCGTCGCGGCTGACGACGCCCATCCCGGTCGTGCGCGACCGAGTTCACCAACGTGATGGTTATGAGGAGAAGCAGAAGGGGGATCATCACCGCCATCACCCGCCTGCGCGTCCGCTCCGTACCTCCCGCCACCGTGCGGAATACATCGAATGCAACCGACTTGTGCTCAAGTTCCTCCACCGCATGCCAGTTCAGCACGTTCCATACCTGCAGCTCGCCCGGGATCGCCTGGATCTCCTCGTCGCCCAGGGTGCGTTCAGCCAGTACGGCGGTGAAATGTTCTGCGGCTGCTGTCACGGCCAGCGGAATCCGGGCGGGCAGCCACTCCTCCACACGTTTGACCCAGTCGTTAAACCTCTTCGAATCCCACCAGGCGATCGGGTAGCCCATCTCAATGATCTTCTCGTTCAACTGGCGATGTTGCTGCCCGTGGACCGATTCCTGACCGATGAATCCGGCCACCCGCTTCTTCAACGCGGGATCCGTGACCTCGTCCGAGAACCGGCGCACCGACCGAATGAACAACTCCTCCCCCGGCGGGAAAGCACCCGATAGGTTCGCCACAAAGTGGCTAAACACGATGTCGTCGTTGACGAAGTACTTGCCGTGTGTGTCGCCGTCGCCAAACGGGAAGTTTATCCGCCGGGTCTTCGGATAGCGGGATCCAGGGCTCGCCGCATTCGCAACGGTCACGGCCCTTTGCCCGGTGTGGTCGCTCGTCATGACTAACAGCCCTTCCTCGAACATCTAGTTCCTGGTACTGAGTGTACCCGATCCGTAGCGTCACGCTACTGCGGGCCGATAGGGTGCGCAAGACTCCGGTCCGCGTTGACGCGCAGATACCGATTGACGTGGAGATAACGAAAGCAGACGCGACCTCAAGCCACTACGCCGCCGTTCGAATAACTACGGCAACTACGACGCGGTCCGGCATATCGATACCGCCCGCCGCCCAACCTGGGAAAACGGCCGCTCAGTTGGCTTCGGCCAGTGCTTCCAGCGTCGTGTCGGGATCGAGGTTTACCCCGCGCGCCGCCGCAACCGCCGAAAAAGCGCCCCACAGAAAAGCGGTCAGCTCTTCGACAAGGGCATCCTTGCTGGTCGTCGGGGCATTCAGCCAGCGCAGCACGCCAAGCCCCACCGCTCCCAGAGCAGCATCCACAACATATTCAAAGTTGGCGGCCTTGCCACCACGCGCCTGGATAGCGGCAGACCAAACATCCACCGTGGCGTCCGAGAGCGGCCTGCCACTCTCGACCAAATCGGCTGGCGAACGCCCGTCCCTGAAATGTGAGTTCACGAGGAAACGAAAGAGGTTGGGCCGCTCGTCGACAAGGCTGACGTACGCGGCCACCGGTGAGCTGACCAGTTCCAGCGCCGTGCGGGCGGCATCGAATTGCGGCACGACTTGCTCGATGATCATCTCCTGCACTCGCTCGCCGGCAGCGGCGAACAAGGCGTCCTTGTCGGCGAAGAACCGATACAGCTTCGGCCTAGGGACCCCGGCGGTCTTTACGACATCGTCGATAGACAGGTCAGGGCCGTGCTCGTCGATGGCGCGAAGCATTGCCTCTATCAGATCGACCCGCACAGCAGCTCGATGTTCACGCCAACGGTCGGTTCGGGCATCGCCGGTCAACTTCGGTAGCAGTTGTCGCCCGGCACGGACACCCCGAGCAGCCATTTTCATCGACACCTTTACATTCTAATCCATAGGCATAAGGCCACTGCGGAAATCGGCAGCACGCCACGCCAGGCACCTCGCGCACAGGTACGCTGGCTCTAGGCTAGCTTAGCTACCAAGACCTGAAAAAGTCGCGTTGATTCGCGGTCTGATGGTGCCGAACAGGGAGGTTGGCCTCAACCCCTTGGGCTAGGTGTGATGCCCAGGGCAGGTTGTAAACGTCGGACAACGGCTGGTGGCCGAGCGGCAAGCTGCTGGCAAACTGGCTCAAGTTCGTGTCTTCACTTAATCCCAAGGTGGCCAACAACACCGGCACCGGGTTCTGGTTCAGGCCGAACAGGCCCGTCACCTGGTTCAGCTGGACCAATGTCACGTGGCCGAGCCCGGTAGAGGACAACAATTCATTCGGTGTCAGGCTGCCCAGCCCGAAGCCCTTGACGGCCTCCGGGATAGTCAGCTCATTGAAACCCGTCACACGCGCCAGGTCGCGCACGATGTTGACGAGGCCAAGCTCCACGGATGTGATGAACTGCGTGGAGTCCAAGCTGGCCAGCGCGACGTCGTGCACCTGCACAACAGAAATGACGTCCGAAGGCGCTGGCTGGTGCACTGGAGCGGCGCCGGTGGCGAACGCGGTGGCCGTCATCGTCAGCCGTCGCTGCGCGCGCACCGAAGCATGCGAGACATCAGGGCATCCACTCCGTGTGGCGTGCGTGGACACGCCTAAGAGTTGACTAACATTTTGCTAAGTTATCCGCAAACGTTAGCCCGGATTTTTCGCGCGACCAGCAGACCGGAGGTGAGCTTGTGTAGGTGATCTTTGGTCGTAAGCTCGTCGTCGCTTGCCGGTGGAAGTCCGGTCCGGGTAACTGTCAGGAGGCCCGGTAGCAGACTGGCGGTTTGGTCTGGAAACGGGCCGGGTCGAAGCCCAGTGTCGAAAGCCCTTCAAGGGGGAGCGACCGAGCGGTCCGCAGCATTACGCGAAGCCTGCGGCGTCGTTAGAGGTCCGCCCGTTTGGGCGGATGCAGGGAGTGCCGAGCCCCCGAAATCAGGGTGAAGGCCACGGAAGGCGCTGAAGACCTGAATGTGCAGGCGCTGAAGGACTCCCCGGCGTATGGGGCGTGGAACGTTCGGATAGTGGCGACGGGAACTGGTGAGGCCCTCCCCGGCCCGGTGACCTGCGGATGGTGTTGCCGGAGCGCGGCGCTTTATAACCAGTGAACCTGGGAAGTGAGCTGTCAGCCGGGTGGGCGTCGGAGGCGGTCGTAGTACTGGCTGAGCCGAGCGGACAACACAACCGCCGGTGAGGGAAGGACCGCTGCTTCGTCGATGCGTAGTGCGTGTAGTGGAGGTGCCCGGTGAGTGCCGTTTCGGCTAGTTCCGCCGCGTTGGGATCCGTGCCTGCGGATCCGGTTCGTGCCCTGCAGCATGCGCTTTACCGGGCGGCCAAGGCCGATCCCGGGCGGCGGTTTCATGCGTTGCGGGACAAGGTCTATCGCAGAGACGTTCTGTGGCGTGCGTGGGTTGCGGTGCGTGCCAACAACGGCGCACCGGGCATCGATAAGACCACGTTGGACCAGATCGAACAGGAGTACGGCATTGACCGGCTGCTGGGCGAGTTGGCCGTCGAGTTGCGGGACGGGACGTATCGGCCGATGCCGACGCGCCGGGTGTGGATTCCCAAGCCTGGCACGAGCGAGCAGCGGCCGTTGTCGATCCCCACGGTGGCGGCGTAGTCACCATCCATCACCAGTCAGAACATCCCAACTCGCGATTGCAGGAGGGGCAGTATGAAACATCCGTCCCGATACCCAGGCGGCGGAGCTTGCCGTTCGCCTTCGGGATCGTCACCTCCCGCACCGGGTCCGGTCGAAACTTCCGCTCCTTGAGCTCCTGACGGAGCCGCTGAAGCAGTCCGGCCGCCTCCACTGGACCAAGAGACCGCGGTGCGATCCCATCGGTTCCAGCAGAACGCGCACCCTTGTTCGTCCGCACCCGCTCCCACGCGACGGTGAGAAAGTCCGGGTCATAAACGAGGTTGTACAAATCATCGAAACAGCGGTCGGTTGCATCAACCGCCCAATGGTGCAGCTTGCGCTGCATCCTGCGTACTCGCAGCTCCGCCGTGTCCGGATCGGGCCACGAAGCACTCGTATTCACAAGTGACCTCCACAGTCTGCGTACTTGCCGCGAACCCGCTGGAGCCCTTCGCCATGTGGCCGGCTTTCCCGGCCTCGGACTACTACGGCTCCTCCGCCCCACCACCCCGGCATCAGCCGACGACTGCCTTCCCCTCCCGCCCGACGGGCTGCCGGATCGGGCTGGGGACCGGCGCGGTAGTTCCCGTGTTCACTGTCAACCGATCGACGGGTGAGGTGCCCAACTATGCCCCTGCGACCTCGTCACGGCTACGCCGCAGACCTTCACCGTGACCTCCGAACCGGCGACATCAACCGGCCCACGAGTTCCCCGCCCTCAGGGCGGGTGCGCGTCGCTGCCCAGCCCACATCCGCCAGGTTGGAGCTGGTGTTTTCGTCTTGAGAGGCGTTCAGCCGCTGGTTCCTCGCGTACACCTTCCCGTCTCGCTAGCCGGACCTGTCGGCGGACATGAAAAACTGCCCACTGGCGGACATGAAAATGCCCAGTAGCGGCCAATAAGAACTGCCCACCGGCGGACACGAAAGTGCCCGCAGGCGGCCATGAATCTGCCCGGACCTGTTTGTTGCCGTGCGGCGCGTCAGCGCCGTAGCGGCCTCTCCTGCGGTTTCGATGTCGATGC